>CAWAVL010000017.1:0-348328 GCA_963785455.1 uncultured Actinomycetota bacterium
CCATGACCCCGCCATCACCTCGGCGGTGACCCAGTCCCCGGCTACCTGCCGCTCGGCGGCGCTGTCCCCCTGCGGGACGTACACCGTGGACGGGGCCTGCGTCACCGTCACCCGTGGGGCCGGAACGACCACCACCGGCGGCGGGGTCTGGGTGACCGTCTGCGGCTCCGGTGCTTCGGTGGCCGTCGACGTGGTCGCCGACGCCGTCACCGTCCGGGTCTCGGCCCCCGTTGCGGTGACGGTCTGCTGGACGGCCGACGATGTTTCCCCGGCCGATGTTCCCGGAGCGGCGGCGGACGGCGCATTCGAAGCCGTCGTGGACGTGCCGGCGACCTGCTGGCCGCACCCGGCCAGGACGGCCATCGCCGCGATCAGTACACCGGCCGTTGCCGCAACCCGCTTCTTCATGGTCCCCCCGGGTACACATCATCGCCGAGCCATGCATAGCACAGCACATTCAGCACCGGGCGCATCGTGACCCGGCACGTACCCGATGGCGTTCGAATTTCCCCCGACGTCACCTCATCGCACGGAAGCCGCCGGTGGCGGGAAATGCGCGCCACCCTGGAATGCGGCGACCGGCTGTTGCCGCCGCTCGCCCGGAGCACTGGAGCGATCGGCCCGGCGAGGAACACTCGGCCGAACCGCCAGATGGGGCTAGATATCCCACGGCTGCAACTTGTCAAGCAGCCTGTGCGATCGGGGTCGGCCAGGCGGTCTGCTCGTCGTATTCGTTGTGATGGCGCAGGCAGCCGTGCAGGATTCCGACCAGTCGGTTACCCAGTGCCCGCAGGGCTTGGTGGTGGGTGTTGCCGCGGGCCCTGTGTTCGTCGTAGTAGGCACGCGCCCCCGGGGAGGCGCTGAGTGCGCAGAACGCCTGCTGGTAGAGCGCATCTCCGAGGCGCCGATTGCGGGTGTGTCTGGCGAGCACGACCCGGCTCTTCCCGGACGTCTTGGTGACCGGTGCCATCCCGGAGTAGTTCTTCCTGGCTCGGGAATCGTTGTAGCGCTGGGGATCGTCGCCGAACTCGGCAAGCACCCGGGCACCGAGGATCTCCCCGAGCCCGGGCTGGCTCAGGTAGATCTCAAAGTCCGGGTGCCGGCCAAAACCCTCACTCACCTGCTCGGCCAGCACATCGACTTGCCGGGACAGCTCGGCCAGCACCGCGACCAACGCGGCGGTGCTCGCCGCGTACGCGGGCACCACTCCTGGTCGGGCCGTCAGTTGCTCGGTGTGCAGCGCGGCCACGATCCGCTCCGCGGCGGCGTGGTGATTGCGTTGCCGTCCCGCTCGGCGCAGCACCGTGACCACCCGGGTGGTGGTCAGTCGCTTGCCCTGGTCCGGGCTGGGTGCGGCGGCCAGCACGGCAAGTGCGTCCCGACCGGTCAGGTCGTCGCCGAAGGCGAGCAGCGCCGCGGGGTAGAACTCCCGCAGCATCGATCGCAGCATGTTCGCCTGCCGCTGCCGCGACCAGATCATGCTCTGATGGGCCCTGGCGAGCACCTTGACGTGTTCGGCGATATCGCTGTCACCTGCGACGGGCCGGTGATGCGCCCGGTCCAGTCGCACCAACTCGGCAAGGACGTGCGCATCACCCGGGTCGCTCTTGGACCCCGATGTGCCGTGTCGCTCCCGATACCTTGCTGCCTGCAACGGGTTCACCGCGTACACCGTGTACCCGGCGGCGATCAACGCCTGCACCCAAGGACCGCGGTCGGTCTCGATGCCGATCACTACCTCCGACGGGTCAGCGTCCTCAGGCAAGTGATCAGCGATCAACGCGTGCAAACCGGCCAGCCCCGTCACGCCCTCGGGAAACCGCTTCCGGCTCAGCCGGCGGCCCTCGTCGTCGACGAGGTCGACGTCGTGGTGGTCTTCAGCCCAGTCATCACCCACGAACAGCACCTGGCGTCCTCCTCACGCCGCAGGAACATCGGCGAGCCACGAGGAGACCGGGTGCGACCTAATGGATCAGTGCTCACAACGGCACGACATCCCACCAGCCCTGCAGACTCCTCACCCACCGGCGCGGGACACGATCTAGCCCTAGGCGTCAGACGCCGGGTCCAACCAGTGTTCACCGCGCCAGCGGCTCGGACAGCAGACTGGCATAAGCCCGCCTGTTGCACCCCCATTAGGTCTGGTCGCCCGCAGCGGGATTCGCTCGCCGGGCGGACAGGGATCTGCCGGACAGGGATCTGCCGGTGTAGGCCACCCCGAGCCTGAACACGGCCCACATCACACCTGTCACCGCGGTCGCGACGAGTGCCAGACCGAGGTCGGGTTGGAACAGGCTCAGACTGCGCAGCGGCGATCCCACCAGGCTCGGCACAAGAACAAGAATGACCCATGCTGCGGCGAGCGTGGTGAGGAGCGGAAACCAGAGGCTGAACACGCCGACAGCGCCCGACTTGCCGCGGATCGCGGCCCGGTGCCGCCAGGCCCAGATCATGCTGAGCAGATATCCGATCGGCAGGAGCACCAGTGAGAGGAACAGGGCCTTCTGCGTCAGGCGCGAACCCTCGCCCTCGTCGTCGAGGCCCAACGCCATGGCGGTGATGCCGTTGCGCAGCGGGGCCGTCTCCCCGAAGCCCATTCCGCTGCCCCCGTTGACCAGGACCACGACCCCTGTCTTCTCGGCCGGAACCATGGTCGCGAGCGATTCGTACCCGGGGCTCGACCCTGAGTGCCAGACCGTCCCGTTGGCCGAGTCCACGAACCAGCCCAGCCCGTAGAAGGGCGATGCTGCGCCGGCCGGGCGCATCATCATGGACTTTCCCGCTGCGCTCAGCACATCGTCCTGGCCGTTCATCATCATGTTGAGGTATCGCGCCAGATCGCCGGCGCTGGCGACGATTCCTCCTTGCGGAGCCGTTCCGCGGTACATCCTGTTATCGGGCAGCGGCTTCTTGCTGCCGAACCATGGTGTGTGCCCGGTCGCCATGGACTCATGGACCTCGCCGTCGGCGACGAAGCTGTCCTCCATGCCGACCGGCTCGAGAATGTTCTCCGCCACGTAGGTCTGGAAATCCTGCCCGCTCACCACCTCGACCACGCGACCGAGAATCTCGTAGTTCGCGTTCGAGTACTCCCACTTCACCCCCGGCGCGTCGTCCGGAGTGACCTCCGCAAGAAGGTCGACGCGCCGCGCAAGCTCGTCCTTTCCTCCGGCGACGTCCGTGAACGAGGCGTTGCCCTGCAGCGTGGAGAAACCGCTCGTGTGGCTGAGTAATTGGCGGACCGTGACGGCACCGGCGGGACGGCCCGAGAAGCCGCCGAGATAGTGGAAGACCTCGGCGTCCAGGTCGATCTTGCCGGCCTCGACCAGCTGCATGATCGACAGTGCCGTGAAGCTCTTGGAGATCGAGCCGGTCAGGAATGCAGTGTCCGGTGTGACCTCGGTATCGCCGCCGAGCCTGACGACGCCGCGCGCACCCGCAGATGTGACGTCACCATCGGCCACCGTGGCGTAGGCCAGACCGGGAACGCCGGAAGCCGGCATTTCACTGTCGATGAAGTTGTCGATGGAGCCCGTCGGCACACCGCCCGGAAGGACCGCGCCGACACCAAGTGCGAGGATCGCCAGAAGTTTCCGCACCGAATCACCACCTCCCGGCTGATGCCCCCTTCACGGACAGTGCGTGAATTCGCCGATCCGCGCGCGACAGTCGAGGTCCCCGGTTCTTCATCGTTGATCGCTCCGGTGCCCGTCTGATCGAGGACGTGCTGGCCGGACGAACGGTCCGTTGGTTTCGTGGCGAGTGTTCACATCGCGGTACGAAAACCCCAGTATTGCAGTGCGCCGCGGTCGGGGACCTGCCGATCAACTGACGATTCCCAACGAGCAGTCAAGCGGCGACCGCCGGCCGGCACGTCCGAGGTGCGGCGCGCGTTGGCCGCCCCGGCGCTCAGGGCTCGATCAGTCCCGCACGGATGGCGTATCTGGTGAGGTCGACGCGGTCGCGCAGGTCGAGTTTCTCCAGGATGTTGGCGCGATGACGTTCGACGGTCTTGGGGCTGATGACGAGGCACCTGCAAGCTGTCACACAGCGCTTCCAGCGCGCGCCGCAGTCCCAGGTCCTCGAGGATGCCCGGGCGCAACTGCCAGGCCAGGGTGCCGACCTCATCCAGCGTCGCTCGCACTTCGCTCCTGATGCGATGGAGTTGCGGGTGCGCCCGATCGGGGATGCGTCGCCGAGGCTGCGTAGCAGGATTCCGGTCAACCGCTGACCGATCTCGTCGTGAAGTTCTTGGCCGATTCGGCGCCGTTCACCCTCCAGGGCCGACGTGGATCGCCGCGTGCTCTCGCGCCGTTCGGTTTCCAACCGGCGGAGCATCGTGTTGTAGCCGACGATCAGGGCCGGTGTTTCCCGGCCTCCGCGCGCCGGCAACCGCTCGCCGGTCATCAGCAGGTCGAGGGTTTCCATTTGCCGGACAAGTCCGGCCAGCCGTTGAAAGCTCAGCCGCAGCAGGGCTGCGTTCGCCACCGCAATCACGATTCCCCGACGCCGAGGAAAATGCCCTGCTCCGCGGCGACCGGAAACGCGCCGCGTGTGGCCCGAAGTGCTGGCCGCCGTCAACGACAGGGTGATGGGAGACAACACCAGCAGCAGAGCCGCACCCAACAGGATGACCGTGTTGACGGCCACCACCTGCAGGTAGAGCGACCAGCCGCGGGGGTCGGCCCTCCCGGGCGAGGGCCCTCGAGGGGGTTCGGCGCCAGCCGCGTCAGCGTCATCGAACCCCCGCTCTGCGAGCCAAGCACCGGCCGTGCCAGGACCGCTCTTCCGTTGGATGCCGGTGTGCCATCACCTTGGCTGACAGCATGCACGTCCGAGCGCTCCGCGCAATCGCGTCGACAACCATCCCCGGCCGCGTTGCGCCGCCACCGTGAAGTCGGAAAAGCGCGATTTGGTGGTTGACACCCATTGGTGACCATGGCCGCAGGGACAAGGCTTGCGGTAGCGGAACGACTTCGCGGGAGTGAGTCCGCGCGGCGCGTGACGAGAGATGTCTCCGTCGATCCGCGCCCGCCACCGCGGGCCGGTTCGTTCTTCGCCGGTGGTGCCGCGGGTCTGCGTTCGGCGGACTCACCCCAACAACGTGTGGAGGTTTCGACGATGGTCGCAACTGGTGACGGCGGTGCGGGCGGGCCGTGCGCCGGGGTCCCCGATTCGGACGCTTCCGTCCGCCCTGCGCCCGGTGAGATCCCGGCTCGGATGCGCGCGGCCGCCCGCAACCGGTACGGACCTGTGACCGATGTCCGGATCGGTGAGTTCCCGGTGCCGACGCCCACCGAGAACCAGGTGCTCGTCCGGGTGGAGGGCGCGGGCCTGGACCGTGGGGTCTGGCATGTGGTGACCGGCCTGCCGTATCTCATGCGGATGACCGGCTTCGGGCTGCGACGGCCCCGGCAGCCGATTCTGGGCATGGATCTCGCCGGCACGGTGGTCGCGGTCGGGAAGGGCGTCACGGCGCTTCACGTGGGCGATGCGGTTCTCGGGGTCGCATCCGGAACCTTCGCCCAGTACGCCTGTGCCCGCGCCGACCGGCTCGTGCGCAAACCCGGCGGGGTGTCGTTCACCCAGGCCGCCGCGGCGCCGACGTCCGGGATGACGGCAATGCAGGCCGTGCACGACATCGGCCGGGTGCGTGGCGGACAGGGTGTGCTGGTGCTGGGAGCCTCCGGTGGCGTCGGCAGCTTCTGCGTTCAACTCGCGTCCCGTACGGGAGCGGAGGTGATCGGAGTGGCCAGCGCAGCGAAGCACGACCTGGTGCGCTCGCTCGGCGCCACCAGCGTCGTCGACTACGGCACGACCGATCCGTGTGACGGATCGACACGGTACGACGTGATCATCGACATCGGCGGACGGACCGAGCTCAGCAAACTCCGCGCAGCGCTGACGCCGGACGGCACTCTGGTCATCGTCGGCGGCGAGGGCGGCGACCGGTGGACCGGCGGAATCGGTCGTCAAATCCGAGCGGTCGCCCGCTCGCCATGGACGGGGCAACGGCTGACGTCATTCATCTCCTCACCGAAGCCGCAGCGCCTGGACCGGCTCCGCCAGGTGCTCGACGACGGCCTCGTACCGGCCGTCACCGGTACCTATCCGCTGCACGAGGTCCCCAGGGCGCTGGCGGATCTCGAGGCCGGTCGGATCAGCGGCAAGAGCGTCATCGAGGTCGGCGCCGACTCCTGATCGGAGGGGAACGCACCGGATCGACGAAGATCTGAAGGGAGCGTCACATGGAAGACCGAACGATCGCCGAATCCCACACCTCCGTCCGCAGTGCCGCCGGTCTGGCCGGAATCGCCTCACGCCGGAATCTTCGTCCTCGCCAACTTCGCTGTGCGGATGCGACTGGTCGACCCCGCCGACGCGACCGTGACCGCCGAGAATCTCGCCCAATCCGAAGCCTCCGTCCGTTGGCCTTGGCCGCCTTCACGGTCGTCTTCCTGCGCACCGCCATCACCTCCCGATCGACACACCAGTAGCCACCCGACGACCTCGATGAGGGACACCACGAGGGGAATCATGAAACCGCAGGCCACCTCCGGCACCACAGCAACCGGCACCACAGAAACCGGCACCACAGCAACCGGCACCACAGAAACCGGCACCACAGCAACCGGCACCACAGCAACCGGCAACGCAGCAACCGGCAATGACCGCGGCAACCCGACCGCGCGACAACGCGCCGGCGGTATCGCGGCCCACGTCGTGGCCGGCACGTACGTCATCGGCTTCGTCGCCATGGTCTTCGTGCTGGTACCTCTGGGATTCACCGACGCCCTGACCGATCCGCGTGCCTCCCTTGATTTCCTCACGGAATGGCCGCTGGCTCTCTATGCGTGGTATCTCGTGCTGTACCTCATCGGTGGTGCCGCACTACCCGTCGTCGTCCTGGCCCTGCACGACCGGCTACGTCCGACCGGTCCAACCTGGGTGTCGACCGGGACCGCGTTCGGGCTCATCTGGTCCGGGTTGCTGCTCGCCAGCGGCATGATCGCCCTGGTCGGCCAACGCTCCGTCACCGATCTGGCATCCACCGACCGCCCCGGCGCCGTGGCCTCCTGGCACGCCGTCTCCACCGTCCAGGACGCACTCGGCGGCGGAATCGAACTCGTCGGTGCGCTGTGGCTGCTGATCACGTGCCTGGCCGCGCTGCGGACTCGGGCCCTTCCGCGCGCCCTGGCACTGCTCGGCCTGCCCATCGGCCTGGCCGGTCTCGCCACCGTCATTCCGGCGATCGCGGAGATCCCGGCAGCACTGTTCGGCATCGGCCTGATCGTGTGGTTCACCTGGACCGGCCAGACACTGCTGACCCGGCCGAAGACGCGACGCGGTGAAACACCAACACATGCCGAACAGCACGAGACCAACGCCGTTCGGCGCACCACGTAAACCGGGTGGGCGACCCGGCTGGTGATCGGTTCGCTGCTGATCACGGAGAGTGCTCACCGACGCCGGCATGGTGCACCGGGACAACCGCGGGGTCTGGGCTCCCTTCACCCTCAACCCGCGGGCGCTGGACGACGTGGCCGATGTCCTGAGCAGCGCGCAACGCCGGCAACGCCCCACCGGTCCCGAACCGCGAGCATCCTGCTCGGGAAATACGCGCGCCGTCGGCGCAGCTGGGTCGTCGGCCCAGCTGCGCCACCCCCCGGAGCTGATCCGGTCGTGAAGTTCACCGCAATCCCATGACTTTCGACTCTGGGAACAGCGGGCCCGCGAGCGAACACTTCAACTGTGATTGCAGCAACCGGAGTTGAAGCGGGTTCAGCGCTGAGCGGCGCTGAACTGTTGGCGGTAGCCGCGGACCCGGTCCGCTGGACGGTCCTGCAGCAGCTGTCCGCCGGTGGTGCCTGTGTCTGCGATCTGCAGGCCCGCATCCCGATCGCGGCCAACCTGCTCAGCTATCACCTCAAGGCGCTGCGGGAAGCGAGCCTGGTCACCACCAGCCGCCGCGGTCGTTGGATCGACTACGCGCTGGCGCCCGGCGCCCTCAACCGGCTGCGCGGCGCACTGCCCGGGATGTCGGAATCGCCGGTGTCATGATGAGCGTCGCCGAACGTATCCCGACCACTCACCGCGGGCAGGTCCTGGCCCTGATCGCCGCGGGTGCGGCATGGGCCACGGCGTACTGGATCAACGGCTGGCTATGGGACGCATTGCTCTACAACGGGTTCGGCATGGACCCGGACGCCCGGCTGACCGGGACGCTGCACTTCTTCCTCTACGACACCATCAAGATCGCCCTGCTGCTGGTGCTGATCATCTTCATCGTCACGGTGCTGCGGTCGTACATGAGCATCGAACGCACCCGGGCACTGCTCGGCGGCAAACGCGAAGGCGTCGGCAACGTGCTGGCTGCGGGACTGGGTGTGGTGACACCTTTCTGCTCCTGCAGCGCGGTCCCGGCGTTCATCGGATTCGTCGCGGCCGGGGTGCCCATCGGCGTCACCCTGAGCTTCCTCATCGCAAGCCCGATGGTCAACGAGATCGCCATCGGCCTGCTGTTCAGCCTGTTCGGTTGGCAGGTCACCGCCGTCTACATCGGGGCCGGGTTGACCGTCGCGATCATCGCCGGCTGGGTCCTCGGCCGGCTCGGCGCGCAGAAGTGGGTCGAACCGTTCGTCTTCGAGACCAAGCTCAGCGGGCAGCCGATCGACCCGGCCGCCGGCCTGACCTTCGACCAGCGGATCCAAATGGGCGTCGAAGAAGTCGGCAGCATCCTGCGCAAGATCTGGCCGTACCTGCTCGTCGGCATCGGCCTCGGCGCCATGATCCACGGCTGGGTGCCCACCGACTTCTTCACCGACTACGCCGGTCCGGGCAACCCGTTCGGTGTGCTCGTGGCCGTCGGAATCGGTGTGCCGCTGTACTCCAACGCCGCCGGCATCATGCCGCTGGTCGAGGCCCTCTACGACAAAGGTCTGCCCATGGGCACCCTGCTCGCCTTCATGATGGCCGTCGTCGCACTCAGCCTGCCCGAACTCATCCTGCTCCGCCGGGTCCTCAAGCCACCACTGCTCGCCGCGTTCGTCGGCATCACCGCCGCCGGCATCGTCGCCATCGGCTACCTGTTCAACCTCCTGCTCGCCTGACCCGCAACGTCCGACCACGGAAGGAAAGTCCATGATCATCAAGGTGCTCGGCCCCGGCTGCAACAACTGCAAGAATCTCGAACGCGTCACCCGGCAAGCCATCAACGACCTCGGCATCGACGCCACCATCGAGAAGGTCACCGACTACCCCACCATCGCCGGCTACGGCGTCATGACCACCCCCGCACTCGTCGTCGACGACAAGCTGGTGCTCTCCGGTCGCGTCCCTACCGCAGCGCACATGCGGGACATCCTCACCCCCGCAACGTAATCGGCGCCCTGCTTGATTCGCCTGCGTCCGGCGGGCAGTTAGCGCCGATTATCGCGTGGCGTATCTGGCGTGATCGCTGCTCCCGGTCGGGTGCCAGATCGGTTGTCCGTCAAGAAATCTGAGCCGGTGATTGACGGGTCGTCGCGATGGCCGGTGGGGGTCGGTTTCGCTGTCAACGCTTTCGCGGCCACTTCAGTGGAGATGGAGCGGTCCGTCCGAGACTCGTTGAATCACAACGGTGTAAGACACACCATGCGGATGTGGTTGACCCTGGAGCCGGTCAACTGCTGAACTGCAGTCGTGCCTCAGCCAGCGAAATCAGCCCCCAAGCGGGCCGCTCCGGCGGCGGCCCTCCCGGGTGGCGAGTTCTTCGCGCGACCGACCGGGCCCAACCACCGCCGCTACGAGGCGCTGCGCGGCTACCTGTACGAAGGCGTGCCGATCGACGTGGCCGCGGCCAGGTCCGGGTACTCCACGGCGACACTGCGCTCGCTGGTCCGGGACTTCCGGGCCGGGAAGACCGGGTTCTTCCTCAACCCCCGCCCCGGTCCGACCAGGGCACCAGCCAAGAACGCCGCCCGGGAGAAGATCATCGAGCTGCGCCGGGCCGGGCACTCGGCAAAGGAGATCTCGGAGGCCCTGGCCGGCACCCCGACGCCGCTGAACCATCGGCGTTAGCCGGTTAAGCGCAATACCGTTCAGTTAGGCGGGCGGATGGTATAGATCGGTGCGCCTGATTGGGGCTGTGGCCATGCCGCGTGGTGTGCACGTTTGACGTGCCATTTGGGCATCTTGCGTTTGATGACGCGGGGAGCAGCTCGTGCGCGTCGAGGGGGATTGAGTCGACGCATGATCCGGGTGAGGAATGCCTGCCAGCCGTGGTCTGGGTGTTCTGACTGGTCAGGGGGGAAATTCGCCCGCGTGGGCGATGGTCCGTCGGGTGATCCGCAGCGCGGCGGTGAAGCTGACCCGGTCGGGGTCGTGTCCGGCGTGCCGGGCTGCGTCGGTCATCAACGACCGGATCGCGAAGTGGCAGCACAGGTGACCCCAGATCTCCTGCCGGACCAGCTCGGGAGACTTGGAGCGGAGCACCACTTTTCGTCCTCGCTGGTGGGTTTTGAGCTCGTCGAACGTGCTTTCGATCTCCCACCGTTGGGCATAGCCGGCGGCCAGCTCGGCGGCCGGTGCCTCTTCCGGATCGAGCAGGGTGGTCAGCAGCCGGTACTCGGTGGCGTTCCCGCGGCCGTCGTCGATCGTGTAGTCGATCACCCGGGCCAGCACGGGTTCACTGGTCCGGTCCGTGGAGCGCCGCAGGTGGGCCAGCCAGGACCCGTCGGGCAGGTCCCGCACGTGCCGCGGTCGGGGACCGACCGGGTCGGTGCGGATCCGCCACAACAGATCAGCGCCGGTGCCCGAAGCCTTGCGCCACAACTCGAACGAGAAGAACCCACGATCGGCCAGCAGCACCATCCCCGGCCCAAGCTCCGGCAGCAGCTGCTCGGTGAGTGCGGCCTCCGATTCCCGGTACGCCCCGACCCGGGCAGCGAAGATTGCATGCGTGCCGCACTCGGCCAACGCCAGCACCCGGGCCTGCGGGAACGCGGACTTCTCACCCTTGCTCACCCCGGGCCGGCCGAACTCGGCGTCGTTGACCTCGGTGTCCGCGACATCCAGGCATGTCCCGTCGATCGCGAGCATCCGCCGCCCAGCCATCCACACCCCAGGCGTGTCCGGCCCACCCAACGGTCGAGCGACCCGAGAAAACAAGCCCTGCAACGGCTCCGAACCCAGCCGGGCCCGGGCCTGGAAGATCGCCGACTTACTCGGCATCGGATAGGCCTCCGCCCACCCGGACGCCCAGGACAACCCATCGGTCATCTGCCCCAGCACATCCTCGTACGACCCGTCGGAGAACAACGCCATCCCAATCGCGAAGTACGTCATCACCCGCGCCGGCAGAGCCCGATGCCGTTGCTGCGTCCGACCGGTCTCGGCGACGACCTCATCGACCAACTCCGGCGGGAACACCCTCGTCAGGACACCCACCGACACCAGATCGGACAAGCGACGGTCCGACTCCGGCTTCCTCCACCCAGCACGCGGCATACCACCAAACTACACCGATGTAACCCTAACTGAACGGTATTGCGGTTAAGCGGGGCTTTCCGGGCGTGGAGTGGATGAGCTGGACCTTGAGGTCGGCACACACCCGCGTCACGTGCGCACTGGCGAAGTCGCCGCCATGGTCGCTGTACAAGGTGGCCGGCAACCCGCAGACTGCCCATTCGGGGTCGGCCTTGCGCCAGATGGCCTGACGCAACGCCAGGGCCGTCTGAAGAGCGGTCGGCGCCCCGAGGAACACCGTGTACCCGGCGACCACCCTGGACTGGTCATCCAGAATTGCCGTCAGCCAGGGCCGGGCCGGCCGGGCGGACCCGTCCAGCTCCATCACGTCCATTTGGGTGTGATCGGCCTGCCACACATCGTTGGCGTGAGCCGCTTCTCGGCGCATCACCAATTCGAAGTTGTCCCGATAGAAGTCAGGGTCGTGATGCGCCAACGCCAGTAAGCCGCGGTCGAGACCTTGCATGATTCGGCGGACCGATTGATACGACGGAACCGGCCAGCCCCGCTCGGTCGCTACCTCGGTGACCGCCCGGTGTACCTCGGCGATGCGAGGCGGAGGACGTCGCAGCGCGAAACCCTCGATCAGCTCGATCAACTCGCTCGGGATCCGGCGACCACCCCGATCAGTCCGAGATGAACGACTCAACCCAGCAGCACCGTCCGCCCGTACGCCGCGAGCCACCGTCTCGCCGTCCGCAAGGGAACCCCCGCTCGTTCCGCGGCCACCACCAGCGGGACGCCCTCATGCAAGCAAGGACCCAGAACCGCGAGTCGTTCCTCAAGACCAGGCAAGCCAGCGCCTCCTCGCACCAACACTGCTGCCGAGATCCTGCCGTCACATCCTTACGAATGGCCCGCGACACACCGCGAGAGTGCCAAATACCGTGGTCGAAAGGTGCCACCTATCGAGGAAGACGACATCGCAGGTGGTCGCCTGGCGCAACGCCGTGTTCGTGATCTTCGCGCTGTCCGGCATCGGTCTGGCGAGTGGGGTCGCGCGCGCCCTCCATCAGGGATGTGCTCGGCGCGAGCACGTCCCAGATGGGCATGATCGTGTTCGCTCTCGCGCTCGGCTCCGGCTTGCCGAGCAGGGTCTCCATCGGCGTGTCAAGGTGAGAGGCGGTCCGTCCCCCACCAACCAGGGCCGGTCGTGCCGTCGTGAGCACGTCCTCGCGGCCCGACCGGCATCACCGACGGGGACCCCTGCTCCGCACGCAACGAACGCGCTCGTACACGAGACGATTCCCGACGACACGAAGGTGGCACACATGCGACTGCGCAGAACTTCTCTCGCTCTGGCAGCGATGGGACTCACCGCAGGCCTGACCCTCACGGCCTGTGGCAGCGACGACAGCGGCTCCACATCCGGAGACAGCTCGGGAGGTGGCAAGGCCCTCGACGGCGTGTCCATCACCGTCGGCTCCAAGGACTTCACCGAGAACATCCTCCTCGGCGAGATGCTCGCCCAGGCGATGGAGAACGACGGGGCCGACGTCAACAACAAGACCAACCTCGGCGGGACCTCGGTCAACCGCCAGGCGCTGCTCAGCGGAGACATCAACGTCTACCCCGAGTACAACGGCACGGGCTGGACGGTGCACCTCGGTCAGGAGGACCCCAGCCAGGACCCCGACGAGCTCTACAAGGTCACCTCCGAGAAGGACCTCGCCGACAACAACATCAAGTGGGTCGGGCGCTCCTCCTTCAACGACACCTACGGGTTCGCCGCGTTCGGCGACCTCGCCAAGGAGCAGGGCGGCTTCGACTTCCAGCAGATGGCCGACTACCTCAAGGCCAACCCGTCCGCGAAGCTGTGCCTCGAGACCGAGTTCCCAGACCGCCCCGACGGCCTCGTGCTCTTCGAGAAGGCGACAGGTTACGTGGTCCCGCAGAGCCAGATCAACATCCTCGACACGGGCCTGATCTACACCGAGACCGCCAAGGGCGCCTGCCAGTTCGGTGAGGTCTTCACGACCGACGGCCGGATCACCGCGCTCAACCTCGAGCTCGTCAAGGACCCCGGCGTGATGATCCTCTACAACGTCTCCTACACCTTCCAGGACGACGTCTACCAGAAGAACGCCGAGACCTACGACGCGCTGACGACGCAGATCCTCGAGCCGCTCACCGAGGAGAAGATGGCCGAGCTCAACGCGCAGGTCGACGTCGACGGTGAACAGGCCTCCACGGTCGCCGCGGACTACCTCAAGGAGATCGGCGTCCTCTGACGCAGACCCTCCGCCACACGACGAACGGCGGCGGCCCCGATGGGGGTCGCCGCCGTTCGTTCGTGCGAGGGACCTGGCCCGGTCAGACGCCCTTGGGCCGCAGGTAGGTCTCGGCCAGCGCCCCGACCCAGTCGAAAGTGAGGGCCACGAGGGCGACCATCGAGGCACCGATGATGAGCACGGGGTCCTGCTGGAGCTTCAGGCCCACCGCGATGGTCACCCCGAGGCCCCCACCGCCGATGAGGTAGGCGAGCGTGGCCATCCCGATGTTGAGGATCATCGCGACGCGGACGCCGGCGAGGATCACCGGGACGGCGAGCGGCAGCTCGATCCGGGTCAGCACCCGCCACCGGGTCATCCCCATCCCCCGGCCGGCCTCGGTGACGCTCCGGTCGACGCCGTCGAGTCCGACCATGGTGTTGCGCAGGACCGCCAGCAGGGCGTAGAACACGAGCCCGACGACGACGGTCTGCAGCCCCTGCCCCAGGATCGACAGGAAGATGATGAGCAGGCCGTACGCCGGGAGCGCCTGCCCGGAGTTCGCGACGGCCACGATCCCTGGTGCGACGCGGCGCAGCGGGGGGCGGGTGAGCGCGATCCCGAGGGGGATGGCGATGACGACGACGAGCACCGTGGACCAGAACGCGATGGTCAGGTGCTGGATGGTCTGCGGCCACAGCTTGGTCCCCCAGGCGAGCGGCGAGGCGAGCTGGATCCGGCGGTCGGCGAGCCCGAGGCTCTGGTAGTACCAGTAGAGGAGACCGGCGAGCCCGAGGATGCCCAGCGGGGCCGTCTTCAGCCCGAGGTGGCTGGCCCGGGCCCGGGCCAGCCAGCCGGGCTCCTGCAGGGCACCCTCCTCGGCGGGTTCGGGCTCCCGGTCCCACGTCGTGCCCTCCTCGCCCGGCCGGGCCCGCGCCGGCGTCAGCTGGCTCACGAGGAGGCTCCCAGCCGCTCGTAGTGCTCGCGCGCCTCGAGGCGGACCCTGCGAATCACCCGGTTGAGGTAGGTGAGCCGGACCACGCCGTAGAAGGAGCCGTCCTCGCGCACCACGCACGCCACGGCCGCCGCGCTGATGAGCATCTGCTCCAACGCCTGGAACAGCGTCGCCCCGAGCTCGACCTTCGCGAGCACGTCGATCCCCGAGTCCGGGGTGACCGGCTCATCCGACTTGAGATCCTCGACGTTGATCCAGCGCAGCGGCTTCCGTTCGTGGTCCAGGAGCAGAACCCACGTCGCGTTCGCGGCTCGGGCGTGCTCGAGGCCGCGGGCGACGTCGTCGTCGATGGTCATCGTCGGGTACGGGTCGAGCTCGACGTTGTCGTCCACGACCTCGAAGTGCAGCCCCTTGAGGGTGGAGCCGCTGCCGATGAAGTCGCGGACGAAGTCATCGACCGGGAAGGCGAGGATGCGCTCGGGGGTGTCGATCTGGCGGATGCGGCTCTGCTCGCCGAGGATCGCGATGCGATCGCCCATCTTGATCGCCTCGTCGATGTCGTGTGTGACGAAGACGATCGTCTTGCGCAGCACCTCCTGGACCCGGAGGAACTCGTTCTGGAGGCGGTCGCGGGTGATCGGGTCGATCGCCCCGAACGGCTCGTCCATGAGCATGATCTCGGGGTCACCCCCTAGCGCCCTGGCCACCCCGACGCGCTGGGCCTGCCCACCGGAGAGCTCGCTCGGGTATCGGTCCCGGTAGGTCTCCGGGTCCAGCCCGACGACCTCGAGGAGCTCGTCGACGCGCTCGGCGATCTTCTGCTTGTCCCACTTGAGCATCCTCGGGACGGTGGCGATGTTCTGCGCGATCGTCTGGTGGGGGAAGAGGCCGATCTGCTGGATGACGTACCCGATCCGGCGGCGCAGCTTGTCGGGGTTGACGGTCGTCACGTCCTCCTCGTCCAGGTGGATCTTGCCCCCGGAGGGCTCGATCATCCGGTTGATGAGGCGCAGCGTCGTGCTCTTGCCACACCCGGACGGCCCGACGAGGACGAGGATCTCGCCCTCCGGGACCTCGAGGGAGAGGCTCGCGACGGCGGGCGCCTTCGTGCCGAGGTACTTCTTCTCGACTTGGTCGAGTCTGATCTTCGCGTCCTGGCTCATGGGTCGATCTCTCGTTCGGTACCGGTCGGGTGTCGTGTCGTCGGTGCGAGGCAGGCGGGCGGATGTGGTGCGCCGGGGCGCCGGGGCGCCGAGCGGCGCGGTCGGCTACATCCGGAGACCCTTCGACGTGGTGAGCCGCTGGAACACGGCGAGGATGCCGTCGAGCACGAGGCCGAGCAGCACGGTGAAGACCGTTCCGGTCCAGACCGACTCGAGGCTGTTCGGCAGGCCCAGGCGGGTGAGTCCGCTCTGGATGTACGTGCCGAGGCCGTCGCCCCCGACGAGCACGGCGATCGCCGCGATGCCCACGATGATCAGCGTGGCGATCCGGACCCCGGCCATGATGATCGGCCATGCGAGGGGGAGACGGATCCGCACGAGCTGGCGGGTCGTGCTCATCCCCATGCCCTTCGCGGACTCGACGACCGCGGGGGAAACCGAGTCGAGGCCGGTCACCGTGTTCCGGAGGACCGGGAGGATCGCGTAGAGGAAGAGGGCGATCATCGCGGGCGGGTTGCCGATGCCCACGAGGGGGATGAAGATCGCGAAGAGCGCGAGCGAGGGGATCGTGAGGAAGATGCCGCTGACGGTCAGCGCGAAGGCCCGCAGCGCGGGGCGGCGCTGGATGAAGATACCCAGGAGGACGGAGAACACCGTCGCGACGGCGACCACGGTGAGCACGATCTTCGCGTGCTCCCAGGTGGTCTGGAGGATGTCGTCGTAGCGGCCGGCGACGAAGTCGAACCAGCTCGTGATGCCGTCCACGTGGTCTCATCCCTCTGGAGGTGGAGAACCGACCACGCCGTGCGCGAGAGCGCGGCCGAGGTGTCCATGTCTATCAGACGGGGGCACGCCGTCTGTATCTCCCGGGCACCCTCCACGCTCTCCTCCGAGCCGGGTCCAGACTGGTGCGTTGCGTGACCGGCGCCGACGAGCCAGGAGACAGCCCTTCCGTGACCGCCCACCACCCCGGCCCCACCGAGGCCTCGCCCGAGGTCGCCGCCGAGCAGGCGCACGTCGACCGGGTCTACGCGGAACTCGAGAAGGCCAGCCTTCGGGCCGCCGCCGTCGATGCGGACGGGCTCGCCCGCGGTCGCACCGACCGCACCGGCGACGTCCGTGCGAGGAGTTGATCGGCCTCTTCGAGCGCGACGCCCTCGTCTTCGCGGCAGCCCGGCGCCGGGCCACCATCGACACCCAGTAGCAGGGCCTGGTCTTCGGCCGCCTCGACCTCGGCACCGAGGACTCCACCGCCGCCGAGCGCGAGGTCAGGCACATCGGCCGGCTCGGGCTGCGCGACGAGGACGACCAGCCGCTCGTCGTCGACTGGCGGGCGCCCGCGGCGGCCGCCTTCTACCGGGCGACCCCGGTCGACCCGATGGGGGTGCTCCGGCGGCGTGTCCTGCGCTGCAGCGGGTCCCAGGTCATCGGAGTCGAGGGCGACCTCATGGTGCCCGAGGCGCCGGAGGACATCGTCGTGATGGCACAGCGTGGGACATGACTTTCATTGGTTTCCTTTGGTCGGGCTCATCGGGTGTTCTGCGCCAACACTGTTGCGGTTCTACGTTCCAGTTCTTTCGCGCGGGCGTCGATCTCGGCCAGGACGTCGTCAATCCCGGCGAGGTCGTCGAGGTCGGCGCGTCGCCGGGCCCACGCCCGCTGCGC
Organism: uncultured Actinomycetota bacterium; assembly: GCA_963785455.1. Taxonomy (GTDB): domain Bacteria; phylum Actinomycetota; class Actinomycetes; order Mycobacteriales; family Nakamurellaceae; genus Nakamurella. Next base: position 17,499 of record CAWAVL010000017.1, read on the forward strand.
GTCGTCCCTGCTGTACACCGCCCGCTCCACCACCGGAACCGTTTCGGGCAGGGGTTTCTCAGGCTCGGTGTCTGTGTCGGTATCGACGGGTAGGTGCCGGTGCGGGTCAGTCGTCCATGACGGCCAGCGACCAGCACCAGCCGGCGAGTTCGCGAGCGACGGCGACGTTGGCGATCACGGTCTTCTTCTTCCGATCCAGCAGCTGCTCCCAGCGGCGGTGCAACCGGTGGTTTCCGGCATGCCCGCGGGCTCTGGCCGCTGGACTGGCGTTGCCCCAGCGGGACTGCATGACCGCGCTGGGGTTGCGGTAGGACTTGCGGTGGTGCCAGGCGGCCTCGACGAGCAGCCGGCGGGCGTGGGTGTTGCCGGTCTTGGTGATCGAGCCCTGCGAGCGTTGCCCGCCGGAGGAGGACTCGGTGGGCACCAAACCGAGGTAGGCGCCGATGGTGGACCCGGTGAACCGGTGCCAGTCGCCGATCTCCACCGCCAGACCGAACCCGGTCAGCACCGACACTCCCCGCAGGCAGCACAACCGGTGGACCACATCGGTGAACTCGCTGCTCATCGCCATCTCGGTGATCGCGGCATCGAGCCGGTCCCGCCGGCCCTGGGTGATCAGCACCGTCTCGAAAGCCGAGTCGAACGCTGTCTGCAACCCCGGCACGTGGAAGTGCTGACCGCGCAGCCACTGCTCGTGAGCCCCGGTCCACGGGTGACCGCCGGAGTAGATGATCCCCTGCCGCAGCAGCAGTTTCGAGAGCCGGTGCCGGCTGCGCATCAGATCAGCGCGGACGTCCTCCCGGGCCCGGACCAGGTCCCTGGCCGCTTCCTGTTCCAGGCTCGGTACCCGCACCGCGACGATCTGGTCCATCCGCAGCAACCTCGCCAGATGCAGCGCGTCACGGGCATCTTCTCCGAACTAGAGATCAGGATGGTCGTGCGGCGAAAGTGGTTTGTAGTCATGCAGTTTGGCCTGCGTGGGGTCGGTTGCCGGTGGCGCGCCCAGCAGCTTCGGTGAAGGTGGGGATGCCCAGGTCGATTGCGGTGTCACGCCGGTTGGTGATCTGGGCCATTTGGGCGAGTTTGTCCCGGGCGCCGGCCAGGCTGACTTTGAGACCTTCGGCCTCGCCGAACCAACGGTTGGTCTCGGCTTCGGCGATCCGGTCCAGCAGGTTGTCGCGGATCTGGGTGAGGCGGCCGCGTTCGGCGGGGTCGGGCCGCAGTAGCGGGCACCGTAGGCAGCTGTGCTCGTGGATACAGGGGGTCGCGTAGGACCGGCCGCAGTCGCCGACGGCGACTTTCCGGCGTTCGAAGTGGCCGAGGAACTCCGCCCATTCCTCGTCGCTGGGAGTACGGTATTCCTCGCTCGGCCGAAGTGCACGACGACGGGCGATGAACGCGCGGTGCCCGTTGATGACCTCCTCCGGGTAGACGGCCTCTGGTGGAGTCAGGTATTGGAACTGTCCGAATGCCTGTCACTCCCGGGTCTGAGCGACGGGCGGAGGTGTCGGCCGGGTCGGTGTACGGCGGCCTCCTGCGGCCGCAGCTGGACCACGCCGTCCACGAGCTCAACGCTCGCGGCGCCCGCCAAATCGATCCGCCGCAACGCGACCCCCATCGTCAGGTGATGGGCGTATCCTGCATCAGACGGGACCGGACGATCGATGCGACACGCTCGAACCCCGCCCGACCCGGTGATCCGCGTCGTGACTCAGACCGCCAACTGCCGGAAAAACGCATTCGGCTCGCCCATCTGACGCAATTCCCGAGGGTTCTTGTAGCCCATGGTCGTGTTGATGTCGCGGTGCCCGGCAACGAGTTGGGCGATATGCGGGGGCATGCCGTGCATGATTGCGTCGGTGATGAACAACCTGCGGAAGTCGTGGAAGGTGTAGCGCAACGGGTTGCCGCTGCGGTCGGTGATGCCGGTCGCGGTGAGCGCGTGATCGAGGTAGCTCCGCAGCGCCGTTTCCGAGACCGCCCGCGTTTCCAGCCGCCGCCGGTGCTGGAACAGCAGCGGCATCGGAGGGTTGTAGACGCGTTCGTTCTTGTCGTAGGACACGACCAGCGGGACGTCGGATTCCTCGCCTCGGATCCGGCCGATGATGGTGGACAGCACGTCGGCCAGTTCCGGGGAGATCACCAGAAGCCGTTCCTGGTCGGTCTTGGACGGGGTGATCTGCAGCAGCGGGATCAGCTCACCGGTGGCTGGCAGCCGGTATTGGATCAGGCTGTGATGCGATAACTCTGTCAGTTCCTCAATGCGAATACCGTTGTGCGCAACACTTCCACCATGGCCCAGGTCCAGAAACCGCGGTGCTCTTCGAAGCTGACATCACGCCGTTTCCCGGTGTCCGGGTGTTCGGCCCAGATCCGACCTGTGGTCGGGGTCTTCATCACCGAGCGGCGTAAGGTCACGCCGCCCCCGGTGAACAACTCACCGGGCGTGGTGTTCCGTGCAGCGCTCAGCACCGCGGCGGTGCCGGCCCGTTCGCGCTCCACCCAGGCGGTCAAGGCGGGCAGCACCGGCAGCCGTTCCCGGGTCCGTTGATCCATCCGGGACTTGCGGTGGGAGCGGTCCTTCTTGTGGGAGACGTCGCTCGCACTGACCGGGCAACGCACCGCCCACGGCGCCCACCTGGCCGGGTCGTCGTCGGCCCATTCGGCGATGTCGAGGTAGAACGCCCGGACCGCGGTCATCACACTCCGGCCGTCCAACCGGGCCGACACCACCTCGGTTGGTGGTCCGCCGTCACCGCCGCCGGTCGTCCTGGTTTTCGTCATTACTCGTTGCTTCCAGGCGGCCGCGACGTCCCGGGGCAGCTTCATCGAGTCGATGCCGGGATGGTGGGCCTCCAGGTCGGCCCAGAACAGCTTGCCGAGCAGGTAGGCATCGCGCTGCAGTGAGGAGAAGTCCAGCGACGGCTGCCTCTCGCGTAGGTAGTCGACCAGCACGTCTCGCATCGGGGCGCACCGGATGTGGTAGCGGTCGATCAGTTGCTCACAGCTGGGCCGGCCGCGTCCGGAGAACACCTGGATCGCCGCGGGAGCGTGCTCGCTCCAGCCGCCGCGGGAGTGCAGCAGCTGGTAGAACAACGGGCTGCGGGAGTGCATATCCCGAGAACCGGACGCCGCGGCAAGGGTGAGCAGTTCCAAACAGTCCCCGACCCGCACGTCGCTGACCGTGCCGCCCTTGGCGGCCATGATCACGGCGATCCGGACCAACGCTTGCTGCCCGACCTGCAGACCGACCGCGCCGGCCACACACATCCGGTCCAGTTCGGCGAAAGCGCCGGGGTCCCGGGTGCGGGCCATCTCGACGGCCAGGTTGCGCCGCGGCTGCGGCGAGTTCAGCAGCCAACACAGACTCGGCCGGATCACGTCCGCGCTGATCAACACCAGCAGACCGGGACTCAGATGCGACGGCTGTATTCCGCCGGCCACCAGGCTCCGCCGGTCCGGCTGACCTTCTGCGCCGCTCGAACACCACCGCTCCTGCCAGGTATCGCCGGGCTGGGTCGCAAGCCAATTCACCACGGACAACACGGCCAGCCGGCGCTTCTGCTGACTACCCATGTGGTCCAACGCGAACGGCGGGGCAAGCACCCTTGCCAGGACCTCCGACCGACCGGCCTCGGTCACCGACCAGGACGCGATCGGCGGGCGCGGCGGGAACCGGGGCATCAACTCGGCCCCGGTGACGCCCGGCAGCCGAGCCGCAGCGACTGGGGCGGCCGCCGGCCGCGGCCGGGTCTGCTGGTCACCGCCGGTGGAGTTCATACCGCGTCCTTGCCGAACAACACCCGCAGGGCCTCCGGCCGGTAACCCACGGTCGGTGGTGAGTCAGGTCCCTGGTCGGCCCGGCGGGCATGGAAGGCCAGCACACCCTCGATCACGTCCTGGGTCAACGGGTTCAGATACCGCTGGGTCGTCGACAGGTGGGCGTGACCCAGCACCCACTGCACGTCGCAGAGCGACACCTGCGGGTCCCGGGCCATCCGGTAGGCCGCGGTGTGCCGAAGATCGTGCAGCGACCAGTTCGCCCCCAACCCGGCGACGGCACGGGTGAACATCACCCTGGCAGCGTCATACGTCAAACCCCGCAACGGTTTCCGCAACGTCCACCACAACGGCTGATCCCGACCGGTCGGCACCAGTCCATGCAGTTGCGCCTGATACAACCGCAGCCATACGAATGCGTCCGGCGACGCCGGCAACGGTTGCAACACCCTCGTGCCCTTCCGCAGCACCGTGATCAACTGCTGACCCGGATCCACATCGGCCACCGTCGCACCCAACAACTCCGCCGCCCGCGCCCCGGTCGACACCCAGAACGCCACCAACGCTCGGTCCCGGTGCGACCCAAGCTGGGCGAACAACTCGTCGAACCCCTGATCCGGGATGCACCGCGGAACCCGCTGAACTACCTTCGGCCGGTACCGGCCGCTGCGCTGCCCGACAAACGGGTCCATCGGGTTGTGATGCCGACCGACGCCCCGATGCCGCGACATCGGGAACGGGTTCACCATCGGGCCGGTGCCCGCCTCGAGGTGGAAGTCGTAGAACCCACGCAACACGCTCTCCGAATGCGCCGCCGTCGAAACGTCATACCCCGTGCCCGGCGATCGCTTGCCGGTCACCGGGTTCGGCGCCCCGGCCTTTTGCAGGGCGGAAGCCACCCCGGGACCGCCGCCACCGGGATACCGCCAATGCGGCCGGACCGGTTTGTCCGCGACCTGCAACCATCTGCAGAAGTCCCGCGCCTCGACCCTGGTCGCCTCCTCCCAACTGACGCCGACCGCCCACCCGAACCGAAAACCAACGCAGCAGATCCATCCCATACGACCGCTGCGTCGACGCCGGTCTCCCGCACGCGGACAACTCGGCGAAGAACGCCGCCACAGCACCGACGATCACCCCGTTGGCGTCGACCAGCCGGAACGGCGCGAACACGTCCCCGGTCGCCTCAAGCGACCCGTGCTGCGGCACCACCAACCGCGACAACTCCCGCGGCCCATCCCCGTCGTTCACCATGAGCACGCAACCTAGCCACCGCGACCGGCAACTGCGGGTATCCCCCGGGAATGGGGTCCGGTAGTTCGGTTAACAGGTCGGTCTTCACCCGGTCACCCGGCGGGCGTTGCAGCTTCGACGGCGCCGCCACCACGCACCGCACACCGGCTCCGGTCAACTCCCGGGCCAACCCGAAACCGGTCGGCCCGGCCTCGTAGGTCACGGCCACCGGTGCCGGTAGCTCGGACAGCCAGGACGCGACACCGGCGAAGGTCGGCGTCAGCCGCCGCCGGAACACCTCTCCGGTCACCGTGTCCAGCCCGCAGCCCACGATCGACCGTGCGTGCACATCAAGACCGACACTCGTACGCTCACCAAACACCGGGGCCTCCCGCAAATGTGGCGCTACCGACCGGGCCGCTCCCAGTCGGCAATCCACGACAACTTGCGAGAGAGGCCCCGGCCCGTCAAACCGGCGGGCCCCCCATACCGTCTAGGGCTCCGCCCCGGGCAAGATCGATCGACAGCGCTGTTCGGCCTGGCCACCGAACTACCCGCCGCCATGCTCGCCCCACTCCTCGGCATCCACATCGGCGTCGCCGTCGCCTGGCAACGAGCCAGCAGCGGGGACTGGACCAACTACGCCGCCGACTACAGCCGCCGCACACCGACCCGGCCGACACCTCCGCCCGTCGCTCAGACCCGGGAGTGACAGGCATTCGGACAGTTCCAATACCTGACTCCACCAGAGCACGCGGACACCCGGCATTTGACCGACGCCGCAACGGCCGTCAACGCGTTCCTGAGCGCGTCCGGGTCACAAACTGGTCACTCGGACGGTCCGACGCTTTGGGTCATCGACGGACGACGCTAGATCGAAAAAGGGCTCCCCACCTGCGGTATGAGGTGAGGGAGCCCACGCGTCGGGATGACAGGATTTGAACCTGCGACCCCTTGACCCCCAGTCAAGTGCGCTACCAAGCTGCGCCACATCCCGGCCACCCGGCTGCCCGGGCGAGGGAAAGACTACCGCAGTGCGGCGCCCCGGCGGACATCCCGGCGGCGTCGTGATCGGATTGCGTCAGGTCACCCGGGGGGCCATGACGGCGAAGTAGCCGGGGATCTCCTCACAAGCGCTCGCCGCCCGCAACGGGATGGTCTGGATCACCATGGCGCCGTCCGCGAGCGCCTGCCAGGCGTCGTTCGGGAAGGCGAGGCGCCGTTCCTCCTCACCGAAGTGCCCCGGGCGCGGGATGTCCCTGATCGCCCGTTCCAGCGGCCCGGGAATGGCGGTCGGGCGCGCACCCAGCGAGGTCAGGTAGCTCAGCGAGCTCCCCCGGTAGTCGGTCTCGACCAGCAGCACCCGGCCCTTGTCGCCGACCAGCGGCAGCAGGTTGCGGGCGAGTTCTGCCCTGGCGGTCGTCGTCAGGATGTGGAAGACGCCGCGCACGAAGACGTTGGCCGGCCCGAACTCGACAGCGAGGTCGGCGGTCGCACCGGGCACCGTGGCGTCGAGCTGGCGGAACTGCAGTCCCGAGCGGCCCTCAGACTGGCTGCGGGCGAGCTCGACGGCGCTGGTCGACAGATCGACTCCGACCGTCACAGGGAACAGGTCGGCAAGGTAGCGGGTGAAACTGCCGTTCCCGCATCCGACGTCGATGACCGGCATCGCGGGGTCGAAGTACTCGTCGATCAGCGGCCGGTAGCTGGACGTCTCGGTGAGCTCCGCCGAATCCCAGAGAACGTCGCCGCCGACCCCGGTGGCGGTGACGCCGGACCAGTACTTGTTCCAGGCCTCCGGCAGGTTCGTCGGTGCATCCCGCGAGAGCCAGGCCACACGTGGGATCAGCATCAGCTTGGACAGCGACCGCCGCCAATGCGTTGACCGTGGGCTGCTGTTCGGATCGATCTGCGCGGCCACGTCACATCGAGCGTTCTGTCAATGGCGCCGACAACATCAGGCCCAATTCTTCCGCGTTGACCGGCTGACTGTAGTAGTGACCCTGCCCGAATTCGCAACCCAGCTCCTGCAACTGACGGCACTGCTCCGCCGTTTCGATGCCCTCCGCTATCGGTTTGAGCTGCACGGATTCCATCAAATGCAGCAGCGCGGTGAGGAAACTGCGCTGCTGCGGGTCGTAGGCGAGGTCGGCGATCAACGACGGGTCGAGCTTGACCGTGTCGATGGGCAGGTTACGCAGGTAGCTGATGGAGGAGTAACCGATTCCGAAGTCGTCGATGCCAACCCCGACCGACAACTTGCTGAGCGTCAGAAGGTTTTCCAGGATGGCAACGTCACCGGTCATCATGGCGGTCTCGGAGATCTCCACCGCCAGTTGGTCCGGCGACACCTGATGCTTGTCCAACGTCTGTCGGATGTATTCCGCCGCACCGACCCAGCGGATCTCGACGGGCGACACATTGATGTGCACGCGGAATCCCGGCGGCAGCATGCTCCCCCACTGCTGCAGCGTCCGGATGGCCTGCTCGATCACCCATTGGCCGAGCTCGATCATGTGCCCACTGTCCTCGGCGACCGGAATGAATTCCGACGGCATCAGCAGGCCGCGTTCCGGGTGCGACCACCGGACGAAAGCCTCGGCCCCGACGATGACACCGTCGCGCAGGTCGAAGATCGGCTGGTAGTGCAATTCCAGCTGATTCTCGGCCATCGCCAGCACCAGTTCCGAAGCGACCTGCAACCGCCACCGCGCAGCCAGATGCATCTCGGGCTTGAAGACCTGGATGTTCCCCCGGCCGAGATTCTTGGCCGCATACATCGCCGTGTCGGCATCGCGGAGCAGATCCTCGCCCTTCTGGCCGTCGCGGCCGAAGCACAGCCCGATGCTGGCCCCCGCCCACACCGGCCGGTCCGCGACCCACACCGGGCTCTGCAGCTCGTTCAGCGCGCGCTCGGCGACCCGCAGGGCGTCGTCCTCGGCGGCATCCGGCATGACGATCGCGAACTCGTCACCGCCGAGCCGGGCCACGGTGTCGGTCTCCCGCACGACGCTGCGCAGCCGCCGGGCCACTTCCACCAGGATTTGGTCACCGACACCGTGCCCGAGGCTGTCGTTGATCGTCTTGAACTCGTCCAGATCGAGCAGCAGCACGCAGGGTGGCCGCGCGCCCCGATCCGCCCGCGCGGTCGCCTGGGCGATGCGATCCCCCAGCAGGGTGCGGTTCGCCAGACCGGTCAGCGCGTCGTTCAGCGCCATCCGTTCGAGTTCGACGTGCGCCGCATCCAGCTCTCTGGTGCGTTCCGCAACCCGCTGCTCGAGGGTCTGGTAGATCGTGTCCAGCTCGTCGGCGAGCAGGTTGATCCCGGTGACGACGGCGTCGATGGAGTCCCGTGCGCCGGATGGCTCCATCCGGGCCTTGAGGTCCCCCGACGCGAGGCGGACGATCAGGTCGACCAGCTGGTCCAGGCGACTGTCGTCAATCGGTCCGCTCATCGCGACCTTCCCGGAGGAACGCCATGGCCTGGGCCCGGTCGGTGAAGAACTTGGTCGGGCAGGGCACCTTGGTGACACCCAGCGTGAAGTTCGCGATGACCCGGTCGACCGGGGAATGGCCCAGCAGGGCGATGCGCGAGGCCGCCGACGGCTCGCCGAAAACGGACCGCGCTTCCCTGGCCACGGACTTGGTGGTGGCCATGTCGACCAACATCGGTCGCCGGCGGTCCGCCGACACCTTGTTCACCTCGTCGAACGCCCGACGTGCGGCGGCGCCGGTGATGGTGACGCCCGCAGGCCAGCGCAGGATCACGATGTCGTCCTCGATGGAGACGCTCTCGTGCTCGCTGTCCGTCGGCTTGCTGGTCACTGAAAACTCACCCTCGACCGTCGTGTTATCGAGAACTCATCTTATTCGAGGCGGTCACCGGCAGATGCGGATTGGGACGCAGCGTAACCGATCGTGATTCTCGGTCCTGCCCATGTGGTCGCCCGCAGTGATCATCAAGGACCGTGGTGAGCGATTCACCCGAGTGGGACAATGCGGGCACGTCGGCGCTGCAACACACTGCAGTCGTCGACCGGCCGTCAGACCAGGTCGCTGTGTGCTGAGCCCGCCGGCTCGGCCGTCGGGAGGAGTCGCCATGTGCCTGTTCGTGATCTTGCTCTTCTTCGGTCCCCGCTCGGCGCTGTTCATCTGGTGGCTGGTGGACATGCCACGGTTCGATCTCACCTTCGACTCCTTCTGGCTGCCGTTCGTAGGCTTCCTGCTCGCACCGTGGACGACCCTGGCGTACGTCTTCGTCGCCCCTGGTGGCGTGAATGGTTTCGATTGGTTCCTGCTCGGTCTGGCCGTCGCCATCGACATCGCCAGCTTGGGCGCGAGCGGTCGCTACCAGCAACGGCGCGGTGTCGCTGCGAGCTGATCCCGGCGCGGTTGGCGACGACCGCTCGGTTTCGGACCCGGGCACGGTGGTTACGGTTCGTCGGTGACCACCTCCCCCGACGGCCGCACTGTTTTCGCGCCCAACGGCATGGTCTGCTCCGTGGACCATCTCGCCTCGTCCGCCGGGGTGGCCATCCTGCGCGCGGGAGGGTCCGCCGCCGACGCCGCGGTCGCCACCAGCGCGGTGCTGGCCGTCACCACCCAGCACATGTGTGGCCTGGGCGGCGACCTCTTCGCGCTCGTGCACCACGGTGAGCCGGTGCCCGCGGCGCTGTCGGCCGTGGGCGTGGCCGGCTCCGGCGCGGACCCGGCCGCGATGCGCGCCGAGGGGCTGACGCAGATACCCATGCGCGGTGACGTCCGTGCGGTCACCGTCCCTGGTTGCGTCGACGGGTGGCTGGGCCTGCACGAACGCTTCGGCCGCTTGCCGCTCGAGAACGTCCTGGCACCGGCACGGAACTACGCCGAGCAGGGCTTTCCGGCATCGCCGCTGCTGGCCCGGGCCGCCCGGCTGGTCGCCGATGTGCCGGCCGCGCTGGACTACCACCGCGATGGCGGCCTGCGTGCCGGTGACCTGGTGCGCCGCCCCCTGGTCGCCGGGGTCCTGGATTCGATGGTCCTGAACGGCCGGGACGGCTTCTACGGCGGTGCCTTCGGTGACGGCCTCATCCGGCTCGGCGGGGGTCTGTTCAGCGAAGCCGATCTCATCCGACCGCTGGCCCGCTGGGACGCCCCGCTGTCGGTCCGGGCATGGGATCACGAGATCTGGACGGTGCCGCCGCCGTCCCAGGGTTATCTGGCGCTGGCCGGGGCGGCCATCGCCGACGGTCTCGCGCTGCCCGACGATCCAGAGGACGGCGCCTGGGCGCACCTGCTCGCCGAGGCGGCCCGGTGGGCCGCGTACGACCGGGACACCGTGCTGTTCGACGGTGCGGACGGCACCGCGCTGCTGTCCCCGGCAGAACTCGACGGCCGCCGGGCCGGCATCGATCCGGACCGGCGCACCTCGCCCTCGGCGCCGGCGCGGTCCGGCGGAACGATCCACCTGTGCGCGGCCGATTCGGACGGGATGGGCGTGTCACTGATCCAGTCCAACGCCGCCGGCTGGGGGGCGCACCTGGTGGTGCCCGGCACCGGCATCTTCCTGCAGGACCGGGGGATCGGTTTCACCCTGCAACCCGGGCACCCCAACGAGCTCGCGCCGGGACGCCGCCCGCTGCACACACTCTCGCCCGCGCTGGTCACCCGCGGCGGCCGGCTGAGCATGGTGCTCGGCACGATGGGCGGTGACATCCAGCCGCAAGTGGTGCTGCAGCTGCTGGCCCGTCTGCTGCGCAACGGCGAGTCCCCGGGGCGCGCGATTTCGGCACCCAGGTGGACGATCGGTGACGGCGGCTTCCAGACCTGGTCCGGTGCCGGACCGCAGACCACCACCATCGAGGCCACGGCGGCCGCGTCCTGGGAATCGGGGTTGTTCGACCGGGGGCACGTGGTGGTGCGGGCGGAGCCGCAGGCCAATGCCGGGCACGCGCATGTCATCAGACTGGCCGAAAGTGGCGTGTTGGCAGGCGCTTCCGACCCGCGGGCGCTGACCGGTGCTGCCGCGGGGTGGTGACCCCACCGGCGGCCCGGGAACCGATAGCGTCATCCGGCATGGAGCAGCGGGTCAGCTTGATCACCCTCGGCGTCGCCGACCTACAGCGGTCACGGACCTTCTACGAGGCGCTCGGCTGGCGCGGGCAGGAGGTGGAGAACACCGTCTTCCTGCAGGCCGGGGGTTTGGCGGTGGTGCTGTGGGCGCGGTCCAGCCTGGCCGCCGACAGCGGCGTCGGCGACGACGGTGCGGGCCGCTTCGGCGGCATCGTGCTGGCGCACAACGTGCGCTCCGCCGACGAGGTCGACCGGGTGATGGACGAGGCCGGGGCCGCCGGTGCCACCGTCACCCGGCCGGCGGCGACCACCTTCTACGGTGGCTATGCAGGGGTGTTCGCCGACCCCGACGGGCACCTCTGGGAGATCGCCCACAACCCCGGCTTCGTGCTGGCCGACGACGGCTCGCTCACCGTCCCGGACTTCGGCGCACAGTAAACCCCCCTGCAAAGTAACCCACGCAAAGCAACCCGCCCGAGTTGAGCCGAGTTCGCGCGGGTTTCCGGGCGCAGAAGGCAGCACAGCTCGACGCAACTCGGGTGCGGACCGCTGTCCCGCCGTGGCGTCGACGCACTGTCCCGTCGAGGCGCGGACGCAACTCCCGTCGAGGCGCGGTGCCGGCCCGGCGTCAGTTCTTCCGGCCGGAGCGCTTCTCCCGCACCCGGACGTTGACCCGCACCGGCGACCCGGCGAACTCGAAGTCCTCCCGCAGTCGGCGCTCGATGAACCGCCGGTAGCCGGCCTCCAGGAACCCGCTGGTGAACAGCACGAACGTCGGAGGCCGGTTCGCGGCCTGGGTCGCGAACAGCACCTTCGGCTGCTTGCCGCTGCGCACTGGCGGCGGTGTGCCCTGGATCAGCTCGCCCAGCCACGAATTCAGCCTGCCGGTCGGAATGCGCCGGTCCCAGGACTCCAGCGCGCGTTGCATCGCCGGTGCGAGCCGGTGCACCCCTCGACCCGTCTGCGCCGAGATGTTGATCCGCTCCGCCCAGGTGACCCGCACCAGGTCGTGCGACAGCTCCCGCTCGATCTCCTCGCGGCGGTCCGCGTCGACCAGGTCGGCCTTGTTCAGCGCGATCACCAGCGCCCGGCCGGAGTCGATCACCATGGTGATCACCCGCTGGTCCTGCTCGGTGAGCGGCACCGACGAGTCGATCAGCACGATCGCGACTTCCGCTGCCTCCAAGGCGGTCTGGGTGCGCAGCGACGCGTAGAACTCCATGCCCTTGGCCTGGTGCACCCGGCGCCGCAACCCCGCCGTGTCGACGAACCGCCACACCTGGCCGTCGAGTTCGACCAGCGAGTCGACCGGATCGACGGTGGTGCCGGCGACGGCGTCCACCACCGACCGCGATTCGCCGGCCAGCTTGTTCAGCAGGGAAGACTTGCCCACGTTCGGCTTGCCGAGCAGCGCGACCCGGCGCGGACCGGTGTTGCCGGCGGCGAATTCCGACGGGGTGGCCGGCAGCGCGTCCAGCACCGCGTCGAGCAGGTCGCCCGATCCGCGGCCGTGCAGGCCGGACACCACGTGCGGCTCCCCCAGCCCGAGTGACCACAAGGCCGCGGCGTCGGCCTCGGTCCGCTCGTCGTCGACCTTGTTGACGGCGAGAATCACCGGGCGCTTGGACCGCCGCAGCACCCTGGCCATGGCCTCCTCGGTGGCCGTTGCGCCGACCGAGCCGTCGACGACGACCAGCACCGCGTCGGTGGTGAGCATGGCCCGCTCGGCCTGCGCGGCGACGGCGCCCTGCAGACCGGCGGCGTCGGGTTCCCAGCCACCGGTGTCGACGACGGTGAACTTCCGCCCACGCCACAGCGCTTCGTACGAGACGCGGTCCCGGGTGACCCCGGGGATGTCCTGCACCACCGCCTCCCGCCGGCCGATGATGCGGTTGACCAGTGTGGACTTGCCGACGTTGGGCCGTCCCACCACGGCCAGGGTCGGTGTGGGGACCGTCTCGGCCGCATCCTCGCCGTCGGGGCCGCCGTCCTCCCAGCCGGTGAAGTCGCTCTCGTCACTCCAGGTGCCGACGATGCCCGCGTCGGCACTACCGTCGGCACCCCGATCGGCACCCCGAATGACACTGTCGGGCGATGCCCCGGTGGGGCCGTCATCGGTATCGGTCACGTCTTCGTCCTCGATAGGGACGCCGGATCCTTGGAGATCTCGGCGTCGAGAGTGGCCACCAGGGCGGCCAGGTGCACCCGGATTGCCTCGGTCGCGGCGGCGACAGCTGTTCGTCCGCCGCCCTTCTCGACCGAGAAGGGCTCGCCGACGAGCACCGTCACCGGCGGCCGGAATCGCCTGCGTTTGCGTCCCGCGGGCCGGTTGGTCCCGCGGATGGCGACCGGGACGACCACCGCCCCGGACCGGGCCGCCAACCATCCGGCGCCCGGGAACACCGCCTCGACGTTACCCGCGCCTCGGGTGCCCTCCGGGAAGATGCCGATCGCCCCACCTGCCTTGAGTTGGGACAGCGCGCGCAGCAACGGTTCCCGGTCCGGGACACCGCGGACCACAGCGTGCTGGCCGACGTTCACCAGCAGCCAGCCCAGCGGCCCCTTGACCGCTTCGGCCTTGACCAGGAACGAGACGCGGCGGGTCAGGCAGCCGAACAGCACGGCGCCGTCCATGAAGTTCTGGTGGTTGGCCACCACGACCACGGGTCCCGTCGCCGGCAGGTTTTCCATGCCGGTGACCCGCATTCGGTACATCACCAGGCCGAGCGTGATGCCGATCCGCCGGCCGCGGTCCATTCCCTTCGGCCCGCTGGCCCCCGGGGTGGGGTCGTTCGCACCGCCGAGGTGGCGCCACCTCACCGGATGCCCCGCTCGCCGGCCAGCGCCAGCACCCTGGCGACGGTCTCGTCGACCGCCATGCCGGAGGAATCGATCACGACGGCGTCCGCGGCCGCCAGCAGCGGTGCGTGCTCGCGGGTGCTGTCGCGGGTGTCGCGCCGGTCCAGATCCAACGCGACCGCCGCGAGGTCCGCTGCGGGGGAGTCGGTCTCGCCGGCTCCGAGGCTGGCACCGACGGCCCCGGCGTTCTGCCGGTACCGCCTACGGGCGCGCTCCTGTGCGTCCGCGGTCAGGTAGATCTTCAGCTCCGCAGCCGGCACGACCACCGTGCCGATGTCCCGTCCCTCGACGACCATCCGGCCGTCGCCGGCGAGTTCCCGTTGCCGCCCCAACAGATACGCCCGCACCGCGGGGTTCGCCGACACCGGCGTGACGGCGACCGTGACCGCGGGGCCGCGGATCTCGGCGGTGACGTCCCGGCCGGCCAGTTCGTGCACCTGCCGGCCGGCGTTCACCGGGGAATCGAATTCCAGTCGAGGCAACAGTTGTGCCACTGCCGCGTCATCGGTCGGGTCGATACCGGCGTCCAGTACGGCCAGCGTGACGATCCGATACATCGCCCCGGTGTCCAGGTACCCGGCAGTCAGCGCGCGGGCGACTCGTTGCGCGACAGTGGACTTGCCCGTCCCGGCCGGGCCGTCGATGGCGATGACGAACCGGCGCGTCGGCGCCCTGCCGCCGGACGGGGTTCCCGTCTTGATCACAACCCGACCGCCTTGTACAGCTGCGCGATCTCCACCGGGTTCAGCTTGCGCAGCGTCCCGGGCCGCTGGTGACCCAGCTGGACGTCCCCGATCTTGGTGCGGACCAGCCGGGAGACCGGGTGATCCACGGCGTCCAGCAGCCGCCGGACGATGTGCTTGCGGCCCTCGTGCAAGACGATCTCCACGACCGCGCGCCCGTTGTGCACGTCCACCACGTCGAAGTAGTCGACCTTGGCCGGTCCGTCCTCCAGATCGACGCCCTCCCGCAGCCGGCGGCCCAGATCACGCGGGACCGGCCCGGGGATCTCGGCCATGTAGGTCTTGGCGACGCCGTAGGAGGGGTGCGTCAACCGGTGCGCGAGATCACCGTCGTTGGTGAGCAGCAGCAGGCCCTCGGAGTCCATGTCCAGCCGCCCGACGTGGAACAGCCGCTCCGGCCGGTCCTCCAGCAACTGGCCGATGTGCGGCCGGCCCAGCTCGTCCGACATCGTCGACAGCATGCCGGGCACCTTGTTCAGCGCCAGGTAGACCTGGTCGGCACGCAGCACGACCCGATTGCCGTCGACGTGCACGACGGCCTCGGCGGGGTCGATGCGGGTGCCCATCTCCTTGACGACGATGCCGTCGACCTTGACCCGGCCCGCCTTGATCAGTTCCTCGGCCTTCCGGCGGGAAGCGATGCCTGCCGACGCCAGCACCTTCTGCAACCGGACACCGTCCGGGCCGTCCTGCTCCTCGGGGGCGGTGGCGTCGGAATCGACGACGGCCTTCGGCGGCCTGGGCCGCACCGCCTCCGACCGCCCGCCCGTGGGCCGTGCGGTGCGGGATCCCTTGCGGGCACCGGTTTTTTTCGGCTCAGGCATCGTCGAGCCCGTCGACGTCGGGCAGCAACGGCCCCAGGGATGGCAGTTCCGACAGCTCCGACAAGCCAAGCCTTTCCAGGAACAGGTCTGTGGTGCGGTACAGCACGCCACCGGTATCGGGATCGGTACCGACGTCCTCGATCAACCCCCGCGACATCAGGGTGCGGACGACACCGTCCACGTTCACGCCGCGCACGGCCGCCACCCGCGCCCGGGTCACCGGTTGCCGGTAGGCGATGACGGCCAGCGTCTCCAGCGCCGCCTTCGACAGCCGGCCCTGCGCACCGTCGAGGACGAATCGTTCGACGACCGGCGCGAACCGGTCGCGGGTGTAGAACCGCCAGCCACCGCCGATCTCCCGCAGTTCGATGCCCGAACCGGACCCGGTGTAACGGGCGGCCAGTTCCAGCAACATCTCTCGCACCCGCGGCGCCGAATGCCCGACCGCGCTGCCCAGTGCGGCCTCGGTGACGGGCGCGTCGACGACGAGCAGCACCGCCTCGAGCGCGCCGGCGAGGTCGTGCTCGGCAACGGTCTCCACCTGCCGGATCGGATCATCGGCCGAAAGCTGTTGATCGGCAGCAGCATCGAAAGCCGGGACGCCGTTCAGCTCGATGTCCGGCAGCGTCCCCGGGTCGCCGCTCACTCGTACTCCTCGTCCAGCAGGGGATCCGGTGAGTACGGCTCGGACGGCGCGAGCGTCCAGCGAACGGTCAGCGTACCCAGCGGTTCGGGCTGGTCGAAGGCGACGGCGGATTCCCGATACAGATTGAGCAGCCCCAGGAACCGGGCGACGACTTCCAGCGTGGCCTGGCAGCCGACCACCAGTTCGCCGAAAGTTGCTGTGCCCCGGTCGATCAGCATCCCTCGCAGCACCGCGGTGTGCTCGGCGACCGACACCCGGGGCGCGTGGATGTGATCGAGGTTGACGGTCGGTGGCGGCTTCGGCCGGAACACCGTCCGGGCCAGCTCGGCGAACTGCTCGGGCGTCAGCCCGAGCCGGACCTCCGGCAGCAGGCCGAGATATCTGTCCTCCAGCGGGACCGCCCGCGGATAGCGGCGCAGCGCGCCTGCCTCCAGTTCCGCGAACAGCGCCGAGACCTGTTGGTACGCACGGTAGGCCAGCAAACGGGCGAACAACAGGTCGCGTGCCTGAAACGCGTCGTCGTCCAGTCCGGTGTCGGCGGTGGCGTCCGGTAGCAGCCGCGCCGCCTTGATGTCCAGCAGGGTCGCCGCGATCACCAGGAACTCGGTGACCTGGTCCAGATCCCAGTTGGACCCCATCGCCCTGATGTGCACGATGAAGTCGTCGGTGACCTGGTGCAGCGCGACCTCGGTGACGTCCATCCGGCGTTGGCTGATCAACTGCAGCAGCAGGTCGAAGGGGCCGTCGAAGTTGGCCAGCCGGACGTGGAACGGTCGGCGGCCGTCCACGCGCGCCGGGCCGACCTCCGGAGAATCGCCGGCATCCGGCGCCGGGCCGCCGGCGCGCTGTGCCGCGCCGTCCAGCTGCGGATCGGGCCCCGCATCGGGCTGCGGCGGGGCCAGCGTCATCGCGCGATCACTTCCCGGGCGAGCGCCCGGTACGCCTGGGCCGCCGGTGAACCCGGGGCGTACGAGGTGATCGGCTCGCCCGCGACGGTGGTCTCCGGGAACTTCACCGTGCGACCGATGACGGTGTCGAACACCGTGTCGCCGAACCGCTGGTGCAACATCCCGACCACCTCGCGGGCGTGCACGGTGCGGCCGTCGTACATCGTGATCAGGACGCCCTCGACGGACAGGTCGGGGTTGATCCGTTCCTGCACCTTCGAGATGGTGTCGACCAGCAGCGCCACCCCGCGCAGCGAGAACCATTCCGCGGCCAGCGGAATGATCACGCCGTGCGCGCAGGCCAGGGCGTTGACGGTCAGCAACCCGAGCGACGGCTGGCAGTCGATCAGCACGTAGTCGTAGGCGTGCAGGACGGGCCGCAGCGCCCGGGCGAGGGTGTGCTCCCGGCCCACCTCGTTGATCAGCTGCACCTCACCGGCCGACAGGTCGATGTTGGCGGGGATGAGGTCGACGCCCTCGATGCCGGTGGGCATCAGCACGTCGGTGATCGCGGTCCCGGACGACAGCATCAGGTTGTAGATCGTGTGGTCGAGCTCGTGGGCGGCGATGCCCAGACCGGCGGAGAGTGCACCCTGCGGGTCCAGGTCCACCAGCAGCACCCGGCGGCCGTACTCGGCCAGCGCCGCGCCTAGGTTGATGGTCGACGTGGTCTTGCCGACGCCGCCCTTCTGGTTGCACATGGCCAGCACGGTGGCCGGCCCGTGGCTGGTCACCGGGTGCGGTTCCGGGTCACGTCCGCGCATGGCGCGCAGTGCCGGCGACGTCGAGCCGGCGACGCCCGCGCCGTTGCTCTCGGGCTCGGCCGCGGGCGGCTGCTCGGTCACCGTCCAGCGGCCACCGCCGTCACCGGCATCCGGAGCCGGCTGGTCGGCGGGCGGGTGGTCGGCGGGCGGGTGGTCTGCCGGTAGATGGTCAGCAGGCGCGACCGCCGCCTGGTCAAACGGCGCCGGGTCAACCGACGCGAAGGTCCCGCCCGGTCGATCGGCGTGATCGGCGACCCGCGTGCCGGCGTGCACCGCGTGGTCGGCACCGAAGTCGGATCGGGGTGCACCGGCCGCTGCGATCCACGCCGCGTCATCCGGTTCGCTCATCGACCCACGAACTCCCGCCTACTGGAAAACGTCGTCATCCCGACGACCCGGCCCACCCTATGCGGAGTTCAGCCGCACGGACAACGCGACCCGCCCGCGGAGACTCCGATCACCGATCAGGCCGAGCCGGGGACGAGCAGACCCGGCCCGGTAGGCCAGCACGGCCGGTTGGCGGACGGCTACTCGGGGCGGTGCGTGTTCCACTGCCACATCCTCGAGCACGAGGACATGGCCATGATGGGCATTCGCGGTGCCGCCGCTCTGATCGCCGATCGGCGCGCGGCTCAGCCGTGCGGTACCGGCTCGGGGGCGGGCTCCACCGGCGTCTCCGCGATCTCCGGTGGTCTGCGCCGCGGGGCGAACGCGATGAGTGCGGCCAGTCCGGCACCGACGGCCAGCAGCAGTGCCCAGATCAACGTCGGGTTCTCCAGGGTGAGCAGCACGACCGCGAGGACGACGGCCACCACGCCCGCCGCGATGCGCACCACCCACTGCCACCGGGTGTCCTGCACACCGCCGGACAGCCCGCGGACGGCGTGGCGCACCGAGGTCGCGCTCCTGGACCGGCCGAACAGCCAGGCGAGCACCGCGATCACCGCGCCGATCACCGCCACCAACCGGATGCTGTTCTGCAGGTTGACCGTCAGCTGGCGGGTGAACGCCTGGGTCACCTGCGGCTGCGTCGGCGCCTGCGAGATGAGCCACTCGCGGCCGGCGATCAGCGCAACGGCCAGCACCAACATGGAGAAGGCAAGCCAACCGCCGGCCCTGGACAGGCCGCGCAGCCTGCTGGGCGCGAGCACAACCGAGAGCAGCAGCAGGACGATCGCGACGATGGGCAGCCACGTCCCCAGCACGGTGAGCGTGTCGTAGTAGCCGGACAGTTGTTGGATGTCGGCGTTGCCGGTCAGGTTGAACACGATCGGGACGTCCGGTATCTGATCGGCCCATTCCACGCCGGAGGCGGCCAGTCGCTGCTTCACCTGAGAGACCGCAGAACTCAGATCGAGGTTGATGGCGCTGAGCCGCGTCGGATTGCGTCCCTGCATCACATCGACGAACGCGGTGTGTGCCTTGGCGTTCGCCTCGTTCCACAGGGTCACCAGTCGCGGGCTCTGCATGACCTGGTCGACCAGCTCGGTGATGCGATCGTTGATGTCCTCCCGGAAGGTGGCGAGGTAGGTCGTGGCCAGCGTCGCCAATCCGGGGGGAAGACCCAGGGACTGCAGTTCGTCACCGATCCGGTCTGTCAGGTTCAGGCCGGCGATCGCGGTGTCGATGCCTGCGACGATCTTGTCCTCCGCGGCGGAGACGATGACCGGGTCGGTGATCAGCGGGCCGACGGCCTCGAGGTAGGCGTCCTGGTTCGTCACCAGATTCTTCGCCCACGCCGCGGTCACGCCACTGGGTGCCAGGATGCAGCCCAGGACCAGCAGCACGATCGACAGCACCTGCCACTGCTTCCCCCGCGGTCCGTCGTCCACGCTGCGCAGCAGGCGGCCCGCCCGCGGAGGCTCGGGTGTGTCCGGCGCGGGCTGCTCGGCGGTGAGCGTCGTCGTCTCGGCGGCCGGATGGCCGGTGGGAGGGTCGGTCACCAGGAGCGGCGTCGTCGGTTCGCCCGTTGCGGTTCCGGGGTTGTCCGCCATGTCCGGAACCTTCCTGTTGAGAAGCTGGTGGCATTCTGTCCCATCGTGGCGGCGCGCCGCCGCACGGCGCTTCACCCGACCAGGATGATGTGATCGCGGCATCCACACTGCGAAGGTCGGCCGAGGCCCGCTGATCCGGCGGCCCGACCCGGGGTCCGCTGGCGTGCCTGGCGTCGTCGCGGCGGCGGAACGCCCCAACCGCCTTTGGGAGAAACGGACGATGCCATGAGCGAGACACCGGCCGGACACAGCGAGCGCGACCCGGAGTTCATCACCGGTGTGGAGGAGTTGCCGCCCCATCCCCGCTACGGGTACGGCCTGCCGCGTGGCCTGATCGTCATTCTCGGGCTGGCCGCCGGGGTCGTCGTGTGCGCCGGGATCAGAGCGGTTCCGCAAATCCTCGGCCCGGTGTTCCTGGCCCTGGTGCTGACCATCTGCCTGGACCCGCTGCGGGCCAGGCTGATCCGCCGGGGCGCGCCCCGCTGGCTGGCCACCCTGGCCGTCGTTCTCGGGGTGTACGCCATCATCTTCGGGTTGTTCGCGGCAGCGATCATCGGCATCGCCCAACTGGTGAGCCTCATGCCGCAGTACGCGGACGAGCTGGATGCGGAGTTGGCCGGCTTCAAATCGTGGTTGGCCAGCATGGGTGTGAGCCAGGCCGACATCCAGCAGGCGTTGAGCGGCATCGACAAGAGTTCGATCGTCGGCTACGCGCAGGCCCTGTTGTCCAGCATCTCCAGCGTCTTCACCTCGCTGTTCTTCGTGATCACCCTGCTGATCTTCCTGGCGGTCGACGGTTCGGTGTTCGGCGACCGGATGATCAGCCGCCGCCCCGGCCGGGAACCGGTGCTCAGCGCGCTGGGCACGTTCGCCGCCGGAACCCGCAAGTACTTCGGTGTCGCCACCGTCTTCGGCGGCATCGTGGCGATCCTGGACTGGGCAGCCCTGTTGATCCTGGGGATCCCCGCGGCCGGCCTGTGGGCGCTGCTCGCGTTCGTGACGAACTACATCCCCAACATCGGCTTCGTCATCGGCCTGATACCGCCGGCCCTGCTGGCCCTGCTCACCGGCGGACCGAGCCTGATGATCTCGGTGATCGTCGTCTACTGCGTGCTGAATTTCGTCATCCAATCGGTGCTGCAGCCCAAGTTCGTCGGCGACGCGGTGGGGTTGACCACCTCGGTCAGCTTCCTGTCGCTGATCGTGTGGACGTATCTGCTGGGGCCGCTCGGGGCGATCCTGGCGATCCCGGCGAGCCTGCTCTTCAAGGCGATCCTGATCGACGTCGATCCGGAAGCCAGATGGCTGCAGCTGTTCTTCGGTGACGCACCCGCGTTCAAGGTGAAGGATCCCAACCGACCCAAGCGGTTCGGCCGGAACAAGGGTGCGGGATCGACGCCGGCGGGGGCGGTTGCGCCGACGAATGGTGCCGTTGCGCACGCCGGGCCGGGTCATGGCAGCCCGGTGGCGCCTGCAGACGCGCGGCAGGGGGTCCCGCCGGCCGACTGAGGACCGGGGCGGACGGCTGCCTCCGGGCAGCCGCCGGTGGCCTCAGCCCGCTGCGGCGGCGGTGCCACGCAGCTGCTGCATCTCCCGCGCGTACTGTTCCCGGCCGACCATCCGATACAGCAACCGGGCAGGTGCTGGGACCTTCGCCATCAGGTTGGCGCGCTCGGCCGGGGTGGCGTCCTCGAGCATCGCGCCCAGCAGCCACGCCATCCGGTTCAGCGGGATCCAACTCGCCGCCCGCAGACCCATCGCGAGCCACTCCCCCGGCGACACGGAACGAGCCACCGCGGGCAGCACGTCGGATTCGACGGCGTCGAGATGCTCGGCCACCGAGGCCGCCAACTCGCCGACGATGTCGACCAGCGCAGCGGCGATCTCCGGGTCGGCCGCCTGCTCCCACAACGGCAGGAGCGCGTCCAACTCGGACATCAACGCGGCGTGTTGACGATGCCATGCCGACATGCGGGTCTCGACGCCCCCGGTCAGCTGAGCCCGGTCACGCAGCCGCCGCCACAGCAGGTCGCGTTCCGCGTCGTGGTGGTGGATCAGGGCGCGGGCCAGTTCCCGGTAATGCCCGCCGAGCAGTGCGGCCCGTTCCGCGTGGCCCGCGGACACCGTCCCGATCAGCCGGGCCAGCATCCGCAGCTCACGGCGAAAGACCTTGTGCACGAGCACCATGTCCGAGGTCAGGCAGTCCGCGCCGCTGCGGGCACCACCCGCGGGCCGATCGTGCTGCGTGCGCCGTCTGCCGGCTGCGCGGGTGGGTGCGGACACGGCGCCTCCGGTCGGGTGCGAAGGGTGACGCGGGATCCGGGCGCAGCGCGCCGTTCCCGGTGGATTTCTGCCGTGCAGGAGCGGCTGACGGCACCGGTGATACCGGCCCGCTCGGTGCGTCTCCCGGGCACCTGCGTGAGCGCGCTCGCGGCCGGAGCTGCACCGCGGGAGGCGTCCTGGAACGACGGTCGCGCGGTCAGCGCGCCCTGGGATGCGAGGTCGCGTACACCTCCCGCAGCGCATCGACCGTCACCAGCGTGTAGATCTGCGTCGTCGTCACCGACGCGTGCCCCAGCAGCTCCTGCACCGACCGGACGTCGGCGCCGCCCTCGAGCAGGTGGGTGGCGAACGAATGCCGCAGGGTGTGCGGCGAGATGCCCACGGTGCCATCGGCGGTGCGAATGCCGGCCCGTTCCGCGGTGTCCTGCAGCACTTGCCAGGCGCTCTGCCGGGACAGCCGCGCTCCCCGGACATTGAGGAACACCGCACCTCCGGCCGATGTGATCGACCGGGAGCTGCGCGCCGCCGCGAGCGCGGGGCGGCCGCGGACCAGATACGCCTGCAGGGCCCGCACCGCGAACGAGCCGACCGGGACCAGCCGTTGCTTGCCGCCCTTGCCGCGCAACCGGACCACAGACACGCCCGCAAGACCCTGTGCCGCATCAGGTGTCGGTTCGGTCAGGGCATCGACGTCGTCCACGTCGAGACCGACCGCCTCGCTGATCCGGGCGCCGGTCGCATACAGCAACTCGAGCAGCGCGCGATCCCGCAGACCCCCGGGGTGCTGACCGTCGGCGGCCTCCAGCAGCGTGGTGATCGTCGCCACCGGCAGGGCCTTCGGAAGCCTGCGCGCCGGCTGCGGCGGATGCACGTCGCGGGACGCGTCGGCCTGGACGGTCCCCTCGGCCAGCAGGAACCGGTGCCATCCGCGGGCGGCGACCACGGCCCTGGCCGCCGACGAGGCCGCCAGCGCCGGGTGATCGGCGGACCCGGTGCGCAGCGCCACCAGGAAGTCGGCGACGTCGGTGGCGGTCACCTCGGCCGGCCGGACGCGTCCGGCGGCGATCAGGAAATCGACGTAGCGCTGCAGGTCGCGCCGGTAGGACAGCAGGGTGTTGCGGGCGACCCCACGCTCCACCACTAGATGATCGAGGTATCCGCGCAGCGCGGCGTGCAGCTCCACCGGCGGCTCCGGCGCGATCGGGGTGGCGCCGGTCGTCACCGGAGCGGGATGCCGTCCAGGGGCGGCGCGGCGGGCGCGCCCGGCCCGCGGTTGACCTTCCAGGGTGCGTCCCCGCCGTCCGGCACGTCCTGGCTGCGCAGCGACGCGCCGCGCAGGACGGCGTCGGCTGCCAGGATGCCGGACACCGCCATCACATTGACGATCTCGCCGGCCAGCGCGGCCTCGACGGCGACCGACAGCGGGACCCGGACCACCCGCAGGTCCGCCTCCTCGTGCTCACTGTCCGGGCGGCCCACCTGCGTGAGGCCGGTGGCCAGGAAGACCCGCACCCACTCCTCGGTGAACCCGGGGGACGTGGCGACATCCAGCAGGACCGCCCAGTTCGACGCCCGATACCCGGTTTCCTCGGTCAACTCGCGCTCGGCGGCGCCCTGCGCCGGCTCGTCTTCCACGTCGAGCAAACCGGCGGGCAGCTCCCAGAGTCGCCTGCCCAGGGCATGCCGGTACTGCTCGATCAGGATGACAGAGGGTGATGCATCACCGCCGCCGGCCGGCTCGCCCGGTGACGAGATGTCCAGTGACGGGATGTCCAGTGCGACGACGGCGACCGCGCCGCCGTGCTCGACGACCTCACGCTTGGCGGTGCCACCCCCGGGCATGACGACCTCGTCGATGCGCACCGAGGCGACCACTCCGTCGAACACCCGCCGGCTGGAGACGACCGAGAAGACCTCCGGAGCAGCCTGTTTCGTCTCCGCCGTAGCGGTGACGTCCTGAGCGGCCGGTTCGGGCGCAGGTCCGGCCTCACCCGCCCGACGGTCCGCAGGTGGGATCACCGGGAGACCGTGCCCGCCACGAGGTCGTCCCGGGTGCGGACGGGTTCCGGCGCGTCGGCGGCGATCGGCAGCCGTTCCGACTCCAGATAGTCCAGGGCAGCCCGCACGAACCCCGCGAACAGCGGGTGCGGCCGGGTGGGGCGGGACTTGAACTCCGGGTGCGCCTGCGTTGCGACGAGGAAGGGATGCAGCTCGCGGTCGAGTTCCACGAACTCGACCAGCGACGAGTCCGGTGACGTACCGGACAGCCGCAGACCCGCGGATTCCAGGGCATCCCGGTAGGCGTTGTTGACCTCGTAGCGGTGCCGGTGCCGCTCGGACACCATTGTGGAGCCGTAGATCTCGGCGACCAAGGATCCGGGCGCCAGGCGTGCGGGATAGGCCCCCAGGCGCATGGTGCCGCCCATGTCCTTGGCGCCGGCCACCACCTCGTGCTGGTCGGCCATGGTGGCGATCACCGGGTCGGCGGCGTTCGCGTCGAACTCCGCGGAGTTCGCACCGCCCAGCCCCGCGAGGTTCCGCGCGGACTCGATGACGATGCACTGCAACCCCAGGCACAACCCGAGGACAGGGATCTTGTTGATCCGGGCGAAGGTGATCGCGCCGATCTTGCCCTCGATGCCGCGCACCCCGAAGCCGCCGGGGATGAGCACGCCCTGCACCTCGGAGAGCCGGTCCCGCGCGCCCGCGTAGGTGATGCAGTCGTCGGAGGCGACCCAGACGATCTCGGCCTTGGCGTTGTTGCCGAAGCCGCCCGCCCGCAACGCCTCGGTGACCGACAGGTACGCATCCGGGAGGTCGATGTACTTGCCGACCACCGCGATCCGCACGGTCTCCGCCGGATGGTGCACCCGCTGCAGCAGCTCGCCCCACATCGTCCAGTCGACGTCGTGGAAGCTCAGGTTCAGCCGGCGGACCACGTAGGCATCCAGGCCTTCACGGTGCAGCACCTTGGGGATGTCGTAGATCGACGGCGCGTCCGGGGTGGAGATCACCGCCTCGGCGTCGACGTCGCACATCAGCGAGATCTTGCGCTTCAGCGGTTCGGGGATGTCCCGGTCGGAGCGGCAGACCAGGGCGTCCGGCTGGATACCGATGTTGCGCAGCGCGGCGACGGAGTGTTGCGTCGGTTTGGTCTTCAGTTCACCGGACGGCGCAAGGTAGGGCACGAGCGAGACGTGCAGGAAGAAGACGTGTTCGCGGCCGACGTCATGACGCACCTGCCGGGCCGCCTCCAGGAACGGCAGCGACTCGATATCACCGACGGTGCCGCCGATCTCGGTGATGACCACGTCCGGTACGGAACCGCCGTCGGGGTCGGCGGCGGACATCGCGACGATGCGGTCCTTGATCTCGTTGGTGATGTGCGGGATCACCTGCACGGTGTCACCCAGGTACTCACCGCGGCGCTCCCGGGCGATCACCCGCGAGTACACCTTGCCGGTGGTGACGTTGGCCTCGGCGGACAGATTGCGGTCCAGGAACCGTTCGTAGTGGCCGATGTCGAGGTCCGTTTCGGCGCCGTCCTCGGTCACGAAGACCTCACCGTGCTGGAACGGGTTCATCGTTCCGGGGTCGACGTTGATGTACGGATCGAGCTTCTGCATGGTGACCCGGAGCCCGCGTGAGGTCAGCAGGCGGCCCAGGCTGGAGGCGGTGAGTCCCTTGCCCAGGGAGGAGGCGACGCCGCCGGTGACGAAGATGTGCTTGGTGATGCGCGGCGATTGCGCCAAAGCGACTCCCGTGTTCGTCGTCGGCCTGGGAAGTCGGCTGTTCGGAGTGAACACGTCGACGTGGCCGACTTGTGGTTTGCTGCCGGTGTTCCGGCTACCACCCCACGGGATTTCACCCTAACATCACCCCGCCGCGCCGGGCCCGGACGCCGCCCGGGCGCCGCATGTCGTCTCGGCCCAGGGGCGGGACAACCGGAGTTGGACCGGACAACCGGCGCGGACGGTGCGCCGTGACCGCTGAGGTTGTCCGGATCGCGACGCCGGCGATGCGCACCAGGGGCCGAGCGGCGGCGGCGTGGGCAGCTCGGTCACGTCGGCGCGTGGCGCGTCACCGGCAATCGCCGGCCGGTGGGTGGGCCGGTGCCGACGGACTACTCAGCCGACGGACTACTCAGCCGACGGCGAGCGTCGGTGCCTGTGCCTGGGCGTTGGCGCCGAGCCCGTACTGGCCGACTCCGCCGCCGTTCTGCTCGACGAGGCCCAGGACGGTCGCGATCCGGCCGGTCGGGGTGTCGACGTTGTCGACGGTGCTGACGGTTCCACTCAGCGCGGTGTCACCGCGGATCACACCGACGGTGCCGGTCGGCTGCTCGGAGCCGGTCCGCCCGGCCACGATCACGCCGGTCGCCGACTCCGCCAGCTGATGGGCGAGGTACGCCGGGGCCGCGGCCCGGTCGGCCTCGGACCCACCGGTCAGCTGCTCCCCGGTGATCACAACGACGGCCTGGCCCGGAGCGGGGGTGCCGGTGACGGTGATGAACCCCGCGCTGGTCAGCGCAGCCAGCACCGCCGCGCTCTGCTGGGGGGTGGCCGCCTTCCCACCGGCCGGCACGATCAGCACGGAATTCAGCAGGCCGCCGGCGATTGCCCCGGCCTGCGGCACCTCGGGCAGCTTTGCCCCGGTCGGCAGGGTCTTCTCGGCCAGCGAGCGGAGCTCGTCGGCCCGCGCCGGGTCGCTGAAGTCCTCGGTGAGCTGGATCTCGGCGGTGACGGTGGCGCCGGACCGCTTCAGCAGCGACAGCACGGCATCCCGGTCCGCCGGGTCGGCCCCAGCGGTGGTGATGACGACGACCTTGGCGTCCGGCAGGGTGCCGCGCACGGCCAGTGGCCCGATCGATCCGGCGAACTTCTCGTCCGAGTTGACCCGGTTGGTCAGGTCCGTGTTCTCCGTCGACAGCTCTTCCTGCTGGCTGGTGAGGGCGGCGTTGTCGCCCTGCAGGCCGGTCAGCAACGGGGAGGAGATCTTGGTGGCGCCGAGCACGATGCCCAACGCCAGGGCCAGGAACACCGCCGCGAGCGAGACGATGTGATAGCGCATGGAAATCATCAGAACAGCCCCTTGACCCACTCGACCAGCTGGTTCCACCACTGCCGCACCAGGTCGCTGTAGATCCCGCCGACGTCGGAGACCATCAGGGCGACGACGATGGCGGCGGCCGCGGCGATGACCAGCATCGCGACGACCCACCAGGAAATCCGCGAGCGGTACAGCGCGGCGACGGCGGGTGCTTCGACGACTTTGTGCCCGACCCGCATCCGCACCAGGAACGTCGCAGCGGTGGAGCCGCGCCCCCGGTCGAGCAGGTCGATCAGGGTGGCGCGCATGCCGACGGTGACGATCATGGACGCCTCGCGGCCGTCGGCGAGCAGCAGGGCGAGGTCCTCGGTGCTGCCGCTGCCGGGGAACGTCACCGCCCCCACACCCAGGTCCTGCAACCGCTCCAGGCCCGGCGCGTGACCGTCGGTGTGGGCCGGGATGACCACCTCCGCGCCGCAGCGCAGGGTTTCGGAGTCGATCGCCTCCGGGTTGCCGATGATCAGATCCGGGGTGTACCCGGCGGCCCGTAACGCGTCGGCGCCCCCGTCGACGCCGACGAGTACGGGCCGGAAGTCGGAGATGTACTTCTTCAGCGACTTCAGCTGGGACTTCGTGTCCGCCGAGGCGGCCACCAGCAGCACCTGCCGGTCGGTGAGGTCGGTGGATACCTCCGGGATGCCGACGCCGTCGAGCAGCAGCGTCCGTTCCCGCTTCATGTACTCGATGGCGTTGGCGGAGAACGCCTCCAACTGCGCCGACATACCGGTTTTGGCCTCGATCATCTGATCGGCGATCGACTCGGCGGTCTGCTCGGTGCCTTCGGCGACCGGCTCCTCACCCAGGTACACGGTGCCGCCGTCGATCCGGATCTTCGCACCGTCCTTGACCCGGCCGAAGATCTTCTCGCCGACGCCGTCGATCAGGATGACGTCCGAGGCGATCAGGATCTCCGGGCCCAGGTTCGGGTACCGGCCGGAGATCGACGGCGAGGCGTTCACCACCGCGGTCACACCGGCTTTGACCAGAGCGTCTGCGGTGGCCCGGTCGATGTCGACGTGGTCGATCACGACGATGTCGCGGTGACCGACCCGGCCGAGCAGGGTGTCACTGCGCCGGGACACCCGCGCCACGCCTGTGACTCCCGGCAACTGGCGTGACTGGCGTGACAGAAGCTTCATGGTCCGATGGTGACAGTCCGCGACCACATCCGGCGGTAGGCGCCGCCCCGTGTCGCACAATCACCGCAGGTCGGGTGCCCGCCTCCCGCCGCCGCCGGCGCCTGCTCCCGGCGGATGCCGGCGGCCGGTCTCTCGAGTTGCGGGAGTATCGCGAGCCCGCCCGAGAAAGCGCGGGGCCGGGTCAGGCGCTGGCGGCGCGCGGCCGGGCGCGGGGGCGTCGGGTGGCCCGGCCGGTGCCGACCAGCAGGTCGCGGGCGTGTGCCCGGGCGGTCGCGCCCGCTGTACCGCCGAGCATGCGGGCGAGCTCGGCCTCCCGGTCGGCGCCCTCGACGCGCCGCAGGTTGGAGGTACCCACCCGGCCCGCGCTGGTGGCATCCACCACGAAGTGCCGGTCGGCGTACGCGGCGACCTGCGCCAGGTGCGTCACCACGATCACCTGGTGACTGTGCGCCAGCGCGGCGAGCCGGGAGCCGATCTCGGTGGCGGCACGGCCACCCACGCCGGCGTCCACCTCGTCGAACACCATGGTGGACACCGGGTCGGCGTCGGCGAGCACCACCTCGAGGGCGAGCATCACCCGGGACAACTCGCCGCCCGATGCGCCTTTGGCGATCGGCAGCTCGGGCGCGCCCGGGTGCGCCACCAGGAGGATCTCGACCTGGTCGACGCCGTCGGCGCCGGCAGTGACCCATCGTCCGTCGATCTGCACGGCGTCGGCGTCGGTGGCGGCGGCGTCACGGGGTTCCACCCGCACCTGCACCACTGCCCTGGCCATGGCGAGCTGATCGAGCTCGGCGGTGACCGATCGACCGAGCGTGACAGCGGCCTCGGACCGGCGACGGGAGATCGACCCGGCCGCGGCCGCGACGTCCGCTCCGGCGCGATCCAGGTCGGCCTGCAGCGCGGCCAACCGGTGCTCGGACGAATCCAGGCTCTCCAGTTCCGTTGCCGCGTCGCGGGCCCACACCAGGACCGCGTCCACGTCCTCGCCATAACGGCGGGTCAGGGTGCGCAGTGCGGCCTGCCTGGCCAGCACCTCCTGCAATCTGGCGGGGTCGGCGTCCAGGTCGGAAAGGTAGCCGGAGAGCTCGGCACCGACGTCGGCCAGCACCAGCGACGCCTGCTGCAGTTGTCCGGCGAGCTCGCTCAGCCGCGGGTCGGCCGCATTCTCCAGCAGGTGCCTGGCGTCCTGGGTCAGCCCGACCGCAGTGGCCGCGTCGGCGGCAGCTGCGGAGAAGTCCTCGGGTCCGGTCAACGCCACCAGCGCCCCGTGCGCCGCCAGCCGGAGGCCGTCGACGTTCTCCAGTCGCCTGACCTCGGCGACCAATTCCTCGTCCTCGCCGGGACGTGGTGCAACCGCGTCGATCTCGCTCACCCCGAGGCGCAGGACCTGCTCCCGCTGGGCGCGTTCGCGGGCACGCGCACGCCGGTCCGCGAGGTCGGCGGCGAGGTGCTGCCAATGCGCCCGTAGCTCGCGGTAAGCCCTGATCTCCTCCCCCAGCCCGGCGAACTGGTCGAGCACCGCCCGCTGCTGGGCGGGGCGCAGCAACGAGATCGCCTCGGACTGCCCGTGCACGGCGATCAGCGGGTCGGTGAGTTCGGCGAGCGTGGCGAGCGGGACCGAACGGCCGCCGAGATGCGCCCGGGAGCGCCCGTCCGCACCGACGGACCGGACCGCGATGACGGTGCCGTCGTCGTCGAACCGGCCGCCCGCTGCGGTGACGATGGCGGCGCCCGGCGCGTCGGGCGCCATGGCCAACCGCACCTCGACCACGGCGCGCTCGCTGCCGGCGCGGACCCGGGCGGCGTCGCCGCGACCACCGGTGACCAGGCCGAGTGCCGTCACGATCATGGTCTTGCCGGCACCGGTCTCGCCGGTGACCACGGTGAATCCGGCATGCGGCTCCAGCACGGCGTCATCGATGACGCCGAGGTCGCTGATCCGCAATTCCTGCAACACGTCGTCACGGTAACCGCAGCCACCGACGGCGCCCGGTTGCCTCGCGGGCGGCGTTCGAGTGGCAGCCAACCCGGGTGATCGATCACCCGGGCATCCGGCCACCCGTGGCCAACGGCCACCCGGGGTGACCCGGCAGCGTCGGCGGCAGCCACCCGGGCGCAACGCGAGCGTCAGTGCCGCTGGTCCCGCCAGCCGTGCACCGGGAGCTTGAACTTGCGCACGAGCCGGTCGGTGAAGGCCTGGTCGTTGAGCCGCACCATGGCGACGGGTTGCCGGCCCTTGCAGGCGAGCACCCGCGCACCCGGTGGCACGACGTGGATCCGCCGGCCGTCGCAGGCCAGCACCGCCTCCGGACCCGCCGGGTCGATGTGCACGGTGACCGTCGACTCGGGTGCCACCACCAGCGACCGCGCGAACAGAGCATGTGCGTTGGACGGCACGACCAGCAGCGCGTCCACCCTCGGCCACAGAATCGGCCCGCCGGCGGAGAACGTGTAGGCGGTCGATCCGGTGGGAGTCGCAACCAGTACGCCGTCACACCCATAGGCCGACACGCCGTGCCCGTCGACCTCGACGACGACGTCGAGGATGCGCTCCCTGGTGCCTTTCTCGACGCTGACCTCGTTGAGCGCCCAGCAGGTTTCCAGGAGCTTGCCGTCCAGTTCGATGGACACCTCGACCGTCATCCGGGACGTCACCCGGTAGCGCCGTTCGACGATGGCGTCCAGCGCGCCGTCCAGGTGGTCCAGGTCGACCTCGGTGAGGAACCCGACTCGACCCAGATTGATGCCCAGCACCGGCGCCGCCAGCGGGCGCGCCTGCTCCGCTGCCCGGAGCAGCGTGCCGTCGCCGCCGATGGCGAGCACCATTTCGATCGGTGGTGACGACGTGTCGGACGGGTCGAAGACGGCCAGTTCCACCTCGCCGCTCTCCCCCGGCAACGACACGAGTTCGATGCCGCCGTCGGCGAGTCGCTGGATGACGGCGCCCGCTGTCACGGCGATGTCGCCGCGGCCGGTGTGGGCGACCAGCAGCATCCTGCGGTCCGTCACGGTCCCCCCTTTTCGACCGCCTCGGCGATCGCCTGCTCGTTGCGCCGAACCGCACCGTCGTCGGTCGGTGCGTTCCGACGCAGGTGCACGAAGAACTCGACGTTCCCGCTGGGACCCGGCAGCGGTGAGGCGACGACGCCGGCCAGACCCCAGCCCAGTGAACCAGCCGCGGCGACAACGCCCGCCACCGCGTCTGCCCGGTGGCCGAGATCGCGGACCACCCCACCGGCGCCGAGGCGGTCCCGTCCCACCTCGAATTGCGGCTTGACCATCGGCACGAAGTCGGCGTCGGGCGCAGCACAGGCGGCCAGCGCCGGCAGCACGAGCTTGAGCGAGATGAACGACAGGTCCGCGACGATGAGGTCGGCGGCGCCGCCGATGGCCTCGGGCGTGAGCGTCCGGACGTTGGTGCGGTCGAATTGCCGTACTCGGTCGTCGGTCTGCAACCGCCAGACGAGCTGCCCGTACCCGACGTCGACCGCGACGACCTCGCGGGCGCCCCGGCGCAGCAGCACATCGGTGAAGCCGCCCGTCGACGCACCGGCGTCCAGGCACCGCCGGCCCTGCACGACGACGTCGGGGAACGCGTCCAGCGCCCCGATCAGCTTGTGCGCACCGCGGGACGCCCAGTTCTCGTCGGTGACGTGCTCCCGCACGAGCAGCGGCGCGCCGGGGTCGACGGCCGTCGCCGACTTGGTCGCCACCCTTCCGGACACCGAAACACGGCCCTGCGCAATGAGTTCCGCGGCGTGCTCCCGTGACCGGGCGAGCCCCCGCCGGACCAGTTCGGCGTCGAGTCGCGACCTACGCACCCGGCCGGCCCTGCGGCGGACCGGGGGTCGGCCCCGGCAAGGCCGCCGGCCCGGTGTCTGCCGTCCGGGCGAGCGCGTCGGCCAGGGCGGTGTGCAACCGATCGAACACCGGAACCTGGTCCTGGGTGTCGAGTTCGTCGAGCAGCTCCAGATCCTGTTGCACACCCTGCAGCAGGCGCTCACCGTCGACCGGACCGGGGACGGGCGATCCGGCACCGGGGGCGGTCGCGCGGAAAGCGTCTTCGGGCTGGTTCATCCACACCTCCTGGTCAACCGGTGGTGGCGTCACGCCGCCGCCGTCACCATCAATCCACACCGTTCCAGTGCCGCCTCCGCCGCCGCGCCGTGCGCCCGGTAGTTCGGCACGCCGGTGGCCCACGATTTCTCGGTGAGCAGTGCCAGGGCACGCAGCGCGCTGGCGTCCGACACCTTCGGGTCGCCGTCCATTCCCTGGCTGGCATGCAGCACCAGGGTGTCCGCATCGGTGGTGACCGACCACTCCAGACCGCCACCGGACGACGATGCGGTCGGAATCCGCACCGCGCGGTCTTCGTCGACCAAGCCGCGCAGGTCGAAGGCGAGATACGTCGGCCGCTGTGACGGCGGCGCGACGAGCAGGTCGGCGGCCGTCGAGACGCCCGAGAAGACCAGCAGGCTGGGCGTGTCGGCGCCCACCGCACACGCGATGTCGGTGTCGAGCCGGTCCCCGACGACCAGCGGCCGCTGCGAGCCGACCAACCGCACGGCGGCGTCGAGCAGCGGGCTCTCCGGCTTGCCGGCGACCCGCGGGTGCAGGCCGGTTGCGGCGACCAGGGCGGCGACCATGGAACCGTTGCCGGGCAACAGACCTCGGTCGGTGGGCAGCGTGGAGTCGATGTTGCACGCCACCCAGTCGGCGCCGGCCCGCAGCGCGATGCACGCCTCGGCGAGGTCACGCCAGCCGGTGTCCGGCGAGTGACCCTGCACGACGGCAGCCGGTTCGTCGGTGGCCAGCCTGACCGGAACGAGCCCGGCCTGCTGCACCGACTCGGCGAGCCACGGAGCACCGATGACAAGCACCTTGGTGCCGGCGGGGTGCCGGTCGGCGAGCATGACGGCGGCCGCCTGCGGCGAGGTGAGGACGTCATCGGGCTCGGCGGTGACGCCCATCGACGTCAGCGACTCGGCCACCTCGGCCGGCGGCCGGGAGGCGTTGTTGGTGACGAACACCGAATGCGCACCGTGCTGGCGGGCTCTGGCGAGAGCCGGCGCCACGTGGTCGATCGGCCGTCCGCCGAGATAGACGGTGCCGTCCAGGTCGAGTAGCAGGGCGTCGTAGGACTCGGCCAGGGTGGTCATTGATCTCCCGTCTGCGGGTCGTCGGAGAACAGTACCGTCGGGACGACCGCCGGGGCCTGTTCCATCTGGTTCGCCGAGGACGGCTCCGCGCCGTCGGCCGGTCCGGTTGCCGACCGATCCGGGTCCGCCGAGGACGGCTCCGCGCCGTCGGCCGGTCCGGTTGCCGGCCGATCCGGGTCCGCCGACCCGGCGGGTGCAGGTTCGGTCAGTGCGGGACCCTCGGCCTCGGGCCCGGCCGGCGGTCCTTCTGAGCCTGCCGGCGACGTCTGCACGTCGGTGAACCCGGGCGCTTCTGCCGGGGCGCCGTCGAACGGCTCGGAAGTCGATGCGTGGTCCCGGCCGTCCGCTGGTTCGGCCACGAGCGTTGAGTCGTGGACACCGTCCACGACGACCGTGCGACCTGCTCCTGCGTCGGCCGTCTCGCTACCGGACAGGGAACGTTCGTGTGCAGCGGCAGGGAAGGCGGGAGCGCGGTCGTCGTCCGGGTCGGCAATGGAGGCGCGCCCGTGGTGATCGTCGGCATCGCGCGGCGACCCGTCGACCCCCGCAGCGGAAGCGAGCGCAGGGTCGTCGGTCGGGGCGACCGTTGCCGGGCCCCGCTCGTCGTCCGCCTCGACACCGGCCGCCGGGCGCTGTTCGTCGTCCGCCTCGACACCGGCCGCCGGGCGCTCATCGTGGTCCACCTCGACACCGGCCGCCGGGCGCTCATCGTCCTCGTCGGCGCCGAGCTCGGCGAGCCGCTCCAGTGCGTCCGTCTCCTCCTCGAGGTCTGCGTTGGCCGAGCGGATGAACCAGCCGACCGCCTCATCGCGCCGACCGGCCTTGAGCAACAGGTTGGCGTAGGCGTACGCGAGCCGCGCGTGACCCTCCACCTTGTCCAGACCCAGCCGTTGAATCTGGGCGAGGGCGGCATCGACCTGCTCGAGGTCGGCACGCGCGCCGGCAACGACGATCTGCAATTCGATGGCGGCCTCCGGGTCCAGCGCGTCGGCTTCGGTCGATCTCGAGAGCTCGATGGCGCGCTCGGGATGACCCAGTGCCCGCTCGCAGTCGGCCATGACCGCGAGATGACCTGGTCCGCCGCCCATCCGGCGGGCGGCTCGCAGTTCACCGATGGCTTCGGCCCACTCGCCCGCGCGGTAGGCAACCAGTCCGACGGTCTCCCGGACGACGCCGATGCGACCGCCCCTGGCCCGGGCCGCCCGGGCGTGACGCCACGCGAGTTCGGGTTCCTCGTCGGCCAGTGCGCCGGCGGCCACCAGGTGCGCCGCGACCCAATCGGCGCCTTCCTTGCTCAGGCCGCGGAGATCGCGACGCACCTCCGGATCGAGTTCGTCAGCGGTGGCCCAGTCCGGAAGGTCGGGCCACCGTTCGCCGATGTCCTCCTCACGACGGCGGGACCCGCGTTCGGGTTCCCGCCGGACAGGCGCATCCCGGCGATCCGGTGTTCGAGCGTGCCGCGGCGGACCCGACCGGCGGTCGTCCACGGACGATCGATGGTCATCGCGACCTGATTCCCGGCGGTTCGAGGACGAGCCGTCCGGTCGCGCGGCGGCCGGATCGCGGAAACCCTCGCTCAGGTCACCACCGAAGGTGGAACTCCCGGACGACCGCTCACCGCGTGCCGGTCCCCTGCCGCGTGACTCCCATCCGCGCGACGGATTCGAGGCGCCGCCGCCTTGGTGGGCGCGGCCCTGGGCGGACCGGTCGCCGCGACCGCGCTCGGGTCGATCGGGGTCCCATCGGGCAGGACGATCCGCACGGTCGCGGTCCTCACGTGGTCGGTCGGCGTAGCGAGGGCCAGTGGCACGGTCCGGCCGATCCCCGTCCGGACGTGGTCGGCCACCGTCCCGGCCGTACCGGGGTTCCCCGCCGCCGGCTCGCTGCTCCCGGCGCGGCAGGTCGCTTTCGAATTGCCGCGGGCCGGTACCAGTTGGCCGGTACCGGTCCTGGGCGCTGGTCCCACCACGGGACGACTCGGCCCGCCCGCGGTTGTCGCGGTTGCGATCAGACGAACCGCCGCTCCCGCGGCTGTCTTTGTCCCGGCGTGGACCGTCGGCGCGCGGCGCGCGCTCACCGTCCCGAGGACGTTCACGATAGGGGCGGTTGCCGCGGGGACGCATGCCGACCGACCGCTGATCCGACGAGCCAGAAGGCGCCCCGGATGACGTCTCGCGGGCGCCGCCACCGGCAGCGCCACGGTGGTTGGCGCGGTCATCGCGGTCGGAGCGGGGGCGATCATTGCGGCCGCCCGCGTCGTACCGCGCTTCGGGTCGGTCGTCGCGCCGGCGACGGTCGACGTCCGGCCGGTCGTCGCGCTGTCGCCTGCCCGCGTCGGTAAGACCCTCGCTCCCGCCGGGCCGACCGTAGGGACGATCCCCATAAGGACGGTCCCCGTAGGGACGATCCCGATCTCCGGACGATCGCCGGGTGTCAGGGCGGCCGGCGTTCGCGCGGCTCCGTTCGCCCCCTGCTCGCTCCGCCTGACCGCGGCCACGAGCATCCGCGGACCGATCAGGAAATCCCTCATCCCGACGCGGGCGGTCCGGATCCGACCGGCCGCCACCGGCGCGGCGGTACGGGACCTCGTCATCCCGACCCCGGCGATCCGAATACGACCGGCCGCCACCGGCACCGCGGTCCGAGCCGGACTCGTCACGTCGGGGGCGGTCGGGTTGGTCGTTCGTCCGGCGCGGCTCACCAGACCCGTCCCGGGCGGCGCGCTGCGGGTCCCTGCGCTGCCAATCCTGCGACGACGAGGAGCTGCGGGCACCCCGGTCGCCCGCGGTCCCTGAATTCCTGCCACCGCGGCCCGTGCCACGATCACTCGAGCTTCGACCCTCCGGGTCGCGACCGCGAGAACCGGATTGGCGGTGCTCGAATCCGCGACCCTCACGTCCGTGGTCGCGGCCGCCGCTGGAAGGCGATTCCGCACCAGTGTCCGGGTCGGTCATCGCGCACCGCATCTCTGCAACATCATCGTGAATTCCGCATCTTTTCCGGGTACGCAAAAGCCAAGGGAGGTCACCCGCGTTGATTCGCGTGTGACCTCCCTTGGGAATGGTGTCCGGCGGTGTCCTACTCTCCCACACCGTGGCCGGTGCAGTACCATCGGCGCTGAAGGGCTTAGCTTCCGGGTTCGGTATGGGTCCGGGCGTTTCCCCTTCGCTATGGCCGCCGTAACTCTGTGGAATTGTTCAACCATTACTGCCGTGCTTGGCCCGTTTCCCGTGGCTTGGGGGTTCGGGTTTCCGCGGTCTGGTTGTTGTTCCAGAGCCGCACAGTGGACGCGTAGCATTTTTGTGGTAAGTCCTCGGCCTATTAGTACCAGTCAGCTCTAACACCTTGCGGTGCTTCCACTTCTGGCCTATCAACCCGGTGGTCTAGCCGGGGGCCTTACCCCACTCAAGGGTGGGAGTCCTCATCTTGGAACAGGCTTCCCGCTTAGATGCTTTCAGCGGTTATCCCTTCCGAACGTAGCCAACCAGCCGTGCTCCTGGTGGAACAACTGGCACACCAGAGGTTCGTCCGTCCCGGTCCTCTCGTACTAGGGACAGCCTTCCTCAAGACTCCTGCGCGCGCGGCGGATAGGGACCGAACTGTCTCACGACGTTCTAAACCCAGCTCGCGTGCCGCTTTAATGGGCGAACAGCCCAACCCTTGGGACCTACTCCAGCCCCAGGATGCGACGAGCCGACATCGAGGTGCCAAACCATGCCGTCGATATGGACTCTTGGGCAAGATCAGCCTGTTATCCCCGGGGTACCTTTTATCCGTTGAGCGACGCCCATTCCACAATGTGGCGCCGGATCACTAGTCCCGACTTTCGTCCCTGCTCGAGATGTCCCTCTCACAGTCAAGCTCCCTTGTGCACTTACACTCGAAACCTGATTGCCAACCAGGCTGAGGGAACCTTTGGGCGCCTCCGTTACTCTTTAGGAGGCAACCGCCCCAGTTAAACTACCCACCAGGCACTGTCCCTGATCCAGATCATGGACCTAAGTTAGATATCCAGTACGACCAGAGTGGTATTTCAACGTTGACTCCACAATTACTGGCGTAATCGCTTCACAGTCTCCCACCTATCCTACACAAGTCGAACCGAACACCAATACCAAGCTATAGTAAAGGTCCCGGGGTCTTTCCGTCCTGCCGCGCGTAACGAGCATCTTTACTCGTACTGCAATTTCGCCGAGCCTATGGTTGAGACAGTAGAGAAGTCGTTACGCCATTCGTGCAGGTCGGAACTTACCCGACAAGGAATTTCGCTACCTTAGGATGGTTATAGTTACCACCGCCGTTTACTGGGGCTTAAATTCTCAGCTTCACCACCGAAGTGATTAACCGGTCCTCTTAACCTTCCAGCACCGGGCAGGCGTCAGTCCATATACATCGTCTTGCGACTTGGCATGGACCTGTGTTTTTAGTAAACAGTCGCTTCTCCCTGGTCTCTGCGACCAAAACGCGCTAGCCCGCAAGGGGCTTCACGCACCTCGGTCCCCCTTCTCCCGAAGTTACGGGGGTATTTTGCCGAGTTCCTTAACCATAGTTCGCTCGATCACCTTGGTATTCTCTACCTGACCACCTGTGTCGGTTTGGGGTACGGGCCGCTCGAAGCTCGCTAGAGGCTTTTCTCGACAGCATAGGATCACTCTGCTTCGCCTCAATCGGCTATGCGTCAGGTCTCAGATCAACATCCCGGCGGATTTGCCTACCGGAACTACCTACACCCTTACACCAGTATTACCACTGACTGGCGGAGCTACCTTCCTGTGTCACCCCATCGCTTGACTACTACCGGATCGGGTCACGCGCTCGCCGCCGGCTCCCCGAAGGGATCCATTGGTCCGGGCGTTTAGCATCACCGGGTTCGACATGGGCGCTTCTTCGCGGGTACGGGAATATCAACCCGTTGTCCATCGACTACGCCTGTCGGCCTCGCCTTAGGTCCCGACTCACCCTGGGCGGATTAACCTGGCCCAGGAACCCTTGGTCATTCGGTGGGGGAGTTTCTCACTCCCCATTCGCTACTCATGCCTGCATTCTCACTCGTGTAGGGTCCACGGCTGGATCACTCCGCCGCTTCACTCCCCACACGACGCTCCCCTACCCATCCATGCACCTGGACCACAAAGGCCTGGCTATACGCATGAATGCCGCGGTTTCGGCGGTGTGCTTGAGCCCCGCTACATTGTCGGCGCGGAACCACTTGACCAGTGAGCTATTACGCACTCTTTAAAGGGTGGCTGCTTCTAAGCCAACCTCCTGGTTGTCTGGGCGACTCCACATCCTTTCCCACTTAGCACACGCTTAGGGGCCTTAACCGGCGATCTGGGCTGTTTCCCTTTCGACTATGAAGCTTAGCCCCCACAGTCTCACTGCCACGCTCTCACTGACCGGCATTCGGAGTTTGGTTGATTTCGGTAAGCTTGTGGGCCCCCTAGACCATCCAGTGCTCTACCTCCGACCAGAAACACGTGACGCTGCACCTAAATGCATTTCGGGGAGAACCAGCTATCACGAAGTTTGATTGGCCTTTCACCCCTACCCACAGCTCATCCCCCAGGTTTTCAACCCTGGTGGGTTCGGACCTCCACGACGTCTTACCGTCGCTTCATCCTGGCCATGGGTAGATCACTTCGCTTCGGGTCTAGAGCATGCGACTGTACCGCCCTATTCGGACTCGCTTTCGCTACGGCTTCCCCACACGGGTTAACCTCGCCACATACCACTAACTCGCAGGCTCATTCTTCAAAAGGCACGCCGTCACCTCACCACAAGGGCTCAGCTCCGACGGATTGTAAGCACACGGTTTCAGGTACTATTTCACTCCCCTCCCGGGGTACTTTTCACCTTTCCCTCACGGTACTAGTCCGCTATCGGTCACCAGGTAGTATTTAGGCTTAGCGGGTGGTCCCGCCAGATTCACAGCGAATTTCACGGGCTCGCTGCTACTTGGGAGATATCGAAGGGAGAACAGAAGTTTTCGTCTACGGGGCTATCACCCGCTACGGCTGGTTTTTCCAATGCCATTCGACTAACCACTGTTTTTCTTACTCCCCGCCGGGACGGCAGCCCCGACAACAACATTCCCACGACCCCGAACACGCAACCCCTGCCGGGTATCACGCGTGAACGGTTTAGCCTGATCCGCTTTCGCTCGCCACTACTCACGGAATCACGGTTGTTTTCTACTCCTGTGGGTACTGAGATGTTTCACTTCCCCACGTTCCCTCCACACACCCTATATATTCAGGCGCGGGTAACACGACATGACTCGTGCTGGGTTTCCCCATTCGGAAATCCTCGGATCACAGCTCGGTTGACAGCTCCCCGAGGCTTATCGCAGCCTCCTACGTCCTTCATCGGCTCCTGGTGCCTAGGCATCCACCGTGTGCTCTTAAAAACTTAGCCACAAAGATGCTCGCGTCCACTGTGCAGTTCTCAAACAACAACCCGCAAACCAACCCAACACCACCACCTACCCCAAGGAAACCCCTGGAAGCGGTTTGGCAGCAGGCCGGCCCGGAGAAAGAAACACGCCACGAGAACACCAACGGTGTTCCCCTCGCCCGTCCTCTCAGGACCCAACAGTGTACCTACAGCCCGCCAACAACCTCCCCGCCCTTTCCAACTCGCCCCAACAAAGAGGCGGACCAACCCTCCCCCCGAAGAAGAAGAACCGATCACGTCGTACTAGACACGAAGAAACCATCGCGAACCGAACTAGTCAGCGTTCCACCCATGAGCGGCCGCCGCAGAACACTCGCCTGCGAAACGACACATGGACCACCAGGAAAAACCCGGCAGCCGCTAGCTCCTTAGAAAGGAGGTGATCCAGCCGCACCTTCCGGTACGGCTACCTTGTTACGACTTCGTCCCAATCGCCGATCCCACCTTCGACGGCTCCCTCCCACAAGGGGTTAGGCCACCGGCTTCGGGTGTTACCGACTTTCGTGACGTGACGGGCGGTGTGTACAAGGCCCGGGAACGTATTCACCGCAGCGTTGCTGATCTGCGATTACTAGCGACTCCGACTTCATGGGGTCGAGTTGCAGACCCCAATCCGAACTGAGACCGGCTTTTTGGGATTCGCTCCACCTCGCGGTTTCGCAGCCCTTTGTACCGGCCATTGTAGCATGCGTGAAGCCCAAGACATAAGGGGCATGATGATTTGACGTCATCCCCACCTTCCTCCGAGTTGACCCCGGCAGTCTCTTATGAGTCCCCGCCATCACGCGCTGGCAACATAAGACAAGGGTTGCGCTCGTTGCGGGACTTAACCCAACATCTCACGACACGAGCTGACGACAACCATGCACCACCTGTGCACGGACCTTGCGGGGGAACCATCTCTGGAACTTTCCCGTGCATGTCAAGCCTTGGTAAGGTTCTTCGCGTTGCATCGAATTAATCCGCATGCTCCGCCGCTTGTGCGGGCCCCCGTCAATTCCTTTGAGTTTTAGCCTTGCGGCCGTACTCCCCAGGCGGGGCGCTTAATGCGTTAGCTGCGGCACGGAGGTCGTGGAAGGACCCCCACACCTAGCGCCCAACGTTTACGGCGTGGACTACCAGGGTATCTAATCCTGTTTGCTCCCCACGCTTTCGCTCCTCAGCGTCAGTATCGGCCCAGAGTCCCGCCTTCGCCACCGGTGTTCCTCCTGATATCTGCGCATTTCACCGCTACACCAGGAATTCCAGACTCCCCTACCGAACTCTAGTCTGCCCGTATCGAATGCAGGCCCGGGGTTGAGCCCCGGGTTTTCACATTCGACGCGACAGACCGCCTACGAGCTCTTTACGCCCAATAATTCCGGACAACGCTTGCACCCTACGTATTACCGCGGCTGCTGGCACGTAGTTGGCCGGTGCTTCTTCTGCTCCTACCGTCACTCTCGCTTCGTCAGAGCTGAAAGAGGTTTACAACCCGAAGGCCGTCATCCCTCACGCGGCGTCGCTGCGTCAGGCTTCCGCCCATTGCGCAATATTCCCCACTGCTGCCTCCCGTAGGAGTCTGGGCCGTGTCTCAGTCCCAGTGTGGCCGGTCGCCCTCTCAGGCCGGCTACCCGTCGTCGCCTTGGTAGGCCATCACCCCACCAACAAGCTGATAGGCCGCGGGCCCATCCCCAGCCGAAAAACTTTCAACAACCACCCATGCGAGCAGAAGTTGATATCCAGTATTAGCACCGGTTTCCCGGAGTTATCCCAGAGCTGAGGGCAGGTTGCCCACGTGTTACTCACCCGTTCGCCACTCGAGTACCCGCAAGCGGGCCTTTCCGTTCGACTTGCATGTGTTAAGCACGCCGCCAGCGTTCGTCCTGAGCCAGGATCAAACTCTCCATTGAATGCATATAGACAGACCCACAAAGGGCCACCGTCAACAAAATGAAGAACACCCAACCCCACCACCAAAGGCAGCAAGAGCCGAGCGCGATCACAGTCCCAAACACGAGCAAACGCTCGCAAAATTTGAAACAACAAAAACAACAACAATCCAGCACCAGGAAAGCCCACCACCACACAGGCAGCAAACAACCCCAGCACCAAACAAACGGCACTGACTTTCGGTACACTGTTGAGTTCTCAAAGAACGGACACACACCCGCCGCAGCCTTCCGACCACCTTGGGGGCAACCCTGTAAACACTACCGGGTCCGGCTCGCAGAGTCAACCTGCCCGGCCCCATCCCCGACGGCCACCGGCAGAGCCGGCGCGCAGTGGCGCACTCCTCGCGGAGGACCTCCTTGGGATCGTCGCCCCCCGGCCCGTAGGACCGTAGCGGCGCGACTCGCAGAACAGTACGGAGAGCCGACCGGGGTGTCAAACCGATTGCCGGTGGCCACGTTTCGCCAGCCGAGCGGGCGGGGACGGGCACCTGCGGCCATGGTGGTGTTCGCCGCCCACCGCCCGCGGGGGCGGCACGCCGACGACCAGCTGTCCCGGCGCGGCCCACCGGCGGTCACCGACCTCCGAGGACCGACGGGCCGGCGCAGGTGTCGTTGTCCTCGGGCGTCCGTCCCAGCGGAAGCGTGACACCGGGAACTCGGCCCCGCTCCGGCCCGGCCGAGGGGTAGTGGTCAGGAGGTCGTGGGAGCCGCACTGCCGGTGGGGAACACCGGCGGAAGTCCGGCGGCCGGCTGGTACGCCATGACGGTCGCGAGGTCGGTTCCGCGGATGGAACCGTCGGAGTGGTAGGCCAGCCCCCACTCGTCGATGAACGACAGGTCCGGAAAGACGCACAGCGCCACCACCACATCGTCGGGGTCGTCCTTGGCTACCCACCCGCCACCGGCGGCACCGACCCCGCCGAAGGTCGACGATCCGTCGAGTTCCTTGCTGCAGTAGCCGGTCGCCGGATTCGCCCCGCCGGTGGACGCGGGCATCGGCACCTTGGACAGGTAGGCCAGCGCCGCGAGGGTCGGCTCCGGTGACGACAGCGTGGTCAGGTCGACATAGATCCGGGATTTGGCCTCGTCGTCGGCCTGGAACCGGCACATCGTGGCGTTGCCGGCAAGTGCGAGCCAACTCGACTGATCACCGTTGGTCCCCCAGTACGCCTGCCGGGTCTGCACCTGGCCGCCCTTGGCGGTGCAGTACTGCTCCTGCTCGGCCGGCGTCATCGCCGCAGCCGACCCGGACGGCGCGCCGCTCGACGAACCTGTGCCGGACGTCGGCGGTGCCGACATCGTCTGCGATGTCGTTGCGGACGCACTCCCGGACGCCGAACCCGCAACTGACGTCGTGTCGGCCGCCGTTCCACCGGAGGAACACCCGGCGAGGACGGCCACCGCCATCACCCCGCACGCCAACAGCGCACCCGTCGACCGTCCGCCCATCGTCCCCACCCGTCCGTCGATGTGATCGGCGGGTGCCCGCAGCTTCGCCGGGTGACGCCCGCTCCGGCCGGTGACCGGACAAGCGTCATCCTCCCACGCACGACTGCGCTGTGCAGTCATTTGATGACAGTCAGTGCATGAATCGACGATTCGCGCGGGGCTCAGTACAGGACGTACGTGCCCGGTCCCTTGGCGAGCACCGGGTACTCCTCGCTGCCCACTCGCGGTGGATCCACCATCTCGCCGGAGTTGGCGTCCGACCAGACGGCCCAGTCCTCCCACCACGAACCGGCGTGCCGCTGGGCGATGCCGTGCCAGTCATCCGCGCTGGTCGGCAAGGCATCGTCGGTGTCGCAGACCATGTGCCAGGCCTTCGGCCCGGGTGGG
Organism: uncultured Actinomycetota bacterium; assembly: GCA_963785455.1. Taxonomy (GTDB): domain Bacteria; phylum Actinomycetota; class Actinomycetes; order Mycobacteriales; family Nakamurellaceae; genus Nakamurella. Next base: position 61,256 of record CAWAVL010000017.1, read on the forward strand.
CTCACGATGCCGGCGATGTGCCCGCCACTGCCCAGCACGAACCGGACGGGACCGGACACCAGGCCGACGGTCTTGTACGCCGCCTGCCACGGCACGATGTGATCATTGATCGCGCTGACGACGTACATCGGCGACTTGATCACGCTGAGGTCGATCGTCGCCCCGGCGAGCTGCAACTCCCCGGCCGCGAGCTTGTTCTGCACGTAGAAGTTGCGCAGGTAGAACGCGTGCATCGCGGCCGGCATCCGCGTGCTGTCCGCGTTCCAGGCCAGGATGTCGAACGCGGGCGGCGGCTGGCCCATCAGCCAGTTCGACACGACGTAGTTGAAGATGAGGTCGTTGGCCCGCAGGATGTCGAACGTCCCGGCCATCGTCTCGCCCTCGAGCGCACCGGCCTTGCGCATCTTTCGCTCGAGCCGCTCCACCGTGCTCATGTCGGTGAAAGCACCGAGTGCGCCGGGCTCGGAGTAGTCGAGCATCGTGTTGAGCAACGTGATGTTGCCGATCCGACTGTCGCCCTCCTGCATCAGGTAGGCCGCGGTGATCGCGGTCATTGCGCCGCCTAGGCAGAGCCCGACGATGTCGATGGTCTCCGCGCCGGTGATCTGCTCGACGACGTCCAACGCGATCTGCGGGCCGTTGATCAGGTAGTCGTCCATGGTGGTTCGGGACATCTCGGCCGTCGGGTTCTTGTAGCTGATCGCGAAGACGGTGCGGCCGTGCTGCACGGCCCATTCGATGAAGCTGCGGGCCGGCGCCAGATCCATGATGTAGTACTTGTTGATCCACGGCGGGCTGCAGAGAATCGGGGTGGCGTGGACCTTTTCGGTCTGCGGCTCGTACTGCAGCAGCTGCATCAGGTCGTTCTGGTAGACCACCTTCGACGGCGTGCAGGCAAGGTTCTTGCCGATCTCGAACCCGCTGCTGTCCACCTGTCGGGGCTTGCCGCCGTTGTGCCGCAGGTCGTCCACGAACTGCCGAGCACCCTTGATCAGGCTCATCCCCGCGGTGTCGAACGCACGTTGCAGAGCCGCAGGGTTGCCCGGCAGGAAGTTGGTCGGCGACATGGCGTCGACCAGCAATTCGAGCGCCATCTCGGCCTTGCGCTTGGCGTCCGGGTCGATGGCAGCGGACCCGACGACCTCGCGCGCGGCCTTGGCCGCGGCGAGGTAGGCCAGTCGGGCGCCGTAATAGGCAGGGTTGGTCTGCCAGGCCGGAGCAGCGAACCGTCGATCCTTGGGGTCGACCTCGACCGGCGGGTCGACATCACGGCCGACCCATCGCGCACCCGCGACCACGGGGATCTTCGCCAGGCTGGTCGCCAGGTGCACTGCCGATTTGACCGGCGTCACCGGCCGCATCAGGGCCGCGCCGACCGCCTTGCCCAAGGCACCCCCGAAACCGGCGGCGTCCATGTCCTCGAAGATGGCCGACTCCGGGCCCAGCACTCCGGCCGCTCGCTCGGCCACCTCACGCAATGATTCGGTCATCTCCGGCGCCATGGATCACTCCTCGTTCGATCTCTCAGGATCTGGTCTGCTCGGCGGACGTGGACGCGTTGACGACCCTCCCCAGCACGACCAGTTCTGCCCTCACGACCGCCAACCTTGCCACGCCTGCCGGACTCCCCTTACAACGGTCAGCAACAACGGTCAGCACCGAAACAGTCAGCACCGACAACAGCCAGCGCCGGCAGCCGGGCGGTCGGGCTCATCCGGGCGGTACTGCGCTGCTGCGGGACTGCCACAACCGGAACAGGCCGGTGATCGCCAAGGTGTACCCCAGAACACCGAAGCCGACCACGATCCCGCTGGCCACCGGGGAGATCACGGACTGCCGGCGGAATTGCTCCCGGGCGTGGATGTTCGAGATGTGCACCTCGATCACGGGCACGGACGCAGACTCGATCGCGTCGTGCAGGGCGTACGAGTAGTGGGAATGGGCGCCGGGGTTGTAGACCGCTCCGATGGAGATGCCCGCCGCGACATCCCGCCCCAGTTGCTGTATCCAGTCGACCAGGATGCCCTCGTGATTGGACTGCCGGAACTCCAGGTCCAGACCCAGGGACGAGGCCTCCCGGCGGCAGGACTGCTCCACCTCGGCAATGGTCGTCGTGCCGTAGACCTCCGGGCTCCGGGTTCCCAGCAGGTTGAGGTTCGGGCCGTTCAGCACGGTGATCGAGGGCATCAGCAGGTCTCCGGTGCGGTGCAGGCCGATCGTCCCGCGCGGGCGCCTACCGTCACCGCTCGGTGACCGCGGCGCCCGCGCGCGACCGGATCGTGGGTCAGCTCTTGAGTTGCTTGCCGAGCGCCGAGAAGAACACCTCGGACGTCTCACGGACGAAGTTGGCGTGCGTCGTGGCGAGCGTGGTGGCCCAGTCGAGACCGGTGCCCTTGGCGGCCTGCTCCTCCAGGTCGAGCATGTTCTTCAGCACCTTCTCGTAGCCCTCCAGCCACGCCAGGCCGTTCTCCTTGGCCTGAGCGGTCACCTGATCGCTGAGGTCCTTTACCCGCTTGGCGGCGGCTTCCAGGTCAGCGCTGACGTCTGGGACTGTCATCTCCACGGATTCCTTTCGTCGGTACGGCGCTCCGGCGGCCGCCGGATGGGGTTCATTCTGTTCGCAGTCTCGACTCTTTGGAAAGCGGCCATGTAGTTGGTCACAGATCTCGCCCGACGGCGCCCGGCCGCGCGGCGCGTTGGCGTCGTCCGCAATGTCAGCCCCGCCCGTGCCAGGGGTAGAAGCGGATGTGCTGCACCGCGACGTCGACCGTCCCTGGCGGTACGTGGCGGTGCCCTGACCTGCATGGATGCCGATTGGGCCATGCCGGGGTCCGGCACCGCTCGCGAAGATCATGTGCCCAGATGAGTCCGAAGGTGATCCAAATGACTCCGATCGCCTGTTCCAGGGCGCAAGTGCTGCTCACGGTGATGCCGACTGAGACGAGTTCGCCGATCCCGACGACGGTGAAGAGCCAGGCCAGCGGAAGGGTCGACGGTGACCGGTGGTGGGCAGCCAGGGCCGCGACGACTCCGGTGATCGCGACGGCGAGATCCCCGTAGGGCGACGATCTCGATTGCGTTTATGTCCTGTCCGGCCGCGCCTGCCCGAGCATCGTGAGCCGGAGGAACCGCACGCCTTGGAGCAGCAGGAGGGGTCCGATGGCCAGGAACACATCGGCTCGCTGCAGCCGACCGAGCATGTACTGCTGGACATGGTGCCGAAGATGATCAGAGCGAGTGTGAACCGAGTGTGAACTGGACGATGACGACGAGGTGGGGCGACGGCATCAGTTGGGATTCACAGCAGTGATGCTGACCATCGGCATCGGCCTCGGGCGGCTCTGGGTGCAGATCGAACCCACGGTCTATGGCAACACCTGGTTGAACACCTTCCTGTTCCTTCTCCCGTGCATCGCGGTCATCCCGGCATTCAAAATGAGCCACCGAAGGCCATGGCCATCGGCGTCCATCGGCGGGCTTCGCCGGCCGGCGTGGTCGTCAACGCGGCACCTGCTCGTTGAGCTTGCCGAAGATGAATCCCGGGGCCAGTCTGCACAGCCACTTCAGGCCCAGCGACTGCCCCGGGGCGATCTCCTCGCGCCCCTGGTGCAACCCCGACATGACGGCCCTGACCAGGTGGTCCGGAGACATTCGTCTGAAGCTCCGGTTCAGCCCGGCGGCGAGCGGTGTGTCGGTGACCGGGGGGAGGACCTCGACGACTCGGACCGACGTGTCCTTGAGCTGCTCGCGAAGGGCGATCGTCCAGGCATGGACGAAGGCCTTGGCCCCGGAGTAGACCGGCGCCTTTGCGTAGGGGACCCACGCGAGCCCGGAGCTGACATTGATGATCGCCGACGGCCGCTGCAACAGCTCGGGGAGAAAGGCGTCGACCATCCGGATCGGACCCGCAACGTCGATGTCGACCTCGTGGAGTTGGTGCTCCACTGGATACCCGGTGGTGACGTCGACGAAGTGCATCACGCCGGCGCAGTTGACCAGCACGTCGAGCCCACCACTGTCGATGATCTGGCGGTGAAGCGCCTGGACGTGCACGTCGTCGGTGACGTCGCACACGACCGCATCGATCGACGGCTGGCTCCGGGCGACAGCGGCCAGGCGCTGGGCGTCGCGCCCAGTGATCACGACCGAGGCACCCGCGCCGGCCAGGGCGCGGGCGAGGGACATCCCGATACCCGAGCTTCCGCCCGTCACCAGGATCCTTCGGTCGGTGACCGGGACCGAGTTGCTGGACCTACCCACGGTCGAGGCGCCCCGTGCCCCGCCGCACAGCCCCATCGAGTGCGGCACCCGGGATCTTGCCAGGTGTTCGGTTCTGTGCCCCAGCGAGCCTTCCGTCGAATATGTCTTGTATAGTGCAAGTGAGTCTCCAAGATCACTCTTGAATTGCAAGTAGGATGGAGACATGTCATCGGTGCCCTCGTCTGAGCTGCGGTCGTCGTGTCCCGTCGCTGCCTCGCTCGACGTCCTCGGAGACCGGTGGACGTTGGTCGTGCTCCGGGACCTGGTGATCGGCGGCCGCACCCACTTCGCCGACTTTGCCGCCGACGAGGCGATCGCGACGAACACACTGGCCGAGCGCCTGCAGCGACTGCGCGACAGCGGGATCGTCGGCAGGGTGCGCGATCCGGCGGACGGTCGACGTTGGATCTATGTCCCTCGCCGTCCGGCGATCGAGCTCATCCCGGTCCTGGTTGACCTGATGATCTGGGGGATCGCCAACACCGCCGCCCAGGTCCCTGCCGACCAAGCCGCCGCAGCGCAGCACCGGGAAGTACTGATCGCTCGGATCACCGAAGAAGCAGAGTCCCGGATGGTCGACTGACCCCGCGAGCCGGCTTGCGACGTTCTGCTCGCACCTTCCGTCGCACCGTGGCTACGTAGTCTGACGCCCGCGCGGGGGTCGACGGCCCCCTTGTCAGGTGCCGAGCATGTGCCTTCGGCAGCTCAAACCGGCAGTGTCAGCGCAAACGTCGCCGATCCAGACACCCGCTCGGTGTTCCGCGACGCCACGAAGCGGCCTGTTGCATTCCAGCATCAGGTGCCCGGCCACGGTCGGTGGCCCACGGCCGGCGGTTCCCCAACGGCCTGGGTCGGCACGGGCTGCCGGTCAGGGTTCCGCAATGTCCGGGTCGGCACGGGCTACCGGTCAGCGGTCCAGCAACCCTGCGACGTCCAGCCGACGATCACTGACGCTGAACCACTCGTAGGTGCCGTCCGCGCGGACGCGTCGCTCGACCAGCCCGGTATGACGCAGGTAGACGATGTGCGCGAAGAGCTCGTCGGCGGCGAGTTCGCGTTGGTGTGACGCCATCCCGCGGCCGACGAGCCGATCGGTGATCTCGCCGACGGTGCGCGGCGCCTCAACGATCAGCCGTCGGAGGCGGTCCATGCGCCGCACCTTGTTGCGCGCGATCGCGTCGATGCGACCGACGGCGTTCCCGAACGCGGCACCGTGGCCGGGCAGCACCAGGGCCGGCTCACGCCGGCGGACAGCCTCCAGCGACGCGAGGTAACTGCCCATCGGGTCGGGGTCGAATCCACGCTGAAACGTCACCGGAGGTGTCACACCCGGCAGGATGTGATCGCCCGAGATCACCGCGGCGCGGTCCGCCGACCACAGACACAAGTGACCGAACGAATGCCCCGGTGTGTACAGCACCTCCCAAGTGTCCGTGCCGATCACGAACAGCTCTCCACCGCGCACCCGTTGCGAAGCCTCGACCACCGAGTGAAGAAACGGCAGCCAGCGGGTCAGATGGTCGGCCAGTTCGGCGGTGTCGTCATCGGCGACGCCGTGGTCGGCGTACAGGTCGCGGTGCTTGATGCGGCTGGTGCTCGGGTGGCGGTAGTTCTCGCAGTCCCGATCGGTCATCGCGTGCATCACCAGTTCCGCACCGGTCGCCTCCAAGACGGCGCCGGCCAACCCGTAATGATCGATGTGGGCGTGGGTCAGGATGAGCCTGGACAGGTCGCCGATGGCGTAACCGGCCTGGTGCAGTCCGTCCGTGAAGGCGCCGAGACCCCCGTCGGGGCGCTCCGGATGCCAGACACCGCAATCGACGACCGTCGCCTTATCGCCGTCGGCCAGCACGTACATGTTCACCGTGCCAACGGAATTGACGCCGACCGGCAGGGGGACGGCGGTGATCCCATCGAACGGGGACGTCACGATGGTTCGGCCTCCGTCCCTTCATCCACCGGCATCGACACCGACGCCCATGCCTTCTTCGGGCGTCAGCGTCGCACACCCTGCCGACGGGTCGGTCGCCGGCACGCGCTGTTCGTCGGGGCTGCCCGATCTTCACCACACATCGAGGCTGCAACTGGGCGAATTGCCCGGACGACCGCAAACCGGTCCTGGTGCGGGAGAACGGCCGTGCCGAGCCGTCAGCGGGCGGAGCCCGACATTTCGGTTCTTCGGCGGGATACTGCTGCCTCACGCAACGGCATCGCGGTCGATTCCGATTCCGACCCCATCACCAACGGTCAGCCGGCGACGGCAGGGGCCGGCGGAAAGAATGACCTTGCGGGGTGACTGCCTACGCGAAGGTGAATTCGACCGGTGACGAATCGACCAGTTCGGTGGACTCGATTGTCCACCGGAGATGTTTGCTCTCATATCAGGTGAGCGTCCGGAAAGTCCCTACGGCGACAACACTCCGGCCGCGCCCATTCTCGACCTGATAGTAATACAGGCGGCCGGGCGATAGCACCGACGACAGGCGCAGTGAGATGCCCGGTCCGGTCCGGCCGGTATACAGATAGAATCCGGTTTGCGTTCCGAACGGCGAGGCCGACACCCGGAACGTTGTCCTGACAGTTGCGGTCGGCACGTCGACGGTCAGCGTCGCGCCCGTCTTGGACGGTGTCACCCGGTGGTTCCAGCCGGCCGGCGTCGTTGTTGGTCTCGCGCTGGAGGAGGACGTCGTCGGCACAGCAGTCGCTGATGTCGTCACGACGGGCAACGCGTTGTCGAACATCTTCAGTTGCTGGTCCAGCACGCCACCGAAGCGCCCATTCAAGGCGTGGGCAGTATTTGCCGGGAAGAGGTGTGAGGTGGCAAAGCCTCTCGCGGCATAGCGGGCTTCGCCCGCTTTCGCGTCCCTGAGAGCGTTGTATCCGGTGGTCGACCCGTCATCGTCGGCGCCGGTGTACCAATGCATGTGAAAACCCTTGACCAAGCCGGGCGCATACGGCAGCTCCGGCACGCTGTAGGGCACACCACCCCCGCCGAAGACCACTGCACCGCCACCGTCGATGACCGACGAGTACTGCGGCAGCAGAAACTGCGTGATGAATTGGGCACCGCCTGAGTACCCCACGAGCCATATCCGCTTCGAGTCGATATTGTAATCGGACTTGATCTTCTTCATCAGGTCACGGGCAAACACCGCGTTGGCGGCGCCGCTCTCCCACCAGGTCACGGAACCGACCTTGTCCGGCGTCAGGACCGGCACGGTGATGCATCCACGCGCCCGCGAGACCGCAACGATGCCGGCGGCGCCTCCCAGAGAGTAGGAAGACGTTGGATTCTTGAACTCGTAGGCGCCGTCGCCATGAAATTGGAATACGGCGCACAGCGCCGACGTTCGGGACAGTCCCGCTGCGTAAAGGTGGTATTGACTGCTGAGCCCATTGGAGGCGGTAAAGCCCTGGAACGTCTGATCGGCGAAGGCTCCACCGGACCCACCGGACGGCGTCCCTTGAGCGGGCGCCGAGGCCAGGACCATGTAGGCGGCGAAGATCACGACATTGACCAGGAGAACGCCGGCGGCGCGCGGCCCTGTCCACAGGGAACGACCCGACGTGCGGGAATCGTTGCCCCGACCCTTCCTTGTTCTTCCAGCTTGCCTGTTCACCGGTCGCCCCCCTTGGCGTGGTTACTGCAGTCGACGGATCAGGCTCAATTCCGCTGGCGTCCGTCGATGTCGACCGCCCCGTTCCTGAAAACGCATGGACCGGTTGCGCCGGACGAGAACCGTCCAAGAATGCGTGCCACGGCGAATGCGTCGCATCGTTCGGATTTGCCGACAACGGTTCACAAACATCCTGCAGATGAGCTCTATCACCGATAGTAATCGGCCAATTACAAGCTGCGATAACCGTTCATGAACCATTTTGAGAAATGCTGCAAATACCGTAGGAGGCAGCATTCGGATGGGCCATTGGCCCTGGGTTGGGTGAGGCGCTGTCAGCCAAGGTGATCAAGCTGGGGTGGACAGCCAGCGGTGGGCGCGCTGCGCCAACTGCATCATGGCCGCAAAGGGGTACGGCCGCATCAGAGTGGGCGGCGGCGGATGCGGTGCGACGTCGCAGTCACCGGCGCACCGCGATGCCACCGTGACTCCGGAAGGAGGAATGGCAGCGGAGGGCTCTACTGCGCCGGCTCGGTCAGCAGTCTGCCGGCGGAGCCTCGCCGAGGGCCTCAGTCGCAATCAGCGTGCGGCTCGGATGGTGACCGACGGCCGCTGGTGGACGGCGACCTGGCTGGTGGCCGGGGCCTGGCGCCATCACACAGCGGGTTTGTCGCCCACCGAGACATGTTGAGTCGCAGTATCGCTCACGGTCTGCGCCGGGAGATTCGCCGAGTTGCAGATGTCGGCGTGACGGGTCGTCGAGTCGGCGTTGCGGCGGTGCCATCGGGCAGCCGCATCCCGGCTCGGTGCCGGCGGCTGCTCCGCTGCGGTTCCAGCCGCGGGCGGGCGGGGGTGACATCAGCAGGTGCCGGCGCGGGGACCGGAGACAGTTCCGGCGGGGGCTGCGCCGCCCGGCGGGCGCGAGCCGCGGCTGCGCTGACCAGTCTCTCCAGCGGTCCCCGTCCCACGAGGCGCACCCACAACAGCCCGACGAGGAGAACCGCGACGACCTGCACGACGAACCCGGGAACAGGCCGGAACCCGTCCAACGGGGAGTTCATGAACATGATGTGAGCGGCATAGAGGGTGAGCGTCATCGCACCCGCAGCGGCCAACGGCGCGGTGATGACGTCAATGACCCGGCGGAGGATCGGTTGCGTCACGTGGCCCAGCAGCAGCATCGCACCGAGTACGGCAACCGAGGTGCCGATGGTGCTCAACAAGTCCAACGGAGCCGCAGCGTGTGGCGACCGCACCGCAAGCCACCACCAGCTGGTGGTCGGGGTCGTCCCGTCGAAACCGAACGCGAGCAGCTCATCAACCGGGACGGGATCCAGATCGTCGTCCAGTTCCCCGGTCCCGGCGACCAGCAACGCCGCCCGCCCACCCATCGGGCCCAGCAACCACGAGGACGCCGACACCGCTGCCACCGCCATCGCAGCACCCACGGCCAGCAAACCCCACGCCGTCTTCATCGACGACAACCGCAACCGGCCGACGACAAGACCCGCGCAGATATACGACACCCACGGCAGCGCCGGATACGAACCGGTCACCAACAACTCGCTCAACAAACCGAGCGGGTCCGTCAACAGATACCCGAACGTCGGATTCTCCAACGTCGGTTCCGGCAACCAGGGCCGAACCAGCTGGCTCAACACCGGCACCACCACCGCGGCAGCCAGACCCACCATCACCAGCGACCGGCTGCGCATCAACACCAAAGGAATGGCCAACAAGAACAACACCGCGTAGTAGGGAAGGATCACCCCGGCGATGTCCGCATCGGAATAACCCAGCGCCAAACCGATCCCACCGACCACCGCCGCCCGCGCCGCCAACGCCGCAGCCGTCGGAACCGCCTGCGCCCGAGGCACCCTGGCCCGCCCGGTCGTCAGCGACAACCCCACCCCGGCCAGCACCGCAAACAACGCCGACGCATGACCAGTCGCGACGAAACTCACCCAATTCGGGTTGAAATTCTCGTCGTAAGGAATCAACGCATGCACCGCGATCATGCCCAACAACGCCAAACCACGCGCCACATCAATACCGACCAACCGCGACTTACCGCTACCCACACCCGGGCCGTAGGTCCCCGCATCGACACCGGCCGCGCGCGACGCCCCTGGCGGTCGCAGTCCGTTTCGCACGCCGGAAGCCGCCGGAGTGGCCCGGTGCTTTCCGCGGGGAACGGCCCTCGCCGGCCGTACGACGGTGCCGCTCCGCAGTCGACGGCGGTCGACGAAGCCGAACGCCGGGGCAACCGCGAAGGTGCGTGCCCGGAAAGCGGCTGCAGTGACCGCCGTTTCGAGGGGTCCGCGGCCGACCGCCTGGCGCCACCCGAGCCCGATGAGCAGCACCGCGACGACCTGCACGACGAACCCGGGAACAGGCCGGAACCCGTCCAACGGGGAGTTCATGAACATGATGTGAGCGGCATAGAGGGTGAGCGTCATCGCACCCGCAGCGGCCAACGGCGCGGTGATGACGTCAATGACCCGGCGGAGGATCGGTTGCGTCACGTGCCCCAGCAGCAGCATCGCACCGAGTACGGCAACCGAGGTACCGATGGTGCTCAACAAGTCCAACGGAGCCGCAGCGTGTGGCGACCGCACCGCAAGCCACCACCAGCTGGTGGTCGGGGTCGTCCCGTCGAAACCGAACGCGAGCAGCTCATCAACCGGGACGGGATCCAGATCGTCGTCCAGTTCCCCGGTCCCGGCGACCAGCAACGCCGCCCGCCCACCCACCGGGCCCAGCAACCACGAGGACGCCGACACCGCTGCCACCGCCATCGCAGCACCCACGGCCAGCAAACCCCACGCCGTCTTCATCGACGACAACCGCAACCGGCCGACGACAAGACCCGCGCAGATATACGACACCCACGGCAGCGCCGGATACGAACCGGTCACCAACAACTCGCTCAACAAACCGAGCGGGTCCGTCAACAGATACCCGAACGTCGGATTCTCCAACGTCGGTTCCGGCAACCAGGGCCGAACCAGCTGGCTCAACACCGGCACCACCACCGCGGCAGCCAGACCCACCATCACCAGCGACCGGCTGCGCATCAACACCAAAGGAATGGCCAACAAGAACAACACCGCGTAGTAGGGAAGGATCACCCCGGCAATGTCCGCATCGGAATAACCCAGCGCCAAACCGATCCCACCAACCACCGCCGCCCGCGCCGCCAACGCCGCAGCCGTCGGAACCGCCTGCGCCCGAGGCACCCTGGCCCGCCCGGTCGTCAGCGACAACCCCACCCCGGCCAGCACCGCAAACAACGCCGACGCATGACCAGTCGCGACGAAACTCACCCAATTCGGGTTGAAATTCTCGTCGTAAGGAATCAACGCATGCACCGCGATCATGCCCAACAACGCCAAACCCCGCGCCACATCAATACCGACCAACCGCGACTTCCCGCTCCCCACACCCGGCTTGCGGGCCATCGGGGCCGGGTCGACGACGCGAGAGTCGTCCCTCAGCAGGCCATGTGGGGTAGTCCGTGGCAGTGCCGACGCTGATGCGGTCATCGGCTCATCACCGCCTCGATGAGGTCGTGGCCGAGGTCGAAGGCGCTTTCCGGCTGCAGCCCGGCGTCACCGAACCAATCCGGCGTTGCCTCGGGGTGCGGGCCGACCACCGCGACGTGTCCGGCCCCGAAAGCAGTGATGACAGCGGCCGGTTGATCGTTGTCGTAGTGTGCGAGCACCTCGGTCGCCGGATCCGGCTCGAGCAGGAAAACCGGGCCGTCCTGGAAGAACATCAGGCGATCGCGCCCACGCCAGCACACCGCGACAACGGTGTCGGCCGCTGATCGCAGCGAGGCGCCGGCGCTGGTGATGTATTGATCGGTGTCGCCCGGTAGCAGTCCGAACCCGGGAGTCGCCCCCGCCAGGTACCCGCCCAGGCAGAATCCCAGGTACCGCCCGCCTCCGGAAACATAGTCACGAATGACTGACCGGCGGTGCCGGAGACGCCGGTAGGCCTTGCGCAATGTCCCGCCGCCCGGCTGGGCGTACAGCGCGGCATCCGCAAGGGTTTCCGGGGTGAGTGACACATCCCCGCGCGGTCCGACGAACCGAACATCGAAACCGATCGGTGACGACCTCAACAGTGTCGCAACGGCAGTCGAGCACGCGGCCGGTTTCGCGGCCGGGCCCCGGTAGACCAGAGCAAGCGGATCGCTCATGCTGCGGCCTCGGCCGGGATGCCACGCCAGCGGGTCGACGCGGGCAGATGCTCGCCCTTCATTACCAGGGACAGCGGCTCGAGTGCCGTGTCCTGTCCGACCGACGCGTCGTACAGGACGATCCCCCGATCCCCGACGGTGGCACCGGACCCGATCCTGACGACGGACATCTTCATGACCCGGTCCTCGAAAAGGTGTGTCTGCAAGGAGACATCACGGCCGATCATCGCGTCGTCATCGATCTCGACAAGGTCGAACTCGGTGAGATAGGTGGTTCCGATCCATGTCCGCCGACCGATGTGCGCACCGAACAATCGCAGCATCGGCGCCAGCATGGGAGTTCCCACGAGCATGTACAGCAGTGCCGGGACGGCAGCAGCCTCGTACAGGCCGGTGACCAACTCCGAACGGCGCACGAACCGGCTCCACAGCGGCTCGACCCGTGGCCGGTATCTGCCGACGACGATCCATTTGAACGCTGCGACGATGCACACCACCATCAGCGCCGTGATCATGGCAAGGATCGGTGCGACCAGCGCCGTTCTCCTCAACTCCGTTCCGGTCGCCGCCAGTGTTGCCATCGATTGCAGATAGATGTAGACGGCAATGGCGATCAACGACGCCGGCAACGATATCCGCACGAACTCTATCGCGAGACGTTCGGCCACCCGCCACCGCGACGGTCGAAATGTCAACGACTCGGCGAAATCGCCGCTGTCCTGACGCGCCGGAAGATTCATCGCCGGTGACCCAAGCCACGCCGTGCCCGGTTCCACCCCACCAGCAGGCGGGACAGTGGCCACGCCGAGCAGCGACTCGCGACCCAGCATCGTGCCGGGCGTCACCATTGCTGCATTCCCCACGAATGCACGATCGCCCACGATTATCCTGCGAAACGAGACCCAACCCCCTGCGAACGTCGCTCCACCGACCGCTGCCATGTCCGCGACGAAGCTGCCCTCTCCCAAGGTCAGCAGGTCGGGGTCGACATGGGCGACCGTCGACACTTCCGATCCCTTCCCGATTCGCGCCCCAAGCGAGCGCAACCACGGCACCGTGTACAAGGTCGCGTACAAGGAATTCGTGTAGGTCAAGCTGATCTCGAGAAGCTTGTCAGCAAGCCACTTCCGCACTCCCATTGCCGAACGCGCCGGAAAGGTGCCAACCGGGGTCTTTGCCAGCACAGCGGCATACAACGTCCCTACCAGGACGCACACCGTCGTGACGAAGACCGGCCCGACGAACGCCGCTGCCACCAGACCCGTCACCTCATTCGTCGCCAGCAGCACGCTCCACACCAGTGCGAGCGTCGGCACCAGCGCCAGGAGTGGGACGGCTTCCAGCAGCGCCAGGCCGGCCCCGACCGCGACCCTTTGAGGTCGGGTCCACCCGGGCGCAGCGGGTTGCGCCCGCAATTCGGACACAATCGGATCGATCTGCTCCGACATGACCGAGGGAGATCCCGACCATTGCTCACCAGCGGAGATCGACTGTCCGCAAGCGGCTGTGGATTGCTCGGTCAATATTGCACCGGCACAGACCATCGAACCCGGCTCCAGAACGCATCCCGCCCCGACGAACGCCCGAGCGCCGACAACGATCGGTTCGATCACCACCCAGCCGTCCTCGACCACCCACGGGCGCAGGGAGACGCCGTACCCGATGCTGGCGCCGTCACCGATACGGATCATCGATGGAATGGACACGATGGGACTGCCGATGTGGACGTCGGCTCCCATCCGGGCGCCCAGCAGTCGCAGGTACACCGGATAGAGAGGCGACCCACTGAGAACGGGCAGCGGAGACAGACCGAGCATGAGGTCGATGGCCCAGAGCCGGATGTAGGTGCCACCCCACAACGGGTATCGGCCCGGGCGGAGCGCCGTCGACAGCAATCGGACGAGAAGCGGTGCGACCACCCATCTCATCGTCAGGTAGACGATGGTGGCCGCCACCGCGATCGTGCTGAGGACTGTGATGGAGATCCGGCCGTTGTTGACCGTATAGATGAGCGAGACCGGGAACGTCAGAACCAGGAGCATCCCGTACAAGATGACGGCCTGGGCGGCACCGGCCCGGCTGTAGTTGCGCCGGTCGTGCCGTTGCCTTTCCGGACGCGGTGCCGGCCGGACCGACTGCTGCTCCTGCCGGGCCGCCTTCATCGCAAGGTGTCCGGCCAACTGCCGCACCGTCGGGTGCCCGTAGAGATCACGCACTGCCGGACTGCCGACGACAGCGCGCTCGCGGAGCAACGAGATGCATGTAGCGGCCAACAGGGAGTGCCCGCCCAGATCTTCGAAGAAGTCGGCTTCCACCGACAGGTCGGCCGGTTCCAGGCCGAACGCGGCCGCCCAGGCGTCCCGGACCTGTTCCTCGAGCAAGCCATCCGGGGCAACGACATCGCCGGTGCCGGCGATGATCCGGGAGGTGCTGGGTGCGGGAAGCCGCTTGCGGTCGACCTTGCCGCTGGGCATGGTCGGCAACTCGCCGAGGACCTCCAGGTAGCCGGGAACCATGTAGTCGGGCACCCGCGCCCGCAGGCTGTCGTGTAGACGGGAGGCCAGATCCGAGTCCGGTGGCCCCCCCGAACCGGATCGACGGGTGACGTAGGCCACCAGATCGTCGGTCGGGCCGACCTGCATCATCGAGGCCACCGCGCTCTCCACGTCGGTGTCCTCCAGCAACAGGCTTTCTATCTCGCCCAGGTCCACCCGATGACCGCGGATCTTGACCTCGTCGTCGGCGCGCCCGAGATAGACCACTTCCCCATCGGCGTCGATACAACCGAGGTCACCCGTGCGGTAGATGCGCTGACCGTGATAGCTGATGAATCGATCCGCTGTCTTTTCCGGCAGGTTGAGGTACCCGATTGCCACACCCGGTCCCCCGACACAGATCTCGCCGACATCACCGTCCGGGACCGGGTTGCGGTCCTCGTCCAGGAGAACGACGGAATAGGTCGGTAGCGGTCGACCGATGGTGACCGGCCGCCCGGGCTGCAATTCTCCCCAGATCGCCGTGACCGTCGTTTCGGTCGGCCCGTAGGTGTTCAGCATGCGGCGGCCCGGCCGCGCCCACCGCTCGACGATCCCGGCGGGACATGCCTCACCGCCCACCATCAGACCGCGGACCAGCGGCAGGTCGCGCGGGATGGTGGCAAGAAGGGTCGGTACGCAATAGAAGACAGTGACGGCCTTCTCGTCCAGGAAGTCGGCCAGATCCGCGCCCAGCCGACGGGAGTCGTTCGGCCCCACGACCAACGTGGCCCCGGCCGCGAAGGTGGGCCAGATCTCCTCGATGGAGAAATCGAACGAAATGGTCATCCCCTGGTAGACCCGATCGGTGGCCCGGACGTCATACGCCTTCGTGACAACATCGACGAAGTTGGTGATGCTGTGCTGACTGACCGCGACGCCCTTCGGGCGCCCGCTGGAGCCAGAGGTGTAGATCACGTAGCACTCGTCCAGCCCGGCATCACTCAGCAATGCGTCGACGCCGTCGCCTGCTGGTTCGGGTGCGAGTCGAGAACTGAGCTCCCGTTCGATGTCCTTCTGCCGCTGGTCGATCAACAGCAACTCGGCTGCGAGGTCGGGCAGCCCATCCGCCAGATCGGCGGTGGTCACGAGCACGCTGAGATCGGCATCGGTGGCGATGTATTCCACCCGATCAGCGGGCGACGCCGGGTCGATCGGCACGAAACTCGCTCCGGTCTTCGCGATCCCCAGCAGCGCAACGTACGTCATGGTCGACCGGCGGAGCAGGATCCCGACGCGCATGCCTCGCCGCACCCCCCGGCGCCGCAGGTAGTGGGCCAGGCGGTTCGCCTTCCGGTCCAGGGTCTCGTAGCTCACTTCCGTGCCGTCCTCGTCGACGGCCACGGCCCACGGGACCCGGTCAACACTCCGTTCGAAGAACTCGTACAGCCGCGTCGGCCGTGTGACGCTGGACAGCGCCGGTGCAACTTCCGATCCACGGTAATCCGTCGACGTCACGCGCTTCCCTCAACCCCTTGGTTTGCTGGCAGCGGATCTGCAGCAAGCTGCATCTGACCCGGCCGGTTCCCCTACCCACGGTTATCGATGTGCGGCCGATGAGCGGACCGTCACCCGGATGGAACCCTAGCGACTCCATCAAGTCCGGAACTGACCGTTTCAAGACCACTAGACGGGGCAGTCGGTATCAATCAGGTGACGCCAACCCCAGTTCGTTGACACCGCGAGGACTCCCTGGTCGGCGCACGGCGACGCTGCGCACAGATTTCACTCATGTGAACCGCAGATTTCTCAGAGAAGTTCACAAAGTTCCGAGGTCCACGAGCCGATGGCGGGAGGCGCAAGCCGGCCGCAGCCGATGACGCACTGCAAGAGGGCGGCGCTGCCAGCCGGCGGCATGGTGGTCCACCGGCGCGGGTACCGCCGGCTCCGGCGTCCCGACCCGCGCAGTGACGCCGGGCCCAACAGCGGGTCTGCAGACGGCGACCACGGCCCCGTCGCTTGTCCCGGACGCGTTCACCGGGCATGGATGTCGCCACCGTCCTCGTCCGGCGCATCATCCACCGGGCGACGATCGGCGCGACAGGGTCTTGGCACCCACCACCTGTCCGATGGGGCCATGACCCCGGGGGCTGCCTGCACGCGACAACGTTCCCGCTGGGGCCATTCGGCGGCTACACGCTCAGGTGTCCAGCGCGAGCGCCGTGCAGCGTACGCCACCGCCACCCTTCTTCAGCTCCTCGGTGCGAAGCTCGATGACCTGATATCCGCGGTTCCGAAGGCTCTCGCGCAGCCGCGGCGCGCCCGTGGTCATCGTCACGGTGGTGCCGTCCGAGACGAGGTTGAGCGCGAACTTCTCCGCCTCGTCGATCGATACGTCGATGAGTTCGATACCCGCCAGCTCGCGGATCGCCCGACCACTGGCCGCATCAAAGGCTTCCGGGCACCAGGCAATGGTCTCCGGGGTGATGACGGCGATGGCAAGGTCGATGTCGTACCAACGATCACTGATCGTCCGCACCGGCACGATCTCGTATCCAAGCGTTTCGGCGATCACCCGATGCATCGCCGGATCGGTCCGCCATCCGGATCCTGCGAACAGACGAGAGCCGAAGGCCAATGAGTCGCCCTGCCCGCTGAAGCGGTACGGAGCGTCGACGATCTGGTAGCCGTGTTCGGTCAACCATCGACGGTAGTGCGGAGTCTCCGGCTCCCGCTCGGCCGGCAACCGGGAAAGAATGGCGCGACCGCCGCGGATCAGCGCCGCGTTGGCTGTGTAGACCATGTCCGGGCATCCGGAGACCGTCGGGATGTACTCGACCGTCCGGCCCGCGCCGACGTGCGCCGACACAATGGCCTCGTGCTCGCGGACCGCCTCGCCCCAGTCCGGCTGGTCCACCTTGTGCATGTAGGGATTGATCTCGAACTCGACACTGAAATTGTCGGCATCAGAGACGAGTAGATGTCGGTTCATGACGGCTTTCACGCTCCAGTGATTCGCAATGCCTCTCCGAGGCGGTTGATCGTTCGGGGGTGGCACCCGATCAGGGCGCGCGCTCTCGGCGCGAACGCGCTTGCCGGACGTCAGAGCAAGGGGTCGGACTGGCGCGTCCTGCCATTTCTGGCATGAGAGCCCGCCGTGGAGACCATACGTCCGGCCTCTGATACGGCCGGCGATCTGACGCCGACACCGCCCGGTGCAACAGTTCTCGAGCCCACCCGCACCCGCCGACGCGGCCACGGTATCAACCCGGCGGGCCGACCGGATCGCGCAAGGGCCCGGTCGCTCCTCCGAACGCGGTTGGGTCGACCGCGTGACTGGACCACGCGGAGCCTCGAGGTCGGCTTTCTCACCCCTCGGCCGAGAGCCGGCAGTCGGTCCGCGAGTGGAAAGCTGATCGCTATGTCTGTATGAGAGCCTTTCACCCGGTATCAGTGTCTCGACCGGGTGAATCTGACCGAGGCACTCTCCGCGCGTCGGTCGGTCAGCGCTGTCGCACGGGCTTTGCCGGCGGGCGGGCTGCAGGCCGCGCCGGCTTGCGGTTGCGGAGTGCACCGGTGTGTCCGGGTCGGCACCGCGGCCAGAACCGGGGGGCGGCGCTGGTGCCCGAACCGTGCAGGTCTTCTCGCCGTCGCACGGCTGCCGGGCATCGAGCACACCGGTCCGGCACACTCTGATGCCGATCTGCAGACGGTGAAAGAGCCTCACCCGGCGACACTGTCAACGGCACCCGCATCCGCCGGCCACCAGAAGCTCGAACGGGATGGCGGTGAAGGTCACTGGAGTCTGCGTTGACCGGCGGCTGGGCGGGTCGACAGCGGGTCACGCTGTGGTTGCCGGCCCAGCTGTCGATGATGCGCTGGTCGCGGGCGCCTCCGCATCGAACTCGACGGCCCGGTCGCCCGGCAGCTGCGCGGACTCCGACGACGTGACGCCCGGTCGGACGCCGTCCTCGATGTCGGCCAGGCCGAGCCCGCGGTGCCGGCAGGACTCGGAGATCCCGAAGTCGTTCGCGATCAGCGCAACCGGCGCGTCGCCCTGACGGCGACCGCGACGACGTCACGAACAAACTCAGCTGGGAACGCTTTCGGAATGTCCACCATCCTTCCAGCGCGGGAGAATCCGCACGGGCAAGCAGCCAACCGAACTGGGCGCAGTCCCGACTTCCGCGGCTTGGACGTCGACCGGTTGTTCGTCGACGGCTTGTTCATCGACGGGTTGTTCGTCGACGGTCGCCCGGTGCATGGCCCGCCGCCGGAGGCGCCACTGCTCGGTCCGCCCGCAGTCGCCGCGGGGTGTTCCCGGCGGGCGGTGACCGTGCGCCACTCCGAAGGCTCGGGCAACGACTCCATCCGCCCGTGCCGGCGGTGCGGGATCCGCCGACCCTGTTTGTGGCGCCGATCTGTGGCGGTCCGTGTTGTGCGCAGGGTGATGCGGCACACCATCGGCGAGTACGTCCGGACGTTCTTCACCGCGGCCCTTACCGGCTCTTCAGAATTGACGGTGTAGGCGTTGTCTGAATCCGCCGATTTCCAGGAGCGCTCGGGCGATGTAGTTGGTGAGGTTTCGGAAGCCCAGGGCAGTACCGCGCAAGTGTTCCAGGCGGCCGTTGATCGCTTCGGTAGGTCCGTTGCTGGTGCCGGGGTGGGCGAAGAACGCCAGGATGTCAGCCGCGCGGCGCTTGAGGGTCCTGCCGAGCGTGCGGATCTCGGTCAGGGCGGTGGGGACGCCGCCGGCCAGGCTGTCGATCAGCGAGCGCAGCAGGTCGTGTCCCTGTTTGCGGTCGGTGTGTCGGTAGGCGGTGATCATGGCCTGGTAGATGGCCCAGGTGACTTCGACCTCGGCATGCTCGTCGCCTGCGAACAGGGCGTGCAGGCGTGCCCGTTGTTTCTCGGTGAGCAGGTCGGCGCCGGTGTGCAGGGTCCGCCGGGCGGAGAACAGTGGATCACCGGATCGGCCGCGGTGGCCGTGCAATTTTTGTTGGACACGTCGGCGGCACTGGTCGAGGGCGTCGCCGGCCAGGCGAACGACGTGGAATGGGTCCAACACGGTGACCGCGTCGGGGAGTTGTTCGGTGGCAGCGGTTTTGAAGCCGGTGAACCCGTCCATCGCGACGACTTGCACCCGGTCCCGCCACGCCTGCGGCCGGTCGGCCAGCCAGCTGGCGAACACCTGCTTCGTGCGACCCTTGACCATGTCCAACAACCTGGCCGGTCCGGTTCCGGCCCGGACCGCTGTCAGATCGATGATCACAGTGACGTACTTGTCTCCGAGGCGGGTGTGCCGCCACACGTGCTCGTCCACGCCGATGACGTTGACCTGGTCGAACCGGGCGGGATCGTTGATCAGCACGCGGCGGCCTTCGTTCAGCACCGCGGTGTTCGCGGTGTTCCACGACACCGCAAGTCCTTCAGCGATTCTGGCCATGCTCAGGTGCTGACACACGATGCCTTCCAAGGCCCATCTCAGGGCGCGGCGGGACAGCTTGGCCCGCGGTTCGGCCGCCTTGCTGGTGTCCTGCCGCCATACCCGCGCACAGCCTGCGCAGTGGTAGCGGCGCACGGTGATCAGCAGCAATGTCGGCCGCCAGCCCAACGGTTCGTGCGCGAGCAGCCGGGTCACCGTGTCCCGCGGGGCACCCCGCCGTCCACACCGGCCGCATTCATCGCCGGTATCGACAACCCGACAGGTGATGATCGCCCGGTCGGGTTCCAAGAACTGCCCGACAGCCCGCAAACCGAGCTCCTCGAGCCGGCAGAACGTGGTCAGATCAGGGTCGGCGAAGGTAGCGTCAGCCATGTCGAGGTCCTCCGGATGAGCGGCGTCAGAACCTTCATCCTGCGAGGACCTCGACCCCTACCCGGCCAACGACGCGCCCACCATCCCTACACCCTCAAATGTGATGAGCCCCCTTACCCGAGCGGGTCCCCGACCGACGCCAGCATCACCAGCCGGGCCTGCCAGGGGCGGCGGGCGGGCATCAGGCGTGCGGCCACCGCACCCGGTCCGGTGTCGGTTCGTGAGCGCCGAGTTCGTCCCGGACCGAACCTCAATTGGCACCTCGCACATCATGACGCCCTCGTCGCGCAACGCCACGGCGATTGCGGTCGCCGGTCACATGCTCGAGTCGGTGCGGTCAGGTGCTCGAGTTGGTGCGGTCACGTTCTCGACGTCGGTGGGAGCAGGCGCAACATAGTGCGCGGCCCGATGCGCTGGATGCCCGGCGGATTCCGCATCTTTTCCGGGTACGCGAAAAGCCAAGGGAGGTCACCCGCGTTGATTCGCGTGTGACCTCCCTTGGGAATGGTGTCCGGCGGTGTCCTACTCTCCCACACCGTGGCCGGTGCAGTACCATCGGCGCTGAAGGGCTTAGCTTCCGGGTTCGGTATGGGTCCGGGCGTTTCCCCTTCGCTATGGCCGCCGTAACTCTGTGGAATTGTTCAACCATTACTGCCGTGCTTGGCCCGTTTCCCGTGGCTTGGGGGTTCGGGTTTCCGCGGTCTGGTTGTTGTTCCAGAGCCGCACAGTGGACGCGTAGCATTTTTGTGGTAAGTCCTCGGCCTATTAGTACCAGTCAGCTCTAACACCTTGCGGTGCTTCCACTTCTGGCCTATCAACCCGGTGGTCTAGCCGGGGGCCTTACCCCACTCAAGGGTGGGAGTCCTCATCTTGGAACAGGCTTCCCGCTTAGATGCTTTCAGCGGTTATCCCTTCCGAACGTAGCCAACCAGCCGTGCTCCTGGTGGAACAACTGGCACACCAGAGGTTCGTCCGTCCCGGTCCTCTCGTACTAGGGA
Organism: uncultured Actinomycetota bacterium; assembly: GCA_963785455.1. Classification (GTDB taxonomy): domain Bacteria; phylum Actinomycetota; class Actinomycetes; order Mycobacteriales; family Nakamurellaceae; genus Nakamurella. The sequence goes on from CAWAVL010000017.1 coordinate 82,627, forward strand.
CAGCCTTCCTCAAGACTCCTGCGCGCGCGGCGGATAGGGACCGAACTGTCTCACGACGTTCTAAACCCAGCTCGCGTGCCGCTTTAATGGGCGAACAGCCCAACCCTTGGGACCTACTCCAGCCCCAGGATGCGACGAGCCGACATCGAGGTGCCAAACCATGCCGTCGATATGGACTCTTGGGCAAGATCAGCCTGTTATCCCCGGGGTACCTTTTATCCGTTGAGCGACGCCCATTCCACAATGTGGCGCCGGATCACTAGTCCCGACTTTCGTCCCTGCTCGAGATGTCCCTCTCACAGTCAAGCTCCCTTGTGCACTTACACTCGAAACCTGATTGCCAACCAGGCTGAGGGAACCTTTGGGCGCCTCCGTTACTCTTTAGGAGGCAACCGCCCCAGTTAAACTACCCACCAGGCACTGTCCCTGATCCAGATCATGGACCTAAGTTAGATATCCAGTACGACCAGAGTGGTATTTCAACGTTGACTCCACAATTACTGGCGTAATCGCTTCACAGTCTCCCACCTATCCTACACAAGTCGAACCGAACACCAATACCAAGCTATAGTAAAGGTCCCGGGGTCTTTCCGTCCTGCCGCGCGTAACGAGCATCTTTACTCGTACTGCAATTTCGCCGAGCCTATGGTTGAGACAGTAGAGAAGTCGTTACGCCATTCGTGCAGGTCGGAACTTACCCGACAAGGAATTTCGCTACCTTAGGATGGTTATAGTTACCACCGCCGTTTACTGGGGCTTAAATTCTCAGCTTCACCACCGAAGTGATTAACCGGTCCTCTTAACCTTCCAGCACCGGGCAGGCGTCAGTCCATATACATCGTCTTGCGACTTGGCATGGACCTGTGTTTTTAGTAAACAGTCGCTTCTCCCTGGTCTCTGCGACCAAAACGCGCTAGCCCGCAAGGGGCTTCACGCACCTCGGTCCCCCTTCTCCCGAAGTTACGGGGGTATTTTGCCGAGTTCCTTAACCATAGTTCGCTCGATCACCTTGGTATTCTCTACCTGACCACCTGTGTCGGTTTGGGGTACGGGCCGCTCGAAGCTCGCTAGAGGCTTTTCTCGACAGCATAGGATCACTCTGCTTCGCCTCAATCGGCTATGCGTCAGGTCTCAGATCAACATCCCGGCGGATTTGCCTACCGGAACTACCTACACCCTTACACCAGTATTACCACTGACTGGCGGAGCTACCTTCCTGTGTCACCCCATCGCTTGACTACTACCGGATCGGGTCACGCGCTCGCCGCCGGCTCCCCGAAGGGATCCATTGGTCCGGGCGTTTAGCATCACCGGGTTCGACATGGGCGCTTCTTCGCGGGTACGGGAATATCAACCCGTTGTCCATCGACTACGCCTGTCGGCCTCGCCTTAGGTCCCGACTCACCCTGGGCGGATTAACCTGGCCCAGGAACCCTTGGTCATTCGGTGGGGGAGTTTCTCACTCCCCATTCGCTACTCATGCCTGCATTCTCACTCGTGTAGGGTCCACGGCTGGATCACTCCGCCGCTTCACTCCCCACACGACGCTCCCCTACCCATCCATGCACCTGGACCACAAAGGCCTGGCTATACGCATGAATGCCGCGGTTTCGGCGGTGTGCTTGAGCCCCGCTACATTGTCGGCGCGGAACCACTTGACCAGTGAGCTATTACGCACTCTTTAAAGGGTGGCTGCTTCTAAGCCAACCTCCTGGTTGTCTGGGCGACTCCACATCCTTTCCCACTTAGCACACGCTTAGGGGCCTTAACCGGCGATCTGGGCTGTTTCCCTTTCGACTATGAAGCTTAGCCCCCACAGTCTCACTGCCACGCTCTCACTGACCGGCATTCGGAGTTTGGTTGATTTCGGTAAGCTTGTGGGCCCCCTAGACCATCCAGTGCTCTACCTCCGACCAGAAACACGTGACGCTGCACCTAAATGCATTTCGGGGAGAACCAGCTATCACGAAGTTTGATTGGCCTTTCACCCCTACCCACAGCTCATCCCCCAGGTTTTCAACCCTGGTGGGTTCGGACCTCCACGACGTCTTACCGTCGCTTCATCCTGGCCATGGGTAGATCACTTCGCTTCGGGTCTAGAGCATGCGACTGTACCGCCCTATTCGGACTCGCTTTCGCTACGGCTTCCCCACACGGGTTAACCTCGCCACATACCACTAACTCGCAGGCTCATTCTTCAAAAGGCACGCCGTCACCTCACCACAAGGGCTCAGCTCCGACGGATTGTAAGCACACGGTTTCAGGTACTATTTCACTCCCCTCCCGGGGTACTTTTCACCTTTCCCTCACGGTACTAGTCCGCTATCGGTCACCAGGTAGTATTTAGGCTTAGCGGGTGGTCCCGCCAGATTCACAGCGAATTTCACGGGCTCGCTGCTACTTGGGAGATATCGAAGGGAGAACAGAAGTTTTCGTCTACGGGGCTATCACCCGCTACGGCTGGTTTTTCCAATGCCATTCGACTAACCACTGTTTTTCTTACTCCCCGCCGGGACGGCAGCCCCGACAACAACATTCCCACGACCCCGAACACGCAACCCCTGCCGGGTATCACGCGTGAACGGTTTAGCCTGATCCGCTTTCGCTCGCCACTACTCACGGAATCACGGTTGTTTTCTACTCCTGTGGGTACTGAGATGTTTCACTTCCCCACGTTCCCTCCACACACCCTATATATTCAGGCGCGGGTAACACGACATGACTCGTGCTGGGTTTCCCCATTCGGAAATCCTCGGATCACAGCTCGGTTGACAGCTCCCCGAGGCTTATCGCAGCCTCCTACGTCCTTCATCGGCTCCTGGTGCCTAGGCATCCACCGTGTGCTCTTAAAAACTTAGCCACAAAGATGCTCGCGTCCACTGTGCAGTTCTCAAACAACAACCCGCAAACCAACCCAACACCACCACCTACCCCAAGGAAACCCCTGGAAGCGGTTTGGCAGCAGGCCGGCCCGGAGAAAGAAACACGCCACGAGAACACCAACGGTGTTCCCCTCGCCCGTCCTCTCAGGACCCAACAGTGTACCTACAGCCCGCCAACAACCTCCCCGCCCTTTCCAACTCGCCCCAACAAAGAGGCGGACCAACCCTCCCCCCGAAGAAGAAGAACCGATCACGTCGTACTAGACACGAAGAAACCATCGCGAACCGAACTAGTCAGCGTTCCACCCATGAGCGGCCGCCGCAGAACACTCGCCTGCGAAACGACACATGGACCACCAGGAAAAACCCGGCAGCCGCTAGCTCCTTAGAAAGGAGGTGATCCAGCCGCACCTTCCGGTACGGCTACCTTGTTACGACTTCGTCCCAATCGCCGATCCCACCTTCGACGGCTCCCTCCCACAAGGGGTTAGGCCACCGGCTTCGGGTGTTACCGACTTTCGTGACGTGACGGGCGGTGTGTACAAGGCCCGGGAACGTATTCACCGCAGCGTTGCTGATCTGCGATTACTAGCGACTCCGACTTCATGGGGTCGAGTTGCAGACCCCAATCCGAACTGAGACCGGCTTTTTGGGATTCGCTCCACCTCGCGGTTTCGCAGCCCTTTGTACCGGCCATTGTAGCATGCGTGAAGCCCAAGACATAAGGGGCATGATGATTTGACGTCATCCCCACCTTCCTCCGAGTTGACCCCGGCAGTCTCTTATGAGTCCCCGCCATCACGCGCTGGCAACATAAGACAAGGGTTGCGCTCGTTGCGGGACTTAACCCAACATCTCACGACACGAGCTGACGACAACCATGCACCACCTGTGCACGGACCTTGCGGGGGAACCATCTCTGGAACTTTCCCGTGCATGTCAAGCCTTGGTAAGGTTCTTCGCGTTGCATCGAATTAATCCGCATGCTCCGCCGCTTGTGCGGGCCCCCGTCAATTCCTTTGAGTTTTAGCCTTGCGGCCGTACTCCCCAGGCGGGGCGCTTAATGCGTTAGCTGCGGCACGGAGGTCGTGGAAGGACCCCCACACCTAGCGCCCAACGTTTACGGCGTGGACTACCAGGGTATCTAATCCTGTTTGCTCCCCACGCTTTCGCTCCTCAGCGTCAGTATCGGCCCAGAGTCCCGCCTTCGCCACCGGTGTTCCTCCTGATATCTGCGCATTTCACCGCTACACCAGGAATTCCAGACTCCCCTACCGAACTCTAGTCTGCCCGTATCGAATGCAGGCCCGGGGTTGAGCCCCGGGTTTTCACATTCGACGCGACAGACCGCCTACGAGCTCTTTACGCCCAATAATTCCGGACAACGCTTGCACCCTACGTATTACCGCGGCTGCTGGCACGTAGTTGGCCGGTGCTTCTTCTGCTCCTACCGTCACTCTCGCTTCGTCAGAGCTGAAAGAGGTTTACAACCCGAAGGCCGTCATCCCTCACGCGGCGTCGCTGCGTCAGGCTTCCGCCCATTGCGCAATATTCCCCACTGCTGCCTCCCGTAGGAGTCTGGGCCGTGTCTCAGTCCCAGTGTGGCCGGTCGCCCTCTCAGGCCGGCTACCCGTCGTCGCCTTGGTAGGCCATCACCCCACCAACAAGCTGATAGGCCGCGGGCCCATCCCCAGCCGAAAAACTTTCAACAACCACCCATGCGAGCAGAAGTTGATATCCAGTATTAGCACCGGTTTCCCGGAGTTATCCCAGAGCTGAGGGCAGGTTGCCCACGTGTTACTCACCCGTTCGCCACTCGAGTACCCGCAAGCGGGCCTTTCCGTTCGACTTGCATGTGTTAAGCACGCCGCCAGCGTTCGTCCTGAGCCAGGATCAAACTCTCCATTGAATGCATATAGACAGACCCACAAAGGGCCACCGTCAACAAAATGAAGAACACCCAACCCCACCACCAAAAGGCAGCAAGAGCCGAGCGCGATCACAGTCCCAAACACGAGCAAACGCTCGCAAAATTTGAAACAACAAAAACAACAACAATCCAGCACCAGGAAAGCCCACCACCACACAGGCAGCAAACAACCCCAGCACCAAACAAACGGCACTGACTTTCGGTACACTGTTGAGTTCTCAAAGAACGGACACACACCCGCCGCAGCCTTCCGACCACCTTGGGGGCAACCCTGTAAACACTACCGGCCGAGCGGGCCAACTCCAAATCGCTGGTCCGCCCTGCCGTTCCCGACTCCCGTGACGAAGAGCGTGCTTCGCCGCCTCCGGATCGCGGAGGTGTTCGTCGGGGTTTGCCCTGGGCCGTCCAATGATCGGATCCTTGCGTCTCCGGCTGCTGTGCGGTTCCCCGTGGGGCGAGACCTAAGTTACGGCGGGATTGCCTGCTCGTCAACTCCGCAGGTCACGGCCCTGATCGATGATCTTGCCCGAGAGTCCGTGCAGGTCAGTGGGTTCTGAGCCGCCGGACCGGATCCGCGTCCGCTGTCGGGTGATCGTCTTCACAGTCGGCCGCGTGCCGGGCCGGATCGGCCGTGGAGCGGACCGGCCGCGGATGTCCGGTGGCACGTCATCGTCGGGCGGGGAGCGCAGTGGGGTGGTCCGTCGCCTGCCGACGCCTGGACCGGCCGCGCAGATCACCGTGAGCACCCGAATGCGGTACGGGCATCACCGGATGTGGATCAGCGGACACCCAGCGGGTGACCGCCGTGGGAAGAACCGGATGCCGCCCACGGCCACGCGGGCGGAATGTGGTCCGCTCAGCGGCGGATCGACACCCCGGCGACGGACCGCTTGCCGCGGCGTAACACCAGGTACCGGCCGTGCAGCAGATCATCCGGACCGATCACCCGGTCCGCGTCGCTGATCCGGTTGTTGTTGACGTTCGCGCCGCCCTCGGCGACGGCACGCCGGGACTCGGACAGCGAGGAGGTCAAGCCGGTTGCCCGCAACAACTCCACGACGTTCGCTGATCCGTCGACCTCGGTGAGACCGACCTCGTCGAGGGCCGCACGCAGGGTCTGTTCGTCGATGGCCGCGAGGTCACCGCGCCCGAACAACGCGGCGCTGGCCGCCACGGCTGCGTCCCTGGCCGGAGCACCGTGCACCAGTGCGGTGAGTTCACCTGCCAGCTCCCGCTGCGCCGCCCGGGCCTGCGGCCGCGCAGCGGTGGCGGCGATCAGCTCCTCGATCTCCGCGAGCGGACGCTGAGAGAAAACCCTGAGATAGCCAGGGATGTCGCGGTCGTCGGTGTTGAACCAGAACTGGTAGAAGGCGTACGGGCTCGTCATCGCCGGGTCCAGCCAGACTGCACCGCTCTCGGTCTTTCCGAACTTCGTGCCGTCCGCCTTGGTGACCAGCGGCGTGGCCAGCGCATGCACCGCCCTTCCCTCGACCTTGCGGATGAGTTCGGTGCCACTGGTCAGGTTCCCCCACTGGTCGCTGCCGCCGGTCTGCAGGGTGCAGCCGTACCGGCGGTAGAGCTCCAGGTAGTCCATTCCCTGCAGGATCTGGTAGCTGAACTCGGTGAACGACAGGCCCTCGTCGCTGTTCAGCCGCGCCGACACCGTCTCCTTCGCCAGCATGCGGCCCATCCGGAAGTGCTTGCCCACATCCCGTAGGAAGCCGATCGCACTGAGGTCCGCGGTCCACTCCAGGTTGTTCACCATGCGCGCCGCGTAGGTCCCGTCGAAGTCGACGTACTGCTCGACCTGGGCGCGGATCCGCTCCACCCAGCCGGCGACGACGTCCTCCGAGCTCAGCACCCGCTCGCCCGACATCCGGGGATCACCTATCAACCCGGTGGCGCCACCGACCAGCATCAGCGGATGGTTGCCGGCGCGTTGCACGCGCCGCATGGTCAGCAGTTGCACGAGGTTGCCGATGTGCAGGCTCGGTGCGGTCGGGTCGAAGCCGACGTACGCCGTCACCGGTCCTGCCGCCAGATCGGTTCCCAGCGCCTCGATCCCGGTCGACAGGGCGATCAACCCACGTGCCGTCAGGTCCTCGAGAAGCGGGACGGGAGGGGGCTGCGCCGGTGCTGTCACGACGCTCATCCTGCCATCCGGCCCGCCCTCACCCGGGCGGCGAGGAGACCGGCCGCCGACGGGGCACCCAGGCGCGGAAGGCGGACACCGTCGAATCGCCGATCACCCAGAACCGCTGGGGCTCGTCGGCGGCTGCAACCACTCCCACCCTGGGTCCGACGCCGATCGCCCCGGCCGGCGGTGGTGCGCCGTGCAGCAGCCGAATGGGCCGGGCATCGCCGACGAGATCGCTCCCATTGCTCGCGCCGGACAGGCCCAGCACGGTCGCCAGTCCCGCGGGGCCGCGGGCCAGGTGCTCGTCCGTCGGCGTACGCCGACCGGCAGCTGCCCGCCGGGTCCGGGCCAGCCCGACGCCGTCGACGACCCGCCCGGCCCGCAGCAGCACGGCGGACGGCACGCCGTCCGGCCCGGTGACCACGTTCGCGCACCAGTGCATGCCATAGACGAAGTAGGTGTACAGGTGGCCCGCCGGGCCGAACATCACCGCGGTGCGCGCGGTCCGCCCGCGGTAGGCGTGCGACGCCGGGTCGTGCAGACCGGCGTAGGCCTCCACCTCGGTCAGCCGGACCGCGACCGGACCGTCGGGTGAGTCGGCCTCGACGACGGTGCCCAGCAGGTCCCGGGCCACCGCGATGACGTCCCGTTCCAGGAACGAGCGCCGGACCCGTCGACGATCGTCCACCCGGCCGATTGTTCCATCGGTGCTGATTGCACCGCCGCGGGACTGCGCTCAGCGGTGGTCCCAGCGGTGGTCCCAGCGGTGGTCTCGGCCGTGTGCCCAGCCTCGGTCGGCGTCGATCTGCGTCCGCAGTGCTTGCAGCTGTTCGCCGACCCTCGCCGGTGCGGTGCCGCCGACGGCGTCGCGGGAGGCCAGCGATCCCTCGACCGTCAGCACGTCGCGGACGGCCGGGGTGAGCGCTGGGTCGATCGCCGCCAGCTCGGCGTCGCTGAGCTCGTCCAGCCGGCGGCCCGTCGACTCGGCCAGGGACACGCAGAGCCCGGCAGCCTCGTGCGCAACCCGGAACGGAACGCCCTGGCGGACCAGCCATTCCGCGATGTCGGTGGCGAGGGAGAAACCTGCCGGCGCCATCTCGGCCATCCGCGCGATGTCGAAGGTGAGGGTGGCCGTCATCCCGGTGACCGCCGGCAGCAGCAGGTCCAGCTGGGCCAACGAGTCGATCAGCGGCTCCTTGTCCTCCTGAAGATCCCGGTTGTAGGCCAACGGCAGCGCTTTGAGCGTGGCCAGCAACCCGGTGAGGTTGCCGATCAACCGGCCCGCCTTCCCGCGGGTCAGCTCAGCGATGTCCGGGTTCTTCTTCTGCGGCATGATCGACGAGCCGGTGGCGAACGCGTCGTCGAGCCGGGCGTAGCCGAATTCGGCCGTGGTGAAGACGATGACCTCCTCTGCCCACCGGGACAGGTCCACCGCCAGCATCGCCAGCACGAAGGCCAGCTCAGCGGCGAAATCGCGGGACGCCGTGCCGTCGATCGAGTTCGACGACGGCGCATCGAATCCCAGCTCGACGGCGACCGCCGCCGGGTCCAGGCCCAGCGACGAGCCGGCCAGCGCGCCGGACCCGTACGGGGACACCGCAGCCCGGCGGTCCCAGTCCCGGATCCGGTCGATGTCCCGGACCAGCGCCTGGGCGTGCGCGGCGAGGTGATGGGCGAGCAACACGGGCTGGGCGTGCTGGAAGTGCGTCCGACCCGGCATGGCCGCGCCGGGGTGCCGCGCCGCCTGGTCCAGCAGCGCCTGTTGGAGGTCGGTGACCTGAGCCGCGACCAGCCTGGCACGGTCCCGCAGGAACATCCGGTACAGGGTCGCGACCTGGTCGTTGCGGGATCGTCCGGCCCGCAGCTTGCCGCCGAGCTCGACGCCCGCCCGGTCCAGCAGCCCGCGTTCCAGCGCGGTGTGCACGTCCTCGTCGGCGGGCGCCGGGAGGAAATCACCGGCCTCGACGTCGCGCGCCAGCTCGTCCAGGGCGGACAGCATCCCGGCGAGCTCGCTGTCGTCCAGCAACCCGGCGGCGTGCAGCACCCTGGCGTGGGCCTTGGAGCCGGCGATGTCGTACGGCGCCAGCAGCCAGTCGAAGTGCGTCGAGACACTCAACGCCGCGAGCGCATCGGACGGGCCACCGGTGAACCGGCCACCCCAGAGACTGACCGCGGGCTCACCGTCGGACGTTGGCCCGGTCACCGGCCGGCGACCCGCAGATCCCGCGCGGTGGTCATCTTGGTGTTCAAGCCCCACAGCCTGACGAAACCCTTGGCCAGCGACTGGTCGAAGGCGTCCTGCGCGTCGTAGGTGGCCATGTTGAAGTCGTACAGGGATTCCTCGCTGCGCCGGCCGGTGACGACGGCGGTGCCGTGCGCGAGGGTCATCCGGATCTCCCCGGAGACGTGCTTCTGGGTGTCGGCGAGAAACGCGTCCAGCGAACGCTTGAGCGGAGAGAACCACAACCCGTCGTACACCAGCTCGGTCCATCGCTGGCCCACCGTCTGCTTGAACCGGGCCTGCTCGCGTTCGACAGTGACGTTCTCCAGTTCCCGGTGGGCCGTCAGCAGCGCAAGAGCGCCGGGGGCCTCGTAGATCTCGCGGGACTTGATGCCGACCACCCGGTCCTCGACCATGTCGATCCGGCCGATGCCCTGCGCGCCGGCCCGCCGGTTGAGCTCCTCGATGGCCTGCAGCATGGTGACCGGACGGCCGTCGATCGCCACCGGGCGGCCCTCGTGGAAGGTGATCAACACCTCGTCGGGGTCACGGGGGACCGCCGGATCGGCGGTGTATTCGTACAGGTCCTCGATCGGGGCGTTCCAGATGTCCTCCAGGAAGCCGGTTTCCACGGCGCGACCCCAGACGTTCTGGTCGATGGAGTAGGGGTTGGACCTGCTGGTCTGGATCGGCAGGTCGCGTTCCTCGGCGAAGATGATGGCCTTGTCCCGGCTCATGCCGGAGTCCCGCACCGGCGCGATGATCTTGAGATCCGGACCCAGCGCCATGATCGACACCTCGAACCGGACCTGGTCGTTGCCCTTGCCGGTGCAACCGTGCGCGACGGTGGAGGCCCCGAAGTCGTGTGCGGCCTGCACCAGGTGCTTGGCGATCACCGGTCGGGACAGCGAGGAGACCAACGGGTACCGCTCCATGTACAGGGCGTTGGCCTGCAGGGCGGGAAGGCAGTATTCGTCGGCGAACTCGTCCCGCATGTCGGCGACGACGGCTTCCACGGCGCCGCACGCCAGTGCGCGCTGCCGGATCGTCTCCAGGTCCTCACCGCCCTGCCCGACGTCGCCGGCGACGGCGATCACTTCCGCGCCGGTGGCGTGCGAGATCCACCCGATGGCCACCGATGTGTCCAGGCCGCCGGAGTAGGCGAGGACGATCCGTTCAGTCATGGTCACTGCTCTCTTTCTGGTTGGAAGGGCCGGTACACCGGTCCGGATGCACGCGGCCGAGCCGCCGGAAGGGTGCGGCCGCCGCCGCGGACGACGGCGCTCACGTGATCTCGTCGGACGCGTACCCGGCCAGCATCCTGCCGACCTGGGCTCCGGTCAGGCCGTCCCGGGCGACCACCAGGATGGTGTCGTCGCCGGCGATGGTGCCGATGATGTCGGCCAGACTCGCGCGGTCGATGGCCGAGGCCAGGAACTGGGCCGCGCCGGGTGGTGTCCGCAGGACCGCGAGGTTGCCCGAGCCCTGATGGGACAGGAGCAGGTCGCCGAGCAGTCGGCCGAGCCGGGAAGTCCCGCCGACCATCGGTCGGGGCCCCCCGTCGTCGGGAATCCGGTAGACCGCGGCGCCTCCGTCGACGCCGCGCAGCTTCACCGCGCCCAGCTCCTCGAGGTCGCGGGACAGCGTCGCCTGGGTGATCGAGAAGCCGTCCTCGGCCAGCAGCGCGATCAGCTCGCCCTGTGATCGCACGGTCTGGTCCCTGATCAGTTCGGTGATCCGGCCGTGCCGGGCGGCCTTGGTGGCCAGCGTGGTTCCGGCCGTCATCCCGCGGCCGACCGGGAGGACGGTACCTGGCCCGCGGGGATGATTCCCGACTTCTCGAACAGAAACGTCAGCAGGGCCTTCTGGGTGTGCAGCCGGTTCTCTGCCTCGTCCCACACCGCCGAAGCCGGACCGTCGATCACCTCGTCGGTGATCTCCCAGCCGCGGTGCGCCGGAAGGCAGTGGAGCACCACGGCGTCGTCCGCTGCCCTGCCCAGCAGGTCCGCGTTCACCTGGTACGGACGGAACGGTCCCACCCTGTCGAGTCCGTCGGTCTCCTGGCCCATCGAGGTCCAGGTATCGGTGACCAGAACATCCGAGCCGTCCACCGCGGCCTCCGGGTCGCCGACGAGTTCGATCGCGCCGCCCGTCTCGGCGGCGCGCTGCTTGGCGTCCAGCAGGATGTCGCCGTGCGGGTCGAATCCGGGCGGCGAGGCGATCTTGACGATCAACCCCGCGTTGGCGCCCCCGACCATCAGCGAATGCGCCATGTTGTTCGACCCGTCGCCGAGATAGGTCAGCGTCAGCCCGGCCAGCCTGCCCTTGCGCTCCCGGACCGTCTGCAGGTCCGCGAGTACCTGGCAGGGATGGAATTCATCGGTCAGCGCGTTGATCACCGGGACCGTCGAGACCCGGGCGAGCGCGTTGATCCTGCGTTGGACGAACGTACGGATCACCACCGCGTCGACGTACCGGGACAGCACCATGGAGGTGTCCTCGATGGTCTCCTCTCTGCCGAGTTGCGAGGTCCGGCCGTCGATGATCACCGGCTGCGCGCCCAGTTGGGCGATGCCGACCTCGAACGACAATCGCGTTCTGGTGGAGTTCTTCTCGAACACGACCGCCACCGAACGGCCGGTCAACGGCCGAAAACCGTTGCGGTCGTGCTTGTACTGGTCTGCACGGTCCAGCACCGCAATCAATTCGTCCGGTGCCAGGTCGTCGTCCCGCAAGAAGTGTCGTAACCGGCTCGCGCCGGGCCCCGTTGCCCCGGGACCCGCCGCATTCACCGGTCGGCCCGGACGTCGGCGGCCCGCAGGATCGCCGGCAGCGCAGCGATGAAGCTGTCGGCCTGGTCTGTGGACAGGATCAGCGGCGGGGCCAGTCGCAGGACGTCCGGGGCAGGCGCATTGATCAGGAAGCCGGCGTTCCGCGCGGCGACCACGACCCGAGCGCCGATGCCTGCGCGCAGCGCAACGCCGAGCAGCAGGCCGCTGCCCCGGACGTGGTCGATCAGCGGCTCGTCCAGATCCTCGATGCCTGCGCGGATGTGTTTGCCCACCGCATCGACGTGATCCAGCAGCCCGTTGCTCTCGATGGTGTCCAGCACCGCCAGGGCGGCCGCGGCGCAGACCGGGTTACCGGCAAAGGTGGACCCGTGCTGGCCCGGCTGCAGCAGGTGCGCTGCGTCACCGAAGCCGATCGCGGCACCGATGGGCAGTCCACCGCCGAGTCCCTTGGCCAGGGTGAGGACGTCCGGAACGATGCCCGCCGACTGGTGCGCGAACCAGGAACCGGTTCGGCCGATACCGGTCTGCACCTCGTCCAGGACCAGCAGCGTGCCGTGCTCGGCGGTGATCCGGCGAGCCGCGGCCAGATAGCCGTCCGGCGCCGGGACCACACCGGCCTCACCCAGGATCGGCTCCAGGAACACCGCGGCCACGTCGCTGTCGACCGCCGCCTGCAGGGCGGCGGTATCGCCGAACGGCACGAACTCCACTCCGGCCGGCATCGGCTCGAACGGGGCTCGTTTGGCCGGCTGCCCGGTCAGGGCAAGCGCCCCCATCGTCCGGCCGTGGAACGCGCCGTCCGTGGCGATGATCCGGGGACGCCCGGTGAGCCGGGCCATCTTGAACGCCGCCTCGTTCGCCTCCGCGCCGGAGTTGGCGAAGATCACCCGGCCGTCGGCGGTCCCCGACGCGCCCCGGGCGCCGCTGATGTCCAGCAGCCGTTCGGCCAGCATGAGCACTCTCGGGTGGGTGAAGAAATTGGAAACGTGCCCAAGGGTGGCGATCTGCTCGGAGACCGCGGCGATGACGGCCGGGTGGGCGTGCCCGAGCGCGTTCACCGCGATCCCACCGAGTAGATCCAGGTAGCGGTTGCCATCCCCGTCGACCACCACGGCGCCGGAACCGCTGACGAGTTCGATCGGCGGGATGCCGAAGTTGTTCATCAAAGCCTGCGACCAGCGCGCGGCGGCCCGCTCGTTGGCAGATTGTCCGGTCAGGGTCTCGGTTGCGGTCACGATGCCTCCATCGTCGGAACGATCATGGTGCCAACGCCTTGCGTGGTGACGATCTCCAGCAGTACCGAGTGCGGGATCCGGCCGTCGATGACGTGGGCCGCGGACACTCCCCCACGGACGGCCCGCAGGCAGCCCTCCATCTTCGGCACCATCCCGGCCTGCAGCCGGGGCAGCATGTCCGCCAGCGCGTCGGCTGACACCTTGGACAGCAGGGAGTCCCGGTCCGGCCAGTCGGCGTAGACCCCCTCCACATCGGTCAGCACAACAAGTTTCGTCGCACCCAACGCGATGGCCAGCGCCGCGGCCGCGGTGTCGGCGTTGATGTTGTGCACGACGCCGTCGACGTCCGGGGCCACCGTCGACACCACGGGGATGCGGCCGGCACCGATCAGATCCAGCACCGCGGCGGGATTGACGTCCACGACGTCGCCGACCAGGCCGATGTCGGTCTGCTCACCGTCGACCAGCACGGTGCGCCGAGCCGCGGTGAACAACCCGGCGTCCTCGCCGGACATGCCGACGGCCAACGGTCCATGCGAGTTGATCAATCCGACGAGTTCCCGGCCGACCTGACCGACCAGCACCATCCGCACCACATCCATGGTTTCGGCGGTGGTGACCCGGAAGCCGCCCTTGAACTCGCCCGGCAGGCCGAGCCGGTCCAACATCGCGCTGATCTGCGGGCCGCCGCCGTGCACCACCACCGGCCGGAGGCCGACCGTGCGCAGGAAGACCATGTCGGCGGCAAAGGCGGTCTTGAGCTGCTCGTCGGTCATCGCGTTGCCGCCGTACTTGACCACGACGATCGATCCGGCGAATTGCCGCAGCCACGGCAGGGCGCCGGCCAGCACCTCGGCCCGCTCCCGGGCGCCGGCCAGCTCGGACGGCTGCCGCGGCTCGACGTCCCCGGCGCCGACGCCCGTTGCCGCCATCGACGTGCTCATGTCGAGTACGCCGAGTTCTCGTGGACGTAGGCGTGCGACAGGTCGTTGGTGGCGATCGTTGCCGACTCGGTGCCGGCGTGCAGGTCGATGACGACCTGCACCGACCGACCGGTGAGGTCGACACCCTCGCGGTCGTCGCCGGTGGATCCGGCCCGGCAGATCCAAACGCCGTTGATGGCCACATCGACGGCGTCCGCATCGAACGCGACCTCAGGGCCGACGGTCCCGACCGCGGCGAGTATGCGTCCCCAGTTCGCGTCTTGACCGAAGAACGCCGTCTTCACCAGGTTGTTGCGCGCCACGGCCCGGCCGACGGTCACCGCATCGTCCTCGGTGGCCGCGTGCACCACCTCGATGGCGATCTGTTTCGTCGCACCCTCCGCGTCGGCGAGCAGTTGTGCCGCAAGGTCGGCGCAGGCTCGGGTCACCGACGCCTGCAACAGGTCCTGTGGCGGTTCGATCCCGGAGGCGCCTGAGGAAAGCAACAGCACGGTGTCGTTGGTGGACATCGCCCCGTCGGAGTCCAGTCGATCGAACGTCACCCTGGTGGCAGCGCGCAGCACCCGGTCCAGCACCGAGGAATCGGCGACCGCGTCCGTGGTGAGCACGACGAGCATCGTGGCCAGTCCCGGCGCGAGCATGCCGGCACCCTTCGCCATGGCGCCGACGGTGAAGCCGCCGACGCTGATCTGCATCGTCTTCGGCACCGAGTCGGTCGTCATGATGGCGGTCGCCGCGTCCGGTCCACCGGCGCGATCGATGGCGGCCGTGGCATGGTCGATGCCGGAAAGCAGTCGGTCCATCGGCAGCCGGACGCCGATCAGGCCGGTGGACGCAACCGCCACCTGCCGCGCGGACACCCCCAACGCTGACCCGACATGCTCAGCGGTGGCGACGGTGTCGTCATAACCCGCGGGCCCCGTACAGGCGTTCGCGCCACCGGAGTTCAACACCACCGCCGCCAATTCCGCACCGGGGCCGGCCAGGATGCTTTCACACCAGCGAACCGGCGCGGCCTTCACGCGGTTGCCGGTGAAGACCGCTGCGGCGTTGTACCGCGGCCCGTCGTTGACGACAACAGCCACATCCGGCGCGCCCGTCGACTTCAGCCCGGCGACAACACCGGCGGCCCGAAAGCCCAGCGGCGCGGTGACTCCCATCCCGACCGATCCCTGCTGGTCGCTCACGGCGCGACCCCGACGGTCGGCAGGCCCGTGGTCTCGGGCAACCCGAGCGCCAGGTTCATGCATTGCACGGCAGCGCCCGCGGTGCCCTTGGTCAGGTTGTCCAGGGCGACCACGACCACCAGGCGACCAGCTGCTTCGTCGACGGCGAGCTGCAACAGTGCGGTATTGGCGCCGAGCGTCGCGGCGGTCGTCGGCCACTGCCCCTCGGCCAGCAGATGGACGAAGGGTTCGTCCGCGTAGGCCTTGTCGTACACAGCGCGGAGGTCGGAGAGAGTCACGCCGTCCTTCACCGGCGCCGACACCGTCGCCAGGATGCCCCTGGGCATCGGCACGAGGACCGGGGTGAACGAAACCGTGACGGCCGTTGCCCCGGCGGCGGAGAGGTTCTGCACCATTTCCGGTGTGTGACGGTGCACTCCGCCGACGCCGTAGGCGGCCGCGGCTCCCATCACCTCGGAGCCGAGCAGGTTCACCTTCGGTGATTTTCCGGCGCCCGATGTTCCGGACGCGGCGACCACCACCACGTCGGGTTCGACGAGCCCGGCGGCCAGCGCGGGCGCCAGGGCCAGCGAGGCCGACGTCGGATAGCACCCGGGCACGGCGATCCGCCTGCTGCCGTGCAGCGCGGCGCGCCCGTTCGGCAGCTCGGGCAGCCCGTACGGCCAGCAGCCCGGGTGTTCGCCGCCGTAGAACCGTTGCCAGGCGACCGGGTCGGCCAGGCGGTGATCGGCACCGCAGTCGATGACCAGAACCTCATCGCCGAGCTCCGCCGCCAACTCGTGGGACCGGCCGTGCGGCAGCGCGAGGAACACGGCGTCATGGCCGGCCAGCACGTCCGAGGTCGTCCGCTCCAGGACCCGGTCGGCCAACGGCAGCAGGTGCGGCTGATGATCGGCGACCCGGTCCCCGGCGTTGCCGAACGCCGTGACGGCTCCGATGGTCACTTCGGGGTGGCCGAGCAGCAAACGCAGCAGTTCCCCGCCCGCGTAACCGCTGGCGCCGGCCACTGCGACCCGATACGTCATGTGTTGCACTCCGCTCCTCGACACTGTCGGGCACGAACTATACAGCGGCCCGCATACCTATCAAGTCCTACGGCGGGCCTTCATCGCACATCACCGGCACCTGTCATCGTGATGGCCCGGCACCTGCCGTCCATATGGGCAGCACCTGTCATCGAGACGGCTCAGTCGGGCGCCGGCGGGGAACCAACCGCCAGTGCGATGGAGATCAGCCCGCGGCAGGGGCCGTGCTGCCCGGTGACCACCTGCTGTACCGGCCGGAGAGGAGTGAACCTGTTGTCCGGCGATGCCCCTGCTGACAGCCACGCCCTTGCTGACAGCGATGCCCTTGTTGACAGCGATGCCCTTGCTGACACCGGTCGGGAACGACCGTTGCCCGCAGGCGCACAGAGTCCCCCGTCCGCCGCTGCGTCAACCGCACTCGCGCACCGCTGCGAGATCCATCTCGCCCGGCTCGAACACTGGGACGAACGCTTCGCGGGGGTGCTGGACGCCGAGGAAGGGCGTCGTCGGCAGCGCATGACAGACGACGCGGACAAGCACCGGTTCAGCTTGGCGGCCGTCCTCCTGCGGGCCGTCGCCGGCGATCACCTGGGCGTCGACCCCGGTGCCGTCATCGTGGAACGTCGCTGTGGGCGGTGCGGTGCGCACCACGGTGCCCCTGCACTCCCCGATACCGGCCTGCATGTTTCCGTGTCGCACTCGGCAGGCCTGGTTGCCGTGGCAGTGACCGGATGCGGTCCTGTCGGGGTCGATGTCGAGGTGCTGTCCGACTTCGACTTCCGCCCTGCACTGGCGTTGGCGTGCACAGCGGAGGAAGCCCGTCGTGTGCTGACCACCGGCGACTTCTATGCGTACTGGACGCGCAAGGAGGCCGTGCTCAAGGCCATCGGGGAGGGCCTGAACCGGGAGATGACGGACGTCGCCGTTTCCGACCCGTCCCACGACGCCCGGTTGCTGACCCTGTCGGGCAACCGGATCGCATGTGCGATGCGAGATCTCCCGATCCCGGGTTACGCCGCCACAGTGGCAGTCCTCACCGGCAGTGCAGTCGACTTCACGATCGAGGACGCCAACCGCTTGCTCGCTCCGCATGGCGGCCGGACAACGGCGGCACGCCCGTTCCGAGGTCCCCCGTGACGCACGTGACGGTGCTCTCACAGCATGGCTTTGTACTGTGATCGGATGCGTTCCCGACGCGGACCACGCGCTGTCACCCTGATGCTCGTTGCCGGACTTGCGATCTCCGCCTGTACGTCACCAATTTCCGGATCGGCCGCACCGGCGCAAGTGACCGACTCGCCAACTGTGCCGCCGCTGTCTCCCGGCACCGCCGGCACCGTCGGTACCGCGGGCATCGGCGATCCCGCCTATCCATTGGCCGGGAACGGCGGCTACCAGGTGGACTCCTACGACATCGACCTGTCTTACGATCCGCCGACCAACGCACTGCAGGCGACGGCGAAGATCCGGGCAACCGTCACTGGGCCCGACGCCCTGTCGCAATTCAACCTCGACCTCCAACCCACGATGACGGTGTCCGACGTCGAGGTGAACGGCGCGGGAGCCGACTTCCGGCAGGACCGGGCGGAATTGATCGTCTCGGGCTTTCCTTCGGTGGCTGCCGGCAGGCGAATGCTGATCGATGTCACCTACGCCGGGCGACCGACCGTCGTCCGGGGCACCGTTGGCCGCTCGCAGGACGGAGGTTGGCGCCGGACCGACTCGGGAGGAGCCTTCGTGGCCGGTGAACCGATCAGCGCGTCCGTCTGGTACCCGGCCAACGAGCACCCTGCCGACCCGGCGGCCTTCTCGGTGACGGCCACCGTCCCGACCGGATGGCAGGTCATCTCCAATGGAATCCGGGTTCGCGACGACCTGCCGGCCGTGGGTCCCGGAGAATCGGTCTTCCGCTGGGAGCTCCGCAAACCCGTTCCGACCTACGCGACCACGATCTACATCGACAAGTTCGACTTCCTGACGGACTCGCTGTCCGATGGCCGCCCAATAGTCTCTGCGATAGGGCCGGGCGTCCAGGATGTCAAGCCGTTCGCCAAGCGGACAGCAGAGATCATCGATTTCCTGAGCGGATATTTCGGTCCTTATCCGTTCGACTCCGCCGGTGAGATCTTCACCGACCCAACGTCCACCGAGGTCGCTCTCGAGACCGCGACTCGACCGATCTTCACCGGAGACAGCGTCGAGAACCTCGGCATCGTCGTCCACGAACTCGCCCATCAATGGTTCGGGAACGACGTGATGATCACGACGTGGTCAGACATCTGCATCAACGAATGTGTCGCCTCGTACGCCGCGTGGATGTGGAACGAGGACATCAACGATGTCGATCTCGACGAGAGATGGAATCATCAGATGCGACATGCGGCACATGACCGGGACTTCTGGTCGTCCCCACTGGTGGGAATGGCTCCCGGAGACGAATTCACCGCCGTGTACGACCGCGGACCGCTCGCGGTGCACGCGCTCCGCCGGCAGATGGGCGACGACGCCTTCTTCGCGATGCTGAAGAAGTGGCCGGCGCTGTACGGCGGCCACAATGCCACTTTCGACGAGTTCGAGAAGCTCGCTTCCCGCGAGGCGGGGACCGACCTCGGGCCGTTCATCGACGCCTGGTTCCGGGGCACCACCGTTCCCGACGAAAGGTACCGGTACCCCCAAGGACTGGGCGGCTGATCCCTCGGTCAGCCGCACAGACTTTCCCGAGACGGACGATCAGCCGAGATGCACCAGCAGCGGCACCATCTGCTCCTGCCGCGTCAGCGAACCGTGCTGACCGAGGAGCGCCAGGATCTGCGGTCGCGCGGTGCGGGAGTCGACCATCGCGAAGGTGCCGCGGGCGGCGACCACGACATCGCCGATGCGGCGCACCGCCCGCTCGTCGACCGGACCGAACCAGCCCTCGGCGATCGCCTGCCCACGCGTCCGGACCCAGGCCTGGTCGCCGAGCGCATCGGTCAGCCGGTCCGCCACCGCTGCCGCCTCGCCGGGGGAGGCGTCGGCTCCGCAGTACAGCTGAACGAATCGAGCCTCACCACCGACCACCGCGATCCCCTCGCTCAGGTCGGGCCGGACGGCCAGGTCCAACCGGGCCGCGTGCGGGACGGTGACCATGCCGTGATCGGCGGTCACCACGAGCAGCGTGTCCGGTGCCAGTCGCCTGGCGAGTCTGGCGAGTTCACGGTCGACCTTGCGCAGTGCCTTGTGCCACTGTTCGGACAGCGCCCCGTACTGGTGGCCCGCCGCGTCGACGTCGCCCCAGTACACGTAGACCAGGCTCGGACCCGGCGCGGCGAGCAGCTTCAATGCGGTGTCGATCCGGGCCGACAACCGCTTGATGCCGACGAAGCTGCCGCCGCGGAGGGCGGCCGCGGTCAGCCCGGAACCGTCGAACTCCGGGTTCGCAACCTGGGTCACCCGGACGCCGCGCTCGGACAGCTGCCCGAACACCGTCGGATGTGGTTGCCAGGCAAGGGGATCGGTGCCGGGATCCCAGCGCAGCTCGTTGAGCAGCACGCCGCGATCGGGGTCCATCACCTCGTAGCCGAGCAGCCCGTGCCGCCCCGGCGGCAGGCCGGTGCCGAACGATCCGAGGGAGGTCGCCGTCGTGCTGGGGCAACCGGCCGTCAGCGATCCGCCGTCCCGCTGCAACCCGGCGAGGAACGGCGCCGAGGACGCCGCCTCGGCGAGCAGATGATGGCCGAGTCCATCGATCAGCACGACACAGCACCGCTGGGCGTCGGGTAGCGCGACACCGGGCAGGCCCACCTGGACACCCATTGCAGCCGCCACCCCGGGCAGCAGCGCGGACAACGAGGTCTGGTCGTACCTGGGGACGACCGGCCCGCCATCGGCGCCGGCGCGGCGGCCGTCCGTCACGGACGCTGCGCGGCCGCCGTCATCGCGGACAGGGCCTTCGCGAACGCGACGGCGTCGTTCAGCGCGCTCTCCCCCTCCGCGTCGGCGCTGATCCGCAGCGACAGGTCGTCCGCGGTGATGCTGCCCGTCATGCCGTGGTCGGCCTCGCACTGCGGGTCGCCGCAGGTCGCCGGTTCGAGGTCGATCCGGGACACCGCCCCCCAGCCGATGGTGAGCGTGAGTTCCCGGCCCAGGGCACCGGGCCGGTACTTCTCCGGGTTCGCGACGACGTGCGCCACCATCACCGACCGCACCGCCGACAGCGGGACCGACTCGCTGGTGGCGATGCCGTGCGCCTCGTCGCCGTGCTCCTCGTCGCCACCGTGATCGTCGGCGTGCACGAAGATCAACCGGCCGGGGGTGAGCACCACCACCGACAGGTGCCGGCGGATCGTGTCCAGATCGAACGTGGTCTCACCGTGCACGAGGTGCGCGACGATTTCCTCACCGGCGACCGCGATGTCCAGGACGTCCGCGACCAGGGCCGGGTAGTAGCCAGCCTTGTCGATCTTTCGCGTGAGGTCGGTCGGTTGCTTCAACGGCATGGGGACATGGTGGCATCCCGGCGGGTCCGATCACGAACCGGAGCCGCACTGTGGACGCGGAACCCCACCGATCACGCCCCGGACGCTCGGCGCCGGTGGCGCTCAGCCTCATAGATCGGCCCCACCGATCGGCCCCACCGACCCCGCAGACCGACCTCACGGATCGGCCCGCAGGTCAGCCCCGCATCTGGGCGCCCACCCGCTCGACCGCGACCGCCACCGCCGCATCCCGCACCGCGGTCGCGTCGGCCGCGGTCAGCGTGCGGTCCGGAGCACGAACCACCAGCGCGAACGCCAGCGACTTGCGACCGCGACCGACCTGGTCCCCGGTGTACACGTCGAAGAGCCGCACCGACTCCAGCAGCTCACCGCCACCGTCGCGCAGGGACTGCACGACGTCCGCCGCCCTGACGGCCGCCTCCACCACCAGGGCGACGTCCAGGTGCACCGGCGGATACGGGCTGATCACCGGCGGCACCGGGGTGCTCCGCTCGGGCAGTGCGTCGAGATCTATCTCGACGGCAGCCGCCCGCGGCGGCAGGCCGAGACGGTCGACCACGGCCGGGGCCAGCTCACCGGCGTACCCGATCGGCCAGTCCCCCACCCGGACGCTCGCGCACCGGCCCGGATGCCATGGCGGCTGATCGGCGGCCACCAGCCGCACGTCGGTGCCGGCCATCCTGCCGATCCGGCGCACCATCTCGATGGCGTCGGCCCAACCGGCGGTCCGGCCGGGTCCCCACCATCCGGCGCGGTCGATCGATCCGGCGAGTACGACGGCCAGGTGCCGGGGTTGCTGCGGCAGCGCCGCGTCCAGGGTGGCCAGCGTCGATGCGTCCGGCCGACGATCGATCGGCGCGTCCGGCGGGTGCGGGGCGTTGGTACGGGGCAGAAACACGGACCCGATCTCGAACACCAGCAGGTCCCGGGCGCCCCGGGAGATGTTGCGCAGCACCGTGTCCAGCAGTCCGGGCAGCAGGGTCGTGCGCATCAGCCTGCGGTCGGCGTCCAGCGGGTTACGCAGGGCGACGGCACGCCGCCGGACGTCGTCCGGGGGGAGCCCCAGCGTGTCCAGGTCCGCTGCACCGATGAACGGGAACGACAACACCTCGGCCAGCCCCGCGGACGTGAGGTCGGCGGCGATCAGCCGGTCCCTGCGCTGGGTCGCCGTCAAGCCGCGGCCGGCCGGCGCCGGGGGCAGCACGGACGGGATGGAGTCGTATCCCTCCAGGCGCGCCACCTCTTCGACGAGGTCGGCGGGCCTGCTGAGGTCCGGGCGCCAGGACGGCGGCACCACCGTGACATCGATTCCGGTGGAGGCGCTTTCGACGGTGCATCCCACCTGTTGCAGCCGCCGGGCGATCGTCGCCGGGTCGTAAGGCCGGCCGGCGAGTCGCTCCGCTTCGCCCAGCGGCAGGCGGATGTCACTGCCTTGCAATGGATCTCCGAGCACATCGGACCGCCCTGCGATGCGGCCGCCGCCGTAGCGGACCAGCAGTTCGGCGGCCGCCTCGGCGGCGACCGCGGCGATGGCCGGGTCGACGGCCCGCTCGAAGCGCCGCGATGCCTCACTGGGCAACCGGTGCCGGCGCGCCGTCCTGGCGATCGCGGGCGGATCCCAGTACGCCGCCTCCAACACGACAGTGGTGGTGGCGGCACTGATCTCGGTGGACTCGCCGCCCATCACGCCGGCCAGCGAGATCGGCCCGGATTCATCGGTCACCACGATGTCGTCCGCGGCCAGGGTGCGCTTGACACCGTCCAGCGTCACCAACGACTCCCCGGCGGACGCCCGACGAACGGTGATCGACCCGGTCAACCTGCCGCCGTCGAAGGCGTGCAGCGGCTGACCGAGGTCGATCATCACGTAGTTGGTGACGTCGACGGCGAGCGAGATCGACCGGATACCGGCCGCGGACAGCCTGCGGCGCAACCAGAACGGGGACGGCGCGGACGGATCGATGCCCTCCACCCGCACCGTGGCGAACCGGCCGCAGCCCACCGGGTCGGCGATGGCGACGGGCCAGCCACCCTCGGCGCGCTCGGGCAGCGGGCGGTCGGCGGGGTCGGTGAACGGCACATCGAACGCTGCAGCCATCTCCCGGGCCAGACCGCGGATGGACAGCGCGTAACCGCGATCGGGGGTGATCGCCAATTCGATGACGGCGTCGTCCGCGCCGATGATCGCGCGGGCGTCGGTGCCCGGCGCCGCGATCGGCCCCAGCACCAGGATTCCGTCGTGCTCGGTGCCGATTCCCAGCTCGCGAACCGAACAGATCATGCCGTCGGAGATCCGCCCGTACGTCCTGCGGGACGCGATGGCGAATCCGCCGGGCAGCACGGCCCCCGGCAGCGCCACCACCACGGTGTCACCGACGGCGAAGTTCGTGGCGCCGCAGATGATCCCACGCGGCTGGTCACCGCCGTCCGGGCCGTTGCCCGGGCCGACGTCGACGGTGCAGAACCGGATGGGCTTCTTCAGCCCGGGGAGCTCCTCGATGGTCAGCACCGCGCCCACGACGAGTGGCCCCTCGGTCGCGGGCACGGCGTGCACACCCTCCACCTCGAAGCCGACCCGCAGCAAGGCATCGGTCAGCTCCTCGGTGCCCGTTCCGGCCGGGAGGGCAACAGTGTCGGCGAGCCACTTGACGGGAAGGTGCACGGCTCAGACCTCCGATCCGAAAGCGGCGGTGAACCGGACGTCGCCTTCGACCAGGTCACGCATGTCCGGGATCTGGTTGCGGAACTGCAGGGTTCGCTCGATGCCCATGCCGAAGGCGAAACCGCTCCACTCGTGCGGGTCGAGCCCGCAGGCGACGAGGACGTTGGGGTCGACCATCCCGCACCCGCCCCATTCCACCCAGCCGGCACCGCCCCGCTTGTCCGGGAAGTACACGTCCATCTCGGCACTGGGCTCGGTGAACGGGAAGAACGACGGGCGCAGCCGGGTGCGCGATTCGGTGCCGAACATCGCCCGCGCGAACTGGTCCAACGTGCCCTTGAGGTGGGCCATCGACAGGTGCCGGTCGATGGCCAGGCCCTCCACCTGATGGAACACCGGGGTATGGGTGGCGTCCAGTTCGTCGGTGCGGTAGACGCGGCCCGGGCAGATCACGTAGATCGGCGGCCGGCGGGTGAGCATGCTCCGCACCTGCACGGGCGAGGTGTGCGTACGCAGCACCAGGCCGGTGTCCTGGCCGCTGTTCAGCACGCCGCGCTCGGCCAGCGCCGCACCGAGCGGTCCGGCGACGTAGAACGAATCCTGCATGGCGCGGGCGGGGTGGTCCTTGGGGAAGTTCAGTGCATCGAAGTTGAACCACTCGGTCTCCAGCTCGGGGCCCTCGGCGATCTCCCAGCCCATCGCGGTGAAGACATCGCCGATCCGGTTCATCATCGTGGAGATCGGGTGCGGCGACCCCGGCGACTGCCGGTCGTAGGGCAGGGTGACGTCGACGGTCTCCTCGGCCAGGATGCGGGCGTCGCGCGCGGCGGTCAGCTCGGATTCCCTGGCCGCCAATGCGACGTTGACCCGGGCCCGGGCCTGGCCGATGCCCCGGCCGGCACCGGCCTTCTCGCTCTTCGGCAGGTCGGCGATCGCCCGGTTCGCCAGCGCCAGCGGGCTGCGGTCGCCGGCATGGGCCAGCCGCGCGGACTTCAGCGCCTCCAGGTCGGCGGCCGCTGCGACAGCGGCCAGCGCCGCCGTCGTCGCGGCCTCGACGGCGACGGCGTCGGTGGGGTCGGGGTGGTCGCTGGGAGCAGCAGGGGTCGACATTCGAACCTTCCGGGCGTGGGCGGTGCGGCTCCGCCGGGACCGGTCCGGGGCGAGCGGTGCTCGCCCGGCGAACCGGATCACGGACGTTCGGAGCCAGCAGGCAGTCTAGGCGTCCGTCCCGGCCCGGCCCGGCCGGTTTCCGCCCCGGCCACCCCGGCGGCGGCCGGCGGTCAGTCGTCCACGGCGATCTTCGGGTACTCGGGCCGCCACATCGCTTCGTGCACCTGCCGGATCGGGTCGTGCAGCTCCGCCCGGGCCAGCCCCTCCGCCGCGGCAGTGGTGGCGACGGCGATGGCCACGGCGGCCGACACGGTGCGCAGGTCGGTCATGGCGGGCAGCAGCGCGGCCCCGGTGGTGGACGCGTCCGACAGCTTCGCGACCGCGTCGGCGGCGGCGGCGATCATCCGATCGCTGATCCTGGTCGCCTTGACCACCGCAACCCCCAGGCCCAGGCCGGGGAAGACCAGCGCGTTGTTGGCCTGGGCGATCTCGTAGGCGCGTCCGCGATGGTGCACCGGGGCGAACGGGCTGCCGGTGGCCGTCAGCACCCGGCCGTCGGTCCAGGCGATGAGGTCGGCGGGCAGCGCTTCCGCCTTCGAGGTCGGGTTGGACAGCGGCATGATGATCGGCCTGGCCGTCTCGGCGGCCATGGTTCGCACGATGGACTCGGTGAAAGCGCCCGGCTGCGTTGACGTTCCGATGAGGATGGTCGGATGGGCGTTGGCCACCACATCGGCCAGACCGATGTGCCCGCCGGTCACCGACCAGCCGGCGACCTCGTCCCTCGATCGGGCGTAGGACTGCTGGAAGTCGAGCAGGCCGGGGGCGCCGTCGAGCAGCAACCCGTCCCGCCCGAGGGGATAGAACCGGCCGGTGGCCTCCGCAGGCGACAGGCCCTGCCGGATCATTTCCTCGCGCATCATGTCCGCGATGCCCAGTCCCGCGGTGCCGGCCCCGTGGATCACCACCCGCTGATCGCGGAGTCGGCTGCCGGCGGCGCGCATCGCGGAGAACACCGCCGCCAGGACCACTGCTGCGGTGCCCTGCATGTCGTCATTGAAAGTGCACGTCTGGTCGGCGTACTTGTTCAGGATGCGGCGCGCGTTGGTCGCCCCGAAGTCCTCCCAATGCAGCATCGCGGTGGGGAACAGCTTGCCAACGGCGGTGATGTAGGCGTCGATCAGCTCGTCGTACCGCGCGTCCCGGACCCGGGCATGCCGCTCCCCCAGGTACATGTCGTCGTTCAGCAGGCGCAGGTTGTCGGTGCCCATGTCGAGCACGACCGGCAGCACCCGCCGGGGATGGAGGCCCGCGGCGGCCGTGTACACGGCCAGCTTGCCGATGGAGATCTCGATGCCGCCGACGCCCTGGTCGCCGATGCCCAGGATGCCCTCGGAGTCCGTCGCCACCAGCAGGTCGACGTCGTCCGGCCCGAGACCGGTGTTCTGCAGGGCGGTCTCGACGTCCTCGGGGTGATCGACCGACAGGTACACGCCGCGGGTGCGCCGGAACTCGTGGCTGAACCGCTCGATCGCCAGGCCGACGGTCGGGGTGTACACCACCGGCAGCATCTCCGAGATGTGCTCGGTCAGCAGCCGGTAGAACAGCACCTCGTTGCGGTCCCGGAGATTGGCCAGGTACACCCACTTCCGCAGATCGTTCGCCTGCTCGAGGTACTGCTGGTAGACCCGCCGCAGCTGCCCCTCGAGCGTCGAGACACCCGTCGGCAAAAGACCTTTCAGACCAAGCGTCTCACGTTCGGCGTGGGTGAACGCGGTACCCCGGTTGATGGTGGGAGTCGCCAGGACGGCGCTGCCCCTGGCATGGATCCTGGCGACCACACCCTGCGGCGTGGGAACGAGTTCGTACGGTGCCTCGGTCATCTGCTGGCCCTTCGAGGAATGTGGTCTTCAGGAGTGTGCGCCACCATTGCGGTTGCGGAACGGGTACCCGGGCGCGGCGGGCCGCCGCCGCGCCCAGGTACCTGGTGATCGACGTCCCCTGGTGACCGGACGGCTTCCGGTGACCGACCGGTGCCCGCCGAACGCCGAGCCGCCGGCCGGGTCGGCCCGGCGTCAGTGCACCGCGACCTTCGGCCGGTGGTAGGACTCCACGTCCGCCTTGTGCTCGGCGGCGTCGTGCTCGTCGAGCATGTCGGTGTCGTCGAACGGATCCTCACCGGAGAACACCAGGTCGGTCTGCTCGCGGTTGATCTCCTTGACCCAGTGACCGATCACCAGTGTGGCCACTGCGTTGCCCGAGAAGTTGGTCAGTGCACGGGCTTCGGACATGAAACGGTCGACCGCCACGATGAGCCCGACGCCCGGGACGAGATCCGGGCGGTGCGAGGCCAGGCCGCCGCCGAGCGTGGCCAGGCCGGCACCGGTGACACCGGCGGCGCCCTTGGAGGCGACGATCATGAAGATCAGCAGGGACAGCTGCTCCGACCAGGACAGCGGGGTCCCCAGCGCGTTGCCGATGAACAGCGAAGCCATCGTCAGATACATGGCGGTGCCGTCCAGGTTGAACGAGTAGCCGGTCGGCACCACGATACCGACGACGGGGCGGGACACGCCGAGGTGCTCCATCTTGGCGATCAGCCGCGGCAGGGCAGTCTCCGAGGACGAGGTGGCGACGATCAGCAGGTATTCCTGGCGCAGGTAGTACAGCACCTTGAAGATCGAGAATCCGGTCGTCAGCTTGAGCAGCGCGCCCAGGATGACGACGACGAACGCGACGCAGGTGGCATAGAAGACGCCGACGAACAGGCTGAGCGCACCGATGGCGGACCAACCGGCATTCCCGACAACCCCGGCAATGGCGCCGAAGGCGCCGATCGGGGCGAGCCACATGATGCCGGCCAGGATCTTGAAGACCAGCCGCTGCAGAACGGCGACCGCATTCAGGATGGGCTCGCCCTTGCTGCCGAGCGCCTGCACCGCGAATCCCACCAGCAGCGCCACGAACAATGCCTGCAGCACACTGCCCATTGTCAGCGCGGAGAACAACGTGGTCGGAATGATGTCAATGATGAAATTGCCCGACGACTCGACCTCCGGAACGGTGTACTGCGATGTCGCCGCGGCCGCCTGCAGGCTGTCCCCCGGGTGCACCAAGTTGCCCACCAGCAGGCCCAGACCCAGTGCGAAGGTCGACATCACGATGAAGTACAGCAGCGCAATGCCGCCGACCTTGCCGACCTGCGAGGCCTTCCGTACCGAGCCGATGCCGAGAACGATGGTGCAGAAGATGATCGGGCCGATCATCATCTTGATCAGGTTGACGAATGCGGTGCCGATCACCGAGAGCCCGGCGGCCTGCTTGCCGAAGATGAGGCCCACCGCCGTGCCGGCGACGACCGCGACGATCACGGCCACATAGAGCCAGTGGGTGCTGATCTTCTTCCGTTTCCGAGCGGGTCCCGTCCCTGGGTCCCGGGGTGTGATCGGTGTTGTCGTCATGGTGCCTCCTGCGTCTTCGGGGGATCGGCGTCAACCGCCGGAGGAACTCTCTCCTGCCCCGAGACCGCCGCTACCAATGAGTACATAACGAAACCGGCGATCTTGGATTTTCTTATTCGACCGCCCGGAGCAATGCCGCAATCCTGTTCAATTCGGGCGCTTCCACCGTCTTCGGTTCGGCGTCGAGAACAAAACCGTCGTTGCGGTAGCGGGGAAAGACGTGCAGGTGCACGTGGAACACCTCCTGCCCGGCCTCGGCGCCGTCGGCCAGGAAGAGGTCGACGCCCGCGCACCGCACGCCGGACCTGCGCAACGAGCTGCTCAACCGGTGGGCCACCCGGAACATCCCGGCGCCGAGGTCGGCAGGCAGTTCCTGCAGTCCCTCGTGGTGATCCCGCGGAATCACCAACAGGTGCCCAGGGGTGGTGACCGGTGCGATGTCCAGGAACGCCAGCACGCGCTCGTCCCGATGGACGACGGCGGCCGGCGAACGGCCGGCCACGATGGCACAGAAGACGCAGTCCCCGTTCGCCGACGGTGATTGCCCGGCGGGAGATGTCATGGATCCGACGATCCATCCAGTCGCTCCCGCTGCTGTTCGAAGGCACCGGTGATCGACGCCAGCGCCGTCAGCACCACCCGATGCTCCTGATCGGTCAAACCGGTGGTGGCACCCAGCACGCGCTCGCCGAGCGGCCGGTAGACATCGGCGAACGCCTGCCACGTCGCCGGCAGCAAGGACACCTTGATGCTCCTGCGGTCGCCGGGGTCCGGGATGCGCTCGGCGTAGCCGGCGCGCTCCAATCGATCCACCAACGCCGTCACCGCCGCCCTGCTCAGCGCCAGCCGCTCCGCCAGGACCGCGGCCGCCAGCGGCCCCTGCTCCAGCTCGTTCAACGCCCTGAGATCGCTGCGCCCGAGGTGCAGCCGACGGCAGGCGGCCTCGTCGAACAGATCCATCGCATGCCACATCGCCCGGCAGGCGGACAGCACGGGCGCATCCGGACGGAATACGGGTACCATCATGGTTCGAGTGTCGCACTATCAGGCTATCTAATGAGTAGGGAGCGCCGGTGCGCTGGACCGAAACCATCGTCATCGAAGGACCGCCAGCCACCGTGCACGACGCCATCGCTGACCAGAACGCGCTGATGCAGTGGTCGGCGTGGCCGGCGGCGACCGGCTACTCGTGCGCCGTCGACGGAGACGGACGGACCATCGGCTCGGACATCGTCTTCCGTAACGCCGACGGCGTCGAGCAGGGCCGACAGAAGCTCACTGCGGTCACCGACGATTGCATCGAGTATCGACTACGCAACCGCGGTCCTGGCGGACGCGACATCGCCCCTGAAGTCGATTTCCGGCTCGAATCCATCGACGCTGCCCGGACACGCGTGCACCTTGACTTCCGCGCACGGGCGCCGTTGCCACCGGGCATCCGGCAACTTGCCGAATTGGTGATCGGCCGTCGGGTGCGTCGCCTGCACCGGGAGGATCTGGAGTTCCTGAAGAAGTACGTCGAGCGGGTGGATCTCGCGTCATGACACCTCGACACCGGACGGTGACCAGGGACCCGCACAGCGGTCCAGTCCCGGACACCGCGTGGGCGGCCGATGCCGCCGCCCGGAAGAGAGGACGCGTCGAGATGTTCAACGCCACCCGCCCATGGGGCCTGGACGGCTGGACAATGGATGTGACCCAATACGAGCTCATGCGCCAGCACATCCTCGACACCATCGATGATCTCGCCGAAGACGACGGCACGGTGTACCTCAAGGACATCGTCGCGGCTGCGCAGGACCGGTACGGCAAGCACCCGTCTTTCCCCAATGGGCGGCTGCGTAACTACTGCACGTACACCAAGGTCGACCTTGAGGCACGGGGCGAGATCATTCGGGCTCCTGGCAGCGGCGCACAACGGCTGCGCAGGACGGTCTCACCAGATGGACCTCCGGCACCGATGGCGCGTCGGGACGACGGTCCTTGCGCCGTGCTGACCCCCGATCAGCACGGCGACCCGTCTCCCCGTCGGTAGTGTTTGCCAGCATGTCCCTCCTCGCCCGGATCGGCGACGCCTTACGGTCGGTCCTGCGACCTGCACCGAAGCCGCCCGTTCGTCCGGTGCCCACTGGCCGGGATCGAGCACCGACGCTCGATTCCCCCGGTCAGGTGGGACCGTCGGCCACCGTCGAGATCGACCCGCAGCGCGTCGGCGCGGTGCGGATGACGTACTCGCCGCACCGCGACGGCGCGCCCGATCCCGGCGAGATCATCTGGACCTGGGTGCCTTTCGAGGAGCGGGACGGGCGCGGCAAGGACCGGCCGGTGCTGGTCGTCGCCGCCGAGACCGGCGGGACCTGTCTCGGGGTGCAACTGACCAGCAAGCCGCACCGTGGCGACGCCGAATTCGTCTCGATCGGCTCCGGCGCCTGGGACGCCGCCGGACGCCCGTCATGGGTCAACATCGAACGCGTCTTCCGACTGCATCCCGCCGGAATGCGCAGGGAGACAGCGGGTCTGAGCGCTGAGCCGTTCGCGGCCGTCGAGATTCGGCTGCGTCAGCGGTACGGCTGGCGCTGACCCCGGTCGCGGGCCGACGGGCTCAGGCCTGATCCGTGGGTCGGGCCGCCGGTGCCGCTGCGTCCGACGTCACGCCCGCCGTCGGCTGCCTGCTCGTCGGCGCTGCGGCTGCGCGCCGTTGCGCACTCGCACTGGCGTACAGGCAGATCGCCGCCGCGCCGGCAAGATTGAGTGACTCGGCCCGGCCGTAGATCGGCACCCGGACGGCGGCGTCGGCCAGCACCAGCAGGTCCTCGGGCAGGCCGTGCGCCTCGGAACCGAACAGCCACGCCGTCGGAAGATCCAGGATGCCGTCGGCCGCGGCAGCGTCCAGATCGACGTCGGCGCTGCCGGTGGTCGCCAGCACGGACAGCCCGGCCGCCGACAGGTCGTCGAGCAGGGCGGCGGCGTCGGGCGCCTGGGCGATCGGCAGATGGAACAGGCTGCCCGCGGAGGCCCGGATCGCCTTGGGGTTGAACGGGTCCACCGCGTTACCGGCGATCAGCACACCGTCGGCACCGGCCGCATCGGCGAGCCGGATCACCGTGCCGGCATTGCCCGGGTCGCCGGCCTCGACCAGGACCGCGATCAGCTTCGGCGCACCCGCCAGCACATCGGCAACGGTGACCTGCGGACGCGCGCAGCGGACCACCAGACCCTGCGGATGCACCGCGTCGGACAGGGCCGCCGCAGCCCGCTCGGTCACCTGGGTCACCTCGATCCCGGCGGCGAACGCGGTACGCGCCAGCGTGGGATGCCGGGTCGCCGCCGCCTCGGTGAGGAAGAGCTCGAGGACCTCGCCCGGGTGGTCCCGGGCATAGGCGATGGCCTCGGTGACGGCCGGTGCGCCCTCGGCCAGGAACTCACCCACCTCGGTGCGGCGCGACCGCCGCAGCAACCGATGCGCCGCCGCGATCCGGGCGGACCGTTCGGTGAGGACCGCCTCGTCGTGGGCACCGTCCGCGCCGGTCGGCTCCGTGGAGGACAGGACAGCAGAACGCCCGGCCGACGATGAGCCGGCCGGGCGTCGACGGGGGTCCTGCTGGCGGCTCAGGCCGCGTCCTGAGCGGTGTCCGACCCAGCGGTGTCGGCAACGGCCGGCACGGCCTCCCGGGCGA
Source organism: uncultured Actinomycetota bacterium (assembly GCA_963785455.1). Lineage (GTDB taxonomy): Bacteria > Actinomycetota > Actinomycetes > Mycobacteriales > Nakamurellaceae > Nakamurella. The sequence continues at coordinate 114,368 of CAWAVL010000017.1, forward strand.
CGGCGACCAGCGCGGCGAACGCGGTGTCATCGGACACCGCCAGTTCGGCGAGCACCTTGCGGTCCACATCCACCCCGGCGACCTTGAGGCCCTGCATGAACCGGTTGTAGGTCATGCCATGGCTGCGGGCGGCGGCGTTGATCCGGGTGATCCACAGCTTGCGGAAGTCGTTCTTCCGCTTGCGGCGATCGTTGTAGGCATAGGTCAGCGAGTGCAGACCCTGCTCCTTGGCCTTGCGGTAGAGCCGCGAACGCTGTCCGCGGTAGCCGCTGGCGCGCTCGAGGACGACGCGGCGCTTCTTCTGGGCGTTGACCGCCCGCTTGACTCGTGCCACGGGGCACCTGCTTTCTACTTCGACCCGGCAGCGGTGGCGCCGGCTTGTTTGACGACGGGAAGTGGGCCGGTGGGGCCGGGAACTAGATGCCGAGCAGCTTGCGCATGCGGGGCACGTCGACCTTGGCGATCGGCTTGTCGCCGTCGATCCGACGCGTGCGGCTGGTCGGCTTGCTCTCCAGGTTGTGGCGCTTGCCCGAGCCGGCGTGCATCAGCTTTCCGGAGCCGGTCACCTTGACCCGCTTCTTCGTCCCGGAGTGCGTCTTGTTCTTCGGCATGGTTCGCTCGCATTCGCTGTTGTGGTGCTCGATAGGTCTGTCGGCAGTGCTGTGCTGTCCTACGGGTGCTGCTGGTCGGGCCACGCCGCGACGAACGCATGCGGCGACGCCCGGGCCACCAGGCCCGGGTCGATCTCCGCGGCGTCGCGGCCGTGCTGTGTCGCGCGGTGGTCCCGGTTCGGCCCGCCGGCCTACCTGTCCCGCACCGCGCGCGGTGAGGTCAGGACGAGGCCGCCGCCGGCTGCGCGTGCCGCTGGCTGGGCTTCTTGTGCGGGGCCAGGACCATGATCATGTTCCGGCCGTCCTGCTTCGGTGCGCTCTCCACGAACCCGAGCTCGGCGACGTCGGCGGACAACCGCTGCAGCAGCCGGAAGCCCAACTCGGGACGGGATTGCTCCCGACCGCGAAACATGATGGTGACCTTGACCTTGTCCCCGGCGTTGAGGAAACGCACCACGTGACCCTTCTTGGTCTCGTAGTCGTGCGCATCGATCTTCGGCCGGAGCTTCATCTCCTTGATGACCGTCAGGACCTGGTTGCGCCTGGCCTCCCTGGCCTTCTGCGCGCTCTCGTACTTGAACTTTCCGTAGTCCATGAGCTTGCAGACCGGCGGGCGGGCGTCCGGGGCGACCTCGACCAGATCGAGATCGGCCTCCTGCGCCAGGCGCAGTGCTTCACCGACGGCGACGATGCCGATCTGCTCGCCCTCGGCTCCGACGAGGCGAACCTCGGGAACCCGGATCCTGTCGTTAATGCGTGGTTCGACGCTGATTGAGTCCTCCTGGAAGACGGTTGGTGGCTTCTGCTGCTCCCGGCATCCGCTCAACCCCTCTTCGCGTGGTGGCACGAAAAAGGGCCCTACGAGTGAACTCGCGGGCCCTCATCACACCGTCACGGAGCCCCGGACAGGGACGCGCGCCATCGACATCTCATCGATGGACCGGGACCCGGCCGCCGGAAGGCTGCTCGGGTGGGAGTCGGGCTCCACTTGTTCCCCCGCTTGCGCGGGAGCTAGTCGCACATGACAGCGTACACGGTGTGAGTGCCCCCGAACCACCGCCGACCGGGAACGAATCGACGAGGCCGGAACCGGACGTCGCTGATCAGGCCGGTCGCGACCTGGTCGACATCCCCGCCGTCGAGGTGATCAGCCGGGCCGCGGTGCTGTTGATGAGCGCCGCTGCCGAGCAGCTCGGCCTGGCGGACCCCGACCCGGACCGGCCGGCCCACCGGGACCTGGATCAGGCGCGGACCCTGATCACCGCGCTGGCCGGACTCGTCCGCGCGTCAGCGCCGGACCTCGGACCGCACGCGGCCGCCTTCCGGGACGGGCTGGCCGGCCTGCAGGGCGCCTTCCGGGAGTACTCCGTCCATCCCGACGAGCCGGGCAGGGGGCCCGGCGAGTAGGCGCCGCTTCCGGCAGCACCAGCGGGTCGGCGGCCGCCGTCCACGTCGTTCGCAGCACCCACGCCGAGCCGTGCACGACCGCGGTGCCACCGGGTGTCGAGTTGTGCACCGGGACGCGTCCCGGCCTTGCCCGCGCCTGACCGGTTTCCGCGAGGCATTGACGGGTTACTGAGCCATCCGTGACAACTGCGACCCGCAGCCGGCGCCGCCGATGAGACCCGGAAAGTGCGCTTGATGGCCGTCCGCGGCACGCCGAGTCGTGCCGTCAGTGCGGTGCTGACCCTGTGGCTTCCGCTGGGCGCCATCCTGCTCGCCTACTGGGCCGCACAATTGATCAACACCGGACTCAGCGCAAACCCGGTCGAAGGTGCGACCAACGCGATGGGTTTCGCATTGCACGTCCGCGAGCCGGTCGCCGTCGACCGGTGGATGTTCGGCGCGTTGCCGACGACCTGGCTGCAGGACCGGTGGTACACCCCGGGTCAGGTGCACTGGTATGACGTTCCGGCGGCGCTCGTCTACATCAGCCACTTCTTCGTGATGCCGGCCGCCGGGGCGATCCTGTTCGTCCGCAACCGGCTCCGGTTCCGCGCCTGGATCGGCTGCGTGCTGCTGCTCGCTGGGATCGGGATCGTCACGTACGTCGTCTACCCGATGGCGCCGCCGTGGCTGGCGGGCCGGCTCGGCGTCATCGGCGAGGTGCACCGCATCTCCGGTATCGGTTGGCAGTACCTGCATCTCGACGCCGTGGGCAGCCTGCTGGGCGGAAGCCAGATGGCCGCGAACCCGGTGGCGGCCATGCCGTCACTGCATGCCGCGAGCGCCGCCCTGCTGGCGCTGTTCTGCTGGAGGACCTCGCCGTGGTGGGCGCGGCTGATGCTGGCGATCTACCCGATCGCGATGGGCGTGACGCTCGTCTACAGCGGCGAGCATTACGTCATCGACGTGGTGGCCGGCTGGCTGGCGGCGGCCGCCGCGGTCGCCGGCCGGCGGTGGCAGTCCGGGCTGCGGCAGCGTTCCTCGCTACGCCGTTCGGCTCGCGCCCATCGACCCGGACCGCCGATGGCGCCCGAACCCGCCGGGAGCGAGCCGGAGCGGCAGGTCAGCACCACCTGATCGCCAGGCCGGCACAGCCCGGCTACCGCTCCCGCCGACCTTCCGCCGAATCTCTTGCGTCGGCAGCACCCGTGCCGCGGGACGCATCCCGGGCGCGCTTGGCGGCCGCGTCGCGATCGCGGGCGGCGGCCTTCTCCCGGTCGATGATCTCCAGCCGACCCAGCGGGCGGCCGAGGTCGTCCTCCGGTCGCGGTCCCGGTGACTGCGGCCGCGGCGGCGGGGGTCCGTATTGCGCCTGCAGGGCACGGACCGTCTCCAGTGCCTGGACGGCGCGGGCCCGGTCCATCGCCTGGATCGCCATCACCGGCTTGACCTCGTCGTCGGGCATCACCAGCTGCGCCCACGGAGATCCCTGCGGGTAACCGATCCGCAGGATCAACGACCACGGGACGAACTGCTCGGCCAGCACGTTGCGGACCCGGACGCCCGTGGCGTCGACCCGCAGCCGCGGGCGCGCGGCGGTCAGGATCAGCCCGGCGAGGACCAGCCCGATGCCGATGATCCCGATCTGGTCGGCCACCCGAAAGCTGACACCCTCCTCGGACTGCAGCAGCAGCACGCTGACCACGATCATCGCCGCCACCACCACGGTGGCCGAGACGACCGCGAGGATGGTGATCCGGCGCGGGCGGACCTGGAACAGCACGGGTCGGGCCGCGCCGTCCTGCGTCGGCTCGGTCGGCGGGGCGGTGTCGCGCGGTTCGCCGGCTGCGCCGCCTGCCGGCGTCGGCTCGGTCGACCGGACGGTGTCGGGCGGTTCGTCGGGTCCCGGCGGCGCGGTCATCGCCCGAATCCCATCCGCCCGCTCGGCCCGCGGAGCCCGCGCAGCACCAGCGCCGTGGCCAGGGCCGCCGACATGGCCTCACCACCCTTGTCCTCAGTGGCCCCCGGCCCGCCGCTGCGGGCCACCGCCTGCTCCACCGTGTCGCAGGTGAGCACGCCGTTACCGACCGGGACACCGGAATCCAGCGCGACCCTGGTCAACCCGGCGGTCACCGCGTCGCAGACGTACTCGAAATGCGGTGTGCCGCCGCGAATGACGACGCCCAGCGCCACCACCGCGTCGTGCGAGGTGGCCAGCGCCTGCGCGACCACCGGCAGCTCGATCGCACCGGGCACCCGGACCACCGTGGGGGTGGACGCTCCCGCCTGGGTGGCCAGGGCGACGGCCCGTTCCAGCAGGGTGTCGGTGATGTCGGCGTGCCAGGAGGTCGCGACCACCCCGACCCGCAGGCCCGCCCCCTGCGGAATCACCGGTTCCGGCCGGCCGTCGCCGCTCATCGGCCGGCTCCCACGAGGTGCGCGGGTCGCATCGTCACAGCGCGAATCATGCCTGCCCCTCGCCGTACACCACGTCCAGTCCCTCCAGTTCGTGGCCCATCCGGTCCCGCTTCGTCGTCAGGTACCGCACGTTCTCCGGATTGACCGACACCGGCAGCGCGACCCGGCCGGTGATCGTCAGGCCGTAGCCCTCCAGCCCGGCGCGTTTGGCCGGGTTGTTCGTCAGCAGGCGCATCGACCGGATCCCCAGGTCCGCCAGCACCTGGGCGCCGGTCCCGTACTCGCGCGCGTCGTTGGGCAGCCCGAGATTGAGGTTGGCGTCGACGGTGTCGGCGCCCAGATCCTGCAACTCGTAGGCGCGCAGCTTGTCCAGCAGTCCGATGCCGCGCCCCTCGTGCCCGCGGATGTAGAGCACCACGCCGCGGCCCTCGGCGACCACCGCGTCGAGCGCCGCGTGCAACTGCGGACCGCAGTCGCACCGCAATGACCCGAGCACGTCACCGGTCAGACATTCGGAGTGCACCCGGACCAGAACGTCGGCGCCGTCACCGATGTCGCCGTGAACCAGTGCGATCAGCTCCCGGTTGGTGACCGTGCTGATGTAGCCGACCGCCCGGAAGATGCCCTCCGGCAGCGGGAGCCTGGCCTGCGCGACCTGACGGATCTGCACCTCGCTGCGCCGCCGGTAGGCGATCAGGTCGGCGATCGAGATCAACGCCAACCGGTGCCGCCGGGCGAACACCCGGAGCTCCGGCAGCCGGGCCATGCTGCCGTCGTCTTTGACGATCTCGCACAGCGCGCCCGCGGGTGCCAGACCCGCGAGGGTGATCAGGTCGACGGCCGCCTCGGTGTGGCCCGGGCGGACCAGCACGCCGCCGTCCCTGGCGCGCAAGGGGAAGACGTGCCCGGGACGGGTGAGGTCCTGCGGACCGGTCGCCGGGTCGGCCAGCGCCCGGATCGTCCGGGTCCGTTCGGCCGCCGAGATCCCCGTCGTGGTGCCCTCCTTGGCGTCCACGGTCACGGTGAACGCGGTGCCCTTGCGGTCCTCGTTGACGCGGTACATCGGCGGCAGCGCCAGCCGGTCGCAGGTCTCGCCGGGCAGCGACACGCAGATCACGCCGGAGGAGTACCGCACGGTGAACGCCACCAGCTCGGCCGTGGCAAGTTCGGCGGCGAAGATCAGGTCGCCCTCGTTCTCCCGGTCCTCGTCGTCGACCACGACGACAGCGCGCCCGGCGGCGATCTCGCTGATCGCGAAGTCGATGGTGTCGAAGCCGGCGGGCGTCTTCTCCCTCGAACGGCTCCAGCCGGTGGGCCGGTCGTCGTCGGCGGCGACCGGGATCCCGGCGCGGCCGTACTCCCGGTCGTCCGGCCCGTCCGGCCCGGCCGGCGCGGACGAGCCTGCGCCCGGCTTCGGTTCGGTGGCGTCGACGGTGCTCGTCATACCGAGATCCCTTCCACCAGCGGCGAACTCGCGGCGACACCGGGCGCGGCGAGCAGTCGTTCGACGTACTTGGCCACGACGTCGACCTCCAGGTTGACCCTTGACCCGACGGGTGCGCTGCCGATGGTGGTGGCCGAGCGGGTTTCCGGGATGATGCCTGTTCCGAACTCGGCGCCGGCGGGGTTGTCCACCACGTCGATGACGGTCAGTGAGATCCCGTCGACGGCAATCGCGCCCTTGGCGGCGAGGTAGCGCGCCAGTTCGGGCCCGACGGCGATCCGCAGCTCGTCGTACGCGGGGTGCGGCGTGCGCGCACTGATCACACCGGTGCCGTCGACGTGTCCCTGCACGATGTGCCCGCCGAGCCGGGTGGTCGGCGTCACCGACCGTTCGAGGTTGACCTCGTCCCCTGGTGACAGGCCGCCGATGGTGGAGCGCCGCAGGGTCTCTGCCATCACATCCACGGTGAATGCGTCCGCCGCGCGGTCCACGACCGTCAGGCACACGCCGGATACCGCGATCGAATCACCGTGTCCGGCGTCCTGGGTGACGAGCGGGCCGCGGATGGTGAGCCGGGCCGAACCCGCGTCGGCGTCGTTGACCCGAAAGTCGACGACCTTCCCGCGTTCCTCGACGATGCCGGTGAACATGACGTTTCCTCCCAAGCACAAGACGGTGGCGCAACAGCACTGTCCATCCTCCCCCATCGGCGACCGCCCGGTGCCCGGGCACGGGATGCGGGCGCGGGTGAGCGGCGCGGGGCCGGCAGTCGGCGGCCGCCGTGCTCGAGTGGCCGGCCGCGGGGCGGCGGTGCGGTGCTGCGAGTGGCCGGCCGGCCGCGTTCGGCAGTTGTCGCCGGGGGGAGCGGACGGCGGCTCGTCAGCCGGCAGTGGACCGAGGTTCAGCCGGCGCCGGGGCGGTGCGCGGTCGCGGTCGCACGCAACGCGGCCACCGCCGCCCCGGGGTCCTGCGCGGAGTACACGGCCGACCCGGCGACAAAGCAGTCCGCACCGGCCTCGGCGGCCTGCTCGATGGTCTGCGCATTGATCCCGCCGTCCACCTCGACGAGCACCGTCAGGTGCCCGGTGTCGACCAGACTCCTTGCTCGGCGGACCTTGGGCATCATGTCCGCCATGAATGCCTGGCCGCCGAAGCCCGGCTCGACGGTCATGATCAGCAGCGTGTCGTAGTGCCGCAGCACGTCCACCCAGTCGTCCAGCGCGGTGCCGGGTTTGAGTGAAAGCCCGGCCTTGGCGCCGGCGGCCCGGATGTCGGCGGCCATCGCGACCGGGTCCGCGACCGCTTCGGCGTGCACCGTCACGTTGTGGGCGCCGGCTTCGGCGTAGCCGATCGCCCACCGGTCCGGGTTGTCGATCATCAGGTGGCAGTCCAGTGGGATGTCGGTCGCCTTCAACAGCGACGTGACGATCGGCAGGCCCAGCGTCAGGTTGGGGACGAAGTGGTTGTCCATGACGTCGACGTGCAACCAGTCGGCGCCGGCCACCGCCTTCGCCTCGTCGGCCAGGTGGGCGAAATCGGCGGACAGGATACTGGGCGCGATCAACGGCTTCACCACTCGAGCGTAGCGATCGCCGCTCGTCGAAACGCCGGCCGGTGCGCGGCCCGACGACCCCGCGCGTCCCGCAGAACCGGTGACGGGCGGCACCTGCCGGGCGGCCTGCGGCGCAGCGTCAGGCCCTGTTGCGGAGCAACGACAGGAACATCGCGTCCGTCCCGTGCCGGTGCGGCCACAGCTGCACGGTCGGACCGGCACCCAACTCGGGCACGCCCGGCAGCAGGGGTCGGGCATCCACCGGTTCGAGGCCGGCCGGCCGGCGGGCGATGACACCGGCCGTCTCGGCCAGATGCGGCGAGCAGGTCACGTAGGCGACGATCCCGCCCGGCCGCACCATTCTGGCCGCCGATGCCAGCAGCTCGGTCTGCAGCGCCACCAGGTCGGGCACGTCGGACGGCCGGCGACGCCACCTCGCCTCCGGCCGCCGGCGGAGCGCCCCCAGGCCGGTGCACGGCGCGTCCAGCAACACCCGGTCGTAGGAGGCCTCGGGCAGTCCGGGATCGCGACCGTCCGCGGTGTGGACGTGCACCGGCAGGTCGCGGACGGTCTGTCGAACCAGCTTCGCCCGGTGCGGGGCGATCTCGACGGCGTCGAGCGCGGCCCCGCGGCCGGCCGCGACAGCGCCCAGCAGGCCGGCCTTTCCGCCGGGTCCGGCGGCGAGGTCCAGCCAGCGCCGGTCCGGACCTTCTAGCCCCGCCATCGCCAGTGCCGCTGCCACCAATTGGGATCCCTCGTCCTGCACCGCGGCCCGCCCGTCGGCGACCGCGGCGACCGCACCGGGGTCGCCACCGTCGAGGTACACCCCGAACGGCGAGTACCGCGCCGGCCCGCCGCCGGATGCCTCGACGAGGTCCTCCCGCCTGATCCGGCCGGGCCGCGCGACCAGGTGAACGGCCGGCGGTTGGTCGTCCGCGCGCAGCGCCGCCTCGAGCTCGGGATGCGATGCTCCGTCCGCCCGCCCGCCCAGTGCGTCCTGGAACGCGCTGACGATCCATCTCGGGTGCGACACGGCCATCGCCAGGTGACCGAGTGGGTCGGTTGAGGCGTCCGGGGCGAGACGCTCGATCCAGGTGTCCAGGTCGGCCTCGCTGACCCGGCGCAGGACGGCGTTGACATACCCTGCCCCGCCAGGTGTTTCGCTGGCGCGGACCAGGTCGACCGTCGCCGACACCGCCGCGTGCGGCGGGATCCTGGTGCGCAGGAGCTGGTAGGCACCGAGCCGCAGCGCGTCCAGCACGATGCCGTCGAGCTGGTCGATGGATCGGTCGCCGCAGGCCGAGACGACTGCGTCGAGTTGGCCGAGGGCCCGGCAACTGCCGTAGGCCAGTTCGGTCGCCAGCGCGGCGTCCCGGCCGGACAGGCCGCGGTCGTGCAGGATCCTGGGCAGGGTCAGGTTGGCGTAGGCCCCCCGCGACCGAACCGCGCCCAACAGCTCCAACGCCGCCTGCCTGGCCGGGTCGGTCTCCGGTGGCCGGCGGGTCTGCGGGCGCCGCGGCGGCCCGCTCGGTCCCCGCCGTCGACTCCGATCGGGGCGGCCGCCGGTCGGACGGCGGCGCGGCCCGCCGCTCCCGCTGGGTGGTGGCGCCGACGTCATCCGAGCACCGTCCCCGGTGCCGGCCGGACACCGCGGGCCCAGTCCGCCGCCGCCATCGGGCGGCGGCCGGGCGGGGTCAGCGTGCCCAACCGGACGGCCGCGGTGGCCGTGCCCACGAGCACCTCGGTCTTGCCGGCGGCCAGCTCGGCGGGTTGCAGGTCCGTCCGGTCGGTGATCGCCACAGGACCGAGACCAACACGGCCCCAGGCACTCTCGGTCCAGGCACCGGGTTCCGGCGTCACCGAGCGGATCATCCGGTCGATGCCGAGCGCGGGCATCGACCAGTCCACCCGGGCATCGGCGGCCGTCACCTTGCCGGCGTAGGACACCCCGTCCGGCGACTGCGGTCGAGCCTGGAGCGTGCCGTCGGCGATGCCGTCGATGGTGGCCACCAGCAGGTCGGCGCCGGACGATGCCAACCGGTCCAGCAGGTCACCGGCGGTGTCCTGCGGCCGGATCGCCTCGGTGACGATCCCGTACACCGGGCCGGTGTCCATGCCCTCTTCCAGCCGGAACGTGCTGGCCCCGGTGATGTCGTCACCGGCTCGGATCGCGGCCTGCACCGGGCTCGCCCCGCGCCACGCGGGCAGCAGGGAGAAATGCAGATTCACCCAGCCGTGAGGGGGCACTGCCAGTACCGGCGGCGGGAGCAGAGCGCCGTACGCGACGACGGCGGCGACGTCGGGTGCCAGGTCGACCAGCTGGTCCCGGAACTCCGGTGAACGCGCCGAAGTGGGGGTGAGCACCCGGATACCCGAGCCTTCCGCGACGTCGGCGATCGGCGAGTTCCGCAGTGCGCGGCCCCGGCCGCTGCGGGCGGGCGGCCGGGTGACGACGGCAACGACCTCGTGCCGGGATGCCAGCAGTGCGGTCAGCGACGGAACGGCCGGCGCCGGGGTACCTGCAAAGACGATGCGCAGGGGGTCCTGCCTTCCGTTCCGGCCCACGTCGTGTGATCGACTCCGGGGGCGCCGCTCGCGTGCTGTGGACGTGTGCTGCCGTGATCGCCGGCCCGGTGGAGCCCGGCGCGGCGGTCGGCCACCGCCCGGTGCCCCGAGGGGACCGGCCACAGGGAGTCTACGAAGGAAAGGGCGGTGCCGATGACGGCCACAACTCCGGACGGCCGCCCGCTCGTCGGAACAACGGTGCGGCTCGATCCGATGAAGCCGTCGGATGCCGGCGCACTGTTCGCGGCGTTGGACGACCCGCGGGTGTACGCCGCCGGTTTCGGCGGCGGACCGGCCGGGCGACCCGGCACCGCGGCCGGCATGCAGCGATGGGTCGACGCCGCGATCGCCGATCCCCGACGCGTCGCGCGGTACGTCGTGCGGGCTCGGGTGGACGGCCCGGCCGGCCCGGCGGGCACGGTGCTGGGCACCTCGTCGCTGGGTGACGTCTCGCTGCCCGACGAACGGCTGCACCTGGGTTGGACCGCCTACTCCCCGGCCGTGTGGGGCGGTGCGGTCAACCCGGAGTGCAAGCTCTTGTTGCTCGGGCACGCTTTCGACGACTGCGGCTTCGGGCGCGTCAAGATCCAGACGGATCTGATCAACGCTCGGTCGCAGGCGGCGATCGCCCGGCTCGGCGCGGTCCGGGAGGGCGTGCTGCGACGGCACCAACGTCGGGCCGACGGCTCGTTCCGGGACACGGTGGTGTTCTCCATCCTGTCCGAGGAGTGGCCCGCGGTCCGCGCGGCCCTTCGCGCACGGCTGTCGGGCTGACCCCGGGATCAGAACAGGTCCAGCGGATCGACCCTGATCCGCAGGCCGCCACCCTCCTTCCGCGCCGACCGACCGGCGGCAAGGCTGTGCAGCGCCGCGCTGAGCGCCTTCCGATCCGGCTGCGGCGCCCGGACCAGCGCGCGCAGCAGCGGACCCTGCTCGACGCGCAGGTCGCCTGCATCGGTCGCCCCCGCATCGCTCGCCCCCGCCGCGCCCGGCGGACCCGGGCGGCCGCCCGGCCCGGCGGGCGGCCCGAGTTCGTCGAGCGCGACCGGCCCCAGCACCTCGGCGCGCGGCGGCAGTCGAAGCCGCTCGATCGCGGCCAGCACCGCCGCCTCGGCACCCTCCAGCGAGGCCATCGTCACCGCCGGTGGAAAGCCGAGCTCGCGACGGCCGGCAAGTTCGGCGGCGGCAGCACCCACCGGATCCCACCGGATCAACGCCTGCACGACGGAGAGCGAGGCATCGGCCCCGACCACCACCCGCCCCCCTGCCGCAGCGGGCCTGACCATGCCGGCGGCGGCCATCCAACGGCGCAGCGTCTCCTCGGCCGCGCGCAGATCCGGCCGACCGAGCAACGCACTGCCGTCGAGCAAGAGCGCGGCTCCGTAGCCGGAGGTCGCGACGGGCTCCGCGCCGGGTGTGGCGATGACCAGGGACGGCGCATCCGGCACGGTCGCGAGCACCTTCGGCCCCGAGGACGCGATCACCGGCACACCCGGGAAGGCCCGGCCGATTTCCTCGGCCGTCCGGCCGGCACCGACCGCCGTCGCCCGTAGTCGCTCGAAACCGCAGGTGGGGCAATGGAAATGCACCTCCGGACGGCCGCACCAGCGACACCCGAGGCGGGTGCCCTCGGCGGTCGGTGCACCGGGTCCGGCCTGACCGAGCGGGCCGGCGCAGTGCCGGCACTGCGCCCGCCGCCCGCATCTGGCGCAGGCCAGCCCCGGCAGGTAGCCGCGCCGTGGAACCTGCACCAGCACCGGCGCATCAGCGGCCAGGGCCTGCCTCGCCGCGCTGAACGCGGCCGGCGTCAGGCGCGCCCTCGCCGCCGCCGAATCGGCACCGGCGGCGTAGTCGTCACCCGCCGCCTCGATCCGGGGTGAGCATCGCCGTACCTCGGCGCGGACGGCGACAATCGTTCGGGCCCACCCGGTATCGACGAGCAACTGCGCCTCGGCGGTGCGCGCGAAGCCACCGACGAGCAGCGGGCAGCCATGAGCTGCCGACCTCAGCATCAGCACCTCGCGGGCATGCGGATACGGTGCCCGCGGCTCGGCGAGCAGGTCGTCGCCGTCGTCGAACACGGCCACCAGGCCGAGTTCCCGGACGGGTGCGAAGACGGCCGCCCTGGTGCCGGCGACCACCCGGATACTGCCGCGGCTGACCGCAAGGAACCGTCGGTATCGTTCCGCCGGGCCGAGGTCCGCGGACAGCGTGACGTACCCGCTCGACCCGAGCGCGGCGGTCAGCGAAGCATCCAGGCGCGCGAGGTCGCGGGCATCGGGGACGATCAGCAACGCGCCGAGCCCGGCGTGGAACGCTGCTGCCGCCGCCTCCGCCAACCGGGCGGGCCAGTCCTCCCCGGGGACCGCCTGCCAGACGGCGCGGGCCGCCCGGTGGTGGGCGATCGCGGTGAGGAACGCGGCGCCCGCTGCGTACCGGTGCCATCCCGGGTCGCCGTCGGACGCCGCGGATCTCGGCGCCGGCGTCTCGGTTGATGGCGCCGGCGTCTCGGTTGATCCGGCCGACGGCAGGGCCATCGGCGCAGCGGGTTGCTCCGCCTCGACGCGGGCATGCCGCGGCGGCACCGCCAGTCGGAGCACGTCGGCGACGGAACCGGCGTAGCGGTCCGCCACCGCCCGCGCCAGCTCCGCGACCTCGGCGGTGAGCACCGGTTCGGGCGACACCACCCGTTCGACGAAGCCGAGGCGTCCGGGGTGATCGGAGGCGGCCAGTCGCTCCAGGACGTAGCCGCCGACGAGCCGCCCGGCGAACCGCACCCGAACCCGAACTCCCGGCCGCGCGGCGGCACCGTCCGGCTCGGCGACCAGGTAGTCGTAGGGCCGGTCCAGATGGGCCAGCGGAACGTCGACCAGCACCCGGGCCACCGGCAAATCGTCGGCGGCGACCCGCGCGCCCACCGGGGCCTTGCGCGCGGTTCGCACCACCGCCGGGGCGCGGGAACGGGCCGGGGCGGTGGTCATACCGCAATGGCTATCAGACGGCACCGTCACCGGTTCACGGTTGTCCACCGGGCGGTCCGCCGACACTCCTTCGGGCAGTGGCCCACCGGTGAGCCGCCGCCGGTCAGCGGTCCACCGGTGAGCCGCCCGCCGGTCAGATGCCCAGGACGGACTTGAGTTCCGCGGCCCGGTCGGTGTTCTCCCACGGCAGGTCGACGTCGGTGCGGCCGAAGTGGCCGTACGCGGCGGTCTGCGCGTAAATGGGCCGCTTGAGACCCAGGTCCCGGATGATCGCGGCCGGCCGCAGGTCGAACACCTGCCGGATCGCGTCGGCGATCTTGTCCGGGTCGACCTGCTCGGTGCCGAACGTCTCGACGAACAGCCCGACCGGCGACGCCTTGCCGATGGCGTACGCCACCTGCACCTCGATCCGGTCGGCCAGGCCGGCGGCCACCGCATTCTTCGCCACCCAGCGCATCGCGTACGCCGCGGAGCGGTCCACCTTCGACGGGTCCTTACCGGAGAAGGCACCACCGCCGTGCCGGGCCATGCCGCCGTAGGTGTCGACGATGATCTTGCGTCCGGTCAGCCCGGCGTCACCCATCGGGCCGCCGATCACGAACCGGCCGGTCGGGTTCACCAGCAACCGGTAGTCGGACACGTCGATGTCCAGCGCCGCGAGTTCGGGCTCGACGACCTGCTCGCGGACGTCCACGGCCAGCAGTTGATCCAGGTCGATGTTCTCGGCGTGCTGGCTGGACACCACCACGGTGTCCAACCGGATCGCGCGGTCACCGACGTACTCGATGGTCACCTGCGTCTTGCCGTCCGGCCGCAGGTACGGCACGGCACCGGACTTGCGGACCCCGGTCAGCCCGCGGGCCAACCGGTGCGCGAGCGCGATCGGCAGCGGCATCAACTCCGGGGTGTCCGTGCAGGCGTAGCCGAACATCAGGCCCTGGTCGCCGGCGCCCTGCTGATCCAGGGCGTCGTCGATCTCCTCCGCCGAATGCGTCCGCGCCTCGTACGCGGTGTCCACACCCTGCGCGATGTCCGGGGACTGCGCTCCGATCGCCACGTTGACCCCGCAGGACGCGCCGTCGAAGCCCTTGGCCGACGAGTCGTAGCCGATGCCCAGCACCGTGTCCCGGACCAGGGCGGGGATGTCCGCGTACGCCGACGTGGTCACCTCACCGGCCACGTGCACCTGACCGGTGGTCACCATGGTCTCCACCGCGACCCGGCTGGACGGGTCCTGCCGCAACAGCTCGTCCAGGATCGTGTCGCTGATCGCGTCACAGATCTTGTCCGGATGTCCCTCGGTGACGGACTCGGAAGTGAAGAGGCGGGAGCTCACGGCTGGGGTCTCCAATGTCGGTCAGCGGTCAAAGCCGGTGGTGATGGCACGACGAACGAAACAGGGGCGGGGCGGGCGGGTTGCACAGCGCTGCGAGTGCGCCGACCTTATGCGATCAGACATCGCCAGCCGGTCATTGTGGACGCTCCGGAACCGGCCGCGGTGCCACCGCGTCGAGCCGGGCGGCGATCGCGTCGCACAGCACGCCGGCCAGGACGGTCTTGGGCCCGAGCGGAATCTGCGCGTCCGCTGCGCCGTCGGCGGCCAGCAGCACGCCGGCATTGTCGGCCACCTCGAACGCCCGGCCGCCGTCCACCCTGTTCAACACGAGCAGGTCGCACCCCTTGCGGCGCAGCTTGTCCCGCGCATAGTCCAGTGCCGATCCCTGATCGTCACCGGTCTCGGCGGCGAAGCCGACGACCAGCCGCGGCCGGTCCGGCCCGGGGGTCGCGATACCGGCCAGGATGTCCGGGTTCTGCACCAGGGGGAGCGACTCCGGTTCGGTCCCCGCGCGTTTCTTGATCTTGGTCGGGCCGACCCCGACGGGGCGGAAATCGGCCACCGCCGCGGCCATCACGACGGCGTCCGCGTCGGGTGTGAGCTTGGTCGTCGCGGCCTGCAACTCGCGCGCGTCGCGCACCGGGACGACGGTGACGGCCGGCGGGTCGGCGAGCGCCACGTTCGCCGAGACCAGCGTGACGTCGGCGCCGCGGGCGGCCGCGACCAGCGCCAGCGCATAGCCCTGTCGCCCCGAGGAGCGGTTGCCGAGGTAGCGCACCGGGTCCAGCGGCTCCCTGGTGCCACCGGCGGAGATGACGATGCGGCGTCCCACGAGGTCGCGGGGCAGGGCGTCGGCGTCGCGCAGCAGCAGGTCCGCGAGGGCCTCGATGTGCTCGGCGTCCGGCAGCCGCCCGGCACCGGTGTCCGCCCCGGTCAGCCGGCCCACCGCGGGGTCCATCACGGTGACGCCGCGGGCCCGAAGGGTCCGCACGTTGCCGACCGTGGCGGGGTGCGTCCACATCTCGGTGTGCATCGCCGGTGCCATCAGCACGGGGGCGCGGGTGACCAGCAGGGTCGCGGTCAGCAGGTCGTCGGAACGGCCGGCCGCAGCGCGGGCGAGCAGGTCCGCGGTGGCCGGGGCAATCACCACGAGATCGGCCCGCTGGCCGGTCGCGACGTGCGCGACGCTCGGGATGTCGGTGAAGACGTCGGTGGCCACCGGGTGACCGGACAGCGCCTCCCACGTCGCGGCACCGACGAACTTCAGTGCGCCCGCAGTGGGAACGACGGTCACGTCGGCGCCGCCCGCGCGCAACCGGCGCACCAGCTCGCACGACTTGTACGCCGCGATCCCCCCGGAAACGCCGAGGACCACCCGCGGCACGCCGGCCGGGGTGGTCGTCATGCGGTCGCCGTGCACCGGATCCGAACCCGGCGCCGTCACTCGCCTTCGGTGTGGGTGAGCAGTCCGGCGTTGATCTCGCGCAGCGCGATCGACAGCGGCTTCTCCTTGGGCAGCGGCTCGACCAGCGGGCCCACGTACTCCAGCAGGCCCTCGCCCAGCTGCGCGTAGTAGTCGTTGATCTGCCGCGCGCGCTTGGCCGCGTAGATGGACAGCCCGTACTTGGAGCTGGTCCGGGTCAACAGTTCGTCGATCGGCGGGTAGGTGATGCCGGCGGCGGCGATCGCCGCGGCCGTGGGCGCGCCGGTGTCTGCACTGCTCATGGAAGTTGCTCCTGGTTCGTCGGACGTGCTCCGGCGGAGCCGGTCATCGCCGGCGTGCCGCCATCGTTGGCTCGGTCGGAAGGTGACCCCGCCGGTGGAACCGGGCCGGGGCGTGCCGAGCGGGCCGCCCGGAGGCGTCGGGCCCGTCCTCAGCGCACGGCTGATCCCGGACGCGATTGCGCCATCAACTGTACCAAGCCCTGCGCGGCGGAGGAGACATCGTTGTTGACGATGGTGTGGTCGAACTCGGGCTCGGCGGCGAGTTCGGCCCGGGCGGCCCGCAGCCGCTTCTCCCGGGTCGCCGGGTCCTCGGTGCCGCGGCCGACCAGCCGCCGGGCCAGTTCGTCGAACGACGGCGGCGCCAGGAAGATCAGCACGGCCTCGGCGCCGAGGCCCGGGGCGGCCCGCACCTGCCGTGCGCCCTGCACCTCGATCTCCAGCAGCACGTCGTCACCGGACGCGAGCCGCTGCTCCACCGGCTCGCGTGGGGTGCCGTACTCGTTCCCGGCGAAGTGGGCGTGCTCCAGCAGACGACCGGCGGCGACCAGGTCGGCGAACTGCTGCGGGGTGAGGAAGTGATAGTTGACGCCGTCCCGCTCCCCGGGCCGCCGGGGACGGGTGGTGGCCGAGACGGAGTACCACAGGTCCGGCTTCAGCCGCCGGATCCGGGCCAGCACCGTGCTCTTGCCCACCCCGGACGGGCCGGACAGCACGAATAGTCGACCGCGCCCAGGGGCGGCTCCGGCGTCACGCGGGACGGGGGGCGGGCCGGCAGTCACCGGTTCTCAATAGCCGAATTCGTTGAGCAGCGCCTGCCGCTGACGCTCCCCCAGGCCGCGCACCCGGCGGCTCGGCGCGATCTCGAACTGCTCCATCAGCGCCGCCGCCCGCACCTTCCCGACGCCGGGCAGCGATTCCAGCAGGGCCGACACCTTCAGCTTCGCCAGCGCCTCGTCGGTCTCGGCGTCGACGAGGACCTGCTTGAGGGTCGTTCCGCCGCGCTTGAGTCGCTCCTTGAGCTCGGCGCGCGAACGACGAGCGGCCGCGGCCTTCTCCAGGGCGGCTGCGCGCTGCTCGTCGGTCAGTTGGGGCAGAGCCACGTCGGCCTCACTTCGTCGGGATGTCAATGCGGGCTGCGGGTCTGCCCGCGGTTCGATCGAGCTCGTTTCGTGGTGAGCGGTCCGTCTGCGAACCTACCGACCGCCACGCCACCGGGGCAAACACCCGCACCGGCGAAGCCGTGGTCGAAAAAGTGCGTTGCGGGATCAGCTTCGCATCCTGCCCACAATGCCGGTGTCGTAATCGCCGGACACGAACTCGGGCTGGCTGAGCACTTCGGCGAGGAAGGGCAGGTTCGTCCTGGGGCCGGTGATGGTGAAGCCGGCCACGGCCGTCCTGGCGAGCTGCAGCGCCTCCTGCCGGTCGGTGCCGTGCACCACCACCTTGGCCATCAATGAGTCGTAGTGCGGCGTGATGACGGTGATGGGACCGTACCCGGAGTCGACCCGGATGCCGGGACCGGACGGTTCGATCCAATCGGTGATCGCGCCCGCCGAGGGCAGGAAGCGTTTCGGGTCCTCCGCATTGACCCGCAACTCGATCGCGTGCCCCTTACGCACCAGCGACGCCGGCGCGAAACCGGGGTCCTCACCGGCGGCTATCCGCAACTGCGCCTCGACGAGGTCGATACCCAACACCGCCTCGGTGATGGGGTGTTCCACCTGCAGCCGGGTGTTCATCTCCAGGAAGAAGAATTCGGCGGGCCGGGCCGGCGCGTCGGCGCCGACCGCACCGGCCGCGTGTTCCCCGCCGTTGCCGGCCGGCTCGGCGGGGCTGAGCAGGAACTCGACCGTGCCCGCGCCGCGGTAGTCCACCACCTCGCCGGCCCGTCGGGCGGCCTCGAGCATGTCGCGCCGCAGTGCCTCGTCCAGCGCGGGGGACGGGGTCTCCTCGACGACCTTCTGGTTGCGCCGCTGCACCGAGCACTCCCGCTCGCCCAGCGCCAGCACGGTGCCGTCGGCGAGCCCGAGGATCTGCACCTCGACGTGCCGCACCCGGGGGAAGTAGCGCTCGAGGAAGACCGCCGGATCACCGAACAGGCGGCCCGCCTGGCCGGTCACCTTCTCGAACTCCGCCGTCAGCTGCTCGGGACGGTCCACGACGGCCATGCCCATCCCGCCGCCGCCGGCCGCGGCCTTGATCATCACCGGGAAGCCGATGGACTCCGCTGCCGCGGCCGCGGCCGCGACGCTCGTCACCGGCTCCGCGGTGCCCGGTGCCACCGGCACCCCGCCGCGGGCCACCAGGTTGCGGGCCGCCACCTTGTTCCCCATCGCGATGATCGACGCCGGCGAGGGCCCCACCCAGACCAGGCCGGCCGCCACGACGGCTTCGGCGAACTCCGAGTTCTCCGACAGGAATCCGTAACCGGGGTGGATCGCCTGCGCACCGGTGTTCCGGGCGGCCTTGAGGATGGCGTACGCGTCGCGGTAGGACTGCGCCGCCGGCGCCGGACCGATCGGCACCGCCTCGTCCGCCTGCCGCACGTACGGCAGATCGGCGTCGGCGTCGGAGTAGACGGCGATCGTCCGCAGCCCGAGCCGGTTTCCCGTGCGGATGACCCGCGCCGCGATCTCGCCACGGTTGGCCACCAGCAGGGAGTCGAACATGGGCGTCCTTTCGTTCACGGGCGTGGGCTGACGACCGTATCGCTCTGCGCGCGGCGGCCGCCCAGGGGTCGCCCGGCGTCAGGGTGCAGGACGCTCCCGTGACGTGCCCGCCGGCCCGGATCGGCCGTCTTCGGCGTCACGGCTGCGCTGTGGGTCGCCGACCCACCCGGAGTCCCGCTCCGCCCGCCAGGTCGCCTTGATCTCCTCCTGGGTGAGTTCCAGGCCGTCCCCGGCCCGCCGCTGCACGAGGGAGTGCCGGCGACCGTAGAAGAGGTACACGACCACCCCGATCGCCATCCACACCACGAAACGCACCCAGGTGATGGCCGTGAGGTTGATCATCAGCCAGAGGCACGCGAGCACGGACAGGATCGGGATCAGCGGCACCAGCGGCACCCGGTAGGAGCGCTCGAGGTCCGGGCGGGTCCGGCGCAGCACCACCACGCCGATGGAGACCAGCACGAACGCGAACAGCGTTCCGACGTTGACCATTTCCTCGAGCACGCTGATGTCGGAGAACCCGGCGATGAGCGCGACGGCCGCACCGACGCCGATCGTGATACGCGCCGGGGTGCCCCGCTTCTCGTTGACGGCGGCGAGCCCGCGCGGCAGCAGGCCGTCCCGGCTCATCGCGAAGATGATCCGGCTCTGCCCGAGCATCAGTACGAGCACCACCGTCGTCAGGCCGGCGAGCGCGCCGATGGCGATCACGTTGGCCGCCCAGTCGACGCCGACCGCGGTGAAAGCCGTTGCCAGGGTGGCGGAGTCGCCGTCGTAGCTGCCGTCCGGCTGCACCGGTCCCAACTGGTTGTACGGCACCATCGCGGTCAGCACGATGGTGACCAGGACGTACAGCACGGTGACGATGGCCAGCGAGCCGAAGATGCCGCGCGGCAGGTCCCGCTTGGGATTCTTGGTCTCCTCCGCGGCCGTCGCGACGACGTCGAAACCGATGAAG
The DNA here is from genome assembly GCA_963785455.1 of uncultured Actinomycetota bacterium. Lineage (GTDB taxonomy): Bacteria > Actinomycetota > Actinomycetes > Mycobacteriales > Nakamurellaceae > Nakamurella. The sequence continues at coordinate 134,013 of CAWAVL010000017.1, forward strand.
GCGAAGAACACCAGCGACGCCGCGGCCAGGATGCCGAACACCCCGAACGACGAAGGGGCCGCACCGGTGACGAGCTGCAGCAGCGGCTGCTCGAGGCCGCTGTCGCCGGCGCCGCCGGGTGCCGGCTCGGACGGCGGGACGAACGGGGACAGGTTGGCGGCGTTGAAGTAGAAGAAGCCGACGACGATCACCAGCAGCACCACCCCGACCTTGATGCTGGTGATCACCAGGTTGGTGCGGGCCGACAGCTTGGTGCCGAGCACGAGGATCCAGGTGATCACCGCGACGATCAGGATGGCGCCCCAGTCCAGGTTGACCGGTCCCAGCTCGATCGTCGTCTGCAGCGACCCGCCGAACTGGCTGAACAGGTTCCCCAGGTACAGCGACCAGCCCTTGGACACCACCGAGGCGCCCAGCGCGAGCTCGAGCACGAGGTCCCAGCCGATGATCCACGCCACCAGTTCACCGAGAGTGGCGTAGGAGAAGGTGTAGGCGGAGCCGGCGACCGGCACCGTGGAGGCGAATTCGGCGTAGCACATCGCGGCGAGACCGCAGGCGATCGCGGCGATCACGAACGAGATGGACACCGACGGTCCGGCGGTGGTGGCTGCCACCCGGGCGGTGAGGGTGAAGATGCCGGCGCCGATGACGACCGCGACGCCGAAAACGGTGAGGTCCCAGGCCGACAACGATCTCTTCAGCTTGCGCCCGGGCTCATCGGTGTCCTGGATGGACTGTTCGACCGATTTCGTGCGCCACAAACCGCTCATGGCTGGGCCTTTCGTGCCGACGGAGGCGGTCGACGGCCGCCTTTTCGAGCAGCCTTTACCCACCGTCACGGGCGATGACACCGCCGGAAGGGATTCTCTCGCCGCCCGCATCCACGGGCGCATCGGCCCGAAAAGCCCTACCGCCGAGAACTACTCGGGTAGCCCGTCGGTGGCCCGGAAGGCGGTGCCGGCACCGCTGATCCGGACCGGTCCCTCGTCGGCCGCGATCCACACCGAGCGTCCGCGTTCCAGCGTCAGGTGACGGCCGCCGGCACCGGTGACCTCCAACTTGCCGTCCACGGTCAGCAGCACCTGCGGCCCGTCGTGGCGCAGCTCGATGCCGTCGGCGTCCGGCTGCAGCCGCCACAGCCGGAACTGCGACACCGGGGTGGGGTACACCCATTGCCCCGGACCCACCGGGTCGCCGTGCAGCACCTGCACGTCGCCGGGCGTGAAGTCGAGCACCTTCATCAGTTCCGGCACATCGACGTGCTTGGGCGTCAGGCCCCCGCGCAGCACGTTGTCCGAGTTCCCCATGATCTCCACGCCGGTCCCGGACAGGTAGGCGTGCAGGTTGCCGCCCGGCAGGAACAGCGCCTGACCGGGTTGCAGGGTGATGCGATTGAGCAGCAGCGACGCCAACACACCGGGATCGCCCGGGTAGCGCTCCCCCAACTCGAGGGCGGTGCGGTACTCGGCGGTGAAATCGCCACCGTCGCGCACATTGCGGACACACGCGTCCAGCACTGCGGCCAGCAGCGGCCCCAGGGTGACCGGTGGGATGGTGATCAGCGAGGAGAACAGCGCCCGAACGCCGTGCGCGTCCTGCTGGCCGGAGAGCAGGACCAGGTAGTGGTCGAGCTGCGGAACCTGCAGGGCGCCCAGCAGGCGCACGGTGACGGCCGGTTGCCGGAATCCGCACAGGGCGTGGAACTCGGTCAACGCCGTGATCAGCTCCGGCTTCGGCCAGCTGTCCCGGTAGTTTCGGCGCGGCGACGCCATCGGGATCATCGCCGCCTCCTCCAGGGCGAACCCGCGCTCGGCCTGCTCCGCGGACGGATGGGCCTGCAGGGACAGCGGCTCGGCTGCGGCGAGGACCTTCAACAGGAACGGCAGCCGCGAGTCGAACGCCTCGTGCGCCCGAGTGCCCAGGGTCGACACCGGGTCGGCGGCGATGACGTCCACCAGCGGGCGCTCGCCGTCATCGTCGAGCAACACCGAGGAATCACCGGGGTGGGCCCCGATCCACAACTCGGCCTGCGGGTGCGGCGAGGGGAACGGCTCGCCCTGCAGCTCGGCCAGCGCCGTGCGCGAGCCCCAGGCGTAGGGCCGGATCCGGTTCCGCATCAACTCCACGAACCGGGCTCCGCTTCCGTCCAGGCGCCGGCGGCCGGGGCGCCCGGCGGCCGTCCTGCGGCGCGACCGGTGCGGCCGAGTCCGTCCGGCGAGTCCATCGGCGGCCGGGCCCCGGTCAGCAGGCCGAGATACACCGCGGCGAAGTCGATGCGGCTCATCATCACCACGGTCCAGGTGAAGGCGTCCCGTTGTGGCAACTCGTCCGCCGGCGCGCCCGGCTCCAGCGGACGGTCGTCCGCGCCGAACCGATCCGCGTCCTGCCCGGTGTGGTCCGTCGTGTCGGGCAGCTCCTCCGGTCCGATGCACAGCGCCCGGGGCAGCGCCGCCTCGAGCGCGGCAGCCAGCGCCGAGCGCGCCGGCGGCAGGCCGGCACCGAACGGGACGGGTTCGAGTGACCGGCCGCCCGGCAGCAGACCCGTTCCGGTGAGCGGCCCGGAGGAGCCGTGTGCGGACGGGCCGACGACCAGTACCGGGCTGATCTGCTGGCCACTGGGCTCTTCACCGTCGTCGTCGTACGGGTCGTAGAACACGTCGCCGGGGGCACCGGACCCGCCGCGGGCGGCGGCTCGGGCGATCACCGGCGGGGACGTCGCGGCCTGTCCCGCACCCAGGAACGACCCGGCGTAGCCGGCGAGCCCGGCGAGAGACTGGACGGCGGAACAGGCCAGCGCATCGGCGACCGGGTCGGTGCCGATGAACAGCGGTGTGCCGGCCGACAGCTGCTCGGCCAGCGTCAGCGCCGGATTGACGAAGAACTCCGACGATGGATGGCAGGCCAGCGCCAGCGCGTCGAGTTGCTGGGCCGCCCCGGCGAAGTCGGGCCGGGGCGCCAGCCCGGCAGCGGCGGCAACGGCCGCCAGCAGGGCGAACCGGCCGGTGCCGGCCAGCGCCTCGGGCAGCGACATCTGCGGCTCGACCAGGTCCCGGCCGGCCGCGGCGGCGACCGGACCCTCGGACGGTCCGCGGACCACCACCCTGGCCCCCCGCCGGCCGGCCTCGGCGGCCGCCTCGGCGGCCGCCAGGTCGTCCCGTGAGGCCGCCAGCACCACCACGATGTCCAGGGCGCCGACCCACCCGGGCAGCGCGGTGGCGGCCAGCACCGGGGCCGGGGCGCGGGCGCCGATCAGCGCACTGAGCAGGCAGGCGTCCACCGCGGCGGTGGCCCCGATCACCACGAGCGCGCGCGGCCGGTCGAACGCCGGCAGCCCGGCAACCTGTTCGGCCGCCGAGCGGACCTGAGCGCCGGCCAGCGCCGCGGCCGGCAGCAATCCCGCGACGTCCGCGGCGGTCAGGCTCGCCCCGTCGTGCAGGTCGACGGTGCGTTGCTCGGTCACGACACCGCACCCAATCCCGGACCGCCGATCGCCTCGTCGAGCAACAGCACCGGGATGCCGTCCCTGACCGGGAAGATGCGACCACATTCGGTGCAGGTCAGCGCGGGCGCCGCCGGGTCCTCCGGGGTGCCCGGCCGCAGCGGGGCGTGGTGCTCGGCGGGACACGCGAGCACCTCCAACAGAACGGGGTCGATGTCCCATCCGACGGGCGCGTCCTGCGGCTCGGTCATTTCTCCATCTTTCTCGTCTGTACCGTCCGGCCGCTCGCTCGAACGGCGGTCGGCTCCGGGCTGTCGGGTGTGGTGCCGGTGCTGCTGGGGTGCGGGCGCCCCGGTCTGTTGTGGAGCGGGTGGTCGGGCGGCGGTCAGGACCGGATGAGAGCGAGGATCTCGTCCCGCAGGGCCGTCATCGCCGCCGGATCGCCGGCCTCGACGTTCAGCCTCAGCAGTGGCTCGGTGTTGCTGGAGCGCACGTTGAACCACCGCCCGTCCGGCAGGCTGACGGTCACACCGTCGAGGTCGTCGGCCTCGGCGCCGCGCTCCGCCGCCCAGGCCCTGATCTCGGCCAGCTTTCCCGCGGCGTCGCGCACCGTCGAGTTGATCTCGCCCGAGTCGGAGTACCGCTCGTACTCGGCGGCGAACTGCGACAGCGGCCGGTCCTGCCCGCCCAGCGCGGCCAGCACGTGCATCGCGGCGAGCATGCCGGTGTCCGCGCGGAAGAAGTCCGCGAAGTAGTAGTGAGCCGAATGCTCACCACCGAAAACGGCGTCGGTGGCAGCCATCTCGGCCTTGATGAAGGAGTGCCCCACCCTGGTGCGGATCGGCACCCCGCCGGCCTCGGTGACGATCTGCGGCACCGCGCGGGAGGAGATCAGGTTGTACAGGACCGTTGCGCCCGGGTGCCGGACCAGCTCACGGGTGGCGACCAGGGCAGTGATCGCGCTGGGCGACACCGGTTCACCGCGCTCGTCGATGACGAAGCATCGGTCGGCGTCGCCGTCGAAGGCGAGCCCGATGTCGGCGCCGGTCCTCCTGACCTCCTGCTGCAGGTCGACCAGGTTCGACGGTTCCAGCGGGTTCGCCTCGTGGTTGGGGAAGGTGCCGTCGAGTTCGAAGTACAGCGGCTCCACCCGCAGCGGCAGACCGTCGAAGACGGCGGGCACCGTGTAACCGGCCATGCCGTTCCCTGCGTCCACCACCACGTGCAGCGGCCGGATACCGGTCAGGTCGACCAGTGAACGCAGGTAGTCGGCGTAGTCCGCCAGCAGGTTGCGGCCGCCCATGGTGCCGGGCGGGTCGGCCGGGACGGGCGCGCGCGTGCCGTCGAGGATGTCCTGCGCATCGTCACGGACCCGGGCCAGACCGGTGTCCAGGCTGATCGGCACGGCCCCGGCCAGGCACATCTTGATCCCGTTGTAGCTGGCCGGGTTGTGCGAGGCGGTGAACATCGCGCCGGGCATTTCCAGGGTGCCGGAGGCGAAGTACAGCAGGTCGGTCGAGGCGAGGCCGGCCATCACGACGTCGAGTCCGGCGCCGGTCACGCCCTGGGCGAAGGCGCCGGCCAGTTCGGGCGAGGAGTCGCGCATGTCGTGCGCGATGACGACGGCGCCTGCACCACCATCGGCACCACCGTCGGCACCACCGTCGGCAACGAAACGGGCGAAGGCATGACCCAGCGCCCGGCACACCTCGGCGGTCAGCTGGCTGCCGACCAGCCCGCGGACGTCGTAGGCCTTGACGAACTCGGTCAGTCTCGGCCGGTCCGCGGCGCCGGTTGCCGGATCACCGTGCACCGTGGTCACCGAGCCGGCGCGTGCCGCGGCCGGTTGCCCCATCTGTCACTCCCCTTCGATGCTGTCGGGCCTTCGATGCTGTCAGGCCTCGCGCGCCCTGCTCGTGCTGCGCGGCAATACGGCGGCGCGCGCCACCGTGCGGGGACGGCTGACTCAGCGCAGACCCTACCCGGAGGGCCCCGCCTGGGAGCCTTTCCGCTGGTCCGCCCGGGCTACTCCTCGGGGGTGCGCAGCACCCGCAGGTGACCGCGCCGGCCGGTCTCGGTGGCGACCGGCTCCGGGGCGCGTTCGGCGCGCCCGGCCTCCCGGACCGCGTTGGCCAGCGCCTCCAGGTCGTCGCTGCGCGCGGCCGCGTCGGCGAGTTCCTCGTCCGGGCGGACCACCTCCCACCCCTTGGGCGCGGTCAGGCCCTGCGCGTGGGCAGCGCACAGGTCGTAGGAGTGCGGCTCCGCGGCGGTGGCCAGCGGACCGACAACGGCCGTGGAATCCGCGTAGGCGAAGGTCAAGGTGGCGACGGCGGGGTTGGTGCAACCGCTCCGTGAACATCGTCGCAGTCTGGCCACTGCGGCACGATAACGCCCGGGCTCCGGGCGGGCCGCGGCGGCGCGCCGAGAGTCGGTCCTAGACTGGCGCCGACATGGTGGCCGACGAACCAGATCCGTCGCGGCGAGCCCGCGCGTCCGGCTCCGGTCGCGCCCGGTCGACCGGCCCCTTCCTCGCGCGCCGGCCGCCCACCTCCGCCGATCCGATGCGCGGGCGCCGGGATCGCCGTGGCCGCGGCCTGCGCACCCCGCTGTTGCCGGCGGAGGTGCCCGGTGCCCGCACCCGGGCCGAGCGCTTCGACCAGGCGGTGCTGGAGGCGGTCGCGGACCTGGAGGAGCGGTGGCCCGGTCGGCTCGACGCCATCGAGTTCGCCGTCGACGAGGTGCCGGCGCTGCCGGTTGACGGAGCCGAACTGCCGTCCGACGAGGTGGTGCTGGACGGCGGCGTGCCGCTGACCCGCTTCCTGCCGCCCGGTGTCGACGTCCGCGGCCGACCCACCAAGGCCCGCATCGTGGTGTACCGCAGGCCTTTGGAGGTGCGGTCCAGCGACGCCGGCGACCTCGGGGACCTGGTCGCCGAGGTACTGGGCGAGCAGGTCAGCGCGGTGCTCGGCGAGGCCGGTGACGGCGGGCCGGTCGACTGACGCTGCGACCCGACGCGGTCAGCCGACGGTCTGCAACCGGTACCGGTCGGCGAGCGGGACGATGTCCTTGCCCAGCGGGGCCAGCGAGATCGGGATGAGCTTGAAGTCGGCCAGCGCCAGCGGGATGCCGATGATCGTGATCGCCAGGGCGACGCCGGTGACGAGGTGGCCGATGGCCAGCCAGAGCCCGGCGAACAGGAACCAGATGACGTTGCCGATGAACGACGGTGCACCGGCGTCCGGCCTGTTCACCATGGTCCGGCCGAACGGCCACAGGGCGAACCCGGCGATCCGGAACGACGCGATGCCGAACGGGATGGTGATGATCAGGATGCAGGCGATGATGCCGGTGATGACGTACGCGACCGCCATCCAGAAACCGCAGAGCACGAGCCAGATGATGTTCAGGATCAACCGCATGATCCGAGACTAACCGGCCCAGGTGTCGCTTCTGCCCGAGCTCGATGGTCGGGCGATTTGAACGTCATGACCATCACACCGGGCACGCCCGGACCTGCTCGGTCCGCCCGTCGGGCCAGCCGCGCCCGCATCGGTCCGCCGCAGCTGGACCCACCGCAATTTGCACCCACCGCAATTGGACCTACCGCAACTGGACCGACCGCACTCGACCCGCCCGCGCGGCCCCGCCGTGCTCCCCGATCGGCGGTGACGGTGCGGTTGTGGTGGTCCGGTTGTGACGGTGTGGTGGCGTCGCGGGTGCGGGGACCGACGGCCACTGGGGCCGTCGTCGCCGGATGGGCCCGTCAGCCGGCGGCGCGCTTGAGGCGCCGGCGTTCCCGCTCGCTCAGGCCACCCCAGATGCCGAACCGCTCGTCGTGCGCGAGGGCGTAGGACAGGCATTCCGAGCGCACCTCGCAGCCGGTGCAGATCTTCTTCGCCTCCCTGGTCGAGCCGCCCTTCTCCGGGAAGAACGCCTCGGGATCGGTCTGTGCGCACAGGGCACGTTCGTGCCATTCCGGTTCGGCGCTCTCGACGAGCGCCAACGGGACCTGTCGCATGGAGATCTCCCCCAGATGGGTCACGTGCCATGTCCTCTCGTGGTGCACGGCGCGAGATGATCGCAACCGGCGACCGGTTCACCGGGGCTGGCGCCCGAGCGCCGGGCTCGACAATGGGGATCTGCGGTATCGCTTCTGCCGCGGAACCAACGAGCCCGACCGGCGAATAACACCGATGTGATTACACCCGTGTGTCCCTCGTCTCGTCAAGCTCCGAAGGGTGCTATACGGGGCCGCCGAGCAAGATTGACACTTTCGGGACGGTCCGCGGTCTTCGCGGCGTCGTCGGTTACCGACCGTCACAGGAGCAGCAGTCACACTGGGGGCATGGCGAACCCTTCCCGCGGCAGCTGGATCTTCCCGGCGCTCGTCGTGGTGACCGCGGCGGCAGGCCTGGCCGCGCAGAGTGACACCTCCCCGTTGGGCCTGCCGGTCGGTGTGTGGGTTTTCGCTGTGGTGCTCGGCGGCTGGGTGATCACCCTGTGCCTGCACGAGTTCGCCCATGCCCTGGTCGCCCTGGTCGGCGGGGACACCTCGGTGCGGGCCCGCGGCTACCTCACACTCAACCCGGCCCGGTACACCGATGCGACGTACAGCATCGTCATCCCGCTCATCGTGCTCGCCGTCGGCGGCATCCCGCTGCCCGGCGGCGCCGTGCTGGTCGAACCGGGCCGGCTGCGCCGCCACTGGTTCGCGAGCGTGGTGTCCGCCGCCGGTCCGGTCACCAACATGCTGTGCGGCGTGGCGTTGGCGCTGGTCTCGGGCGGGATGAACTCGGTGCTCGGCGCGGCGTTGTCCTACCTCGCGCTGCTGCAGTTCGTCGCGGGCGTGCTGAACCTGCTGCCGATCCCCGGATTCGACGGCTTCGGGATCCTCGAGCCGTACCTGTCGCCGCGGTTCAAGGAGCGGATCAGACCCGTCCGGCCATGGCTGCCACTGGCCGTGTTCGCGATCCTGATCTCCGTCCCGCAGGCCGGCCGATGGCTGTTCGACGCCGGGTACGCGCTGCTCGACCTGTTCGGCGGCAGCGAGCGACTGGCCGCGATCGGCGGCCAGTTGTTCCGGTTCTGGGCGTGACAGTGCCGGCTCCGGCTCGAGCGCCTGCCACTCGCCTGGTCGCGGCTCGGGTGATCGGGCTCGGGTGGTTGGCGGTCTGTCCCGCTCGTCCCAGGCGTCCCGCGCCCGCCGAGCGCCTTCCCCTGGCCCAGCTTGTGCGCTGTTCTGCCATTCGAGTCGCCGATTGCGTGCCCTTCAGCGTCGCTGAAGGGCACTGAACTGGCGACTCGACTTGCCTGGTGGGGATAGACCCCCGCTCGGCAGACCGCGGCGCGGCGACCATGTCGCATGCCAACGGCAATCGCGGTTCCCGGCGTCCCGGGGCCGGCGGCTGCGTCCCCACCGTGCGGCCGAGCCGGATGGCGCGGGGCCGGCGCGGGTTCTGGAAGGATCGGCAGCCGTGAAGATCGCTGTCCTGGTGGGGGGAATCGGTGGCGCCAAGTTCCTGCTCGGGGTGAAGCAGTACCTCGGCTGGAACGCCTACGGGCCGGCGCCGGCGACGTTCGGTGCGCCACCCGAGGGTCTGCCGTGGGAGTACCCCGGCCGCAGCACCGAGCACGAGGTCACCGCGATCGTCAACACCGCCGACGACATCCGGCTGCACAACCTGCAGATCTGCCCGGACCTGGACTCCTGCATGTACACGCTGGCCGGGGTCTCCGACCGGCAGCGGGGCTGGGGACGGGCTGAGGAGACCTGGACCGTCTCCGGTGAGCTCGCCGGTTACGGCGCCGAAGCCCCGTGGTTCTCCCTCGGCGACAAGGACATCGCGACGCACCTGGTCCGAACCCGGATGCTCGACGCCGGGTACCCGTTGTCCGACGTCACCCGTGCGCTGTGTGAGCGGTGGCAGACCGGCGTCACGCTGCTGCCGATGACCGACAGCCGGGTCGAGACCCATGTCGTCGTGGCCGATCCGGAACCATCCGAGGCGGCCATCGAGGCCGGTCGTGCCACCGGGACCCCGCCGCTGGTCGCACTGCACTTCCAGGAGTGGTGGATCCGCTACCGGGCGGGGTTGCCCGCGCTGTCCATCAAGCCGATCGGCGCCGAGGACTCCCTGCCCGGCCCGGGAGTCGTGGAGGCCATCGAGGCCGCCGACCTCGTCCTCGTCGCGCCGTCGAATCCGGTGGTGTCCATCGGCACCATCCTCGAGGTGCCGGGCATCCGGGACGCACTCCGGCGCGCCTCCGCTCCGGTCGTCGGGGTCTCCCCCGTCATCGGCAGCAACCCGGTGCGCGGGCACGCCGACAAGTGCCTGGAGGCGATCGGCGTCGAGTGCAGCGCGGAGGGTATCGGCCGGCACTACGGCGCCCGGTCGCACGGCGGCATCCTGGACGCCTTCCTCATCGCCGGTGACGACACCGCCGACATCCCCGGGGTGACCGTGGTGCAGCGGCCGCTGCTGATGTCCGATCCGATGGCCACCGCGGTGATGGTCGCGGCGTGCGTGGAGGTGGCCGGTGTCCGCTGACGGTGCAGCCGCCCCCGATGCCGCTTCCGCGACCAGCGGGTCCGTGTCCGGCGACGGATCGCCGGCGGGCGGCGGTGATGTCCGCACCGGCGGCTTGATGTCCGCCGCAGGGTCTCCCGGCGCCGGTTCGGACGCGCCCGCACCCCGCGGGCTGCAGATCCTGCCGGTGCCCGGACTGCCGGAGTTCCGACCCGGTGACGACCTCGCCGGTGCCGTCGTCGAGGCCGCCCCGTGGCTACGCGATGGCGACGTGCTGCTGGTCACCTCCAAGGTGGTGTCCAAGGTGGAGGGCAGGCTGGTGCCCGCGCCCACCGACCCGGAGCAGCGGGATGCGCTGCGGCGCAGGATCGTCGATGACGAAACGGTGCGGCTGGTGGCACAGGTGGCCCGGACGAAGATCGTCGAGAACCGGCTCGGCATCGTCGCCGCCGCCGCCGGCGTCGATGCCTCCAACGTGCTGGCCGACGAGATCGCGCTGCTGCCCGAGGATCCGGACGGATCCGCCGCCCGGCTGCGCGCGGACCTCGCGGCGCGCGGGCTGGATGTGGGTGTGGTGATCACCGACACCCAGGGCCGGGCCTGGCGGATGGGCGTCACCGACGTCGCGATCGGCGCCGCCGGGGTCCAGGTGCTGGCGGACCTGCGCGGCGACGTGGACCCGCACGGCAACGAACTGGTGGTGACCCAGGTCGCCGTCGGCGACGAGCTCGCCGCGGCCGGTGACCTGGTGAAGGGCAAGCTGGCCGCGGTTCCAGTGGCCGTGGCCCGGGGGCTGCCCGCCCCTGTCGCCGACGAAGCCGGGGCTGCGTCGCTGATCCGGCCGCGTGACGAGGACCTCTTCCGGCTGGGCACCGATCTGGCGATCGAGCAGGGCCGGCGGGAGGCGGTGCTGCTGCGCCGCACGCTGCGGACCTTCACCGGCGAACCCGTCGACCCGACCGTCCTGGCCCGTTGCGTCGACATCGCGCTCACCGCACCGGCCCCGCACCACACCCGACCCGTCCGCTTCGTGCTCGTTCGGGAGCACCGCACCACCCTTCTCGAGGCGATGCAGGCCGCCTGGGAGGCCGACCTCGCCGACGACGGCTGGTCCACCGAGCGGATCGCCCGCCGGGTGGCGCGCGGCCAGGTGTTGCGGGACGCCACCGAGATCGTGGTGCCGTTCGTCATCGGCGAGGGCCGGCACGACTACCCCGACGATCGCCGACGGGCGGCCGAACGCACCATGTTCACCGTCGCCGGCGGAGCCGCTGTGCAGGCGCTGCTGGTGGCGCTGGCCGCCGAGGGGCTGGGCTCGGCGTGGATCTCCTCCACCATCTTCTGTCCCGCGGTGGTGCGGTCGGTGCTGCAGCTACCCGACGACTGGGAACCGCTGGGCGCCGTCGGCATCGGCCACCCCTTCGAGCCGTTCGGTCCTCGGTCGCCCGCGCAGGGCGGTCTGGTGCTGCGGTGACCGCGACCGGCCTGCTCACGCCGTTCGCCCGGGGTGTCCGGGTGCAGACGGGTGTCTCCGTCACGTTGGGTGTTCGGTGAAAACGCACGACGACGCCACCGCCATGCTGCGCGCCTGGAACGCGCCTGACCTGTGCCAGAGCGCACTCCGGGAGTCCTTCCTCGGCTTCCTCGAGGCCCGGCCGGACGCCACCAAACGGTCCTGCGTGCCCGGGCACATCACCGCGAGCACCGTCGTGCTGTCCGCGGACCTGTCACAGACCCTGCTGACCCTGCACCCACGGGTGAAACGGTGGGTGCAGCTCGGGGGGCACGTCGAGAAGAAGGACGGCACGATCGCCGCCGCGGCACTCCGCGAGGCGACCGAGGAAGCCGGCATCGACGGGCTGACCATCGACCCCGACCCGATCCACCTGGACGTGCACCCCGTCACGTGTTCGCTCGGCGTGCCCACCCGCCATTTCGACGTGCTGTTCCGGACGGTGGCGCCCTCAGGTGCGCTGCCGGCGATCTCCTCGGAGTCCGACGACCTGCGGTTCTGGCCGGTGGATGCGCTTCCGCCGGAGACCGGGGATCTGAGCAATGCGGTTCGGGCGGCGCTGGCCAGGCCGTTCAAAGAGGCCATGTAATCCGGCTCAGGTGAGAGTTGCCCAGATAGCAACGCACATCACGATCGGCCACCGAGCGCTATCCGAAGGGACTGTGTGAGTCGCTCCGAGTCTTCGACCAGTGACGCACGCCGCCCGGAAATCGCGGCCCAGAATCGGCCCGGATCGGACCTGAGCTCATCGACCTGAGCTGCCACCTTTTGCGGATCGAAGCGGCGGGCATTGTGCACCCACTCACCCAGGCCCAGATCCTGATACGCCCCCCAACTCTTCCGTTCATAGCCCAGGTGCACGGCGGGCACACCGGCCAACAATGCCTGCAAAGCGCCGTGGAGGCGTACGGAGACCACCGGTCCCGGATCATTCTGAGCGAGAATCTCGGCGAGGCGCCCGGCCGGGGGAAAGCCCGATAACTCATAGAAGGTGCGATCGCTCTTGGTCGCGAAGCCCTCCGCCTGAACCGCCCAGACAACAGCACCCAGCTTCTCGGCGAGTGAGCGCAGTCGTTGGACGTAGTCTTCGGGTTCGGTAAGCCCGCGGGCCACGAGCACCGGAGGTCCTTCGGCAGTTCGCCGCGGCGCATTGGTGAACCGCTCGGCGACGTCCAACACGGCCAAGTCGGGCGTTCGTCGAACATTCGGCAGACCGCTCAGCACAGCTGCCGACCTGTCGTCGCGGACATGCACCAGATCGACGCCTCGGAGTGCCGACCGAACAGCGCTGCCGATAGGACCTGCCAGTGGCCCCACACTCTGCGGGAGATAGATCGATGGTCTTCCCGACCTGGCGGCCGAACGAAGCTGCGGGAGATGGTTGACGGCGGTCCCGAGCGAGTTGACCGGATTTCCTGCACGCAGATATCCACCGCCCACAGCCACGACTGCGTCGGCGGCGGCGAAAACCTCGGCTGCGCGGCCCATCCCCAGACGGCCGTGGACGCTGCCGGCGAGCATGCCCGCACCCGCTGGAACTGCCCGCACCAGCTCCATGTCGAACGATCGTCCGGCAGTGCCGACCTTGACCACGGACGGCAGATCACCGAACGACCCGTGGTCGAGCGCGAGCAGTGTGCAGTTGCTCGGCGAGATCCCAAGCCGGCCCAGCCGGTCCAACGTGAGGTCTACGAGCAAGCCGTCGCCGGCGTTTGCCCGACTGTAGGCATGGATGATCGCGATCACCGAGAGGCCGCCGCTGCCAAAGTCGCGTGGTACCGGTCGCGGACGCTCCCAAGGTCCAGCGTGCCGATGATGGCCGACGATGCGGCCGCCGCGAGCGTCGCCGCCCGCTCCGGATGGTCAAGCAGATCGGATAACGCTCGGGCCAGCGCCTCGGCGGAACCGGCCGGTACCACCCGACCCGTGCGCCCATCGAGCACATGGTCCGTGAGTCCACCGATGTCCGAGACGACGACCGGGACGCCGGCGGCCATCGCCTCGCCAAGCACGACGGGCGTGCCGTCCTGGTCGCCGCCCGCGCCCACCTGCGACGGGATGGCGACGACCGCAGCGCGCGCGAGCTCAGCCATCACCTCAGCGCGAGGTTGCTGACCACGGAACACCACCCGTCGGGCCAGGCCGGCAGCTGCGGCCTGCAACTCCAGATCTGCGCGCCTGGGGCCGTCGCCGACGACGATGAGTCGTGACGACGGTACGTCGCCGAGTGCACGCAGCAGTACGTCGACACCCTTCTTCTCGACAAGGCGCCCGACGAACAGCACTCGTCCCGGCTCCGGCCGGCGCTCGCCCGCCTCGGCCTTGATTCGGTGCACATCCACGCCCATCGGAATAGGGTCGGTCACCTGACCGAGCCGACCGAGCTCCCGGCCGATCGCTGTGGAAACCGGCACAGTCGCGGCCGCACGACGCATCACGGCCGCCTTTGCCAATTCGGCCGGCTTCGAGCGAAGCACGTACGCATCGGCGCCGTGCGCAGTGACCACGTACGGCAACGATCGCTGTCGTCCGGCGCCACCGTGCACGGCACGGGCAACGAGCCCCGCCGGCACAACCCAATGTGCATGAATGACATCCGGCCGTCGCTGGTGTACCTCCCTACCGGCTGCTGCCAGAAATGCCCCCACCAACGTCGGAACTTCCGCCCACCGCCTGGGTTGCTCGCGAAGGCGCGCCATGATCGCGCCGTCGGCCAGCCCCTCGAACCGCTCGGGGAAGTAGGCGAACCGCCGCACCTTGACACCCTCGATGGTCTCGTCCTGACGACCGCCGGCGACTCTGGGCACCAGAACCGTGACATCGACGCCCACCTCGGCAAGCGCCGAGGACAACGTCAGCACGAACTCCGGCGTTCCGTCGCCACATGCGGCCGGAAACGTTGTGGCCAGGACCAGAACACGAAGTGGTGCGGAGGGTCGGCCAGCCATGCGGATTACTATGCCTGACGTGACCGCCCGGCCCGACAACGTGGAAGACGCGTCTGCTGATCCGGTTGGGCCGCCGGAACTCCGCCCACGCAAACGCTGGATGCTTGCGGCGCTACGCCTCGAGTCTGTGATGAACCAGCGATCGCGCTCCCCGGCAGCGAAGCGGTGGCTGCTCGGGATCGCCCTGGTGTTGTTCGCCGTCGTCAGCGTGATCTCGTTCGTCAACCTGCCTGACGACGTGCAATTGCACTGGTGGGTGGCGCTTCTGCTCGTGTTCGTCACGACCCCGCTGACCGTGGTGGCGAACGCCGGTGAGTACCGGGTGATGGCCGCGATCAGCGGTCACCGGGTGTCCTGGCTCGAGGCCGGACGGCTGACCGTTCTCGCCACTGCTGCGAATCTGCTGCCGGTCCCGGGCGGCATCATGGTTCGCACCCAGGCGTTGCGCGCTCAGGGCACCACCTACCGCCGGGCGCTCGCGGCCAACGCTGCCAGCGGGATCGCCTGGGTGGCAGTGGGTAGCTTCGCCACGGGCACATTGCTGATCTGGCGGCCGGGAGCGCAGTACACCGTCCCGGTCCTGCACGGCATCGCGCTCATCGGGTTCGTCTCGGTCTGGCTCCTGCTCCGCAGGGCCAACAGGGGCCTGGCATTGCGCCACTTCAGCAAATTGCTCATCGTCGAGCTGGCCACTGTGGTGATCTCCAGTGTCCGAATCTATCTCGCATTCCAAGTGCTCGGGCAGACAATCGCGCCCGCTCAGGCAGTGGCGCTGAGCGCGTCGATGATCTTGGCGGCCGCGATCGGCATTTTCCCGGCAGGCCTCGGCCTGCGAGAGGTATTGGCTGGCATCATCGGTGTCGCCGTCGGGCTCAGCGCAAGCGAATCCGTCGCGGCCACAGCCGTCGACCGTATCGCTGCGCAAATCGGACTGGTCATCCTGGCCGCCGTCTTGCTCGGGACCGTACGAGGTAGAAAGACACCAGATTCGACTTCCCTTTCCGCCGCCGATCCCGACGACACCTGAGGCTGAGACAAATGAGCGATCACACCGCAGCGCCGAGCGAAGCTTCGGGGGGGCCGAGCGAGCCTTCGGGGGGATGGCGCGAGCATTCGAAGCCCGATATCGAGCTACGCCGTAAAAAAGCCCGGAAAATCATCGCCTTGATCCAGGCGCGCCGCCCCCTGATCGGCGTCAGGGTGCTGGAAATCGGAACCGGGGCCGGTGTGATCTCTGCCGAGCTCGCCCATGCAGCCGGCCCGGACGGCGACGTGGTGAGCATCGACACCATGGACACCAGACTGGACACCGATGGCTACCGATTCGCTCTCACGACCGGTGTGCGCTTGCCGTTCGAGAATGCGACGTTCGACGTCGTCGTGTCGAACCACGTCGTCGAGCACGTTGGTACCCGAACGGACCAGCGTCTGCACCTGCAAGAGATCGCCCGCGTGCTGCGGCCCGGTGGACTCGGCTACATCGCGACCCCGAGCAGGTGGGCGATCATCGAGCCGCACTTCAAGATTCCGATCGTGAGCTGGCTGCCACGACGCCTGCGCAGCCGGTATGTCCAGCTGCTGCGTGCGGGGAAGGTCTATGACGTCGATCCGTACGCCAGACGGGAGCTCAGCGCCGCGTTGCGTCGCACCGGGCTTGACGTGACCGATGGAACGCTGGACGCGCTCACCATTCTCGGCCAGGTGGAAGGCGCACGCGGTGCCGTCGGGTTGCTGCTGCGTGCGCCCAAGCCGATTCAGCGTGCTGTCCGTCCTGCACTCCCGACCATGGTGTTCCTGCTCGAACGGCCGACCAGCTGAGTCGGCGCGACCTCACTCAGGTCGCCCGTCGCCATGGGTCGGGCCGGCTGAGAGTCTCGGCTCGGTCGCGATCGGCGCCAGTCGAGGCCAGCTAGTGCCCTCACGATCAGGATCGAATGCTCGGACGCGCCCCTAGGGTGCGCCGACTTCCAGGATGTGGAGCGCAAACGGTTCCGGAACAGGCAACACATCACCCGGCGCCACGTACTTCGACGGGGGTCGATCCAGTGTCGCTTCCGGCGTCCAGGGATTGACCACACCGGCGGTTGACCGGATCGACGGCCTTCCATCGACCTGGTAGCCCTTGAGACTGGCGGCGTCCGCAGCGAGAAGGACCAACCGATACCCGTTGTCCCGCACCTGCGCGGCCACCTGGGCGACTTTGTCCGGCCCCAGACCGGTTCCCGCCGCCGCCACCGGCACGTCGCACCACGAGCGCAGCGACTGAGGCAGGGTTGCCCCCGCCCATCCGCCGACGACGATCACAGCTGCATCGGGACCGACAGCGTCGCACGATGCCAGGATCGGCTGGAGGTAGCCGGCCTGCGAGCGCTGCCACATCACCGGTGAGGTGACCACAGCCGGTGGAACGATCAGAACAATCGCCGCGGCCCCGGCCACTGCGTGTTGCATCGTCCGTGGCAGGCGTCGCACCCGTCGCACAGAAGCACACACGGCCAGAGCCACAGTGGCCCACACGGCGAGTGCGGGCAGAACTGCCGGTACGAAGCGCCGGGAAGCCCAGATCTGGTCCGGCGTGATCTGAGGGGCGTACCAATACAGTGCGCCCGCCCCCAAGCACAGCACGAGCAGGGTGACCAGCGCCGAGTGACCTCTTCCCCGGAGTACCTTCCACGTGCCCCAGATGAGAGCACCGATCGCGAGCAGTAAGGCGGGAGCACCGATGTACCAGGACATCCATTGCAGAGAGTCCTCTGCGTAGTTGCGGAACGGTTCCAACGGCAGCCCGTCCCGCTGCTGAACCGCCTGCACCACCGGCAGTCTCTGCGTCGACCTCGAGGTCTGGATCTGCGGCCGGACAAGCCAACCGAAGAGCATCGCCGCCCCTACTACCGCCGCTGCGATCGTCGCGATCGGCCGGCTGACTCTGGCGCAGAAACTGCGGATCTGCGGGACGAGGGACCACACGGCCACCGCCACTGCGCTGAGCACGGCGGATGCGATCAGCGCCTTGACCAGAAGTCGCAACTGCGGGGACAGATGTTCGACATAAAGGCCTGTGCGCTGGTTGAGATCCCACCAACCGATCGAGGCGACAACGGCGGTCGCCACCACCGCCGACAGCCACGCCCGGATGCGAGCGACCCGAACCGCTCGCGACCCGGAAGTGGCGATGGATACCGCGGCCAACGGGAAAAGCATGCCGACGTACATCGACGCATCGATCCGGGTGCACACGAGCGCGCCCAGCAGCACTCCACCGACTGCGGCAACGGACGGCCGCGGTTTGTCGTGGACCCCCAACAACACCAGAACCGCACCCCAGAGCAGCGCCAGGGTGAACGACTCCGAATAGGTATTTCGCGCCACGAAGAGCAAAGGCATGCTGACGGCCAGCAGCGCAGGCGCCAGCAGCGAGAGCAGCGGGCGGCCGGTAGCCCTGACCGTCACCGAGTACAACGCCAGCAGACCGAGAGCAGCGATCAGCGCCGGCAGGCGGAACATCAGCCGGTACCCGCCGACGTCGAGGCCGACGGCCAGGGCGACGGAGGCGAGATGATTGAACTGCGGCTCGATGATGCCCGATTCGCGAACCTCGCCGGGTTCGCCGGGCACGCTCCTGGCCGGATAGGGACGGCCGGTGTCGTACACGGCTGCACCGGAGAACTTCAATCCCCGGATGCCTTCGAAGGCCTGGCCTCGGGCATCGATCTCCAGGGCGCCCTGCTTGGTCAGCTGAACAGCGGTCGTCATGTACGACCCGGGATCGCGTGAGACCACAACGTTCTGCGACGGGGTGATACCGGCGAAAATGGCGTAGCCGATGGCGATGGCCACGGCGATCCCCGCTCCGACGTGCGCGGCGCGGGAGGTCGCGCCCGGTGGGAGGCCTCGATGCAGGATGAGGACGCCGATCACCGCGAGGGGCAGACCGATCGCCAGGGCAGCAACAGTCGTGTAGGCGCCGATGACGGCCAGCAGCAAACCGGACGATCCGACGGTTGCCAGGATGACAATGCAGGAAAGCGTCATCATCTCGAACCAGCGCGGGGCGATATCCCGCGGCCGCCGCGTGTTTCCATCGGTTCCGGCGGTCGGCGGCTCCATCGTCGCCGCGTCGACCGGGCGAGCCCCCAGTGCCGCGTCCTTGCTGCCGGACCGTTGTCCGGCAGCCCGACCGAGACCGTCCGGGCCCGGCGTCAGGTCGGCGTCAACCTGTGTTTCGCGCATGGAATCGGACCCTACTGGTAGACCGTGAGACTGGTGGGACGCTCGGGCGCGACGCCGACCATTGCTCGACCAATGGAAGGTGAATGGCGCAGCACATCTCGAGACGAAGTCGGCATCGGCCACTCGGCTTCACGATCCGCGCAATGCCGACCGTCGGAGACCGGCGAACGATGTCCCGACCGCGTTGGTCGCGTTTCCGGTCAATTCGACAGCATCGACCGGCGCGATGAAGGGGATCGAACCACCCCGTTCGCTGCGGCTACCCCCGTGACGATCCGGTCGCGGAAGCGGTCTGCACCTGCCCTGAGACAGAAAACTCGTGCCGGTCAGCTCGGCTCGGCTGGGCCTCCAGTCGAGGACTTGCAGCGGGCGTCGGGGGCAGCACCAAACGTGGGTAGCGATTTGGATCGTCGTACTGGAGGTGCTTGAGGCGCTCGAGGTTCTCTTCGAGAATGATCCTGTTGGTCCGCAGGAGATCGGCAATGATCAGCAATGCAAAGCACAGCAGCGAAGCGACGAACATCGAGGTACCGAAGATCAGCGACTGGACGTGTCCGCCGGCCTCGTCGAACAACCACAGCAGCCCAAATCGCAGGAACGGAATGAGCCCGAGCACGCCGAATATGGTTCCGAGAGTGGCCAGCAGAATGTAGGGCCGGAACATCAGGTAACTGCGGGTGATGGCAACTCCGGATTTGAACATGTGGTGCCAGATGTTCTTGAAAAGCCGTGACTCCCGGGTCTTCGGGTTCGTCACGATCGGGACGCTGACAATCCTCAGGCGACGGTTTCCCGCCTGGATGATGGTCTCCATGCAGTAACTGAATTGGGTGACCACGTTCAGCCGGAACAGCGAGGCTCTCGAGTAGGCACGGAATCCACTTGCCGCGTCAGGCAGTTCCGTCCCGGCGGCCTTGTTGACCACTCCGCTGCCGAACCGCTGCATGCGCTTCTTGAAGGGCGAGAAGTGCTCGATCTTGTCGGTTTGCCGATCGCTGATGACGACGTCCGCCCTGCCCTCGAGGATGGGCCGGACGAGGTCGGGGATCGACTGTTGGGGATACTGGTTGTCGCCATCGGTGTTGACGACGATGTCCGCACCCTGATACAGCGCGTAGTCGACGCCATCCCGGAAGGACCTTGCCAGACCCATCGTCCTGGCGTGCCGAATCACGTGCGCGCCGAAGCTGTGCGCGATCTCCACAGTGCGATCGGTAGAACCGTCGTCGATGACCAGGATCTCGATCTCGTCGATCCCGTCGATGCGCCGCGGGATGGACCCGAGCACCGTCGGCAGGGTCTGCTCCTCGTTCAGACACGGCACCTGCACGACCAGCTTCATGATTCTCCAGCTCATTTCGGATACAAAGGACCGGGATCCGGCCGATCGCGGAGGCGAACTTGTTCGCGACCCATCGTGGCGTCCATCGTTGACGGCCCACTGCTGTCGACAACGTCCCCAAAATAGCAACCATTCCCGAGGCCACCCAACAACGGCACCAGTACGTCACGGCAATATCGGCGGGGCCAAGCCTGTAACTTCGTCCCGGTGGACGCCCCGGACGAAACCGACGCGCCGGTCGGGAACCGCCGCCGGGCACTGGCGCTCAGGGCTGTCGGTCTGGTCATCGTCCTCATAGCCGTCACTCTCTGTGTGCGCGCATTGATCTCCCAGTGGGCGGAGGTCAGGGCCGCGCTGCTGACTGCGGAACTTCGCTGGATCGGCGCAGCTGTCGTCGCCGCTGCCCTGGGGATGTGGTTCCTGGCACTGCTGTGGTTTCGATGCCTCACTGTCTTCGGCGCCCAGGTTGGGCTCGGCAGCACCACCTCGTGGTTCTTTGCCGGGGAGTTGGGCAAATACCTGCCAGGCGGTATCTGGCCGGTGGTGGGTCGTGGCGAATTCGCGCGACGAGGCGGCGGCGTCCCCAGGTCCCTCGGCTACGCAACCACGCTCCTGTCGTTGGGGTTGATGTGCGTCGGCGGCGCCATGGCATGCGCGCTGTTCGTCCCCTTCATGCTGGGGGATGACATCGGGGTGCGGTGGGAGCTGCTGGTGCTGCTGCTGCTGCCGGCAGGGATCGTCGTCGTGCACCCTGCGGTGTTCAGCAGGATTCTCCTGTTGGTTGACAAGCTGTCGAAGGGACGCATATCGCTGCAGGCACCGTCATGGGGACGGATGCTGGGGCTGATCGCCGTCTCGGCCCCCGCCTGGCTCTTGGTCGGTGCATCCGCTGCCCTCGTCACCAAGGGGCTCGGCTTCGAGCAGGAGCCGGCGCGCATCGCCTTCGCGGCGGTCTCGGCATGGATTGTGGGATTCCTGATCATCCCCGTGCCGGCCGGTGCAGGTGTCCGCGAACTGATGTTCCTGCTGGTCAGTGGGCTGGCGGGCGGCCCGGCCGTAGCTGTTGCGGCAGTCTCCAGGCTGACGTACATCCTGGTGGATGCCACCACAGGCGTCACCAGCCTGTTGATCATCAAGGCGCATCCCCGAGCGGCGCCGCCAAATCAGGACGACGTCCCCGGTGACCAACGGACGCTCTGAGGCAGGCGGCGAACGACGTCGTCAATCCGGTCAAGAGGATGATCGGCGGGGGAGTGTGCCCTCGCCGTCGATCTCCTACTGGCCACCGCCCACCTGAAGACTGTGCAGGGCGAAAGGTGTCGGCACCGGCAGCACGGCACCGGGCGCCTGGTAGCGCGACGGCGGCCGATCCAGCGTTTGCTCTGCCGTCCAGGGATTGACCACTGCTGCCGTCGACTGCACAGCGGGACCGCCGGGGACCTGGTACCCCGCGAGATCTGACTGATCCGCTCCCACCAGGAACAACTCGTACCCGTTTGCCCGAACCTGTGCTGCGACGTCG
The DNA here is from genome assembly GCA_963785455.1 of uncultured Actinomycetota bacterium. GTDB lineage: Bacteria > Actinomycetota > Actinomycetes > Mycobacteriales > Nakamurellaceae > Nakamurella. Next base: position 155,534 of record CAWAVL010000017.1, read on the forward strand.
GCGACCTTGTCCGGCCCGAGAGCAGAGCCCTCCGCCGCCACCGGCACGTCGCACCAGGTACGCAGCGTTTGCGACAGCGTGGCACCGGCGAACCCGCCGACGACGATGACGGCTGCATCATCGGGCAGGTCGTCACACGCCTGAAGGACCGGCTTCAGGTAGCCGCCCTGCGGGCGCTGCCACATCACCGGCGCCGTGGTCAGGGCTGGGCGGAACGATCAGCGCAACCGCCATGACACCGGCCGCCGCGTAACGCCACCCGGGCGAGAGCTGCCGGAATCGAGGTACGGACGCGCAGACGGCGACGGCCACGGTCGCCCACACGGCCAGCGCAGGCAGGATCGCCGGAACATAGCGCCGGGAGGCCCAGATCTGGTCGGGGGTGATCTGCGGGTCATACCAGTACAGGGCGCCTGCGCCCAGGCCCAGCGCAAGGAGCGTAACCAGCGCCGGGTGCCCGCGGCCCGCGGAGTACCTTCCAGGTCCCCCAGCAGAGAGCACCGATGGCAAGGAGCAGGGCGGGTGCGCCGATGTACCATGCCATCCACTGCAGCGAGTCCTCCGCGTAGGTGCGGAACGGCTCGATCGGCAGACCCTCCGCCGTCTGGATCGTCTGAACGGCCGGCAAGTGCCTGGGCCTGCGTCGCCGTCTGCACCAGCGGGCGCACCCACCAGCCGAACAGCAGGACAACGCCCACCACGGCCGCGACGATCGCCGCTACCGGACGGCTGACCCTGGCGCACGATGGTCCTGACCGCCGGCACGAACGACCACACCGACCAAGGCCAGCACGCTGACCACCGCGGAGGCGATCAGCGCAGCTCGCAGCAACCGCAACTGCGGTGAGAGGTTCTCGGCGTAATATCCGGTGCGCTGTGAGAGATCCCACCAGCCGATCGCACCCACAGCGGCCGTCACAGCAACGGCCACCAGCCATGCACGGATCCGGGCGACTCGCACCTCGCGGGTGCAGGCCGTCGCGATCGACAGCGCAGCCAGCGGGAAGAACATCCCGACGTACATCAGCGCATCGATCCGGGTACATACGAGTGCGCCCAGCAACACACCGCCGACGGCCGCGACCGCGACCCGCGGCTTGAAATGAACGCCCAGCAGGACCAGTACCCCACCCCAGAGCAGCGCCAAGGTGAAGGTCTCGGAATAGGTGGCCCGGGCGACTGCGAGCAGCGGCATCCCGACGGCCATCAGCACAGGCGCGAGCAGCGAGATCAGCGGCCGCCGGGTCGTCCGAACGGTGACCGCGTACAGCGCCAGCAACCCCAGCCCCGCGATCAGCGCGGGAAGCCGGAACATCAGCCGGTTGCCGCCCACATCGAAGGCCACCGCGAGGGCCACCGATGTCAGGTGGTTGAACTGCGGCTCGATCAGCCCGGATTGCCGGACCTCCCCCGACTCCCCCGGCACACTGGTCGGCGGGTAGGCACCGCCCGTGTCGTACACGGCCGCAGCTGAAAAGCGAAGCCCGCGAACACCGTCGAACGCCTGACCGCGTGCATCGACCTCGAGTGACCCCTCATCGGAGAGTTGAACGGCCGTCGTCATGTAGGACCCGGGATCACGATCGACCACCATGTACTGAGCCGGCGTGATGCCGGCGAAGACCGCGTAACCGATGGCGATGGCGACCGCGGCGCCCGCCCCGACCTGCACGGCGCGGGAGGTGCCACCTGCGGGCAGCCCACGATGCAGCGCGAAGACGCCGAGCACGGCGAGTGGCAAGCCGATCAGCAATGCGACAAGCGTGCTGTACCGCCCGACGATCGCGAGCAGCAGGCCGGCGGAGCCAACGGTGGCCAGGGTGACGGTGCACGCGAGGGTGATCAGTTCGAACCAATGCGGCGCGGCCTGCCGCGCCCGTCATCGCGTCACCCTCGGTGTCGGTTTCCGTTCGGCATCACCGTAGTCGGGCATCCGACAGGTGCCGAACCGACCGTCTCGGGCCGTGACGTCAGCACCCGGACCGGAGCAACACCGGCGGAACCCTCAGCTCCGAGGCCTGCCGTCGGTGCCCGAAGGGTGTGCGTCAGGCCGTCACGGAGTGGCGAACCCTTGAGCGGACTACCCCCAACATCAGTCTCGCGCATGAGTCGGACCCTACTGGTTGGCCATCCATCGGATGGGACGCACTGCCGAGATGCCGTGCCTTGCCGTCGCCCATTGGTTCGGGCTGTTGAAAACTTCAATGGACGTCTCCGACGTCATCGCGCCAGATCTGCGTCGACCATCCGGCTGACGATCTCCTCGAAGCCGACCGTCGGAGCCCAACCGAGATCCCGGCGTGCCCGGCCGGCGTCACCTGTCAACTCGACCGCGTCCACCGGCCGGACGAAGGCCGGGTCCACCCGCACGTGACGCTCCCAGTCCTCGACACCGGCGTGCCGGAACGCGGCCGCCACGAAGTCGCGAACCGTGTGCGGCTCACCGGTTGCGATCACGTAATCGTTCGCCGTCGGGTGCCGGGCGGCCAGCACCATCGCCGCCACGTAGTCCGGGGCCCAGCCCCAGTCCCGGCGGGCATCAAGGTTGCCCATCGACAGTTCGTCGCTCAGCCCCATGGCGATCCGGGCGGCCCCCTGGGCGATCTTGCGCGTGACGAAAGTGGGTGGCCGGCGCGGGGACTCGTGGTTGTAGAGCACCATCGAGACCGCATGCAGGCCACGGCCCCGGTAGATGCGCACCATGTGATGGGCATACGCCTTGGCGGCGCCGTACGGAGTGATCGGGACCACCGCGGTGGACTCGTCCTGCGGGCTCTGCGCGGGATTGCCGAAGATTTCGGCGCTGGATGCCTGGACCAGACGGACGTCCCGGCCACCGGCCTCGGCCAGCTGCCAGGCGGCATGGATCACTCCGGCCGCCGCCAGGCCCGAGACGAGGCCCGTGGCGACCGGCTCTTCCCACGACCGCGCCACCGACGAGATGCCGGCGAGGTTGTAGATCTCGTCCGGCCCCAGGTCGGTCAGCAGGCCCGTCACGGCATCGAGGTCGTTCAGGTCACCGACGTGCGGCAGTGCCCATGGCATCGTGGCGAGGACCTGATCGGAGTCCGCCGCATTACGGACAAGGCCGTGCACCTCCGCCCCCTGCGCGTGCAGCTGTTCGGCGAGATATCCCCCGTCCTGCCCGGAGATACCTGTGATGAAAGCCCTGGTCATCGCGGCGTCGTCATCGAAGCTGAGTCATGGTGGGTCGACTACCGACCCGAGAGCGCGCGCTGCTCGGCGAGGTCGGAATCGACCATCATCGTGACCAACTCAGGGAACGACACTGTCGGCTGCCAATCGAGTTTCGTCCGCGCCTTGGTGGGATCGCCGATCAGCAGGTCCACTTCGGCGGGCCGGAAGAACCGCGGATCGACCACCACCAGGTCCGACCAGTCCTCGATGCCCACGTGGTGGAAGGCGATGTCGAGGTACTCACGGATCGAGTGTGTCTCGCCGGTCGCGACCACGTAGTCGTCACCCTCCTCGGCCTGCACCATCCGCCACATCGCGTCGACGTAATCACCGGCGAAGCCCCAGTCCCGCTTGGCGTCCAGATTGCCCAGCGAGATCGAGTCCTGCAGTCCCAGTGAGATCCGGGCGACCGCGCGGCTGATCTTCCGGGTCACGAACTCCGGCCCACGGCGCGGGGATTCGTGGTTGAACAGGATCCCCGAGGAGGCGTGCATGCCGTACGACTCGCGGTAGTTGATCGTCATGTAATGGCCGAAAACCTTCGCGACGCCGTACGGCGACCGCGGCCACAGCAAAGTCGCCTCACTCTGCGGGACCTGCTGCACCTTGCCGAACATCTCCGACGACGAGGCCTGGTAGAAGCGCACCTTGGTGATGTCGTCGCCGCAGTAGATCCGGGTGGCCTCGAGCATGTTCAGCACACCGAGCCCGGTCACCTCGCTGGTCAGCCTCGCGTTCTCCCATGAGTAGGCGACAAAAGAGATGGCGCCCAGGTTGTAGACCTCGTCCGGCTGGGCGGTGTTCAGCGCCCGCATCAGACTGGAGAGATCGGTCAGATCGCCGGTCACGATGTTGACGCCCGGGACCTCGCGTTCGACCAGCTCCCGCTTGGGGTTGTTCTGCCCGCGAACGAGGCCGTACACCTGGTATCCCTTGTCGAGCAGCTGTTCGGCAAGGTAGAGGCCGTCCTGGCCAGTGACACCGGTGATGAGCGCTCGGGGCATTGCTTTTTGTTCTCCTGTCGTTTTGGTCCGTGGATGGTAGCGTGCGTCCGCCCACGCCCCGAACGCCCGCGTGTCGCCCCCCGCGCGAGGCGTCCGGGACGGCGTTTTCCGCCCGGTACGGTGTCCGGGTGAGCTCAGAGCCATTCGTGTCGTACGCCCAGAACGGCGAGGACGTCGTCCTGCTCCGGGCTCTCGGTCACCTGAGCGAGGGCCGGTATGTAGAAGTGGGGGCCAACGACCCCACCGTCGACTCCATTTCCCACGCCTTCTACGGACGCGGCTGGAGCGGGATCACCGTCGAACCGGTGCACGTCTACGCCGAGCGTCATCGCGCCGAGCGTCCGCGCGACATCGTGATCGAGGCCGCCATCAGCCCTGACACCAGCGGTTCGGTGGTGCTGCACCAGATTCCGGACACCGGGCTGTCGACGCTCGTCGACGACATCGGTGAGATGCACCGCGAAGGCGGTTGGGCGGTGGTCAACGAGACGGTGCCCGCCCGCCGCCTGGGCGACGTGCTGGCAGACGCCGGCTGGCAGGACAGCGACATCCATTTCATGGTGGTCGATACCGAGGGTTCGGAGCGCACGGTGCTCGAGACCATCGACCTGCACCGATGGCGACCGTGGGTGCTGGTCATCGAAGCAACGGAGCCCCAGTCCAAAACGCAGTCCCACCAGGCCTGGGAGTCGTTGGTGCTGGACGCCGACTACCGGTTCTGCCTGTTCGACGGCCTGTCCAGGTTCTATGTCTCCGCAGAGAGGTACGACGAACTCCACGAGTCGCTGAGCTATCCGGCGTCCGTCCATGACAATTACGTCACCCGTGATGTCTTCGCGCTGCGGGCGGAACTGCACGGCGCGAGAGCAGCCCTCGAGAACGGGCGCGAGGACGTCGAACGGTCCCGCGCCGAACTGGCGCGGGTCAGCGAGGAGAAGCAGCAGCAGCACGAGGCGTTCGCCCGGGAGCACGAGGCGTTCGCCCGGGAGCGCGAGGCGTTGCAGCAGGAGGCCGCCGCCGCCCGCGCTGCTCAGGACGCCGCAGTGGCCTCGGTCCTGCGGTGGCGCGAGAAGGCGATGGTGGCCTGGGCGGGGTCCAGCGTCGGCTCGCAGGCGGACATGACCGAGTTGCTGTTCCTGCGGGAGCATGCCCACTCGTTGTTCACCGAACTCGGGGCAATGCGCAGGACGTTGTCCTGGCGGGTGACCGCTCCGCTGCGCCAGGTGCGGCGCGTGGTACCCAGGCGACCGGGCGCGTGAGCAGCGACGACGCCGCCCGCGCCACGATCGCGCTGGCGAACCGATTGCGCGCCATCGCCCCGATGCTGATCGATGACGTGCCCGAGACCGTGGCCGACCCGGCCGCGGACGCCGCACGGATGATCTTTGCGCTGTCGGACTCCGCCGTCGCGGATCCGACCGACAGCCGCATCTGGCTGTTGCTGTCGGGCATCGCCGCCGCCTACCCGACTCGGGACGAGGTGGACGAGGCGCGGCGCACCATCGAGCTCTCGCCACCGGAGGACGTCGCCGACTACCTGCTCGAGACCGGACTGGGTCGCATCCGGTTGAGCGGCGAACCGACCGCGGCGGTAGAGGTCTTGGTCGGCCGGGTGATCGTCGACGTCGACTTCACCTCCAGGCACGACCTGCACACCGGCATCCAGCGTGTCGTACGGCAGACTCTGCCGTTCTGGAACGCCGATCGGCAGATCACCCCCGCGGCGTGGACCCGCAACCAAGGAACCCTGCGCGTATTGGACCCCAACGAGGCCACCCGGGTCTACGACTGGTTCACCACCGCCGCACCGGCCCGCAGTGACGCACCCGCCGTCCGTCCGGTTCGCTCCGACCCGCGGCTGATCATCCCGTGGAAGAGCGTCATCGTGCTACCGGAGGTGCCACCGGTCGAAGCTGCCGCCCGGATCGCCGCATTGGGTGCGTGCTCCAACAACAAGGTCGTCGCCATCGGCTACGACACCATCCCGCTGGTCTCCGCGGACACGGTCCCACTCGAGGAACCAACCAAGTTCATGCCGTACCTGGCGGCCATCAAGTACGCCGATCGCATCGGCGCGATCAGCCAGACTGCCGCCGAGGAATTCCGTTGCTTCACCTCGATGCTGGTCACCCAGGGGCTCACCGGTCCGGAGGTGATCAGTGTCCCGCTGCCCGCCGACATCAGCAGCGACACCTGGCTGACGGACGGGGCGCCCGCCGAGTCGGCCGACATCGTGGTGGTCGGCAGTCACGATCCGCGCAAGAACCACCTGGCCATCCTTCATGCGGCGGAGATCCTCTGGCAGGAAGGGCTCGAGTACACCCTCACCTTCATCGGCAGTGGCGGTTCGAACGCCGAGTTCTTCCATCGCGTCGAGGTCCTCCAGTTCCGCGGGCGGGCGGTGAGCATCCGTGTCGCCGTGCCCGAGGTGGAACTCAACCAGGCGGTCGCGTCGGCGCGATTCACCATCTTCCCGTCCATTCACGAGGGTTACGGGTTACCGGTTGCGGAGTCGATCTCGCTGGGCACCCCGGTGATCACCACCAATTACGGTTCGACCGCCGAGATCGCCGCCGACGGCGGGGCGGTGACCATCGATCCGCGTGACGACGCGGACCTGACGGCCGCAATGCGGCGGCTGCTGACCGACGACGCCGAACTTGCTTCGCTGCGCTCGCAGATCGCGAAGCGAGCCGGAAGGAGCTGGCAGCACTATGCCGACGAGCTATGGGACGCAATTGTGGAACCGTCTCTCGCGGACCTCCGCGGGTCGGGTCATCACGATGGGCGTTAGCGTTCTCCGCCGCCGCAACGCCGCGCGTCACGACAGTTACAGCACCATCGATCAACTGGTACGCGACATCGATGGCCACGGCCGCGAGCGGCGCGCTGCGATCGTCGATCGCTGCTCTGTGCTGCTGCACGCGCTGGACGCGCCGGCGCCACCGGCCGGCGGAACCAGGCCGGCCCTCGACGCCCTGATCACTGCCCTTGCGCCCCTGGACTTCTCCCGCGCCTGGCTGACGATCGCCGTCATCAGCGGGCGGCTGCCGTCGACCGAGCAGGTGCGGACAGCGGTCCGGTATGCGGAGACGGACGGCATGGTGGCCGCCCTGCGCGTTGCCATCTGGAGCGGTCCCGCCGCACGAATCCTGGACGCCGGACCCTTCCGCGAAGTGCAGGTGGTGAAGGACGCGGTGCTGGTCGACGTGCACCACACCGCGGAGGCCTCCTTCGCCACCGGCATCCAGCGGGTCACCAGGGAGGCTGTGCGCCGGTGGGTGGAGACCCACCGGCCGACCCTGATCGGGTGGCACGGGAGTCTGGACTCGTTGCGCCGCTTGACACCACCGGAGATCCGCCGCGCCTGCTGGGGTGGTCCCGAGGTCAGCGACCCCGCGCCCGGGCCCATCATCGTGCCGTTCAACTGCACGTACCTGCTGCCCGAACTGGCGACCGAGACCGAGCGGACGGACGCGCTGCGCTGCCTTGCCCAGTACTCGTCCAACGAGCTCTCGTTGATCGGGTACGACATGGTTCCCATCACCGTCCCGGAAACCACCCATCCCGCGATGCCGGCCGCCTTCGCCCGCAATCTCGCCGCGGCCCGACATGCCCGCCGCATCGCGACCATCTCCGAATCAGCTGCGGTCGAGTACCTCGGATGGGCCAGGATGGTGCACGCCGTCGGTGTCGCCGGACCCACCGTCGTCCCCTGTTCGCTGCCCAACGAGGTCCGGACATCGACGGCCGACGAGATGGCCGCGACCACGGACCGCCTGCTGGTGGGCAACCTGCCGATGGTGCTCGTCGTGGGCAGCCACGAACCGCGCAAGAACCACCTGGCGGTGCTGCATGCGAGCGAGCTGCTGTGGCGCGAAGGTCACCGGTTCAGCCTGACCTTCATCGGCGGCCGCTCCTGGAGCGGTGATCTGTTCATGGCCTCATTGGCGAAGCTGCAGGCCCAGGGGCGGCCGGTCGAAACCATCTCCGCAGCCGGTGACGCGCTGCTCTGGAGCGCCTACCGGTTGGCCAGGTTCACGGTATTCCCCTCGATCAACGAAGGCTTCGGCCTTCCGGTCGTCGAGTCCATCACCTGCGGCACCCCGGCCATCACCTCGAACTTCGGCGCCATGCGCGAGATCGCTGCGGACGGCGGTGCCAGGCTGATCGATCCGCGCGACGACCATGCACTGGCAGGCGTCATGCGTGAACTGCTGACCGACGACGCGGAACTACAGCGTCTCACCGAGGCGGCCGTTTCCCGCCCGGTGCGCACCTGGGACACCTACGCCGCCGAGGCATGGGACATCCTGACGTCATGAGGATCACCACTGTGATCGTCTCGGATCGTCTTCATCGCGTCGTCCACCGGCCCGATTCGGATCAACAGCAAGTGCGGGGAGTTGCGTCGGCGTGAACGAGAAACAGCGCGCCAGGGATGCCCGGCTGTCGGCCGAACCGCTGGTGCCGGCCGGGCCGGTGAGCGGATTCGTGAGCGGTACCGCGGACTCGATCCGGGGCGTGTGGCGTTACCGGGAGCTGCTGGACCTGCTGGTGCGGCGGGAACTGAAGAGTCGTTACAAAGACAGTGCACTCGGGTTCTTCTGGTCGTTGATCCGCCCGCTCACCCAGTTGCTCGTCTATTACATTGCGATCGGCAAGTTCCTCGGCGCCGAACGTTCGATACCCGACTTCGCGATCTACATCTTCACCGGCCTGACGGCCTGGGCGTTGTTCGCCGAGATCGTCAGCTCGGGAACAGGCTCCATCGTGGCCAACGGTGGACTGGTGAAGAAGATTTACCTGCCGCGGGAGGTCTTTCCGCTCTCGGTCATCGGCAGCGCCATCTTCAACTTCGTCATCCAATTCGCGATCCTGTTCATCGCGACCTTGATCGCCGGCTATCCCCCGACCGTGATCGGCCTGGGCTATGTCGGTCTCGGTACCGTCGTACTGCTGGTGTACGCCACCGCGGCGGCCTTTTTGCTGTCCGCCATCAACGTCTACCTGCGCGACATCCAGTACCTCGTCGAGGTGGTGCTGATGGTCGCGTTCTGGTTGTCGCCCATCGTCTACGCGTGGAGCTTCGTGGCCTCCGCCATACAGTCCGAGGTCATCAACGCGCTGTACCTGGCGAACCCGGTGACCCTGGCAATTCTCGCCTTTCAGCGCGGCATGTGGGTAGCGGGCTCCGATCTCCCGCAGCCGTCGGCGCTCGGCGTCCGCCTGCTCATTGCACTGGCGATCGGCATTCCGATCCTCTGGTTCTGCCAGCGCATCTTCGCCCGGCTCCAGAACAACTTCGCACAGGAGTTGTGAGCGATGTCCGACGTCACGGTCGTCAAGGTCTCCGGTGCGAGCAAGCGGTTCGTCATCCACAAGGAGAAGTCCCTCAAGGAGCGACTGGTGAATTTCGGGCGCTCGAATCAGCACAAGGATGATTTCTGGGCGCTGCGCGATATCGATCTCGAGATCTCCAGCGGCACCACCGTCGGCCTGATCGGGCCCAACGGGTCGGGAAAGTCGACGCTGCTGAAGCTGATCGGCGGAATCCTGCAGCCGACATCGGGCACGGTCGAGCACCGCGGCCGTCTCGCGGCGCTGCTGGAACTAGGTGCGGGCTTCCATCCCGACCTGACCGGCCGTGAGAACGTGTTCCTCAACGCGTCGATCCTCGGTCTCTCGCGCAAGCAGACCGCGCAGTTCTTCGATGCCATCGTGGCCTTCTCGGGCATCGAGCCGTTCATCGACACCCAGGTGAAGTTCTACTCGTCGGGTATGTACGTGCGGTTGGCGTTCGCCGTCTCGGTGCACGTCGATCCGGACGTGCTGCTGGTGGACGAGGTGCTGGCTGTCGGGGACGAGCCGTTCCAGCGCAAGTGCATGGACCGGATCCGGCAATTTCAGCACGACGGGCGAACCATCATCCTGGTCACCCACGGCCTGGACCAGGTCGCCGACATCTGTGACCGCGCGGTCGTCCTGGAGAACGGCCGGATCCAGATTGACGGAGCGCCGGTCGACGCACTGCGCCACCTGCGAGCCGACTTCGAGACGATGCGCCAGGAGGACATCGCCAGCCAACGCGAGGCGTCCACCGAGTTGGTCGCGGCCGCCCGGGTGACCGGCGTGACCGTCACCGACTTGTCCGGGTCGATCGTGGGCACCATCACGCCGGGCACCGGCCTGCTGGTGAGCGTGGACGTCGCGGTCGACGGCAGGGTCGATGACCCGGTGATCGGCATGGGCATCGACAGCCCGCTCGGGCAGGTGGTCTACGGCACCAACACCAAGCTGATGGAGGTCACCGTCGAACCGTTGTCCGGACGCTCTCGGCACACATTCATGCTGCCGGAGGTCTGGCTCGGTGAGGGGCAGTACACGGTGCACGCGGCGCTCGCACGGGACGGTGGTGTGGAATTGCACCGGTTGCCCAACGCCGCGCCGTTGACGGTGCATGCCAAGGGCAGGAGCGTCGGCTTCATCAATGTCGACGCCGAACTGGTAGCGGAGGCCTGAGGGCGGGCAGATCCGGCATCGGCGTCGGCGCGGATCGGCATCACCGCGGCATCTGCATCACTGCGGGATCGGCATCACCGCAGCCGCGCCTGCAGTTGCGCGATCTCGTACTCCGGCTCTCCGAACAACGACTCGCGCGCCCGCGCCCGGCTGATCGGCACTGTCAGGTCCCGATCGGCCGGATCGAAGGACGCGACGATCAGACCGTCCCCGCTGAAGGACTCCCGGACGGTGTGTTCGGCGATGATGTGGCCGCCGCAGCCGATGAGCAGATCGAGGGCCCGTTGGTGGGTCAGCGCGTCGCCGGAGATGCTCTGGTGATGGGTGGAGACCACGATGAAACGCAGCCGGCCGCCCGACAGCAGCGTCCGGGCACGCTCGAGCAGGATCGTCTCGGCGCCCTGGATGTCCAGCAGCACCAGATCCACCCGGTGCCAGCGGGCATGTTGCAGCAGCGACCCGAGATCGTGCTGGACGACCGGGACCACCGCGCCGGTGCTCTCCGTGCGGAAGTCCAACGTCTCGCCGGGACGGGCACCGACCGCCCCGTGGACGAACTCGATCCGCCGGGTCAGCCCGTTGAGCGCGGCGTTGCGCACTCCCACCTGCAGGTAGGCCGGGTCCGGCTCCATGGCCACCGCCCGGCCGCCGCGCAGCACCTGGCAGAACCACAACGAGTAGTACGCCCAGAAGCTGCCCAACTCGATCATCGTCGGTGCTGGTACGGCCGCACCGAGACGGGACGCCTCGACATGGGACGCCTCAAGACGGCGGATCACGGCATCGAAGACCCGTTCCTCCTGTGGTTCGTGGTGGCCGTCCAGCCCGCGGATGATCTGCGTCATCCACGGGCCGTAGTAACAGCCCTCCTCGATCAGCACGCCGTTGTGCATGACCTGCACCGATCCACCCGGGGACGTCCTGATCCGGCCGGCGTCCGGCACCTTCGGCAGCACGTCGGTATCCCGGCATGACAAGGTCATGGCGACTCGGCGCGCCTCCGGATCGGGGCGCTCCGGCCCGGGCTCGCCGATCGGATCACGCATCAAACTCGACCTCTCGGCGGTGGACGACGACCGCGGACACGGACGAAGCAGCGGCGACCGGAACGGCCACGGGGTCGCGGGACGCCGATACACTCCTGCCCGTGTCCACCACAGAACCGCGCTCGACGGCGCTTCGCAACTGGCTTCTCGGGGCCGGTCTGGCATTCGTCCGTCAATTCGCCAAGTTCGGCGTGGTGGGCATGGTGGCGTTGACCGTCGACGTCGGCCTGTTCAATCTGCTGCTGTATGTCGGTCCGGACCCGGTGCTGGCCGGTCAGCCGCTGCAGGCCAAGGTCGTGAGTGTGGCGGCGGCCACGATGGTGTCCTGGCTCGGGAACAGGTATTGGACGTTCCGCAAGACCCGTCGCCCGCATCCATGGCGCGAACTCGGTCTGTTCACCCTGATGTGCACCATCGGGCTCGGGCTCTCGTTGCTGTGCCTGGCGATCTCGCATTACCTGCTCGGCCTGACGTCGCCGCTGGCGGACAACATCGCCGCCAATGTCATCGGGCTCGCGGTCGGGACGGCATTTCGATTCTGGGCCTACCGCCGCTTCGTCTTCACCCACACCATCACCGCCGCAGCGCCGATCGCCGCAGCGACTGTCTGATCCGGCCGACCGCACCGTGGCGGGCTCGCCGGTCGCGTCGGCACGGCCGCGCCGCACCGACATCGGCGGGTGCCGGCGATCAGGCCGCAATGGGCGCCCGGAACCGTTCCCGGGTCAAGATCCAAAGTGCTTCGACACCGTCACGCCAGGTCAGCTTCTTACCGGCCTCGCGGGTCCGCGCCTTGTAGGTGATCGGAATCTCGTACGGACGGGTTCCCGATCGCAGGATCTTGCCGGTCACCTCCGCCTCCATACCGAACCCTGCCGACCGCACGTCGAGCCGGCGGTACAGCGCCAACGGCATCAGCTTGAAGCAGGTCTCGAGATCACTGATGTAGCAGTTGAACAGCACGTTGGCGAAGGTGGTGACAGCTCGGTTGCCGAGCACGTAGAGGTAGGAGAACGCGTTGTGACTCCCGAAATTTCGCGTTCCGTACACCACTTCGGCCTCGCCCTGCAGGACCGGGACCAGCAACGCCGGAATTTCCTCCGGTGCATATTCGAGATCCGCGTCACACATGATGACGTAGTCACCGGTGGCCAACTCGGCGCCCTTGCGGATAGCCGACCCCTTACCGCCGTTCGTTGCCTTTTCATGGATGACGACACGAGCCTCGCCGGCCCATTGCGGGTAGCGATCCCTGGTGCCGTCGGTGCTTCCGTCGTCGACGATCACCAATTCCATTTCGACCGGGTAATCGACATCGAGGACGCGCTTGACTGCTGATTCCAAAGTGGCGACTTCGTTGTAAACAGGCATCAGAATCGAGAGTTTCACGTCACGGATGTTATCAATCAGCGGCGATGATCGATCCCCGCGGCACGCCTGCGTCACCCGGACGCCCGGGCCGGCCCTTCGACTGGATGGTCGGGGTGACCCGCGACTGGGAAGTCGGGGTGACCCGCGATTCTTTCGTCTCCGACGCGCTCGTTGCTGCCGGCGGCCGGGCCACCCGCAGACGGCCCGCGCCCGAACCTCGGCAGGCTAGTGTTGCGGACCGCGACAGCCCACACACCGGAGCCGTCGGTCGCTTCGTTGCGACCGGTCGCCACGGCAGGCGGGGTCTGCGCACCCATCACCACCCCGGGCCCGTGAGGAGCTGTCGACATGAGCGAACGTAGGATTCTGGTGACCGGCGGGTCCGGGTTCATCGGATCGCACCTGGTCACCCGGCTGCTCGGCGAAGGTCACCAGGTGCTGGTGGTCGACAACTTCTACTCAGGCAGCCGGACCAACCTGGCAGATCTGCTCGGACATCCGCGGCTCGAGATCATGCGGCACGACATCACCTTCCCGCTGTATGTCGAGGTCGACGAGATCTATCACCTCGCCTGCCCGGCGTCACCGGTGTTCTACCAGCGAGACCCCGTCCAGACCACCAAGACCTCGGTGGTCGGCTCCATCAACATGCTCGGCCTGGCCAAGCGCACCAAGGCACGCATCCTGCTGTCCTCCACCTCCGAGGTCTACGGCGATCCCATCGTGCACCCGCAGGACGAGAGCTATTGGGGCAACGTCAACCCCATCGGCATCCGGTCGTGCTACGACGAGGGGAAGCGCTGCGCCGAGACGCTCTTCTTCGATTACCGCCGGCAGCACGACATGCCGATCAAGGTCGCCCGCATCTTCAACACCTACGGTCCCGGCATGCGGCCGGACGACGGCCGGGTGGTCTCCAATTTCATCGTTTCCGCTCTGAAGGGTGACCCGCTGACCATTTATGGCGACGGTTCGCAGACCCGGTCGTTCTGTTATGTGGACGATCTCGTCGACGGCCTGGTCCGCCTGATGAACACGCCGCACGAGGTGACCGGGCCTATCAACCTCGGTAATCCGTACGAATTCAGCATGAACGAGTTGGCGACGAAGGTCAGCGCACTGGTCGGTGGCACCAGCGTTGTCGAATATCACCCGCTGCCGGCCGACGACCCGACACAACGGCAGCCGACGATCTCCAAGGCGCGAGAATTGTTGGGGTGGGCCCCGAAGATCAACCTTGACGAGGGCCTGGCCGCCACGGTGGAATTCTTTCGTCAGCAGATCGCCAACGATCCGCAGGAAAAGATCCCGGCCGCACATGCCGTGGCCGGCTGACCTGCTGCACCACATTCGGTGCGGTCACGGTAGGGCGAGCATGACTGCGACAGAACGTCAAACAGGTGACGTCCCGAGTGGCACCGGGACGTCAACGTCGCTCGCAGCGCTGCGCACCCGAAGGACATCGCACGCCGGCGCGCCCGACGAGTCGCAACTGCCGGGCTGGGCCGTGGCGGCCGTCATCGCCGTTGCGGTCATGGGCTTTTCCGTCCTGACCGTGCTGCGCTATGCGGCGCGCAACCTTCAGGCCGACAGCATCGTGCAGTCGATCATGTCGATCCAGGACGTCCGGTTGTTCTACTGGGGGCAAGATCGTCTTGCTTCGGTGGTCTCGTTCCTCGCCAGTCCGGTCGCCGATCCGGCAACCAATCTCTTTCTCGTGCTGCCGATCAATGCGTTGGCATTTCACGTCCTCCTGCTGGTCGTCGCGAGGATGGGTACGTTTGTCGTTTCGGGTAACCGGGAATGGTCCAGCACTCTGGTGCTCTTCCTGTTGATCAGCGCCGTGACGCATACGGCCGCGACGTCCCTCGCCATGTACACCTTGGCCTTGGACGCCCAGCCCTATGCGATGTCGTTGGCGCTCGCGCTCGGCGCATTCCTGCTGTGGAAGCGACACCAATGGTGGGCCCTGACGTTAGCCGTCGCAATGGTCGGCGTTGCCGTCGGGCTCAACCCATCGGTCATCCTGGCGGCCGCATTCCTGGCCGTGCTGGAAATGTTCAGGCGCCGACAATGGATCCGCTGGATCGTGTTCGGAGTGGTCTGGATCGCATGGTTCGCCATCTGGCTGAAGCTTTCCCACGCATTCCCGGGTGATCTCGGGCCGAAGCCGGACCCCGCGCGCAGCTACTTCAGCTTCAGCGTCAGCACGTTCCGCTCGGGCGCGACGAAGTCGCTGACGGCGATTCTCTCCGCGTTCGACGGGGTGCGGCTGGTCGTCCTGATCGTCATTGTGTGCCTGTCGACCCTGCTGCTGCGTTCCGAGCGGCATGCCGCTCTGATACGACGCCTCCTGCTGATGGTCGCCTTCTCCGCGCTCTATCTGGCGATCTTCGCCGGGAACCTGTGGGTCGCGGTCAACGGGTTCCATGTCCGCTACTTCTCCCCTGTCCTCGTTGCGATCGCCGTGGCGATTGCCGCCCCTGTCGCAGCCGTGCTGCTGACAGTGCGACTACCGCTGTTCCGGGGTGCATCCACCTCGTCGGTGGCTCTCGGAGTCGCGACCGCGGCGGCCGTCGGCTCCATCGTGGGACCGCTGACGCCGCCTTCGCAGGCGGCCACCATCCTGGCAACCAAGGCGACCGCCGACTACGCCAGGGCGAACAACGTTCAGTTCGTCGGGGGGTACTACCGGCTTTTCTGGCCGGTGACGTTCCAGGGACTGGACGACGGCAGAACGGCCGTGTTCGGAAGTGGGTATCGCAGCGACGGGGATCGCGCGGCGTATCGCACGGCACTGGATCGCGCCATCGCGAGTTCACCGACCCCGCCCCGCGTCCTGTGTGTGGGGGACAAGGTCTGGAAATGTCAGACCTACCTGGAGTATCTGACACGGCCGGGTTGGCGGGAGGCCGCGGGCAGCTGCCCGATGCCGGTGCTCGCCGCGGACGGCCCGCGCCCCCCGCCGACCAACAGCTGCAAGATTCCCGAATTCCGCCCGTAGCACCGACCAAGATGCAGGCAAGTCCGGTGCCTGCCCCCACGCCGACGAAGGTCCGGTACGCCATGAGCAGCAAGGCACCCGCCAGCCCGGCGCACCATGTGTTGGTGGTCGACAACCTTCGGTCGGGCTGCCGGAGCAACCGGACAAGCCCGGTTTGGTCCTCGAAGCCCCGGTCTGTGCCTCACCTCACCTTTATCTCTCTCGACCAGCGCCTTGCCGCGACGGTCGACTTCTTCCGACGGCAGACCGCCCGCCACCCGCACGAGACGATCTCGCGGCACCGGTGGTGGCCAGCCCAGCAGCCACACAATACGGCGGGTTTCAGGGTAGGTAGCGCATGACCGCGACAGGACCAGCCGGCGCGACTGGTGACGTGCCGAGCGAGGCCGGGGTGCCGGCTGACACTCGCGGGGCCACGCCTCGGGGGGCGCTCCGCACTCAGCAGATCGCCGGCGGCGAGCCAGCCCAGCACATGGTGCGTGGCTGGGCGTTGGCAGCAGCGATCACCATTGCCGTGCTGGGGTTTTCCGTTCTGACCGTCTTCCGCTACACATCGCCCCGCCTTCAGGCAGACAGCATCCTGCAGTCGGTCATGTCCGTCCAGGACGTGCGGCTGTTCTACTGGGGGCAGGACCGCCTCGCGTCGGTGGTCCCGTTCCTGGCCAGTCCGGTGGCCGATCCCATGACCAATCTGTTCCTGGTTCTGCTGATCAACGCGACGGCCATTCACGTCCTGTTGCTCCTCGTGGCCAGGATGGGCACGTTGGTCGTCACGGGTTCCCGGAGATGGTCGGGCACTCTGGTGCTCTTTCTGCTGGTCTCGGCCGTCATGCACGGCATCGTCGAGCCGATGTTCACCTTCGCGCTCGACGCTCAGCCCTATGCGATGTCCTGGGCGCTCGCGCTCGGCGCCTTCCTGATGTGGAAGCGACACCAATGGTGGGCGCTGACGTTGTCCGTTGCGATGGTCGGCGTTGCGGTCGGACTCAACCCATCAGTGATCCTGGTGGCAGCATTCGCGGCCGCGCTCGAAATGTTCAGGCGCCGCCAGTGGGTCCGCTGGTTCGTGTTCGGCGCAATGTGGATCGCGTGGTTGGCCATTTCGTTGAAGTTGTCCCACGCATTTGCTGGCGACCCGGGGCCACGCCCCGATCCTGCCCAGTCCTATTTCGACTTCAACGGGACGACCCTTCGGTCGGGAGCGACCGAGTCGATCAGGAAGATCGCGGGGGCATTCGATCGGACCTGGATTGTCGTCCTCGTCGTGATCGCCGGCATCGCCACGTGGCTGCTGAATTCGGAGCGGCGTGCAGCCTTGACTCCACGCCTGCTGCTCATCGCTGTGTTCTGCGGCCTGTACTGGATGGTTATTGCAGGAAATCCGTGGGTGGCGGCGAACGGATTTCACGTCCGGTACTTCTTCCCGCTCGTGCTGGCGGTCGTGGTGGCGATCGCCGCACCCATCTCCGCGGCTCTTCTGACTGTTCGGCTGCCCGCCGGCAGCAATGCGTCCCGGACTGCTGTCGCTGTCGGCGTGGCTGCGCTGGCGGCTGTCGCGTCCGTCTGGGGGCCGCTCACACCCCCGTCACGGGCGCCGATCATCCTGGCGACGAAGGCGACTGCCGATTACGCCAGGGACAGCAACGCCATCTTTGTCGCCGGCTACTACTGGCTGCTGTGGCCGGTACTGCTGCAGACCCTGGACGAAGGCCGGACCGCCGTCCACGGCGCCGGCGCACGCAGCGACGGCGACCTAGCCGCGTATCGAGCGGCCCTCGACCGTGCCCTCGAAGCGCAGCAGGGCCCGCCACGCGCCATCTGCGTAGGCGACGAGGTCGCCAACTGCACGACCTACCTTGAATACCTGACCCGACCGGGTTGGCGACAGGTGGAGGGAAACTGTCCGATGCCGTCGTTTCCCGGGAGCCGGCTCAGCCCACCGGCCCACAGGTGCACGGTGCTGGAATACCGACCGTAGCGTCCGTTTCTACACAGACGCGAGATCGAACTTCTCCCACGAGCCGATGACGGTGCGGTTGGCAATGAGCGGCGAGGCACCCACCCGCTCCGCACATACGTATCTCCCGTTGGCCGAAGATCTCAGGCTGACCGTGCCGTCGCCGTTGCGCAGCAGGGCGAATGTTTCCCAAACGCCGATGGACGACCGGTTGGCGATCAGCGGCGCCGCACCAGCCGACTCGGCGCAGACGTAGCGGTTGTTGGCGTGGGAACGCAGCGCCACCAGGTTGCCGCCCCTCGGGATGACATCATAGCGCTCCCACGACCCGACGGAGCTGCGATTCGCGATCAGTGGGCGGGTACCGGCATTCTCGGCCGTGACGAGCCGGTTGTTCGCCCGGGACCGCAGGCTGGACCCGGTGGAGGCACCCCGGATCCGCGCGGCAAGCGAACTCAGCCGGGAATCCCCCGGCGGAACGTCGATTTCGAAATGCATCGCATCGACCGTGCCGGTGTAGTCGCCACCCCAGAACATCACGCCGTTGCAGTCGTCGAGAATCTTCCGGATGGCGGAAACCTGGCCGGATGTGAAGGTCCGGCTGACCGCCACCCCGTTGGGATGCTGATTGAAGTTCAGGTCCATCGCCGTTCCTGAGGCGTGGTTGGACCACACCGACGGATTGTTGACGTTCATCCGGTAGGAGTAGGCACTGGAGTAGTCGTCGACCAGATACTCCACCTCGGCATTGAAGCGACTGGCGACGTACATCATCACGGTCGCAACGTCGCCGCTCCTGACTTGCAGATAGACGGTCGGGCTGGTGCCGGGCACGGTGTACCAGCTGACCCCGATCGTCGACGCGGGCGATCCGACCGGCCAGTCGTTGTAGGAAGTCATGGCGGCCGAGTTGAGCGTTTCCCGGGCGGCGGCGAACCTCCGGGTGAATCGAGTGTCGCCCGCCGGCGCGCCATCGGCGCCGACTGCCTCATCGGCGTCCGGTGGGACCGGTCCCGCGATGGCAACGCCCCCGCCACTGAAACCCAACAAGGTGGCTCCGGCGGTCAATGCGCCGAACTGCAGGGCGCGGCGGCGGGACAGCGGAAACGCCTGGTGCATGAGGAAGCCTCCTGGTCAGCACAATTGACGCGACTCGAGAGGAAGGTGCACGGCGTTGACATCACGTAGAGTCGCGAGTTCTTTACTGACAGTATAAACGCCCGCCCAACACCGCCATCAGTGAAGGTCAATTCACCACGCGGACAAGGGTGCAGCTGGGAACCGGAGTTCATCCCGACGTGGTGCACCGGCGCGTAGTGACCCGTTCGGGTCGCGGATTCGTAACGATGCGCACCGTCTCGTCACGCCTTGGCGTCATGGTGCACCGTTGTGGGGTGGACAGTTGAGATGGGTAACATCTCGGCTGGAGCCGGCCCGTCGTCGAGCATTGAGCGCCGTGAACCGCACTCCCTGTCGCGAGAGGTCGTTGTTGGCGTGACCGAATCCCGCACGGCAGCGGCGCCCGGCACCGGTCGGCGCTCAGGATACTTCCGGACGCGGATGGCGCAGACCCCCAGCCGTGGGCCGGTATGGCAGCACATCTGTCGATACCTGGAGAGGTTCGTGCCCCCCGACGCCGCCGTCCTGGAACTGGGCGCGGGCTGGTGTGACTTCGCCAACCAGATCCGCGCCACCAGAGTGGTGGCCATGGATCAGGACGAGGTCGTGACGACCGCTGCAGCGGGAACTGTCGAAGCCGTTGTCGGGGACTGCACCGACCTGTCGAGGTTCGGCGGAGGCGAGTTCGATGTCATCTTCGCGTCCAACCTGTTGGAGCACCTGCATCGCCCGCAGGTCGAGCGACTTCTCGCCGAGGCGAGCCGGGTGCTTTCTGCCGGTGGCCGCCTGATCCTGATGCAACCGAATTTCCGGTTGGATCCCGGTCGTTATTTCGACGACTACACGCACGTCACGATCTACACCGACAGGTCGTTGGCCGACCACCTCACCTCCCTGGGCTGGAACATCGACTTCGTCATGCCGCGGTTCCTGCCCTTGACCCTCAAGAGCCGGGCATCCCGATTGACGTTCTTGGTGCCGGCGTACCTGCGGTCACCGGTGAAGCCACTGGCCGGCCAGATGCTCGTCGTGGCGAGCACACCCGGGTGACGCCGGCGATCGCCGCGCCGACGGCTGCCTGCTCCCTCGGACGCATCTTCGAAGAGCCGCGGATAAGGGGGCGAGATGTGGCACGGTAGAACGCTTTCCGTCATCCTGCCCACCTACCGGGAGAAGGAGAGCATCGCCCAGACCATCCGTGGCTTCGAGAATCTGGCAATCGTCGACGACATCCTGGTCATCAACAACAATGCGGAGCCCGGCACGTCCGAGGAGGTGGCCGCGACCAGCGCCCGCGAGGTGATGGAGCGTCGTCAGGGTTACGGCGCCGCCATTCAGCGTGGATTGCGCGAGGTCGACACCGACCTCGTGTGCGTGTGCGAGCCCGACGGCACCTTCAACCCGCGCGACCTGCTCAAGCTGCTGCCGTTCACCGAGGAATGCGACTTCGTCGTCGGTTCCCGCACCGTCTCCAACTTCATCTGGGACGGCGCAAACATGGGCGCGCTGCTGCGCTGGGGCAACTGGGCCGCCGCCAAACTGATCGAGGTGCTGTTCAACACGGCGTATCTCAGCGACGTCGGGTGCACGTTCCGGGTGGTGTCCCGGGCCAGGGTTGCCGACATCTTGGCCCACGCCAAGACATCGGGTTCGGCATTCGGCTTGGAGATGCTGTTGCTCGCGGTGATCCGCCGCTCGAGGGTCGTTCAGGTACCGGTGAACTATTACCCGCGGATCGGCACCTCGTCGGTCACCGGGGATCCGGTCAAGACCGCACGGCTGGCAGTCGGCATGCTGTGGATGATCGGTGTGTCAAGGGTCCAGCAGGCCCGGTTGGCCAAGAAGTCAGCGCCCCTGAACGGTCTCTGAGCGGAACCGGTAACCGGACCGTGGCACCGCGTGCGGGACCACGGCCGCTGACCGGTACGGACCCCGCCGACGATAGGGGGACCTGGGCGCCGGTCGGCTCGGTCAGGTGTCGGCGGAGAACCGGACGGAGGCCGCCGGCAACTGCACGCCCGGCCAGATCCGGATTCCTGCGAGGAGCTCGCACCTCTCACCGATCACTGCGTCGTCTCCGATCACCGCGTCTGCGATGACCGCGCCGTCCCCCACCCGGGCTCCCTTGCCGATCACCGAGCGGGTCAGCCGGGCGCCATTGCCGATGACCGCGCCGTCGAACACGACGCAACCGTCGATCACCGTGCCCGAGCCGACCGTGGCACCACCGCCGATCGTGGTCCCGCGGGTCAGCTCCGCATCAGTGGCCACCGTTGCACCCGCGAGCACCAGCGACGTCCCGACGGGACCAGGTAGGGCCATGGTCGGCGCGACACCTGTCACCAGATCCGCCGATCCCTGGACGAAGGCGGCCGGCGTGCCAAGGTCGAGCCAGTAAGAGGAGTCCACGTGCCCGAAGACGCGCGCGCCGCTGGCGAGCAGGCCCGGGAAGGTCTCACGCTCCACCGAGACGACGCGGCCCGCCGGGATTGATTCCAGCACGGAGCGTTTGAAGACGTAGCAACCGGCGTTGATCTGGTCCGTCGGCGGGTTGTCAGTCTTCTCCAGGAAGGCCTGGACCCGCCCGTCCGGCCCGGTCGGGACGGAACCGAATGCCCGCGGGTCGGCCACCTTGACCAGGTGCAGGGTGACGTCGGCATCGTTGTCGCGATGGGTGGCCAGCAACTTCCGCAGGTCGACGCCGGCGAGGATGTCACCGTTGAACACCAGGACGGTGTCCGATCCCAGCGCGTCGGCGACGTTGCGGATGGCGCCGCCGGTGCCGAGCGGCTCGTCCTCGACGAGATAGTCGATGTCCAGGCCGACTGCGGACCCGTTCCCGAAATGGTCGGTGAACGTTTCCGCCTTGTACGACGTGCCCAGCACCACGTGCCGGACGCCGATTTCCCTGATCCGGGACAGCAGGTGCTCCAGGAATGGGACACCCGCGGTCGGCAGCATCGGCTTGGGAGCCGACAGGGTGAGCGGCCGCAACCTGGTGCCCTGACCACCGACCAGCACCACCGCGTCGACGTCCGTCTGCTGTCCCACTGTTGATTTCCCTTTCCTTCGCCGGTGGCCATCGGGCCAGCGGTTCACCGCGTGCGTGCGGTGCGACTTGAATCTGCCGGCCGCTGCGGCCGGTCCCCGGGTCGATCCGTCCGGTCGACCCGGTGCCTTCACCGGCCCGAGGTCAGCCGGCCCCGGCGGCGCGCGCCAGTTCGACGACGTACTGACCGTAGGGCGACTTCACCTGTGCCTCGCCGAGGGCCAGACATTGCTCTGCGGTGATGAAGCCGTTGATCAGGGCGATTTCCTCCAGACAGGAGATGCGGACGCCCTGACGGTGTTCGAGGACTTTTACGAATTCCCCCGCCTCCAGCAAGGAATCGTGGGTGCCGGTGTCCAGCCAGGCGAATCCCCGCCCGAGGTTGACCAATCGCGCCGTGCCGGCGCGCACATAGATGTTGTTCAGATCGGTGATTTCGAGTTCGCCGCGGGCGCTCGGCCGCAGCGAACGCGCATGCGCTACGACATTGTTGTCGTAGAAGTACAGCCCGGTGATCGCGAGATTCGACTTCGGCACCGCAGGCTTTTCTTCGATGGACAGCAGCCGGCCGCGCTCGTCGGTTTCGCCGACGCCGTAGCGCTGTGGGTCACGAACCGGATAGCCGAAGAGCACGCAGCCGTCGATGCCCTGGCCCGCCCTGCGCAACGTCCCGGAGAAGCCCTGCCCGTAGAAGATGTTGTCCCCAAGCACGAGTGCCACGGAATCGGACCCGATGTGGTCCGCCCCGATGAGAAATGCCTCGGCAAGGCCGTTGGGTGCGGGCTGCTCCGCGTAGTCGATCCGCAGTCCCCACTCGGAACCATCACCGAGCAGGCGGCGGAATCCGGCGTTGTCCTCGGGTGTGGTGATGATGAGGATCTCCCGGATTCCGGCCAGCATCAGCACCGAAAGCGGGTAATAGATCATCGGCTTGTCGAAAACGGGCAGCAATTGCTTGGACACGGCTCGGGTGATGGGATGCAGACGCGTTCCGGCTCCCCCGGCGAGGATGATGCCCTTCACCTGCGGTCCTCGCCTGCCCTTCACGTCAGTCGCTTTGATGGCACCCGTCGATGACCCCCAGGGCTCGCCGACCATACCCGAACTCGACGAGCCACTTGTCACTCCTGAACGGCGGCGGAGTCACCCGACTCCACCTCGGGCACTCGGACCGGAGGGATCCTGGCTCCCGCCGCCACCTTGCGGGATCGGCGGGAGGCGAAGCCGCGGATTGCCAGTCCCGCACGCAGCGCCCACCTCAGCGGCGCCTGCCACGGGGCGGGGTAGCGGCGCGCGAGATACCGATAGGCGCTGCGATGGTGCGCCACCGCCATCGGGCCGGGATCCCGCTCGGTCGCATGGCCACCGGTGTGGATGACGCGAGCCGACGGGCAGTAGATGCTCCGCCATCCCGCCCGGGCCAGCCGCTCGCCGAGGTCGACGTCCTCGAAGTACATGAAGTACCCGGGGTCGAAACCCCCGACGCTCTCGAAGGCCTCACGGCGCAACAGCAACAACGATCCGGACAGCCAACCGGCTTCCCGCTCGGTCGGCGTGGCGGCGTCCTGCCGGTACCTGCGGGTCCACGGGTTGGTCGGCCACCACCAGCCCAGCAGTGCATGCCCGATGCCTGCGCCGATCGACGGCAGGTGGCGGGCGGACGGGTAGACGACGCCGCCAGCAGTGGTGATGAGGGGTCCGAACGCACCACCGTCGGGGTGCCTGGTGGCAGCAGCCACGAGCGCGTCGATCGCCCCGTCCATGCAGATCACGTCCGGATTGGCAACCAGCAGCCAGCTGGCTCTGGGTCCCAGGGCGCGTGCCCCGACGTTCGCTGCAGCGCCGTAGCCAAGGTTCCCGCCGGTGCGCACGAGGGTGACTCCGGGCCGACCGGCCGCACGCTCGACGCTGCCGTCGGTCGAACCGTTGTCCGCCAGGATGACGCTGAACGTCCCCGAGCATGCTCGGGGGATCGAGTCAAGGAAGGCGTCCAGCGCCTGTCCCGGCGAGTAGGTCACCACGACGATGCCGACCGCGGGCGCTGCAGGAAACGTGCCAGCCCGCTCGACAGAGGGATGCGAGGTGCGAGTTTCCAGGTCGCGCGGCGTCATCCGCCACCCGCCGCGGCGGCCCGGTCGTAAGCGATCTGGTGAGCCTGGGCGCTCGCTGTCCAGGTGAATCCGGCGGCCCTGTCGACCGCCGCATCTGACAGCTGCTTGCGGCGGACTGGATCGTCCAGGAGTTCGGCCAGCGCCGCGGCGATGTCACCGGCACCGGTGCCGGTGTAGGCGACCGCGTCACCGCCGACCTCGGGAATTGCGAGCTTGCGCGTAGTCAGCACCGCTGCGCCGCATGCCATTGCCTCGAGCACCGGCAGACCGAAGCCCTCGCCAAGACTCGGGTACGCCACCACCGTTGCGCCGCCGAGCAGACCGGGCAGCATGTCCGGCGGCAGGTGCCCGACCCGGATGACCGTCAGTCCCTCGGGCACCGCCTTCACGGCGGGATCGACGGCCGTGTCCCAACCGTCGGCGCCGGCAAGAACCAACGCAACCGGCGTCACCCGGGACGACATCGCCCGGATGTACCCCCGGATCAACGCCGGCACGTTCTTCCGAGGTTCGAGCGTGCCGAGGAACGCGATCCACTGTTGGTCGCTGAGCCCGAGGTCCACCCTGACCCGGTCGACCTGGTCCTGCGACGGCCGATGGAACAGCTTGTGGTCGACCCCGTGGTAGGCCACGACCAACTTTCCGGGGTGCGAGCCGGCATGGCGGGACAACTCGACCGCGGTGGCCTGGCTCGGCACGACGCACACCGCCGCTCGGCGCAATGAGGTTCGGGTCCAGGCACGGAAGAAGCGGCCCTTCATGCCGAGGTGCAGGCCGGGGTCGGAGAAGAAGGTGGCATCATGCAAGGTCACGACCGTCGGAACCGAGGCGGTCAGCGGCATGGTGTAGTGCGGCGAGTGAATGACATCGACGGGCAGTCGCTTGGCCAACCGCGCCAGCGTCGTCTGCTCCCACGCCAGCCGCGCCGGGCGGCTGCCGAGCTCCTCGGCGGCGGGGATGATCCGGCTGTGCGGCGCCAGTGCGGCGAACACTTCGGCGTCATGGTGCTGGCAGACCACCGACAGTGCGGCGCCGGCCGCGTCCAGCGCTTCGACGAGATGATCCACGTACCGACCGACACCGCCGCGCTCGGCAGGGATGGCCGTCGCGTCGAGTAGCACCCGCGGTTCGGTCCGCATCGCCACCCTTCCCGTCGCCTCCCGCGGCGCCGGACGGTCCGGTGAGCCTGTCCGCGGGGTCGCGCGTCACCAGGGTAAGTGCAGATGGGCCGCCGGGTCGGTGCTGCCACGGACAAGTCAGCGCCCCGACTGCCCGATCCGGGACGGGCGGGCATCGCCTCAATCCGACCGGGGGCCGAGCCGCTCGTGCAGATCCCATACCGCAGAGGCCGCCGTGTCCCAGCGGAACGGCGCCGCACGGGCCGTGCCCCGTGCGGACAGCTCGGCGGCCAGCACGTCGTTGTGCAGAACGTCGCCGATGGCCTGCGCGAGGGCGCCGACGTCATCCCGGTGGACGACCACGGCACTGTCCGCGACGAGTTCGGCGAGCGCGGGAGCATCCGAGCAGATGACCGGCAGGCCGGCGGCCATGGCCTCCAGCACCGGGAGCCCGAAACCCTCGGAGCGGGAGGGCGCAGCGAGCACGGCGGCGCCCTGCATGGCCGCCGCGAGATCGTCGTCGGCGATCCGGCCGAGCACGTGTACCCGGTCCGGTGGCAGCCCGGCGCGGGCCGCCACGCTGGGCAGGTCGACACCTCCCCACCCCGGGGACCCGACCACGACGAGGTGTGCCCCGGCCGCCGCCGGCTCGGCCAGCGCCCGGACGAGCACATCCAGCCCCTTCCGCGGCTCCAAGGTTGCCACGCTCAGCACATACCGGTCGGGCAGGTGCCACCGCCGGCGCCGCTGCGGCGCATCCGGCGGCGGGGGCAACGGCGTCACGCCGGGAGGGATCACGACGATGCGATCGGACGCGGACGGGAACAGGCCGGCCAGGTCGTCGGCGACCGCCTCCGCCAGCACGACGATCGCCTCGGCCGTCGCCATGGTTCCGCTGATGATGTCCCGATGCCAGGCGCCACCGCGCGGGGTGAGCGTTTCGGGATGCGTCCAGGGAACCGCGTCGAAGACGGTCGCGACGAGTCCGCCCCGGCGTCCGCGACGCCACAGCGGAGCCAGCGGCGTGGTCGCGTGCACCCGCCGGGCACGGACCGCGGGCGGCAGTCCCCTCCGCCACAGTTCACTCAGCGCCCTGTGTCCGGCCGGCAGCCGATGGGGTCCATCCGAACCCGCGATCACCGCCGCACTGACGTCTCGATGCCAGGCGGTGATCGTGCGCACGGACCAGCCGGGGCGTGGACGCGCGGCGAGCGCGGTGGTGATCTCACGGGCGTACCGACCGGCACCACCCGGCACCGGAGCCAGGCACTGCTCGACGATGACGGCGAGGTCGGACACCGGGACAGCGAATCACATGCCGTCAGATGCTCGGCCGTTCGCGCCATGCCCGCTCCCTGCCTGACGCGGTCGGTGGCGGAAGGCCGCCGGAGCCGAGGTCAGCAATGAGCGAGTCGGTAGGCGGCCATCGTCTGCTCGGCGCACCGCTGCCAGGTCCAGCCCGCGGCATAGTCGCGCCGGCGCTGCCGACTCGTCATCGCCGATTCCGTCGCCGGGAACGCAGTTTCGACGGGCGCGCTTGCGGGGTGGACCGGGGACCCTTCTGGGTCGATCGCCGGGGCCGCGGTGTCCGCCGGCGCGTCCGCGACGTCATCGGCCGGCGCGTCGACGTGCCTGTCGAGCGCCGCGGTCAGCGCATCCACGTCACCGATCGGGAAGACAGTCGCCCGGCCCCCGGTGACCTCGACCATGGCAGGGACGCCGGAGACGATCACCGCCGTTCCCGCCGCCAGGCCCTCCAGCGCGGGCAACCCAAAACCCTCATCCCGGGAGGGCATCACCAACGCACGCGCACCGGCGACGATGGTTCGCAGGTCGGCGCCGGCGGCGTAGCCGTGGATCTCGACGCCCGGGGACGGCCGCTGATCAGGCCCCCACCCGTCCGGGCCGACCAGCAGCAGCCGCGGCAGAGCCGCCGGCCCCCGTGCCGCACGCAACGCGGCGTAGGCGGCCAGCAGGGTGCCCAGATCCTTGCGCGGCTCCCTCGTTCCGACGAAGAGAAAGTAGCTCTCCGGTAGCCGCAGGCGTCGTCGCTCGGTGTCGTCAGGTTGTCCAACCTCGAGCCACTCGGGGTCGACCCCCAACGGCGTCACGATGATCGGGGGCAGGTCCGGACCGTAGGTGTCGGCGATCAGGTCGGCGACGGCCCGGCTGGGCGTGCAGATCGCGGCGGCACGCCGGATCGATCGCGGGACGAGCTCGCGCAGCGCCTGGTTCGTGCGGTCCACCACGTCCGGCATCGTCAGGAAGGCCAGATCGTGGATGGTGACGACACCACCGGCGCGGCCGGTCGGCGGTAACACGAAGTTGGTGCCGTGGAAGACGTCGCTCCGCCCGGTCACGAGGCTCGCCGGTGGAAACTCCAGCCGGCTCCACGCCGCTCGGAGCACCCGCGCCGGCACGGGCAGCGACCGGACCCGGACGCCCGACGGCACGGCCCCGGTCAACTGGCCCCGCCCGCGCAGGGTGAACGCCGTCGCAGTCACGATGACGTCGCCGCGCTCGATCAGGGCGTCGAGCAAATGCTCCGTATAGCGCCCGATGCCGGTGCGCCGCCCCAGCAGCGGGGTGCCGTCCAACGCGACATGCAACGAGGGTTCCGGGGTCAACGGGCTCGACGACGTCAACCGGCGGTCCGCGCGTCAGCGGTCAGTCCCGCTGATGCCAGGGCAGCCCGCCAGGGGCGCAGTCGGGTGAGGCCGGCCCCCGCCCAGGCGTCGTTGGACAGCACCGAGTACTTGGGCCGGGGCGCCGGACGGGCGAACTCGGCACTGGTCGTCGGCCGCACCCGTGCGGGATCGGCGCCGATCTCGCCGAAGATGGCACGGGCGAACTCGAACCATGTCGTCACACCGCTGTTCGTGGCGTGCAGGATGCCGCCGTCCAGGTCCGCGCCGGCGAGTTCGAGCAGGCCGTCCGCCAGGTCGGGCGCGTACGTCGGCGTGCCGTGCTGATCGTCGACGACGCTGACCGTGGGCCGGTCGGCCGCCAGCCGCATCATCGTAGTGACGAAGTTGCTCCCGTTGCGGGCCCAGACCCAGGCGGTCCGGACGACGTGCGCCTCCGGAAGCGCCTCGAGCACCGCACGCTCACCCGCAAGTTTGGAGGACCCGTACACGCTGGCCGGGCCGGTCGGATCGTCGGTCCGGTACGGGGAGCAGGCATCACCGGGGAAGACGTAGTCGGTGGAGACATGGATGAAACCCAGGCCGAGCGTGCCGGCAACCTGCGCCAGGTGCTCCGGCCCGGTGGCGTTGACCGCGAACGCCTTGCCGGACTCCTCCTCGGCGCGATCGACCGCGGTGTATGCGGCCGCATTGACCACGACGGCCCGTCCGAGAACGTCATCAGTCCGGGAGCCGGTCTCGTGCGACCACCGCGCGAACCCGGTCAGCGCCCTCTCGACGGAATCGGGATCGGTGATGTCCAGTGTTGTTGAATCGAAGGATTGCGCGGGGATGCCCGCACGCGCGGCGGCGGCGACGAGGGCGGTGCCGAGCTGGCCGCGCGCCCCGGTGATCAGCAGTGTCGTCACGAGCGGTCGGATCCCGTTAGCGGTCGATCGCCGAACGGGCCTTCAACGGCTCCCACCAGTCCCTGTTGTCCCGATACCAGGCCACGGTGTCCGCCAGGCCCTGGTCGAAGGGCACCTGCGGTTGGTAGCCGAGCTCCCGGGTGATCTTGGAGTGGTTGACCGAATACCGACGGTCGTGCCCGCCGCCACGCGGGTCGACGATCGGCTCGATGTAGGACTCGTCACGGCCGGTGGCCTCCAGCAGCTTCGTCGTCAGCTCCGCGTTGGTCAGCTCCGTCCCACCGCCGATGTTGTAGATCTCCCCGGGCCGGCCGCCGTTCAGCACCAGCGCGACCGCTCGGCAATGGTCGTCGACGTGCAGCCAGTCGCGCACCTGCGCGCCCTCGCCGTAGAGAGGCACGGTTTGGCCGTCCATCAGGTTGGTGACGAACAGTGGTATGACCTTTTCCGGGAACTGGTACGGCCCATAGTTGTTCGAGCAGCGGGTGATCGCCACCGGCACGCCGTGCGTGCGCGCGTAGGCACGGGCGATCAGGTCCGATGACGCCTTCGACGCCGAATATGGCGAATTCGGCTCCAACGGCTGCTGTTCGTCCCACGAGCCGGTTTCGATCGAGCCGTAGACCTCGTCGGTGGACACGTGCACGAACTTCGTCAGTTTGGTGTCCAGCGCGGCCTGCAGCAGTGTCTGGGTGCCCAGCACGTTGGTGAGGACGAAGTCGGCCCCACCGAGAATGGACCGATCCACGTGCGACTCGGCCGCGAAGTTGACCACCGCGTCCGACCGGCCGACGAGCTTTGCGGCCACTTCCGGGTCGCAGATGTCGCCCTGCACGAATTCATACCGATCGGAGTCGTCGACATCGGCAAGATTTGCCAGATTGCCGGCGTAGGTCAGCTTGTCCAGCACGGTCACCTCGGCGCCCTCGAGGCCCGGAAAGTGATCGGCGATCAGGTGTCGGGTGAACGCCGAACCGATGAAGCCGGCACCGCCGGTGACCAGAATCCGCATGGATGGGCATTCTGCCGTACCGGAACGACATCGCCGGCCACGGTCGGGCCGGGCAGGCCTCGTTCTGGAGATGCGGGGAGCTCGCCGCACACCTCCAGGGCCACACGCCGGTCGCACCGTCACCGCAATGACGGACCCGCCCGATTACTGTGAGCAGCAGTTCTGCGTCCCAACGAGGTTGACACCAGGGCCGAGCAACCGCCGCGAATGTGCCGACGTCCTATCGCTGAAACGCACGGTCACGCGCACCTACGGCCGAGGATCGGGACGGGACGCATTCCGGAGAAGGCGTGTCGTCCGAACTGCGGTGCGGCGTGCTCCTGCAGAGTGCACGTGGCCACGGCACCCGCTGGACGTCAACGGTCTGGACATCAACGGGCTGGACATCAACGGGCTGGACATCAACGGGCTGGACATCAACGGCAGTCGGAGGGAGCAGTCGGATGACGGAACCGGTGTCACCGCACCCTCGGCGCGGGGCGCGTCGCTACGGGCCCAGCAACCGGCCCCCGGCCGGCGCGAGGTCGTGGGCACCCGGCGATGAGTCGACCACGATTTATCGCGGCAGCGTAGAACGCGGCGACGGCACGGCTTCCCGTCCCGGTGCCGGGTGGCGCGACGCGGCGGGACCGGGAGGACGATCCGGGCCTGCGCAACAGCAGCCGCAACCACAACCCCGCCGCCCCGACCGCCCCACTGCCGTCTTTCCCGCCCCGCCCACGGACGCCGACCGCCCGCGGGGCAATCCGCCGCGGGGCCCGATCGCCCCGCCGTACGGCGCGTGGCAGGGCGGCCCGGTTCCGCCGGCCTACGGCTCGGCCGCACCGCCGAACCGTCCCGACCCGTTCGGACCGGCCGGCCCGCCCGGTCCCCCGATCGGACCGCCCGCCGGACCGCGGCAGGGCGGTCCGGGTGAACCACCGCGCCGCCGCACGCCCACGGGCCTGCTGATCACCCGGATCGTCGCGGTCACCGTTGCCGCGATCGTGCTCATCGGGTCCGGGGTCGCGTGGGCGTTGACCGACCGGTTGCAGTCGAACAGCGGCACGTCCGACGCCGCCGGGAACGCCGGCAACGGGGGCGTGTCGTTCGCCGAAGGGATGACGTTCCTGCTGGTCGGGTCCGACGCGCGCACCGATCAGGACGGCAACCCGCTGAGTGCCGAGGAACTGCGTCAGGTCGGCACCGAGGACGACGGCGGCGGCATCAACACCGACACGATCATGATGGTGCACATCCCCAAGGGCGGTGGAAAAGCGACCGCGGTGTCACTGCCCAGGGACACCTGGATCGGCCCGCAGGTGATGGCCAAGATCGTCGGCCCTTACGCGGACGGTGGCGAGGGCCCCTACAACGCCAACAAGATCAACTCGTACTACTCCACCGCCAAGGCCTACACCGAGCAGCGACTGGTGAACGAGGGCGTCACCGACAGGGCGCGGATCGAGCGTGAGTCCAACGAGGCCGGCCGGACGATGCTGATCCGGGTGGTGCAGGCGTTCACCGGGATGAAGATCGACCACTACGCCGAGGTGAACCTGCTCGGCTTCTACCTGCTGTCCAACGCGATCGGTGGCGTCCCGGTCTGCCTGAACGCCCCGGTGAACGACCCGTGGTCCGGCGCCAACTTCGCCGCCGGCCCGCAGGAGGTGCAGGGCACCGCGGCGCTCGCGTTCGTCCGGCAGCGGCACGGCCTGCCGCAGGGCGACCTGGACCGGGTCCGTCGCCAGCAGGCGTTCCTGGCCGGCGCCGCCGACAAGATCCTTTCCGTCGGCACGCTGACCGACCCGACGAAGCTGAACGACCTGGTCGCCGCGACCGACCGTTCGGTGATCTTCGACCGGGGTTTCTCCGTGCTCAGCTTCGCCGAGCAGCTGACCAACCTGTCGTCGGGCAACATCACGTTCGAGACCCTGCCCACCACCGGGCCGGAGAGCTCCGCCGACAGCGACGCCCTGGCCACCGACCCGGCGGCGGTGCGGGAGTTCTTCGCCCGGATCTCCGGCGGCACCGCCGGGCAGGATGCGCAGTCCACCCCGAGCAGTACCGTCGCACCGTCGTCGATCACCGTCGATGTCCAGGACGGCACGGTCGCGGACGGGGTGACCGCGCGGGCCGCCGACATCGTCACCAATGGCGGCTTCCAGCTCGGGTCACTCGGGGTCGTGCCCGGGACCGCATCGGGCAACGAACAGCAGAAGACCGAGATCCACTACGGCGCCGACGGTGAGGCCGCGGCGCAGCAGGTGGCCGCGGCATTCGGGGTCGGCACACTCGTGTCCGACAGTGGGATCAAGAGCGGGCACGTGCTGGTCGTCGTCGGCACCGACCTGCCCGTGCCGTCCGGGCTGCGCGGCACCGCCAGTGCCTTCGCCGGTTCCGTCGGATCGGTCGGATCGGTCGGATCGGTCGGGTCAGCGGGATCCGTCGGATCAACCGGCGCCAGGGGCTTCGTCGGGTCCGCCGGTGCAGTGGGACCG
Organism: uncultured Actinomycetota bacterium; assembly: GCA_963785455.1. Lineage (GTDB taxonomy): Bacteria > Actinomycetota > Actinomycetes > Mycobacteriales > Nakamurellaceae > Nakamurella. The sequence goes on from CAWAVL010000017.1 coordinate 188,078, forward strand.
GCGCAGGCAATCGGTCTGCAGCCCGCCGCACCGGCAGCGACCGTAGCGGCGGGTGGTGTCCCGTGCGTCAACTGACTCGCGCGGGCGTCCCCACCGCTGGAATCGATCCATGACCGCCCCGCTGCCGGCGGGTGGGCTCACCGCGACCGTGCTGGGACCGTTGCTGGCCGGTGACCCGCACCGGCCGCGGCTGATCTGGCACGGCGCGGGCCGCACCGAACTGTCCACCGCGTCGCTGGTGAACTGGTCGGCCAAGACGGCGGGGTTCCTCGTCGACGAGCTCGGCGCCCGGCAGGGCGGCACGGTGGTGTGGCGGGTGCGGCGGTCCTGGCAGGGGGTACCGCTGCTGCTCGGCGCCTGGTGGGCGGGAATGGTGGTCACCGACCTGTCTGACGACGCCGCCGAGTCCGACGCGGTCGTGGCCTTCATCGACGAGGACGGCGAGTCCGACGCCGACGAGGTCGTCGTCGCCTCGTCCCACCCGTTCGGTATCGGCACTGCGGGCCTTCCCGACTTCTACCGGCATGTCGCCGACGCGATCCTGCAGCAGGCGGACCGGTTCGTTCCCCGCACCCCCGGACCCGGTCCCGACTCCCCGGCCGCGGTGACCGACGACGACACCTTCACCATCGCCGACCTGCTCGACCGCGCCACGGCCACCGCCGAGGCGATCGGGCCGGGCGGGCGGGTGCTCAGCAAGGTCGACCTGACGCTCCCCGGGCCGGTGTGCACCGCGGTGCTGGGGGCCCTCGTCGCCGATGGCTCGCTGATCCAGGTCACCCACGAGTCCGGGGCCGGCGGTGCGGCGCTGGAGAAGATCGCCGCGGACGAGGGCGCCACCGTCACGTTCGGGGTGGGCGTCGCCGGGCTCCCCCGGCTGGACTGAACCGACCCGGACCGGCCGGTACTCGAGTCAACAGGTCGGATCGATCCTGCTGCACTGGCCTGCTGCACTGGCCGGATCGCCTGTCCAGGACGGGCTGGCGCACGAACCGGGTCGACCAACCCGAACGGGCAGACCCGGCGACCCCGGCCGACCGAACCAACCCGGCGACCCCCGGCTACCGCAGCAACCCGGCGACCCCCGGCTACCGAACCAACCCGGCGACCCCGGCTACCGAACCAACCCGGCGACCCCGGCTACCGCAGCAGCGAGCGCGCCATCACCAGCCGCTGCACCTGATTGGTGCCCTCGTAGATCTGGGTGATCTTCGCGTCGCGCATCATCCGCTCGACCGGGAAGTCGCGGGTGTATCCGGCGCCGCCGAGCAGTTGCACCGCGTCCACCGTCACCTTCATCGCGACGTCGGACGCCTGGCACTTCGCGGCCGCGGCGAGGAACGTCTTGTTGGCATCGCCGCGTTCGGCGGCCGCGGCCGCCTGGTAGACGAGCGTGCGGGCACCCTCGATGGCCATCGCCATGTCGGCGATCATGAACTGCAGACCCTGGAACTCCGCGAGTTTCTTGCCGAACTGCTTGCGCTCCTTGACGTAGGCGACCGCGACATCCAAGGCGCCCTGGGCGGTCCCGACGGCCTGCGCGCCGATGGTCGGGCGGGTGTGGTCCAGGGTGGCCATGGCGGTGCTGAACCCGGTGCCGGGCGCGCCGATGATCCGGTCGCCGGGGATCCGGCAGTTCTCGAAGTGGATCTCCCTGGTGGGCGAGCCCTTGATGCCGAGCTTGCGTTCCTCGTTGCCGAGGACGAACCCGGGATCGCCTGAGTGCACGACGAAGGCCGAGATGCCGTCCGACGGGCGCCGCGCGGCGGGGTCAGTGACGGCCATGACGGTGTACCAGGTCGACACCCCGGCGTTGGTGATCCAGCTCTTGCTGCCGTTGAGCACCCAGTCGTCGCCGTCGGCGACCGCTTTCGTTCGCATAGCCGCCGCATCACTGCCGGCCTCCCGCTCGGACAGCGCGTAGGAGATCATGTCCTCACCGGAAGCGATGGACGGCAGGACCTTTCGCTTCAGTTCCGCGGACCCGGACAGGATGATCGGCATCGATCCGAGCTTGTTCACGGCCGGGATCAGCGACGAGGAGGCGCAGACCCGGGCGACCTCCTCGATGACGATCACCGTGGCCACCGCGTCCCCGCCCGCGCCGTCGTACTCCTCGGCGATGTGCACCGCCTGGAAGCCGGCGGCGTTCAGCGCCTTGCGCGCCTCGGTCGGGAAGCGCTCGTTGTCGTCCACATCGGCGGCGTGCGGGGCGATCTCGGCCTCGGCGATCTCCCGGATCGCCTGCCGCACCAGCTCGTGGTCATCGGTCAGCTTGAACAGGTCGGTGGTCACGTGATTTCCCTGACGCTCGGGCGGCACCGGGCCGCTGTGATCGGACCCGGCGCGGCCCGCTCCCCGTGGGTGGCGGGCGGTCGACGGCGACGCGCCGGATGGCGAGTTACCCGCGGGTAACCAAATCAGCGTAGACCGGCTCGCGAGCCGCTACCGCTGAGTCCGCTCGCGGAGATTGTCGTGCTTGGCCAGCACGGCGGCGTGCAGGTCGTCGGCGAAGCCGGCCAGCCGCACCGCCAGCCCGAGACCCCCGTCGTCAGGTGCACTCGCGAGGATCCGGACAGCCAGCAGCCCGGCGTTGCGGGCGCCGCCGATCGACACCGTGGCCACCGGGATCCCGCCCGGCATCTGCACGATCGACAGCAGCGAATCCAGGCCGTCCAGCCTCTCCAGCGGCACCGGCACACCGATCACCGGCAGCACCGTCGCGGACGCGACCATGCCCGGTAGGTGAGCCGCCCCACCGGCTCCCGCGATGATCACCCGCAGGCCCCGCCCGGCGGCGGTGCCCGCGTAGTCGAGCATCCGCTGCGGCGTGCGATGAGCGGAGACGACACCGACCTCGTACGGCACCTCGAACTCGTCCAGCAGCTCCGCCGCGGCCGACATCACCGGCCAATCCGAGTCCGAACCCATGATCAGCCCGACCACGGGTTCCGCTCGCAGCATCGCCGCCTGCGGCTCGGCGGCGTCCGTTGTCGGCTGCTGGGCCGTCACTGCGACGCGCCCCGGACTGCGCCGGCCGTCCCTGCGGTCACCGTCGCCGACGACGCCGAGCCACCGTTGTGGTCCACGGACACGTCCGGGCCGTCGGCGCTGATCGGCGGCCTCGCCGGATCGCCGTGCACGCTGTACCCGTCGTCCCATATCCCGTCGCCGAGCCAACGGGCGGCCAGCCTGGCGCGCCTGCGCAGCTCACCGAGGTCGGAGCCGAGCACGTTGACGTGGCCGAGCTTGCGGCCCGGACGGAACGCCTTGCCGTACAGGTGCACCTTCACCTCGGGAAAGCGCGCCGCGAGGTGGTGGACCCGCTCGTCCATTCCCATCACCGGGCTGCCGTCGGCGGACAGCGGATCCGCTGCCCCGCCGAGCACATTGCCCATGACGACGAACGGCGCCACCTGGTCCGTGCGGCCGAGCGGGTAGTCCAGGACGGCCCGAAGGTGCTGCTCGAACTGGCTGGTGACCGAACCGTCCATGGTCCAGTGAGCGGAGTTGTGCGGCCGCATCGCCAGCTCGTTGACGATCAGCCCGTCCGGTGCCTGCTCTGAGGGGGCGACCTGGAACAGCTCGACGGCGAGCACGCCGACCACGTCAAGAGCCGCCGCGATGCGCAGGGCAAGCCGGCTCGCGGCGGACGCCGTGTCGTCGTCCAGACCGGCTGCGGGTGCGATCACCTCGACGCAGATGCCGTTCTGCTGGACGGTTTCCACCACCGGCCAGGCCGCCGCCTGGCCGAACGGCGACCGGGCGATCACCGCTGCGAGTTCCCGCTGCAGGGGCACGAAGGCCTCGAGCAGAAGGGTGCCGGTGATCGGAAGATGCTGCGCCGCCAGGTCGCCGGGCTCGTCGACCACCCAGACGCCGCGACCGTCGTACCCGCCGCGGGCGGTCTTGACGACCACCGGCCAGCCCTGGTCGGCACCGAACGCCGCGACCGCCGCTGCGACGTCGGCGCCGGGCCCGTCGGCCTCCAGCACCTCGAAGGCCGGCACCGGTGCGCCCATCTCGGACAGCTTCGCCCGCATCAGCGACTTGTCCTGCGCGTACTGCAGTGCGGCGGCCCCCGGGTAGACGGCGTGTCCGGCTGCGGCGAGCCGGCGGATGTGTTCGCCCGGAACGTGCTCGTGGTCGAACGTGACGACGTCGCAGTCGGCGGCGAACGACAGAAGTGCGTCCAGGTCGGTATGTGACCCGATCACCACATCAGGAGTAACCAGCGCCGCGCAGTCGTCGGGCGAGACCGACAGCACACGCAGTGACTGTCCGAGCGGGATGGCGGCCTGGTGCGTCATCCGCGCGAGTTGACCGCCGCCCACCATCCCCACGATTGGCATTCCGGTGCGTGGGTCCACGACGCCGAATGGTAATCGGAGGCGACGTGCCGCCGAGCCGGGGCGTTGACCACGCGGTGACCGGTCCGCTCTGCCAACGGCAGTGGCCGGCGGCGGAACGGTCACCGCGGTGGCTCCGAGCGCCCATCCCCAGCGCCCGATCACCCTCCCCGGGGTTCCTCCCACGGCGTCCCCTCTGCGTCGCCGTGGTCGTCTGTGGTGTTGTCGGTCAGTCGGCCCGGCGAAGACGTCCGCGGGCGACGGTCCTTGCCCCGCGCCGTCCTGCCGGTGCGGCGGGCCGGGAGCGCAATCGTCGCCGTGGGTCCGCAGTCATCGGCCGAGCTCCTGGATCATCGCGATCGCCGCCGACAGTGAGGACGGCAGGCGTTCGATCCACACCCGCGGCGCACAGGTCGCCGTCGCCGGGGAATCCGAGAGCCGGTCGGCGAGCATCCCGGCGAGCAGCTGGGCCCGTCGCGGCAGCATCTCCTCGCGCGATGCGAGCACCACAGCCATGTGATCGGTGAGCCGGGCGTGCGTGTGCTCACCGTCGAAAACGGTGCGCATCGCGTCACCGGCCAACAGCATCGGCGTCACCCGGTCCCAGCCGGTCCGGCCCGCGATGTCCACCGCAATTACGACCAGTGCATGCGTGTCGGAGACATCGGTGCCGCCGGCGTCGGCGCCCCGATACACCTCACCGAGGCGGATCCGCAGGTAATCCAGGGAAGCCAGCCCGGTGAGCGGATCGAAGACTGCGGGGGTGGGGGCCATGGTGCGCTCGGCCCAGCCCAGCGACACTGCGCGCTGCAGCACGTCGGCAGCGATGTTTGGGGCGACGGCGGCGAGTTCGTCCACGTCGGCGAGCGCCTCGCCGAGTGACACCCCGGCACTGGCCCGTGCCGAACCCAGGCGCTGCGCGGGTGGCCACAGGTCCGTGCCGCTCACGCAGGCCTCGCACAACGCATCGACCGCGGGGTCGTACCAGTCGGAGGAGAAGATCCATCCCGCGTCACGGGACTGCTCCCACCATCTGCGCTGCAACTCCGCACTGTTCAGTGAGGCGGTGCTGGGCGGGAAGGCCATCGGCGGTACCTCCTGCTGCCTGGTCGGGGCACTGGCGCCCGGCGGTGCTACATCGGCGAACCCGCGTTTCGTCGGTCCTTCAGGAGACAAGACGTCGCTCTAACGGGTTCATCACGCGATCCGGGCGGATTTTTTCCGACGTCCGGTGACAGCGACACCCTCATCGGAGCACGCCGTGCCCGTCTAGGCCACGAGAGTGACGACCGAGACGAGACCGGGAGCAGAACGGGTGCATCGTGGTCCACAATGTTCCTCACACCCCTGTGCAGTGAGCACCGTCCGCGTCGGGGGCAACGCCAGGACGGTGCTCCGTAGGGTGCCGCGAGGGAGGGACAGTGCCGGACATGGATCCTGACGAGTACGTCGTCAGCGACCCCGAGCTGATCACCCGCGTCCGAACCGGAGACCGCGAGGCCTTCGGGGAGTTGTACCGGCGCCATGCCGGCCCGGCGACCATCCTGGCCCGTCAGTTCGCCCGGTCCACCGCAGCGTCCGACGACCTGGTGTCCGAATCGTTTGCGCGAGTGCTGGACAACCTGCTGGCCGGGAAGGGTCCGGACACGGCGTTCCGCGCGTACCTGTTCACCACGGTGCGCAACACCGCCTACGACAAGTCGCGCAAGGACAAGCGCCTGCACTTCACCGACGACATGAGTCCCCATGACGTGGCCGTCACCAGCGTCGACCCGGTGCTGGCGCGCATGGAAAGCGGCCTGGTCGCAACGGCTTTCGCGCAGCTTCCGGAACGTTGGCAGGCGGTGCTGTGGCACACCCAGGTGGAGGGCGAATCCCCGGCCAGGGTCGGGGCTCTGCTCGGGATGGCACCGGGCGCCGTGTCGTCGCTGGCGTTCCGGGCCCGCGAAGGTCTGCGCGAGGCGTACCTGCAGGCGCACCTCGCGGAAACCGCGGTCGACCGGTGCAGGACGACCGTCGAACGGCTCGGTGCCTGGACCCGCGGCGGCCTGTCCAAGCGCGAGTCGATCCAGGTCGACGCGCACCTGGCCGATTGCGCCCGGTGCCGCGGGCTGGCCGACGAACTCAACGAGGTCAACCACGGGTTACGGGGCCTGCTGGCGCCGCTGCTGCTGGGCAGCGCCGCCGCGGGCTATGTCGCAACGTTGGGGCCGGTGCTCCCGCTGGCCGCTCCCGGCGCGCTGCTGGCCGGTGCCGCCGGCGGTGCGGGCTCGGCCGGCGCTGGATCGGTCGGCGCGGGCACCGCGGCCGGGGCGGCATCGGCCGGGGCGGGAACCGGCGTCGGCGTGGGCGGCGTGGGAGCAGGCACGCTCGGCGCGGGCAGCGTCGGTGCCGGTGGTCTTGGTGCGGGTGCCGGTGGTCTGGGCGCCGGTGGTCTGGGTGCCGGGGCCGTGGGCGCCGGCAGTGCGGCGGCCGGCGCGGGTCTCGGGGCCGGTGCGACCGGCGCCGCGGCGGCCGGTGCAACCGGGGGTGCCATGGCCGGAGCCGGCGCGGTCGGCGGGGCGGCTCTGACCGCTTCGGGTGCAGCGTCGACGGCTGCGGCCGCCGCGGCGGCGGCCGCAGCGGCCGGAGTCACCAGCGTCGGTCTCGCCGGCGCAGCTCACGCGACCGGGTCCGGCGGCCTGGCCGGTGGTGTCGCAGCAGGTGCCGGCAGCGCCGCGGCTGGTGCGGGCAGCGTCGGCGGTTCCGCCGCGGTCGGATCGGCCGCGGCGGCAGCGGGCAGCGCGGCGGCGGGGACTGCGGCGGCGGGGACTGCGGCGGCGGGGACTGCGGCGGCTACCGCGGCCGTCGGTGGTGCGGGCGCGGCCGGCGCGGCCGGTGCGGGCGGTGTCGGTGCGGGTGCGGCAGGCGCGGCCGGTGCGGGCGGTGTCGCTGCGGGTGCGGGCGGTGTCGCTGCGGGTGCAGCCGGTGCGGGCGGCGCAGCGGTAGCGGGCGGCGCGGCAGTCGGCGGTGCGGGCGCGGTTGCGGGTGGTGCCGCGGCCGGCCTCGCGGGTGGTGCGGCGGCCGGGGTAGCGGGTGCGGGTGGTGCCGCGGCCGGCCTCGCGGGTGGTGCGGCGGCCGGGGTAGCGGGTGCGGCAGGGGTGGCGGGCGGCGCCGCGGCGGTCGGCACCGCAGGTGTGGTCGGCGCGGCAGCGGTCGGTGGCGCCGCCGCGCTCGGCGGAGGCGTGGCCGCCCTGGGCGGGGGCGCGGCGGTGGGCGGCCTCGCGGCGGCCCTGGCCGGCGTCGGCGCCGGCGTCGGCGGACTGGTCACCGCGGGCACCGCTGTGGTGGTTGCCACGGTCACGGCGGTGGCCCTCGTCGTCACCGTGCCCAGCACCACGACAGAATCAGTTGCCGGCGCGCCCAACACCATTGTTCTCGACGCCCCCGCCTCGGCGAGCCCCCTCGATCCGGCGGGACTGCCCCTGCTGCCCACCTTCGCCGACCCTGGCACGGTCACCGCCGACCGTTCGGCCGACGCAGCGGTGCCGATCGCCGTCGCTCCGGCTCCGGCCCCGGTGCCGGTCGAGCCCGTCGCGGCGGTCGAGCCCGCGCCGCTCGCCCTGCTTCCCGAGTCCCCCGCGGCGACCCGAGCGCCGGCCGCGGACCCGGCTCCGGCGACCGCGGCACCGGCGGATCCCCCGGCCGACGCTGCGCCCGCCGAGGTCGTGCCGGCCGACCCTGCGCCTGCCGACCCTGCGCCCGCCGACCCTGCGCCCGCCGAAGCTGCGCCGGCGATCCTGCCGCCGGCCGACCTGGCTCCCGCGGTCCCGCCGCCCGCCGACCCACCCACGGCCGCCCCGGGGCCTGTTGCTCCGCTGCCGCCGGTGGACCCGCCGCCACCCACGGATCCGCCCGCGGGGAATCCGCCGCCCGTCGATCCTCAGTCGCAGGAGCCGGGTTCAGGCGCACCTGCGACCACCAGGAAGCCGGCGCCCGGCGTCCCGGGAAAGACCGAACCGGGCAAGACCGATCCAGGTACGACCGACCCGGTCACCACGGATCCCGCCACCACCGACCCGGTCACCACGGATCCCGCCACCACCGACCCAGACACCACCGACCCAGACACCACCGACCCAGACACCACCGACCCAGACACCACCGACCCCGAGATCACCGATCCCGTCACCACCGATCCGATCACCGTCGAGGAGCCGACGACCGAGTCGAGCAGCGCCGAGGTGCCCACTCTGACGACTGCACCGAGCACCGCCCCGGTCACGACGGGGCCGGCAGTCACCGACACGGCCAGCCGCGACACCAGCAGCACCGACACCAGCAGCACCGACACCAGCAGCACCGACAGCAGGAGCCCCGACACCAGCAGCCCCGACACCACCGGCATCGAGACCACCGGCGAAGACCCGGCGCACACTCTGACTTCGCAGGCCAACCCGGTGGCGGTCATCGCGGCGCAGCGCGGGCTCACCCACGCGGGACACATCGCGATCTGACGACCCTGGGGGTGCCCGACCCCGACCGGACGAGTCCCGAGGAGCCGGACGAGTCGCTTTGGGCAGGCCCGAGAAGCAACTGACGTCCACGCCGGCGGCGGGGTTGCGCCCTCGAGACTCTTGCCACCGCGTGCGTCGCGTCATCGGGAACGACCGGCGCCGGGCCGTAGACTCGTCCGGTGAGCCTGATCGACACCGTGCGCCGGCACCTGCCCGTGAAGTACCGGGAACTGGCCAAATTCCTGGTGGTCGGCGGCACCACATACGTCATCGATGTGGGTCTGTTCACGGTTCTGTCGCACTCGGTGCTGGCCAACAAGGTCGTCACTGCCAAGGCCATCGCCGTGCTGGTGGCGACCATCGTGAGCTACATCCTCAACCGCGAGTGGTCGTTCAGCCGCCGCGGTGGCCGGGAGACGCATCACGAGGCAATGCTCTTCTTCGTGGTGAACGGCATCGCGCTGGGGCTCAACCTCGTTCCACTGGCGTTGTCGCAGTACGTCTTCGGGTTCAACTCGTCGAATTACTCAGCGCTGACGGTGTCGGTGGCCAATTTCGTGTCAGCGAACATCATCGGCACCGCGATCGGGATGGCGTTCCGCTTCTGGGCGTACCGCAAGTGGGTCTTTCCGGAGGAGCTCACCCCGCACCCCGAGGTGCTCGCCGAGGCCCTGGCACTCGCCCACATGCAGGAGGAGGCGCAGCGGGAGCACGCCCGCCGCAAGGCCGCCCGCGCCGCACAGCGCCACCCCAGCACGGCCGCCAGCTCAGGCACCGGCCATCCGTCCGCGATCGTCGATTCTTTCGGGTCGCACAACGGGACGGGCCGCGCCGCTGACGACACCGCCACAGCTGCGGATCGCGCGACCGGACCGGTCGAGCTACCGGTGAACCGCCGCAGCGCCTGACTGCGCGTCGCCGGGCTGTGCGTCGCCGGGCTGTGCGTCGCGCGACTTCGCAGCGCCTGACGCCGCATCGCCGGACGCCGCATCCCCTGACGCCGGACGAACGGGCGCCGCGTTGCCTGACACCACGCCGGCGGCACCCGCGGGCGCAGGTCCCACTTCCGGCGGCACCGCCTGACCCACCGCGAGGAAGATCGCGAAGATCGGCGGACTCGCGCGCCGCAGCTCCAACCGGCCGCCGTCGGCCTCGATGAACGCCCTGGCGAGACCCAGCCCGATGCCGGTGGAGGACGCGGTCGAGACACCTCGGTCGAAGATGTGCGCCACGAGCCCGTCGGGAATGCCGGGTCCCTCGTCGCTCACCTCCAGCACCACCATTCCGCCGCCGCGGGGGGCGGCGCGCACGGTGAGCCCCACGGCGCCGGCCCCGTGCAGCAGTGAGTTATCCACCAGCACGCCGATCGCCTCCCGCAGCCGTCCGGCGGTGGCGTGCACGACGATGTCCCGAGGGCACCGGACGGTGAGTTGCCGGTCCGCTTCGGCGAGCCGCGGTCGCCACTCCGTCTCGATCTCTGCGAGTTCGTCGAACAAGGCCACCTCGCGGGCGCCGGCGGCCCGCTCGGAGCGCGCGTTCGCGAGCAGGTCGTCCACCACCGTCACGAGCCGGTCGGTCTGATCCAGTGCCTCCTGCACCTCCTGGGCCACGAGCGGGTCGGGGTAGTCGGCGAGCTCCTCCAACCGCAGCCGCAGACCGGTCAACCTGGTGCGGAGCTGGTGCGAGATGTCCCCGGCGAGGTCACGTTCCCGGGCGATGAGGGCCGCGATGTCCTGCGCCGACGAGTCGAGCACCTCCGCAACCCGGTCCAGTTCGGCGATGCCGTACCGGCGCCGGAAGGTCCGGAAGTCCCCCGATCCCAGCCGGGCCGCCCGCCGGGCGACGTCCGTCAACGGCGTCACGAGCCGGCCGGCGGTCAGTAGCGCCACCCCGGTCCCCACCACCACGGACAGCGCGACGGCCAGCGCGACCAACGCCAACGCCGTCCATTGCTCCCCGCGCAGGTAGCTCTCCGGCACCGACAGCCGCAGCGATCCGCCCCCCGCCATCGCAAGCTGCTCGCTGTACACCCGGTCGGTCTGCAGCTGGCCGATGGACTGGTCGATGCGTCCCGCCATCCGGATCTCCAGCCGGCCACCCGCGGGCACCGCGGCGGCCAGCTGACCCAGATCCACCTCGGACGAGCCGGACTGGTTGGCGATGGACCCGGAGATGGACTCCAGCCGACTCGCGAGGTCGCGGTGCATCAGGTCGTCCACCACCCGCCAGGAAACGATGGACAGCGGCACCCCAAGGGTCAGCACCGTCGCGGCGATCACCAGCAGGATCGAGACGAGCACCCGCCTGCGCATGTCAGCTCGGCCGTGCGGTCGGCGTCGTCGGTGGCCGGCACATCGGCGTCACTGTGTCTCGAAGCGGAATCCGATCCCGCGGACGGTCGAGATCCGTTGCTCGGCGAGGTGCGCCGAGCCGCCCGCACCGGGCTCCAGGCCGGCGAGCTTTCGGCGGAGCCACGACATGTGCATGTCCAAGGTCTTCGACGTCTTCATCGACGGGTCGTTCCACACCTCGGAGAGGATCTCCTCACGGGTGACCACCTGACCTGCCCGGCTCATCATCACCCGCAGCAGCTCGAACTCCTTGTTCGACAGGGTGACCTCGACGCCGTCCACCTCGACCCGACGGGAACCCGTCTCGACACGCACGCCGGCGATGTCCATCAGAGCGGGCACCCGGCGGCGCTGCAGCGCGCGCACCCGGGCCAGGAGTTCGGCCATCCGGAAGGGCTTGGCGACGTAGTCGTCGGCGCCCGCGTCCAGGCCCACCACGAAGTCGGCCTCGTCCGTCCGTGCGGTCAGCATCAGCACCGGAACGTCACGGCCGGCGAGTCGGATGCGCCGGCAGACCTCCAGTCCGTCGAGGTCGGGCAGACCGAGATCGAGGATGACCAGGGTGATCTCGCCGTTCGATCCGGTGAACGCGGTGATGGCGTCGGCTCCGGATTGAACCGGCCGTACCCGGTATCCCTCCCGGTGCAGGGCCCGGGCGAGGGGCTGCGCGATCGACGGATCGTCCTCGACCAGCAGCACCGTCACGCGGACCACCATACGGCGGTCGGCGTCACGGTTCCGGATTCCGCGCCCGGCCGGGTGGCATGGCGAAGTGCGCCGCGTGATCGTCGGCGCGGCGCGCCGGCACGGTCAGCCGTCAACTCACCAGCCGTCGTTGTCGTCCGCGGTGGGAATGATCTCACTGTGCACGGTCAGCGCCCAGATGATGTACGCGTCGATGACGATGACCAGGATGCTCAGTACCGGGTAGTACGGCATCCAGACCAGGTTGGCCAGCACACTGACGGCCAGCACGGCGACTGCGACGAGGCGGGCGGCCGGGCGGCAGGTCAGCAGGAAGAAGCCGGCGGCGGTGACCAGCAGACCGAGCGCCAGGTGGATCCAGCCCCAGGTGCCGACGCTGAGGTGCACCATCCAGCTGTCACCGACGACGAACATGGGGCCCTCGACGAGAGCTGCAAAACCCTGCAACAGATGGAACAGCCCGATCATGATCAACGCCGCCGCGCCGGCCCGCATCCCCACCGCGGAACTCCGGCCGACTGTCGCCGTGTTGTCGGGTGTGTCGGCGTACTGACCGTGATCGATGCCCTGATCGGTACTCATGACTCCCATCCTTCGTCGGGTGAACCACCCTAGATCTTTATCATCCTCTTTTCCGGGAGCGCCGCCACACCCATAACGTATGACTTCCCTCGCGATGAACGGCAAGGTATCCAGGGATCCGTACTCGGAATTCCTAAGGGTCCCATTACCGGTAACCAGCGGGCACCGTGACCTCGCCGACCGCAATGATTGACCCACGCGGAACCCATGCAGTGCAGTGCATTTCACCGCCAAGTCGGCAGGCCTGGCCCGTGTCACACCGGCGTGACGCCGTGCCTGCGCCGGGAGAACGCCCTATTCTTACCCATGGCTCCGGCCAATCGGACAATCAATTCCCCACGCAAGTCTTCGGGTTCCACAATTGCGTCGACAACCAGTTCGGCGGCGAGGTGGACAAGATCGATATCGCGTTCGTATTCCTCCCGCCGGGCACGCACGAACTCCTCCCGTTCCATCGGGTCATCGATGGCGTTGATCTTGTTCGCGTACACCGCGTTGACCGCCGGCTCCGCGCCCATCACGGCGATCTTCGCTGTCGGCAGGGCCAGCGTCGCATCCGGCTCGAAGCCGGGGCCGGCCATCGCGTACAGGCCGGCGCCGTAGGCCTTGCGGACGACCACGCAGATCTTCGGGACGGTCGCCTCGGACACGGCGGTGATCATCTTGGCGCCGTGCCGGATGATGCCCTGCCGTTCCACGGCAGCGCCCACCATGAAACCGGGCACGTCGGTCAGGAACACGAGCGGGATGTTGAAGGCATCACACAGCTGCACGAAATGCGTTGCCTTGTCGGCGGAATCGACGAACAACACGCCGCCGCGGAACAGCGAATTGTTGCCCACCACACCGACCACCCGGCCGTTCAGGCGACCCAGGCAGACCAGCACCTCGCGGGCCCAACCGGGATGGATCTCGAAGATGGAGCCCTCGTCCAGCAGTGCCCGGGCGTACCGGCGCATGTCGAACGCCTGCCGCTCCGACTCGGGGACCAGTGCTCGCAGGTCGCCCTCTCCGCGCGGTGCGGGCTCGGTGACCGGCGGTTCCTCGGTCCAGTTGCCGGGCAGGTAGCACAGATATCGCCGGACGGCGCTGATGGCCGCAGCGTCGCTGTCGACGAGCAGATGGCCGACCCCGGAGACGGTGGTGTGCATCTTGGCGCCGCCCATCTCCTCGAGGGTGGTCTGCTCACCAGTCACCATCTCGACCATCCGGTCGCTGCCCAAGTACATCGAGGCGTTGCCGTCGACCATCACCACGATGTCGCAGAACGCCGGGATGTAGGCACCGCCGGCAGCCGACGGCCCGAACAGCGCGCATACCTGCGGGATTGAGCCAGACGCCCGCACCTGGGTGTGGAAGATCTTCCCGGCGCCACGCCGACCGGGGAAGAGCTCGACCTGGTCGGTGATCCGGGCGCCCGCGGAGTCCACGAGGTAGACCATCGGGACGCCGCTGGCATAGGCGCGCTCGATGATCCGGATGATCTTCTCCACGGTGCGGGCGCCCCACGACCCGGCCTTGACGGTGGAGTCGTTCGCCATCAGACAGACCCGGCGGCCGTCGATCGTGGCGAGCCCCGTGACGACACCGTCGGCGGGCAGTCCGTCGGCCAGGGCGTTCGCGTACAGCCCGTCCTCGACGAAGGAACCGGCATCGACGAGCAGGGCGATCCGGTCCCGGGCGAACAGTTTTCCCTTGGCCGCGTTGGCGGAGTGGTACTTCTGCGCGCCGCCCGCGCGGATCCGGTCGGCGAGCGGCTCGTGCACCGATGTCTGCGGTGCAGTGGCTGTTTTCGGGGTCGGGTTGTCCGACGTTGCCGATACTGGGGTGGCGTTCACAGCGTTGATGGTGCCAGTGCCGCGCCCGGTGGGGACGCGACCATGCACGGCGTTGCTCGGGCCTGCCCGAAGCTGACGGTCAGGACTGCGGGGCCGGGCTGCCCTGACCCTGCGGCGGCGGGTACTGGCCCTGCTGCGGCCCGGGCTCACCTTGCGGCGAGTACTGGCCCTGCTGCGGCCCGGGCTCACTCTGCGGCGAGTACTGGCCCTGCGGCGGGTACTGAGCCTGAGCCGGCTGGCCCTGCGCCGGCTGCCCCTGGCTCGGATACTGGCCCTGCGGCGGCGGGTACTGACCCTGCCCCGGCTGCCCCTGGCTCGGGTACCCGCCCTGCGGGTACTGGCCCTGCGGGTACTGGCCCTGCGGGTACTGGCCCTGCGCGGGGTACTGCTGCGTCGGGTACTGCTGCTGATGGCCTGGCGCCGCGTACTGCTGCGGCGGGGCCTGCCGACGGTCGTCCGCGCCCTCGTCGAAGTCGTTCCCCCGTCGGTGGGTGCGCTCGCGCTCGTCGCGGATCAGCTGGTTGAGCGTGGCCTGGATCTTGGACAGTGACGCGACGTTGCGGAACTTGAGCGGCTGGTCCGCCGACGACTCGACGATCAGCGAGCCGTAGCCCATCAGCCGGCCCCAGAACGTGACCTCGGTTTCCATGTTGGCGATCTGACCGAGCGGGATCTGGTGTTCCCGGCGGGACAGCAACCCCGTGCGGAAGAAGACGTGGTGATTGGTGATGACGAAATGCTCGGTGCGCCACCTGACGAACGGCACGACCACCAGGGTGACCAGCGCGATGACGGCCACGATCGCGATGATCCAGTAGATCAGGCTGGCGTTCGCCATGTCCCGGCTGTTCACCCACGCGGCCAGCGCCGACCCGGCGCCGATGATGACGATGAACAGAATCGTCGGGAGGACGAGCACCTTCCAGTGCGGCCGCTTGTTCACGACGACGCGTTCGCCGGTCACCAGCAGGTTGTCGGGGTAGGCCATGACGTTCGCCTCCATCGATGACGCCGGCGCACCGGCCCCTCGGCGCACGGCTGCACCGGATTGTCGATCACGCTACCGTCGCGTCGGCTGTTGGGACGGAAGAACGGGAAACGGACAGCACAGGATCACTCGATCCGTGCTTCGGGGCGCCGACCGCTGCCGCTCGCACCACTCGGCAGCCGGCAGCGGACCGCCGCGTGCAGGTGGCGAACGCGCGGGTCAGCCGGAGCCGGCCGGTGGCCGCGGGCCGAAGACGGCCGACCCCAGCCGGACGATGGTGGCACCCTCGGTGATCGCCTCGGCGAAGTCGCCGCTCATTCCCATCGACAACTCCGTGGCCGCCGGGGTGCTGGAGACGGCGTCGCGCTGGATGTCCCGCAGCATCCGGTAGCCCGCCCTGACCGCGACACTGTCGTCGGAGTTCAGGCCGATCGTCATGAACCCGCGCACGGTCAGCCGGGGACAACCTGCCGTCGCCTCCAGCAGCGCCGTCACCTCGTCGGGTCGCACGCCGCTCTTCGACGCCTCACCGGACACGTTCACCTGGAGCAGCACTTCCAGCGTCCGGTCCCGCGCCGCCAGTCGGGCGTCCAGCTTGTCGGCGAGTACGGCGGAATCGAGCGTCTGCAGGCAGTCGATGTGGTCGAGCAACTGGTTGATCTTGTTGGCCTGCAGATGACCGATGAAATGCGTCTCGTGCGCAACGGCCGACAGCTCGGCGGCCTTCGCGACAACCTCCTGCACGCGGTTCTCGCCGATCAGGGTGTATCCGGCGGACAGCGCCTGCAGGATCCGCGGCGCGGGCTGTGTCTTGGTCGCGAGCAGCAGACGCACCTCCGCCGGATCTCGCCCCGCGGCCACGGCGGCGTCGTCGACCCGGGACCGCGCCGTTCGCAGGCGCTCGAGGAACTGATCGTCGCCGCCTGCCGTCATTCCCACGACCCTAGCGAGCGTCCCTGACGGCAACCCGGTCGGCGCGTCCCGGGGCGCCGGTCTGCTCACCGGGTACAGCTCAGCCGACTCCACGCAGGTGCACCACGTCGGCGGCGCTGTATGCGGTGCGCCGGCCGGTCCGGTCCTGGACGACGAGCGCGCCGTCGGCGGCGACATCCACTGCCGTCACCTGCAGCTCGGCCCCGCCGGGCAGGATCAATCGCACCGTTTCGCCCAGCGTCGCGCAACTGCGCCGGTACTGCGCACGCAGCCCGCTGCCGTCGACGTCGCCGCCCGCGGCCACCCAACGGTCCAAGAGGTCGCCGAAGGCGTCGAGGATCGCGGCCAACAACACGGGACGGTCCAGCCACGGCGGCACCGCCGGACCGTTCCCCGCCCCGCCGGCCAGCAACAGCGACGTGGCATCCGCACGGGGTATCTCGTCGGCGGTCACCGACACATTGATCCCGGCGCCGACGACCACGGCGTTCCCGACCGCCTCGCCGAGGATGCCGGCACACTTGGCCCCGTCGACGAGCACGTCGTTGGGCCACTTCAGACCCACCCGCAGCGATCGACCGCTGCCTGCGGGGCCGTGGTGATCACCCAGGGCACCCTCGAGCGCGCGGACGACGGCCAGCCCGAGCAGGGCGCCGGTCCACCCCCTCCGGTCGGCCGGTACCTGCGGCAACCGCAGCAGTGCGGAGAACATCAGCCCGCCGCCGGCGGGGCAGACCCAGTCCCGGCCGGACCGTCCGCGGCCGGTCAGCTGCTCCTCCGCGGTCCGCACGTGTCCCGACTCCAGGTCTGCCACCATCGCCGCCAGGTCGGCGTTCGTCGAGCCGGTGACCGCCACCTGCTCCACCCGCCAGCGCTGGGGAGAACGCAACCGTCCCGCGACGAGGCCGGGGTCGACCGGTTCCCGGGACCGCCTGGTGATGTCGGTGCGGGGGGCGTCGCCGGTTTCGGTCACTGGTAGTCAGGGGCGCAGGAACCGCGTGGCGGCCCTGTTTCCCCATCCCCCTTTCAATCCGTACGTGCGGTTTTCCCGCATACGGCTTACCGACGGTCTTCTTGACATGGTTACGCCGCCTTCGGGTAGGAAATGGTGCCCATGAGCTGGTGTAGTCCCTGGTCGTGGAACCAGGTTCGGGTCCAACGGTTCGCCTGCCCTGCTCGCAGGTTGCGGCCCCGCTTGGTCTTCAGCAAGCGTTTGAGCCGCCACGCGACGTGCCGGTCCAGTGCGATGAACTTGTTGGCCGCGTTCCCGGTACGGAAGTAGTTGCCCCATCCCCGCAGGAACAGGTTCAGGCCCTTGATCAGGTCCTTCAACTCCAGTCCGGCCCGGTGCCGACCGGTCAGTGCCTTGATTCGAAGGCGTGCCCTGCTCATCGACCGCACTGAGGGCCAGCGGTGCAGGTAGTAGCGGATGACCCGCTGCCGTTCCCACAGCCGACCCGACATGCGAGCTCGAAGATGACAGCCTAGGAAATCAAAGCCCTCCTGGCCTTCCCGCAGATCGACCACCCGGGTCTTGTCCGGATGCAGATCCAGACCCAACCCACCCAGCAGGGCCGCAGCCTTGCCCCGGGCGTGCTCGGCCTGAGCTGCGGACCTGCAGATCACCACGAAGTCGTCCGCGAAGCCGACCAGTTCTCCGGTGCCCCGCTCGGCCCATGCCCGATCGAACGCGTGCAGGTAAACGTTGGCCAGTAGGGGGGACTCCACCCGCCGCACCGGCGACGGGCGATAATCCCCGCGGAAGAGATCAGCACGCAGTTCCGCCAACAAGCGGTCCACGCCGTACTCCTCCACCCCGGCCAGCGTCACACGATCAACACCGGCCGCTCCACGATTAGCTCGCACCCGCTCCCATGCCTCCGCCAGGACGTCAACCCGGCAGATCCGGTCGAACAGAGCACGGAAACGCCTACCCTCAGACTGCTTGGCCGCAGCCCATAGCTTGCGTTGAAGTTCTCGCACCTGCCCCACCGGCGGAAACCGGTGCAGCTCAACGGACCTAGATTGCCCGCCGGGGTTGTTGGACCGGGCGGTCCCGGTCATGCCCTCACGCTTACCTCCACCACCAGCACGACCGAAGTCGGGGCCCTTCCCTCCCGGCGCGTTCTGTTGCACGCCGATCACCGGTACTCCGACCCCGTCGGACTCCCGCTGCCCTCCACAGGACTTCACCATCGGCTTATACCTGTGGTCTTTGCCCGACGAAGGCCAGGCAGACGGGTCTCTCCTGATCCGGACCAAACCGTGATCACGTGCCGCCCCCCATACCCCGGAAGGACCCGACGAGCTGACCCCGGACCAGGGCTCGACGGACATGGCCTCCGCCGTGAAGTGAGCGGCTCGGCTCCCTCATTGTGGGTGTGACGAGGCTGCAGGGTTCGCTTAATTACTTCGACCTGAAAATCTCGGATGGCTCCGCTGCGGGCACTGCCGGACGTCGATTTTGCCGGTTCGGTTGAATGTTGATCTTCCCCCTGGTCTTCGTTTCAGGCGGTGAGGGCGGCGATTTTGATCAGGTTGTGGGTGAAGACCCCCTGCCCGGTCCAGGTTTTCGCTCCTTCGAGGTCGTCCAGGCGGGTGCGGTCCCAACCGTATCCGCGTTTCAGGGTGCTGATCCGGCCCTCGCAACCGGTTCGCCATTTGACGGTTCGGCGGAACGCCCGTCGGTGTTCGACCTGTTGCCGGGCGGCACCGGGCCTGCCCTTGCGGGGGATCACCACATTCCGCACACCAAGGTCGCACAGCGCCTGGTCGACCGAGGCATCGCCGTACCCGCGGTCGGCGGTCACGGTCCGGGGTGTCCGCCCGGTCCGGGCCTTGACCCGTTCCATGGCTGGCGCCAATTGAGGTGCGTCCGGCGGGTTTCCGGGCTGCACGTCGTGGTCCAGGACGACGCCGTCGTCGTTGTCGACAACCTGCCCCTTGTAACCGAACTCGACGGGTCTACCGAGCCGGCCCTTCGCGATCGGCCGGGCCTGCCGGTCGTGCAGACTGACCACCCTGGTCGCCCCGTCCGGGGTGGTCCCGGCGATCCGTTGCCGGGTCTGACCGACGATCCGCTCGGTCGCCTCTAGCAGGTCGGACAGGTCATTCACCGCTCGGGCCAGCCGACCTCGGCGACGCCCCGCGGCCGCATCGCGAACCCCGGCCGCAGCAAGGTCGGCGGCCTTCACCCTGGCCCGGCGCAACGCCCGTCGGGCGTTGGCCAGCAACCGCTCCGCGTCCCGGGCGGTGACCTGGGCGAGGTCGGCGAGCTCTCCGGTGATCTGCTGCACGCTGTCCTTGACCTGGTCACGTCCCAGCTGGGCGCGGGACCGCAATTTTGCGGCGATGCCGTGCGCCCTGCTGCCGGCCGCTCGGGAACGGTCCCGCAGCTTCGTCCGGACCGCACCGCCGGCATCGTGGATCCGCCGCCCAGCAGTGCCGATCCGGCGGATCGCCTTGGCCAGCAAACCGGAGTCCGTCGGATACGACACGTTCGCCGGCACCACCGTGGTGTCGGCGCGGACCCGGTTGGTGCGCAACACCTTCCCCTCGGCGGCCTTGGCCAGCAGCGCCTCGTTCAGCCCGTTGACCGCGATGCTGCCGCACCGGGTGGTCAGCTTCATCGACGTCGTCGGATGTGGCACCGCACCGTCCAGTGGGATCCGGCAGAACCGCCGCCAGGTGATCGAATCACTGACTTCCCGGCACAGTGACTCGTACCCCAACCGGTACCGGAACTTGAGGAACATCAACCGCAGATACGTCTCCATCGGAGTCGACGGACGACCGATCCGTGGGTCGAAGAACGGCTCGAACTGGCCGAAGAACACCGGATCGTCCAGCAACACGTCGACCCCGGCCAGCTCGTCCGGCAACTTCAGCAACTCCGGCGGCAGAACCGCCTCCCATAGCGACACCTGATCGCCTACAGTACGAAACACGATGGCTTCGATCCCTTCTTGCCCAAGGGTTCGAGACCATCGTCCCAGCTCAGAGCCTATTCAGGCGCCTCGCCACGCCACGGGTTTTTCAGGTCGAAGTAATTAACGCTGCGGCCCGCGATCTTGCTCCCTCCAAAGAGGCTCTTGACACCCCGCTCAGCCCGCCACCTCTCAGCGACGAACCGGGGCCTGCTACCCGGCGCTCCGGTACCTACCGGGACGGGACTCACACCCGCAGGTTTGACACAGCTTGCAGGACGCACCACCGGCCCACCGTAGAGAACGGTGGCCGAGGCGTCGTCCGCCCGTTTCATCACCGCAGTTCTCGTCGTCCCATCTTGGTTAGCTGCGTCTCACGATGCGCCCTGCAAGAGGTTCACCTGGGTAACCTCCAGAGCGTGAGTCGGTCCGCGGGCGCCCAGCACATCACTGCATCGACCCCGAATGGGGGTATTCCCGTGCGCAAGAACGCACCGCACACCACGGCCGCCAAACTGGCCGATCTCGAGCGGCGGATGGATGCCCACGTGCACGCCGCCTCGGCCGATGCGGTGGAGAGACAGCACCTCCGGGGGCGGCTCACCGCCCGGGAGCGCATCGACCTGCTGCTGGACGAGGGATCGTTCGTGGAGTTCGACGCCTTCGCGCGGCACCGGTCCACCAACTTCGGTCTCGCCGACAAGCGTCCGTACGGCGACGGTGTCGTCACCGGCTACGGAACGGTGGGCGGCCGGAATGTCTGCGTCTTCTCCCAGGACGTCGGGGTGTTCGGCGGCTCCCTCGGCGAGGTGTACGGCGAGAAGATCGTCAAGATCCTGGACTTCGCGATGCGCACCGGCCGCCCCATCATCGGGATCAACGAGGGCGGCGGCGCCCGGATCCAGGAAGGCGTTGTCTCTCTCGGCCTGTACGCCGAGATCTTCAAGCGCAACGTGCACCTGTCCGGGGTGGTCCCGCAGATTTCACTGATCATGGGGGCGAACGCCGGCGGCCACGTCTACTCCCCGGCACTGACCGACTTCGTCGTCATGGTCGACCTCAAGTCCCAGATGTTCATCACCGGACCGGATGTCGTCCGTTCGGTGACCGGCGAGGAGGTCACCCTCGAGGACCTCGGTGGCGCGCGGACGCACAACACGCGTTCCGGTGTCGCGCACTATCTGGCCCGTGACGAGGCGGACGCCATTTCCTATGTGCAGGACCTGCTGAGCTTCCTGCCGTCGAACAACCTGACCATGCCGCCGGTCTTCGCCGACGAGGCCGAGACCGAACTGCTCGACACCGATCTCGCACTGGACACGCTGATCCCCGACGCGCCCAACCAGCCGTACGACATGACGGACGTGATCACCGCCGTTCTCGATGACGGCGATTTCCTGCAGGTGCACGAACTTTTCGCGCAGAACGTCATCGTCGGTTTCGGCCGGGTGTCCGGACGGTCGGTGGGCGTCGTCGCCAACCAGCCGATGCACCTGGCCGGCACGCTCGACATCGACGCGGCGGAGAAGGCAGCCCGGTTCGTCCGCACCTGCGATGCGTTCAACATCCCGGTCCTGACGTTCGTCGACGTGCCGGGCTTCCTGCCCGGCACCGACCAGGAGTGGAACGGCATCATCCGGCGCGGCGCGAAGCTGATCTACGCCTACTCCGAGGCCACCGTCCCGCTGGTGACGATCATCGTCCGCAAGGCTTACGGCGGCGCCTACGACGTGATGGGGTCCAAGCATCTCGGCGCCGACGTGAACCTGGCCTGGCCGACCGCGCAGATCGCCGTGATGGGCTCCGCCGGTGCGGTGAACGTGTTGTACCGCAAGGAGCTGCAGGCGCAGGCGGCGATCACCGGTGAGTTCAGCCCCGAGGTGGCGGAACTGCGCGCCCGGCTCGAGCAGGAGTACGAGGACACCCTGGTCAACCCGTACATGGCGGCGGAACGCGGCTATGTCGACCAGGTGATCAAGCCTTCCGCCACCCGGATGATGGTGACCAACGCGCTGCAGGTGCTGGCCGAGAAGCGGCAGACCCTGCCGCCGAAGAAGCACGGGAACATTCCACTGTGAGCAAGCGAAACAGCTTCGGCACCGTGAGCAAGCGAAACACCGTCGGCACCGTGAGCGAGCGAAGCGGCGTCAGCACCGCGAGCGAGCGAAGCCGGCGGATCCGGGAGAGCAACGACCACGACGCTGCGACGGTGCTCGCGGTGGTGCTGGCGCTGTCCGGCGCCTCCGGGGACGAGGAGGCGACGGCCGCGGCCGGGGCGGGTTCCGTCTGGAGCGACCCAGCCTTCCGGCTCGAGGGTGCCCGGCACCCGTCACCGGTGGCGTGGTGGGCCTCGGCGATGCCGCGATGACCACCGTGCTGCTCGCGTCGGCCTCGCCCGCCCGGCTCGCCGTGTTGCGGGCGGCGGGCCTGGATCCGCGGGTCACCGTTTCCGGGGTGGACGAGGACGCCGTACTCGCCGGTCTGCCGGACGCCGACCCGGCGGAGCGGATCCGGCTGCTCGCGGAGTCGAAGGCCGACGCGGTCGCCGCCCAGGTGGTGGCCGGTGCGGTCGCCGACGTCGATGCCCGGAACGTGCTGGTGATCGGCTGCGACTCGATGCTGCTGATCGACGGCGAATTGCAGGGCAAGCCGGACAGTGCGGAGCAGGCGAAGCAGCGGTGGAAGCGAATGGCCGGACGGGACGGCCTGCTGATCACCGGCCATGCCGTGCGCCGCGTCACCGCCGGGAAGGTTGCCGCCGCCGCGTCCGCCGCCCGGTCGACCACGGTCCGGATGGGAAGGCCGACGGAGGCCGAACTGGACGCCTATGTCGCCACCGGCGAGCCGCTGGCCGTGGCCGGCGCGCTGACCATCGACGGATTCGGTGGCTGGTTCGTCGAGGGCGTCGACGGCGATCCGTCCAACGTGCTCGGCCTGTCGCTGCCGTTGACCCGCGAACTGCTGCAGCAGGTCGGGGTGCGGGTCACCGACCTGTGGCGCGGGGCCGGCGGCGCCGGTGGCACTGCCACTGCGCCGGACGCTGCGGTGGTCGGCTCGGTCGCGCCTGGCACTGCGGGCGCCGCGCTCTCCACCGGCCCGGCCAACGGTGGCCCGGCCGCTGCCGCGACGGTCTCCGCCGGGCCCATCGCCGCCGCTCTGGTGTCCGCCGCCCCTATCTCCACTGCGCCTGTCCCCACTGCGCCTGTCCTTGCCGCGCCGACCTCCACTGCCCCTGTCCCCGCCGCGCCGACCTCCACTGCGCCGACCTCCGCCGCACGCACCGCTCACGCGGTGCCGTTGCCCGCGAGGGCCGGTCACAATGGCGCCGGCCGGCACTCGCTCACCGCAACAGTTCTCGACAGTCCCACCCGCCGCTCTACCTGAAGGGGTGCCCGTGCACACCGTCCTGATCGCCAACCGCGGCGAGATCGCCGTCCGGGTCGCCCGTGCCTGCCGTGACGCCGGCCTCACCTCGGTCGCGGTGTATGCCGACCCCGACCGCGACGCGCTGCATGTCCGTACCGCCGACGAGGCCTACGCACTCGGCGGTTCGACCCCCGGTGAGTCGTACCTCAACGCCGCCAAGCTGCTCGATGTCGCAGCCAGGGCGGGCGCCGACGCGGTGCACCCCGGCTACGGATTCCTGTCGGAGAACGCCGAATTCGCGCAGAAGGTGATCGACGCCGGGCTGATCTGGATCGGCCCGAGCCCGCAGGCCATCCGCGACCTGGGCGACAAGGTCACCGCCCGACACATCGCGACGCGGGTGGGGGCGCCGCTCGTGCCCGGCACCACCGAACCGGTGTCCGGCTACCCCGAGGTGATCGCCTTCGCGCGCCAGCACGGCCTGCCGGTGGCGATCAAGGCGGCGTTCGGCGGCGGGGGACGCGGGTTGAAGGTGGCCCGCACCATCGAGGAGATCCCGCACCTGTACGAGTCGGCGGTGCGTGAGGCGATCACCGCGTTCGGCCGCGGGGAGTGCTTCGTCGAGCGGTATCTGGACCGGCCGCGGCACGTCGAGGCGCAGGTCCTCGCGGACCAGCACGGCACCGTGATCGTCGTCGGCACCCGGGACTGCTCGTTGCAGCGCCGCTACCAGAAGCTCGTGGAGGAGGCCCCCGCGCCGTTCCTCACCGATGATCAACGGACCCGGATCCACTCCGCGGCCAGGGCGATCTGCGTCGAGGCGGGCTACCACGGCGCGGGCACCGTCGAGTTCCTCGTCGGCCAGGACGGTTCCGTGTCGTTCCTCGAGGTGAACACCCGACTCCAGGTGGAGCACCCGATCTCGGAGGAGACGTCGGGAATCGACCTGGTGCGCGAGCAGTTCCGCATCGCCGACGGCGAAAAGCTCCGCTGGACGCACGATGTCCGGCCGCGTGGCCATTCGTTCGAGTTCCGGATCAACGGCGAGGATCCCGGCCGTGGGTTCCTCCCGGCGCCGGGCACCGTCACCCGGTTCGTGCCGCCCTCCGGCCCTGGGGTGCGGGTGGACGCCGGGGTGGAGTCCGGGTCGGTGATCTCCGGCGACTTCGACTCGCTGCTGGCCAAGATCGTCGTCACCGGCGCCGACCGGCAGGAGGCGCTGGAGCGGTCCCGCCGGGCCCTCGCCGAAATGGAGGTCGAGGGAATGGCAACGGTGCTGCCCTTCCATCGCGTCGTGCTCGAGGATCCGGCCTTCACCGCGGAGAACGGCGTGTTCGACGTGCACACCCGGTGGATCGAGACCGAGTTCGTCAACACCATCGAGATGTACCCGACGCCGGTCGCCGTGGAGACTCCGGGCGCGGCCGGTCCGTTGCGTGAATTCGTTGCCGAGGTGAACGGCCGCCGGGTGCGGGTCGGCCTGCCCGCCGAACTGGTGACGGCCGGCGCCGCACGTCCGTCCGCTGCCTCGCGCAGCAAGCGCTCCAAGGTTGCGCACGCCGTTCCACTGCCCACCAAGGGCGCGGTGGTGGCACCGATGCAGGGCACCGTGGTGAAGGTGGCGGTCGCCGTCGATGACGCCGTCCGAGCGGGTGATGTCATCGCCGTCATCGAGGCCATGAAGATGGAGAACCCGATCACCGCCCATCACGACGGCAAGATCACCGCCGTGCAGGTCGAGGTCGGCGGCAAGGTGACCGCGGGCGCTGTCGTCGCCGAGATCGCCGAGATCGAGACGGAGGCGCTGCCCGAGGAAACGGTCGTCGACGTCGAGTGAGTCTCACCGAAAAGGCTGCCGCGCAGCGGCTTCGCGAGGCCCACGAGCCGGGTCGGTGACCGGCGGCTTACAGTCGTGGGGTGAGCACACCAGCTGACGGCACCGATCCGCTCAAGATCAGGATCGGTGACGCCGAACGCAACTCGGCGATGGATGCCCTTGGCGAGCACCTTTCGTCGGGCCGGATCGACCTGGACGAGTTCGGCACTCGCAGCGCGCAGGTGAGTCAGGCCCGGACGGTCGGCGACCTGCGAGCGCTGTTCGTCGACCTGCCGGCCCCGCATCCGAACCTGCCGGGTGCCACACCCCCGCCCGTGGTGTCCGCCGGCCGCGACATCGACCGGACGCGACGCGCAGCGCCGCCCGCACCGGCTGACGATCGCACTCCGGCGCAGCGGATGGCCTCGTTCGCTATCGCCGCCTCCGGCATTGTGGCGGCCGTACTGTTCTTCGCGCTGCACCTGCCCTGGTACATCTTCCTGCTGCCCGCGGTGATCGGCGTGCTGGCCAGCGCGGCGTGGGGCGGCGACTGGAAGGACCCGAACCGCCGGCGCTGAGTTCATCGCGCCCGGCGGCAGTCCCGCAGCCGCACGCAGCCGCAGTCGCACGTCGCTAACCGGCCATGCGGTCGCGGCCTCGCCAAGCGGCGGTGGATCGCACACGCCCGGGCCAGAGGCGCGGATGCCGCCGGGCGCCGGTCCGCATCCCCTCAGAAGACCGCCCCGGGCAGGCGCGATCTCCAGCGCGACGATCGAGCGCCGGATACCCCGCGGTACGGGTCGGAGGCCGGCCCATCACGGGCGCGCTCCCGAAGCGCATGAACCCGGCACTGCCGGCGACCCCCGTTCGGGTCGGTGCCACCCCCGAATTCGGGCGATCGGCTCCGCATCGGTTCTGATGTTCTCGATGTGCCGGTGGCAAGGTCAAGAAATCACCAACGGTCACGGAAATTCGCCCCAACGTGAATCATTAGAGGTCAGTCCTCCGAGTGATGGCTTGTTGTTGCACAGTCTGTAACACTTGAGCCGTGCGGGGGGCAATTCGCACACCCGGCCGGGGGGCCAGTCATCCGTTGGTGCATCACCGCCACGATCAGTGACATCGCTTTCCCGGGATTGCGGAATCGCCCCACCTGCCGGCGCTTCGGCACCGCACCGTCCGGCCGATCCACCGGGCGGTCGACCTCACTGCTCGTGGAAATGTCGTGGCCCGGACATGAAGATCACCGTAAAGAGCACCAGGACGTTTCTGGCTCCGATCCTGCTCACGTTCTCGCTGCTGACCGCGGCGACCTTGTCCGTCGGGCAGGCCAACGCCGCCGAGACGTCGACGGCGGTCACAACCGTGGCCGGCGCGACGACACAGGCAGGTCCGCCCGCGTCCGGCAACGTCAGTAGCGCGACCATCCGCTCCGGTGGACCCCGCACGCAGTCGTTCAGCACCGAGTCCGCTGCCGAGAACTACTGGACCGCAGCACGAATGACGCGCGCCGTCACCCCCTCCACCACCGCAGCCGCCGCAGCCGCCGCAAAGCCGACCATCGGGCGAACCGCGCCGGTGAAGCCGGTGCCCGCCACCACGCGGGTGACCGACATTCACCCGGCAGCCGGAACCCTGGCGGCCAGCAAGACCGAGCCGCTCCGCGCTCTGGTGACCCGGCCCTACACGAACCGGCCGGACCGGTTGAACGGCAAGGTGTTCTTCACCCTGGGTGGTCAGGATTACGTGTGCTCCGGAACGATCGTGAACAGCACCAACAAAGACATGGTCGACACCGCCGGCCACTGCGTCAGCGACGGCGCCGGCCATTTCGCCACCAACTGGGTGTTCGTTCCCGGCTACGCCTCCAAGCCGTCCGCGGGCAGGGCAGGCATGTATCCATACGGAATCTGGTCCGCACGTCAATTGACCACCACTGCGCAGTGGCATTACTACGGGAACATCAAACAGGACCTGGCTTACGGCGTCCTCAAACCGCTGAACAACCGGCACATCGCCGCGTATCTCGGCGGTCAGGGCATCTTCTTCAACGCCTCGCGCAACCAAACCTTCTCCGCTTTCGGATATCCGCAGGCTGCGCCGTTCAACGGGCGGGATCAGCGGCTCTCGGTCTCCAAGCGCACGGGCGACGACACGATGCTGGGCAGCCTGCCGGGCCCGCTGCCCATGCGCATCAAATCCGATCAGACCGGCGGCACCAGCGGCGGCGGCTGGATCGTCTCGATCTCCGCGACCACCGGCCTGGGCCACGTCAACGGGCACAACAGCTACCGGTATCTCAGCGGCCCGGCCGCCAGTACCAAGGCGCTCTACAGCCCGTACTTCGGCAATGAGGCGCTCGCGCTGTACAACTACACCCGGACCCTCTAGGTCCCAGCCACGACAGATCGCGGCCACGACGCCCCGGTGGTGATGGTCCGGACGCCGGTGGGTAGGTCGGCAGGGTTCGAACCGGGCGGCCGCCCCGCCCGGCTCGATGCCGTCGGCCGGGAAGGGACGATGGACCACGGACGGACCGCGCCGCGGAGGGCAGGGCAGGGCAGGGCAGCGCAGCGCAGCGCAGCGACAGGGTCTCCCGTCGGCGCCGGCCACCGAGTTGACTTCGAGCCTGCTCACGGTGTCCGGTGGTCCGATGACCGCGATTGCCCCTGCCCGGGCCAGTGCCCCTGCCCCTGCCACGGCCACGGCCACGGCCACGGCCACGGCCGACAATGCTCGCATCACCGGAGCGGGAAGGGGTCGCGCCCCCCGCTCCGCGGAACTGCCGGACCCCGGGCGCGCGAACGGCATCAGCATCGCCGAGGCGGCCCGCCGCTGCGGTCTGACCGCCCACACCCTGCGCTACTACGAGCGCGACGGGTTGCTGCTGGAGCAGGTCGGCCGCGCATCCACCGGTCATCGTCGTTACAGCGCAAGGGATCTCACCTGGATCGCACTGATCACCCGGCTGCGGGCAACCGGGATGCCGATCCGGGACATCCGCGCCTATGCCGCGCTGTGCCGCAGCGGTGACGGCAACGAGAAGGATCGCTTGGCGCTGCTGCTGGCCCACCGGGACCGGGTGGTGGCCGAACTCGCCGCCACCACGGCCCACCTGAGTGCGATCGACGGCAAGATCGGCGTCTACCAGGACAGGCTGGAACGGCATGGACGGTAGCTGCACGGGCGCTGCTTGACTTCGAGCGCGCTCGAAGGGCGATGGTGGGCAGATGACCCCATCGACGAACACCACACCCGGCTCCGCCACCGATACCGCCGAAACCGTCGGCAGCGGACGCCTCGGCACCAGGACCCTGGGCACCAGGACGCTCGGCACCGTCTCGATCGGCAGCGACCTCACAGTCTCTGCCCTCGGCCTCGGCTGCATGGGCATGTCCGAGTTCTACGGAACGACGGACGAGAAGGAGGCCGCTCTGACCATCTCCCGCGCGCTGGACCTGGGCGTGAACCTGCTCGATACCGCCGACATGTACGGCCCGTTCACCAATGAGCGGCTCGTCGGCAAGGCGATCGCCGGCCGCCGCGACGAGGTCATGCTGGCGACGAAGTTCGGCAACGTCCGCGATGCCGAGAACCCGACCCGGCGCCGGGTGGACGGCAGCCCGGAGTACGTCCGGCAGGCGTGCGACGCGAGCCTGCGACGCCTCGGCGTCGATCACATCGATCTGTACTACCAGCACCGCGTGGACAAGGCGGTACCGATCGAGGACACCGTGGGCGCGATGGCCGAGCTGATCCAGACCGGCAAGGTCCGGCGGATCGGGCTGTCGGAGGCGTCGACGACGACGATCAGGCGCGCGCACGCCGTGCACCCGATCACCGCGCTGCAGACCGAGTACTCGCTGTGGACCCGGCACATCGAAGCCGAGATCCTGCCGACCCTGCGGGAGCTGGGCATCGGGCTGGTTCCGTACTCCCCGCTGGGTCGCGGGTTCCTGACCGGAACGATCAGCTCGACGAAGTCGCTCGCCGCGGACGATTTTCGCAGGATCAACCCTCGATTCACCGGGGAGGCGCTGCAGGCCAACCTGTCCCTGGTCCAGCGGGTGCGGGCGATCGCCGACGGCAAGGGCGTCACGCCGGGCCAGCTGGCCCTCGCCTGGGTGCTCGCCCAGGGTCCGGACGTGGTGCCCATCCCCGGCACGAAGCGGGTGCGCTACCTCGAGGAGAACGTGGCGGCCGCGGCCGTCCAGCTCACCGGGCAGGACATCGCGGACCTCGAGGCGGCCCTACCGGCCGATGCCGTGGTCGGCGAGCGCTACCCGGACATGTCGACCATTGACACCGCCGGCTGACGGCACCGCTCGGATCAGGCCACCGGTGAGGTGATGAGGTCACGCACCTCCGGCGCCTCCAGCCGCACCTTCTCCGCCGACATGTCGTCCGGTTCAGTCTGCGACCGGCGTTCGGCGTCGACCCGAGCCTGGTACGCCTCGACCTCGCGCGCGGTCTCGGCATCGGACCAGTCGAGCACCGACGCCATGACCTCGGCGACGCGCTGCATGGACTCGGTCCCCCGGTGGGCATACTCGATGGAGATCCGGGTCCGCCGGGCCAGCACGTCCTCCAGGTGCAGAGCGCCCTCGTGGGTGACGGCGAACAGCGCCTCGGCGAGCAGGTAGTCCGGGGCGCCGGGGATCGGCTCCAGCAATGACGGGTCCTTGGCCGCGGGTGCGAGCACGTCGTGGATCTCCGAGCCGTATCGGTCCAGCAGGTGCCGGATGCGGTACGGGTGCACACCGTGCTGCTCGCCGAGCCGGTCGGCCTGGTTGACCAGCGCCTGGTACCCCAGCGCACCGATCAGCGGCACGTCCTGGGTGCATGACGGGTTGATCCGGCCCGGCAGGTCCTCGGCGGCAGCGTCGACGGCGTCCATGCCCATCACCCGGTAGGTCGTGTACTTGCCGCCGGCGATGCCGACCAGGCCGGGGGCGACGCGCGCGACGGCGTGTTCGCGGGACAGCTTGGAAGACTGCTCGCTCTCGCCGGCCAGCAGCGGGCGGAGCCCGGCGTACACGCCCTCGATGTCGTCGTGGGTGAGCTGCACCGCGAGCACCTTGTTGACGTGGTCGAGGATGTAGTCGATGTCGGACTTCGTCGCCGCCGGGTGGGCGAGGTCGAGATTCCAGTCGGTGTCGGTGGTTCCGATGATCCAGTGCGACTTCCACGGGATGACGAACAGCACCGACTTCTCGGTCTTGAGGATGATCCCGCTCTCCGAGGTGATCCGGTCCCGCGGGACGACGAGGTGCACACCCTTGGAGGCGCGGACCTTGAACCGTCCCCGGCCGCCGGACAGCCGCTGCAGTTCGTCGGTCCACACGCCGGTGGAGTTGATGACGACCCGGCCTTTGACGTCGGTCTCCTGACCGGTCTCGACGTCCCGGACCCGTACACCGGCGATGCGGTCCGACTCCTTGAGGAAGCCGATCACCTGGGTGGAGGTCCGGATCACTGCACCGTAGGACGCCGCGGTCCTGGCCACCGCGAGCGTGTGCCGGGCGTCGTCGACCTGGCCGTCGTAGTACTTGATGCCGCCGACCAGCGCGTCCCGCCGCAGACCCGGCACCAGACGGAGCGCGCCGGCCCGGGTGAGGTGCTTGTGCCCAGGCACCGAACGGGCGCCGCCCATGGTGTCGTACAGGACAAGACCGGCACCGACGTAGGGCCGCTCGACGACGTTCTTCGACAGCGGATACAGGAACGACACGGGCTTGGCCAGGTGGGGGCAGATCTTGGTCAGCATCAGCTCGCGTTCCCGCAGCGCCTCGCGGACGAGCCCGAACTCGAACATCTCCAGGTAGCGCAAGCCGCCGTGGAACAACTTCGAGGACCGCGACGACGTACCCGACGCGATGTCCCTGGCCTCCACCAGCGCAACGGAGAGGCCGCGGGTGACCGCGTCGAGGGCCGCGCCGGCGCCGACCACACCGCCGCCGATCACCACCACGTCGAAGGTCTCGCGGCCGAGGCGCTTGAAACTGGTGGCGCGCTCCTCCGGTCCCAGCCGGGCGCCGGATGTGCTTGCCGCTGAGCCGATGTGGTGGCCATTGTCGGTCATGTCTCGGACGTCCCTCCAGGTCGGTGGCGTCCAGAGCGGTGGCCTTCTGGTCGTGCCGCCGGAGTGGTCATCACCGCTCCGGCACGGCCGCCGTGAACCTGGCGGTGCGCGCACCGCAATCGGTCAGGGCAGCCCCGCCGGGGAGGTTCCGGGACGCCGCAATCCACGCTACCGGGGCATTCCGTGCGCGCAACCGCTGCGCTCAGACGCCCTCGGCGTCGGTGTTCATCATCCGCCTACCGAGCTCGGTGATCGACCCGGACAGTGACGGATAGACACTGAAGGTGTAGGCGAGATCTTTGACGGTCAGCCGGTTCTGCACCGCGACGGCGATCGGCAGGATGAGTTCGGAGGCGCCCGGCGCGACAACCACACCACCGATGACGATGCCCGTCAGCCGGCGCGCGACGATCTTGATGAAGCCGTCCTCCACGCGGAGCATCTTCGCCCGCGCGTTCGTGGCCAGCGGGATGGTCAGCACATGGGACAGCGCCTCGCTCTGCTCCGCCTCCACTTGCGAATACCCGACGGTGGCGATCTCGGGATGGGTGAAGACGTTGGAGCACACGGTCTTCAGCCGCAGCGGCGCGACACCCTCACCCAGGGCGTGCCACATCGCGATCCGGCCCTGCATGGCGGCCACCGACGCCAGCATCAGCACGCCCGTGCAGTCCCCCGCGGCGTAGATGCCGGGGACCGACGTGCGGGACACCCGGTCGACCTCGATGAAGCCGCCCTTGGCCACCGCGACCCCGACGTTCTCGCAACCGATGCCGTCGGTGTTGGGGACGGCGCCGACCGTCATCAGCGCATGCGAACCGCGGACCTCACGGCCGTCCTCCAGGGTGACGACCACACCGTCGTCCTCCCGGTGCACCGCCTTCGCGCGGGAACGCTTGACCAGCGTGCTGCCGCGGGAGGCGAAGACCTTCTCGATGACGGCCGCGGCATCGGCGTCCTCGCTCGGCAGCACCCGGTCGCGGCTGGACACCAGCGTCACCTTGACGCCCATCTCGGTGTAGGCGGAGGCGAATTCGGCCCCGGTCACGCCGGACCCGATGACTACCAGGTGCTCGGGCAACTCGGGCAGCGAGTAGACCTGCCGCCAGGTCAGGATGCGCTCGCCGTCCGGGACCGCGTCGGGCAGCACCCGTGGCGTCGCCCCGGTAGCGATCAGCACCACGTCGGCGGTGTACTCGGTGACGGTGCCGTCCGGTGCGGTGGCGGCGACCCGGTGCGAGGTCCGGCCCGGGTGGGCATGGGCCAGTGCAGCGGTGCCGTCGACCAGGGTGACCCCGTGGTTGCGCAGGGTCCTGCGGATGTCGGCGGACTGGGCCAGCGCGAGTTCGGCGACCCGGCCGTGCACGATGGAGACATCGACGCCGACCTTCTCCGGGTCGACCATCACACCCACGCTGCCGGCCGCCCGCACGGAGGTCCGGCCGGCGGCGGAGGCGATGAACGTCTTGGACGGCACGCAGTCGGACAGCACGCACGCCCCGCCGATCCCGTCCCGCTCGATCAGCGTCACATCGGCGCCGTACTGCACGGCGACCAGCGCCGCCTCGTAGCCCGCGGGGCCGCCACCCATGATCACGATCCTGGTCACCGGGCAACAGTAGTCCGGCGGATGGGGACGGCCGGCTGCTCGTGTCCGATCTGCACCGGCTGCCCGCTACCCTCTGCTCTCATGGCGTTGTACGCGGCCTACGGGTCCAACATGGATCCCGCCCACATGCTTCAGCGCTGCCCGTCGTCCCCGGTTGCCGGGACCGGGTGGCTGCCCGGGTGGCGGCTGACGTTCGGCGGCGAGGACCTGAGCTGGAACGGGGCGCTCGCGACCGTCGTGGAGGATCCCGACTCGTCGGTGTTCGTGGTGCTCTACGACATGGCCGATTCCGATGAGCGGACGCTGGACTCGTGGGAGGGCGCGGATCTGGGGCTGTACACCAAGATTCGGCTGCGAGTGCACACGCTGGACGGTGACGTGCTGGCGTGGCTGTACGCGCTTCAGGCCTTCGAGGGCGGGTTGCCGTCGGCGCGCTACCTCGGGGTGATCGCCGACGCCGCGGAGGCGGCCGACGCCCCGGTGGAGTACGTCAACGACATCCGGAGCCGGCCGCACCAGGGCTGATTGCCCGTCAATCCCGGCCCGGAGCCACGTACACCGCGCCGATCCCGCTGCGACCGCTGCCTGCACGGCCCCGCGGGCCGGCAACGCCACCCACCGCTCGCCGCACCGGTCCCCACGGCGCCGTCAGCGGAGATGAGCCAGTGCCTTGGTGCTAACTGCTTGTAGTCGATCCGGTCCTGGTGTGACGCACGTTCCGTGCGGTGGCGGGGCGGTACCCAGCAGGTTCAGCGGTCCTGCAACGCCGCGACAGCGGTGTGGGCGAGCAGTCGGACGCCGGCCGCGATTGCCCGCTCGTCGACCCGGAATCCCGACGAATGCAGGTCGACCTTGGGGCTGACCCCGTCCCAGACACCCAGCCTGGCAAGCGATCCCGGCACCTGTTCCAGGAAGACGGCGAAATCCTCTGCGCCCGTGGACTGCTCGGCCAGCCGGATGGCGTCCTCGCCCAGCGCGCTCTGCGCCGCGGCCGTCATCAGCTCGGTCGAGAACAGCTCGTTGTTCACCGGCGGAACGCCCCGGTGATAGGTGAGAACGAAGTCACAACCAGTGGGAGCCAACAGATCCGCGACCAACTCGCGCACCAGTGGTTCCGCGGCATCCCAGGACGCCCGATCCATCATGCGCAGCGTCCCCCGCAGTTCACCGTTCTGCGGAATCGCGTTGGCCACCTCGCCACACCGCACCATGCCCCAGACCAGGACGGCGGCGGCGCGGGGATCGAGGCGCCGGGTCAGCAACGCCGGCAGAGTGGTGACCACCGAACCGAGTGCGTAAACCAGATCCGCGGTCAGGTGCGGTCGCGACGTGTGACCACCCGGACCGGTCACCCGCAGATCGACCACATCCGAGGTGGACGTGATCGCACCGGCCTTCAGCCCGACCAGCCCGGCTTCCAGCCGCGGATCACAGTGCAGCGCGAAAAGCCTGCTCAGCCCGTCGAGCCCGCCGGCGGCGATCACGTCGTGTGACCCACCAGGGAAGACCTCTTCGGCGGGCTGGAAGATCAGCCGTACCCGGCCACCCAGATCGCCCGCTCTGGTCAGCGCCCGAGCCGCGCCCAGCAGGACGGTGAGGTGGACGTCATGACCGCAGGCGTGCGATACGTCGGGCAGCGTGGAGGAGAACGGCAGTCCGCTGTTCTCCGCGATCGGCAGCGCATCGATGTCCGCTCGGAGCCCGACAACGGTGTCGCCGGAACCGATCTCGGCGATGACCCCGGTGCCGGACGGAATCAGCCGTGCCTTGATGCCGTCGGCCTCCAAGGTGCGCATGATGAGCGCTGTCGTGCCCGATTCCTGGTGACCGAGTTCCGGGTGCGCGTGCACCCGC
This sequence comes from uncultured Actinomycetota bacterium, assembly GCA_963785455.1. GTDB lineage: Bacteria > Actinomycetota > Actinomycetes > Mycobacteriales > Nakamurellaceae > Nakamurella. The sequence continues at coordinate 222,973 of CAWAVL010000017.1, forward strand.
CGCCGGAGCCGGACCAGGTCGGGAAGCTCCGCGGACAATGTCTCGTCCAGCCACGAGGGGCCGAGCCCGGCGGCCTGATCCTCCACCGCCTCGGGATCGGGCGCCCGCATGGACAGCAGGTCGGCGCTGTCGAGGGAGATGCCGGTGGCTGCGGAGGCCATGCGACACACTCCCTTCCTGCCCCGACGGGCGGCCGGCCGGATGTTCCCCGGCACGCCGAAGCCCCGCATGGCGAGGCGGGGACGGCTGACAGCGTAGTCCGCCGCCGCTCGGCCACGGACCGCGCGCGACCTTGCCGGGAACCGTGTGGTTGGGTGTCAGCTGACGGGGTGTAGGCGCGACGGACAGTGCGACGCGCGGCCGCACGACGATCACCGTTGTACCGATTGGCGGCCGGGCAGCACCTGCGCAGGAGGTACCCGATGGGCGACGACGTCGCGGGCACGACCTATACCCGCGAGCAGCGGCAGGCATACCGGGCCAAGGTCCGGCGGTGTCTCGACGTCTTCGAGCGGATGCTCGTCGAGCACTCCTTCGACTTCGGTCAGCCGATGACCGGCCTGGAGATCGAACTGAATCTCGTCGACGGGGATTGGCAACCGGCAATGGCGAACGCGGAGGTATTGGAGGCGATCGCGGACCCGGACTTCCAGACGGAACTCGGCCGCTACAACATCGAGTTCAACGTCGCGCCGCGCTCGCTGTCCGGCGACCTGATGCTCGACCTCGAGGAGACGCTGCGGAACTCGTTGGATCACGCCGAGACCAAAGCCAACGAGATCGGCTCGGAGATCATCATGGTCGGCATCCTCCCGACCCTGCAGAAGGAACACCTCGAGGGCGAATGGATGAGCGCGAACCCGCGCTACCAGGCCCTGGACGAGGCGGTGTTCGCCGCGCGGCGCGAGGACCTCGAGCTCGACATCAGCGGCGTCGAGCACCTGCAGATGTTCACCGACACCATCGCGCCCGAATCTGCGTGCACGTCCGTGCAGCTGCATCTGCAGGTCTCACCAGCCGATTTCGCGGCCTGCTGGAACGCGGCCCAGGCGTTGGCCGGCCCGCAGCTCGCGCTGGGCGCCAATTCGCCGTTTCTGTTCGGCAAGCGCCTGTGGGCCGAGACAAGGACGGAGCTGTTCCTGCAGGCGACGGACACCCGGTCACCGGAGCTGCAGAACCAGGGCGTGCGTCCCCCCGTGTTCTTCGGTGAGCGGTGGATCACCTCGATCTTCGACCTCTTCGAGGAGAACGTCAGGTACTTCCCCGCCCTGCTGCCGGAAACCACCGACGAGGAGCCCGAGGCGGTGCTGGCCTCCGGGAAAGCACCACGGCTGCAGGAACTCCGGTTGCACAACGGCACGGTCTACCGCTGGAACCGTCCGGTTTACGACGTTGTCGACGGCACGCCGCACCTGCGGGTGGAGAACAGGGTGCTGCCCGCCGGACCCACCGTCGTCGACGTGCTGGCCAATGCCGCCTTCTACTACGGCGCGCTGACCGTACTCGCAACCGAGGACCGGCCGGTGTGGACGAAGATGTCGTTCGACGCGGCGAAGGCGAACTTCGATTCCGGTGCCCGGTACGGGGTCGACGCGGTCTTCTACTGGCCGGGCTACGGCGAGGTCACATGGGATGAACTGCTGCTGCGGCACCTGCTGCCGAAGGCCCAAGAGGGTCTCGCGCGGTGGGGCGTCGCACAGGAGGCACGTGATCGGTACCTCGGCATCGTCAGGGACCGCTGTAAGACCCGGCGGAACGGGTCGTGGTGGCAGTCGGAGACGGTCGCTGCGTTCGAGGCCCGTGGACTGTCCCGCGATCGGGCGCTCACCGAGATGCTCAAGCTGTACGCCGACGGCATGCATTCGAACGAGCCGGTGCACACCTGGGAGGTCCCGGACTGAGCGCGGCAACAGCGAGCGGCGGATCCGGGGCGGCGCGCATGGCCGGCAAGACGGCACCGGACCCGCAGCAGCTCGCCGACGAGGTGCTGTCCGGCTCCCGGACGGCGTTGTCAAGGGCCATCACACTGGTGGAGTCGACCCGCGCCGACCACCGGGCGGCCGCGAGACTGCTGCTCACCGCGCTCGCATCGAACACGACAACAGCTGTGCGGGTGGGCATCTCCGGTGTGCCGGGAGTGGGCAAGTCGACGTTCGTCGAGGCCCTCGGAACGGACCTGACCTCGCACGGGCATCGGGTTGGTGTGCTAGCGGTCGACCCGTCGTCCGCCCGCACCGGTGGTTCGGTGCTCGGGGACAAGACTCGGATGCCGGCGCTCGCGGCGGATCCGAACGCCTACATCCGGCCGTCCCCGACCGCCGGCACGCTCGGCGGTGTTGCGCGGGCGACCGCCCAGACGATCACGGTGTTGGAAGGCGGTGGGTATGACGTCGTGCTCGTGGAGACGGTGGGGGTCGGGCAGTCGGAGACGACCGTCGCGGGCATGGTCGACAGCTTCCTGTTGCTCGGCCTCGCCAGGTCGGGTGACCAACTGCAGGGCATCAAGAAGGGCGTGCTGGAGATCGCGGACGTCGTCGCGATCAACAAGGCGGACGGTGACCGGGTCACCGAGGCGAAGGCCGCCGCGCGAGATCTGGCGGGAGCCCTGCGCCTGGTGCGAGGCGGCGACGGAGCCTGGCGGCCACCGGTGCTCACCTGTTCCGGGCTCACCGGTGACGGCGTGGCGGGTGTGTGGAAGGCGCTGCTCAAGCACCGCGACTTCCTCGGCGCCGAAGGGCTGGCCGCGAAGCGGGCGGGCCAGCGTTGGGAGCTGACCTGGGCGCTCGTCAGGGACGAGCTGGAACAGCGGTTGCGCCGATCTCCGTCGGTGGTCGCTGCCGCGGATCGGCTTCGGCAGGAGGTGCTGGCCGATGTGACGCCGGCACCCAGCGCCGCCGATGCCATTCTTCGGGCGTTCGACGAGGACTGAGCTTCGGCCGGGTCGCCCGGGCGCTGCGGCTGTTCGCAACTCGCGGGGGTCGTTCCGCCGTTACGCAACTCGCACGGGTCGTTCCGCCGTTGACGCGACTCCCTCGGGTCGTTCCGCCGTTCACGCGACTCCCTCGGGTCGTTCCGCCAGGACTGGTGACGGCGTCGGTTCCACCACCCCGACCACCGTCACGTCCTGCCCCACCCGGACCGCTGCGGCGGTGACGGAGGTGTCAACCAGGTACCTGTTGCTGTAGCCGTCATCGCTGGTGACGGCGAACCAGCCGTCTGCGACCGTCACCACCCGTCCGAACTGCCACCGCCTGGTCTGCACCGTGCCATCAGCCGCGACGACGGGGAACTCGCCGTGCAACGGACCCCTGTCACTCTCGTCCGGGCGATCGTTCGGCGGAACGGCGGCGGAGGACGCCACGTGCCATGTGTAGCTGCCGCTGCTCAAGGTCGCGAACCGGCTCGGGTACGCCGACATCGACTTGGCCGGGCCTGCGGAAGTCGGGTGTGGTGACGGCGATGCGGACGCCGATTCGGCCGGGCCGACGACCAGCAGCGCCACCGCAGCAACGAAGCCTGCTGACCGTTTCCACTGGCGTCGGCGCGGTGATCGTTTCCGACATGCCGTGCTCGCCGCGGATTGTCGGGGGTCTGCAGAGCTGGAGCCCATCGGGACTACCTCCCGTAACGATCGGATCGTTTGTGAGGCTCACGGTGCTCGCCAAACCTGTTCGCCGGCTGTGCGCCCGACCCCGTTGAGCTGTGGGACACCTGCGGGCTATGCGCGCTGCTTGGTGTCTTGATGTCGTCGACAGCCGGCCACCTGATGCGAACCTGCTGTCGTGGTGCCTGGCGCAAGGCCGTCCAGATCCCCAGTAAGGCACAAGCGGACTGGCACGGTTACCGGCCCGCCGTCCTGCTGCTTGGTACAGGCCGCTGTGTCGGGTCCCCGATCGAGCCTGCTGTCCTGCACGCGGTACCAGCCTGCTGTCCTGCCCCAGGTACGAGAGAAAGGGCGCCGCGAGAGCGTCCCTCGACCAGCTGGCCGGGTCCCTCATCGGTGGTCACGCGGCAGGGGTTGGGGTGGCCGTCTTCGGGTTCGGGTTCGGGTTCGGGTTCGGGTTCGGCCGATGGAAGACGGTGTGGCACAGACGTCAATGCCCCTGGTGGAGCAGCCGGGCGTCACCTCGGGTATCGGGTTTCGGTCAGCCCGGCGTCTTCCGGTCATCAGATGCCGAGGAGGGTGGGGATGTGGTGCAGGGTGTTGCGTTGGGGGGTGCGGGTGGGGTCGACCCAGGGTGGTGGGGTGAAGTCGGGGACGCCGTCGGGTGCGATGGTGATGGTCCAGTGTCCGCGGTGGATTTCGCTGTGGTGGTGTCGGCAGAGTAGGCATCCGTTGTGGTAGGCGGTTCGGCCGTTGTCGGCCCAGAAGGAGATGTGGTGGGCGTCTGTCCAGCCGGGTGGTCGGTCGCAGCCGGGGAAGGTGCAGCCTTTGTCGCGTAGGGCGATGGCGCGGCGGATGTGGGGTGGGAAGAGTCGGTTGCTGGTGCCGATGTCCAGGACTTGGGATGAGCCGCCGAGGACGGCGGGGATGATCCGGGCGTCGCAGGCGAGCGTGCGGGCTTGGGCGGGGGTGATCGGCCCGCCGTAGTCCAGCACCGGCGGTGGACCCGACCCGGGGGCAGGGTTGTGGCCGGGTCCGCGGTCGTGTGGCGCGCCGGTGCTGTGGCGGCCGTTGCCGCCGTTGGTACCGATGCTGCGCTCGCCGCTGCCGCCGGTTCCGTCGCCGCGGCCGGTCCAGCTGCCGCCGGTTCCGTCGCGGCCAGCGCTGTTGCCGCCGTCGCGGTCGGCGCCGTGGCGATTGCTGCCCTTGACGCCGTGATCGCTTCCGCCGGCGCCGGTCCTGTCGCCGGGCCCGCTGACGGTCACGGCATCGGTGCCGTTGCTGTTGCCGTGGCTGTTGCCGTTGGTCGTGTTGGCATCGGCGGTGCGGGTGGTGGCGGCGCAGGTGCAGGCCCGGGCGGTGGTCCCGGTTTGTGGGCCGAGGAGGTCTTGCAGGGTCATGGTGACGGTGATGTGGGGGCGTTCCCCGCCGTGCAGGGGTGCGTCGCCGAGGTCGAGGAACCGGCGCAGCGCCTCCAGGACGGCCTGGGCGCGGCGGGTCGCCGCCGGTCTGGGGTCGGCCGCCCATTTCCCGCCCCGCCGACCGCCGTTCCCGCCGCCGTTCCGGTTCCCGCCGCCACGACCGCCCACCCCGCCGCCACCGCCACTGTTGCCGTTGCCCGCTCGCCGGCGCTGTTGCCGTTGCCACGCTCGCCGCCGCTCGCGTTCCGGTCCCCGCCGCCGCTGCCCGCGTCGGTGCCGCCGCCCGCGTTGCCGTTCCCGCTGCCGTTGCCGCGGCGCCGCCGCCGCTGCCGTTCCCGGTGCCCGGGTTGCTGTTCACGCCGCTGCTGCTGTTCGCGCCGTCCATGCCGTCAGCACGCCCGTTGCCGCCGCCGCTGCCCGCGTCGGTGCCGCCGCCCTGACCGCCGGTGCGGCCCTGACCGCCGGTGCTTCCCTGACCGCCGGTGCCGCTGCCGGTGTTGCCGCTGGTGTTGTCGTTGCTGGTGCTGGTGGTGCCGGGTTGGGGTTTGGACAGGGTGTCGATGGCTTGGTTGATGATTTCCACCCCGATGTCGTCGACCTGACCGGTGATCCGGGTCAACCCGGTGTTCGGGTTACGGGTGCCCAGGGTGAACTCCATGTGATCGGCCGGTGGGTCCTGGTCGAAGTCCTTCCCGTCCTGATCCAGGGTCACCAGGATCGCCCGGGCGAACACCGCGAACGGCGCCGGCTCGGTCACCCTGCCCTGCGCCACCAACTGCTGCTGCACCAGGTCCCGGGTCGCCTCGTCCACCGTCGCCGGCAGTTTGCGCATCGTGCTGACCACGGTGCGGGTCTGCGCCACCCCCAACCCGCCCTCCGCGAGTGCTCCGGCCAGCAGCGGCAGCGCCGGGGGCAGTTCACCACCGGACGGGCACGTCCCTGGGCAGCACCACCGCGGCGGTGGCCACCAGCGACCTCGCATCACCCTGGGACACCCCCAACGCGGTGCGCAGCAACCCGGCCGTGGACGCCGCACCGTGCGCGGCGGCGATCCCCCGGGTGTCGACCTCCCCGGCCAGGTGCACCTGCGCGGTGTGCACCAACCTGGCCACCTGCTCCACCCGCCGGGCCAACGTCAACAGATCCCGATCCGGCACCTTCCAGAACTCGGTACACGTGATATCGACAACCGCGGCCCGCGCCGACTCCACCACCCGCGTGGCAGCCGCGAAAACATCGGGCTCTGACATACCAAAAACCGTAACAGGCACCACCGACAGTCCTGCTTTTCTATCAACAATGACCGCCGTTGCTGGGAACTGACCCCGTCAATTCGTCCGGGCAGCGGGGAGAAGCACGGTGAAAGAACGCCGAGGCGGATGTATGGGGATACAAAGGGTGGTGACGCGGGTGGTGACGGCGGGTCGTGGCGGCGAGGCGGTTCGCCGCACCGGGACGCGCGGGCAACACCGATCACCACAGGTGTCGACGCGCCCGCATCGCTCGACATCGCCTGGCAGAAGGCACGTCGGCAGACCGCGGTGTCAGCCAGCTGAGGGGCCGGCTCCCCATCGTGCTCGGTGTGTGGATAACTCGACACTGGGTTCCCGGACTGTGATGAGATGGGTTGAGAAATGATCGGGTGGCCGCAAGTGAAGCCCTTGACGCCCGCGGCGCGATCAATCACAGGAAGGGGTCGCCTATCCGCAACACGTCCGACGGAGAAGCAGACGCCGGCGCATTCGAAAATGTGCGAGCCGCGCAGAATTCTAGTGCGTTCACGAGTGCGATTGATCCCCAAACAAATGGGGCACGGGCCAAATAGTCGCGGCGCGGTAGCGCTGAGGCGACTGTGGACGACGGCACGGCCAAGACCACGGCGGAAGCAGCGGTCAACCGGCGACCGGCGGTCGTCGAACGTCGTAGCTGCCCAACAGAGGCCGCCCGGCCGCTAGGTCACTTTGGCAGGATGGCGGAGTGCCGTCGCCCGCCTCACCGCCACCGGATCCCCGGGCGAGGGGTGACGTCTCGTCGTCCACACCGGCGTCGCGGCTGCCACCGCGGGTCCTGGCTGACCGCTACCGGCTCGATTCCGTCATCGGCCAGGGGTCGATGGGCACGGTCTGGGCCGCTACTGACCTGGTGCTGCACCGGCAGGTGGCGATCAAGCAGATCGACTTCCCACCGGGCACCCCCGCCGGCGAGCGCGCGCAGCTGGAAGCGCGCACCCTGCGGGAAGCAAGGGCGATCGCAGCGCTGTCGAACCCGTACGTGATCACCCTGTTCGACATCCTGACCCTGGAACACGGCCCGGTCATCGTCATGGAGCTGCTCCGCGCACGCTCACTGGCCGAGATCTTGCGACGCGTCGGGCGACTCCCCGACGGCCAGGCCGCGACCATCGGGGTCGCGGTGGCCTCCGGGTTGATCGCCGCGCACGCCGCCGGCATCACCCATCGCGACGTCAAGCCTGGCAACGTCCTCATTTGCGACGACGGTCGGATCAAACTCACAGACTTCGGCATCGCCCGGAGCTCGTCCGAATCGACGATGACGGCGACCGGGCTGCTGCTGGGGTCACCGGCGTACATCGCTCCGGAGGTGGCGAACGGTGTCCCCGTCGGCCCGATCTCCGACGCGTGGAGCCTCGGCGGCCTGCTGTTCGCGACCGTCGAAGGTCGCCCACCGTTCGACCAGGGCACCGCGATTGCCACGCTCACATCCGTCGTCAAGGATCCAGTGCCGCCGCATCCGCACTCCGGGCGACTCGGCGCGGTGGTGTCGGGACTGCTGGTGAAGACACCGTCCCTGCGGATGCGCATCGATCGGGCGCTGACCATCATGCGAACCATCGCCGACGACCCGTCCGGCATGAATCTGGCCGTCATCGCCCGCATCCCGCGCGATGAGGACACGGCGCCCGGCCTGCCGCCGATCAATGATCCGACCGGAACCGGCTCCACCGCGGGGAGCAGCACGCCCGGCAGTGGCCGGCCGGGCGCCAGCAGCACCGGAACCGGCACCAACAGGCCGAATGCGAGCAACGCCGGTGGTCGCCAGACGGGCACCATCAACACCAGCAGCGGCGGATCCGGCCCAGCCGGCCCTGCCAGCGGTCCGGGCGGGACCGGCGGCGTGCCCCCACTCCGTTCCACTGCACGACCTCAGGTGCCGGGTACCAGGCGCCCGGCAGCGTCATCCGGCACTTTCGCACCCAGCCCGGACCCAGCGCCGCCCCGAGATTCGCCGCTTCCGCCGAATGCTGGCAGCCCCCGGTCAGCAGGACCGCAGGCACGGCCGTACGGTTCGGGCAGCACCAGGTGGACCGGCGCACCGACCGATTCCCCACCGTGGTCGACACACTCCAGGAGTGCGCCGCGGCCGTCGTCATGGACGGGCACTGCCCAGCCGATCACCTCAGATCCTTCGCGGGGGCAAGGGGCGGCTCACCTGCCGGCGTCACGCCGGCCCGCGCCCGAGTCGACGAGCCATGATGTCAACCGCTCGACATCCCATCGGACACCGCCGCCCGGCGGCGAATCGGCGGCCCGGTCCGCTGAGCTGTCCGCGACCCCGCAGCATGACGAGCCGGCACTGCCTCCCCCGCCGTGGGCGCCGGAGCAGGCGGCCGCGTTGCCGCCACTGCTGGCACAAGCAGACACCGACATCACTGAAGGCGCTGCAGGCCAACGGCATTCGACGCGCTTTCGCATTGTCGCGGCGGTCCTCGTGGCGATCATCGCAGCGGTGCTCGGATTCGCGGGGGTGCGGCTCATCGCGGACCTGGCAAGCCAGTCGGCATCCCAGAACGGCGCACAGGTCGTCGAGCCGTGGGTGCCGGCATCGAGCGGGACAGAGGCCGCTCAGGTCACCTCACGTGAACTGGGACGTTGACGCCGCCGTGCGGCGCCACCCCGCCCGCACGAACCGGACGCCGATGACCGTCATAACGTCGGCATCGGCTGCGATCGCTGCGCAGGCGTGAACCTGGCTTCGTAGAAGACCGGCACGTCCGAGGGGTGATTCTTCGGGACCCGTCGCCTCGGCGGCCTGGGCCGGGGTTCGACGTCATCGACGGGCCGACGTCGTCCACGGGGCCGCCGGGTTCGACGTCGTCGACGCGGCCGACGTGGCCGACGGGGGCGACGGGGGCGACGGGGCCGAGGGGTTCGACGTCGTCGACAGGGCCGACGGGGACGACAAAGCCGACGGGCCGACAAGGCCGACGGGCGATGGCCGCGATGGTGAGCCGGCCTCCTCGACGGCCGCGGTTTGAACAGCCGAACCCTGAGGCCACAACGGCATCACGGCACACCATTGCAGCGCCCTTCCGACGACGCCCGCCCTACTACGCTGCGCCCATGCCTGCCGATCCCGCCGTCGATGTCCATGCCCTCGCCCAGGACGCGGCCGCCGCGCTCGCCCGGGCGACCGGGGCCCTGCACCACGACGTCGCATTGATCATGGGATCGGGGTGGGTGCCGGCAGCTGACCGGCTCGGCACCGCCACCGCGGACATCGACATCTCGACGCTTCCCGGCTTCGCCGCGCCGGTGGTCGCGGGTCATGCCGGCCGGCTGCGGTCGATCCCCGTCGGCGACAAGCGGGCGCTGGTCCTGCTCGGCCGCACCCACCTGTACGAGGGCCGTGGCGTCGCGCGGGTGGTGCACGGGGTCCGCACCGCCGTTGCCGCCGGTGCCCGGTTGATCGTGCTGACGAACGCCGCCGGCGGGCTCCGCGAGGGCATGTCCCCGGGGAAACCGGTGCTGATCGCCGACCACCTCAACCTCACCGCGACCTCTCCGATCGAGGGCGCGAACTTCGTCGACCTCACCGACCTGTACTCGCCGCGACTGCGGGCATTGGCGAAGCGGATCGATCCGCCGCTGACCGAGGGTGTGTATGCGCAGCTGCCCGGGCCGCACTACGAGACTCCGGCGGAGATCCGCATGCTCAGAACGCTCGGCGCCGACCTGGTCGGCATGTCAACGGTTCTGGAGGCCATCGCCGCTCGGGAGGCGGGTGCGGAGGTGTTCGGATTGTCGATGGTGACGAACCTGGCGGCCGGAATGACGGGGGAACCGCTGGACCATGAGGAGGTGCTGGCGACCGGGAGGGCGGCGGCGGTTGCGATGGGCGACCTCCTCGCGGAGTTGGTGACCAAGGCGTGACGATCCCCGCGTTGAACGAGCCACGGCTGACCCCGGCACTGCGGGACGCCACCATGCGGTGGATCGCGGACGACCCGTCACCGGAGGACCGCGCCGAGTTGCAGCAGGTGCTGGCGGCCGCGATGGCGGGGCGGCCGGGAGCCGTCCCCGACCTGCAGGACCGCATGCAAGCGCCGCTGACGTTCGGCACCGCTGGCCTGCGCGGGCCTTTGCGGGCCGGGCCGGCGGGGATGAACCTCGCCGTGGTCCGCAAGGCGGCGGCCGGGATCGCCGCCCACCTCACCGCCTCGTCCGGTCGCGGCGACACGGTCGTGATCGGCTACGACGGCCGACACCGCTCGGCGGAGTTCGCTGCGGACGCGGCCGCGGTGTTCGCCACCGCAGGGTTCTCGGTGCTGCGTGCGCCCGCGCCGTTGCCGACCCCCATCCTGGCGTTCGCCACCCGGTCGCTCGGCGCGGTGGCGGGACTGCAGATCACCGCATCGCACAACCCGCCGCAGGACAACGGGGTCAAGGTGTACCTGGCGCAGGGCGCACAGCTGGTGAGCCCCGAGGACGCGCGGATCGAGGCCGCGATCGCCGCCACCAGGCCGGCCCGGTCGATCGACGTGAGCGGCGCCTCCGGGCGGGTCCAAACCTGGCCCGAGGACATCGTGCAGTCCTACCTGGACCGGGCCGGGTCACTCGCCCATGCCGGACCGGCGACGGCCACGGTGCGAATGGCCATCACCCCGATGCACGGCGTCGGGGGTGAGATCGCCGTGCAGGCCTTGCGTCTCGCGGGCTTCACCGACGTCCATGTCGTCACGGAGCAGGCCGCACCCGACGGGGACTTCCCCACCGTGCCGTTCCCCAATCCGGAGGAACCCGGCGCAACGGATCTGCTGCTGGCGCTGGCGCAGAAGGTCGACGCGACGATCGCCATCGCACTGGACCCCGACGCGGACCGCTGCGCCGTGGGAATTCCGCGCGACGGCGCCTGGCGGATGCTCACCGGTGACGAGACCGGGTCGCTGCTCGGCGACCACGTCCTGCGCACTCTCGACCGGGCCGCACACCCCGATCCGCTGGTGGCCACCACCGTCGTTTCCGGCGAAATGCTGCGGTCCATCGCGAACGCCCACGACGCCCGGTACGACGAAACGCTCACCGGGTTCAAGTGGATCGTCCGGGCCGGCGACGGCGCCGGCACCGGCCTCGTCTTCGGCTACGAGGAGGCCCTCGGGTTGTGCGTCGACCCCGATCATGTCCGGGACAAGGACGGCATCTCGGCCGCGGTCACCGCCGCAGACCTCGCGGCGACACTCGCGGCACACGGAATGACCGTCCAGGACAGGCTCGACGAGTTGGCCCGCAGCTATGGACTCGTTGTCACGGGCCAGTTGTCGGTGCGCGTGCAGGACCTCGAAGAGATCGGCGCGGCGATGGCGCACCTGCGAACTGCTCCACCCGCAACACTTCTCGGCGCACCCGTCACCGAGGTGGCTGACCTGCTGCCGCGCACCGATGCGGTCACGCTGCGGACCGACAGCACCCGGGTGGTGGCCCGGCCGTCCGGCACCGAACCCAAGCTCAAGTGCTATCTCCAACTGTCCCGGCCGGTACCGGACGGTGCCGACCTGGCCGCGCTCCGCGCTGAGGCGGCCGCCGACCTGGATGCTCTTCGCGACGAGATGGCAAGCGTGGTGGGCATTTCTGGCTGACGCCGCCCGCAGGCGCCGATCGGTTACGGCTCTGCGGACCTCAAACGCAACGGCGATCCAGGTGTCCGGCGATCCAGGTGTCCGGCGATCCAGGTGTCCGGCGATCCGCATTTCCCGGCGATCCGCATCTCCCGGCGATCCGCGTTCCCGGCGATCCGCGTTCCCGGCCGACGCCCCCCGGCGGCCGACGCCTCCCGGCAGCCGACGAGCAACGACGGGACCGGCGTCAGCCGTCCGACGACACGTTGCCCGACGACACGGCACCCGACGACACGGCACCCGACGACACGGCACCGGCGGACGCCGCCGTCCCGACCGACGGGTCCGCCGCGAACTGCAGGCCCGTCGTCCCGTCCTCGGACATGATCACCAAGAGCACGCCGGACGGGTCGTCGGTCACGGTGTAGTTCGTGACCCCCTGCAGAACGGCCGTCATCGCGTCCTCGACGTCCGAACTTGGCGGCATACAGGCGCGCTGGGTCAACGTGATCGGACCGAAAGTGATGGTGGTGTCGCCGATCTCGGCCTTGCCGCTGCCGCTGTTGCACGACGTGTTCAGCGTGACGGTGCTCTCATCGAACTCGATCCACGGGCTGAGGCCGGCATCGACGGAGCTCACGGTGCTGCCCGACTTGGAGATCAGGCCGACGAGCTTCCACCCCACTCCGGGCACTGCCCCGGCACCGCTGAGCGCCTCGGTCAGCTGCATGGTGTCCGTTCCGTTGCTGAGCTGCAAGCTTCCACCGTCATAGGTCCACCTCGGACCGGACGCCAGGAAGGTCGACAACCACTGGTCCTGCTTCATCAGCGCAGGGTCGCAAGCCATCATGGTGGAGCCCATCTGGGCGACCTTCAGCACGTCGCCCTCGACGGTGTACGGGCCGAAAATGTTGTTGCAGCCCGCCCGTGCGGCCACCGTTGTGTCTTCCAACGTCAGCGAGATCGTCGAACCCGGCACCATGGAGTACTGGCCGGTGACCTCGGTGGCGACGAAGGTTGCGCCCAGCACCTCGGCCGGCAACCCGCCGGCACCGGCCGCGGACCCGGACCTCGCCCCCGTGGATCCCGACGCAGCCGCCGCTGAGGTCCCCGTCGAGCCCCCGTCGGAGGATTCGCCGGCCGAGACCTGCCCGGATGACGCGGCCGAGCCCGAACTCTGCCCGCCGGACGAGCCGCCGGACTGACCGGCACAGGCAGCCAGGGCGAGCAACGCCACCGCGGCAAGTGTTGCGACCCGCAACGCGCGACCGGGCATCGAAACTCTCATCGTCGTTCCATTCGTCGATCCGTCCTACCGCCCCGCCGCTCGGGACGCACCGGCACCTGCGACCGCACACATTGCAGTCTGACAAGAAGGACGAAACGCCCCGACCGGATGGTTGCACGGCGGTGCCGATGCAGCGAGACAACAACGACGGATTCGCCCGCTGGCGACGAGGTCGCGCAGCGTGCCGGGGACGGTCAGACGGCGCCGAACTGCCGGTCGCCGGCGTCGCCCAACCCGGGGACGATGTAGCCGGAGTCGTTGAGCCGCTCGTCGATCGATGCGGTGACCACCCTGACCGGCAGATGGGCCCCGGCCAGCGTCACGAGGCCCTCGGGCGCGGCAAGCGCACAGATGGCGGTGACGTCAGTGGCGCCCCGGCCGGTGAGCAGCCCGATGGTGTGCACCATCGATCCGCCGGTGGCGAGCATCGGGTCGAGCACGTACACCGGGCGGCCGGCGAGAGATTCCGGCAGCGATTCCATGTACGGCGTCGGCAGCAGCGTCTCTTCGTCCCGGGCGAGCCCGACGAAACCCATCTGCGCCTCCGGGATCAGGGCGTGCGCCTGATCGGCCATACCGAGGCCGGCCCGCAGCACCGGCACCAGCAACGGCGGGTTCGACAGCCGCGTTGCGGTGGTGCGGGCGACCGGGGTGTGGATCGGGATCTGCACGGTGACAAGGGTTCTGGACGCCTCATAGATCAGCATCAGGGTCAGCTCGCGCAGCGCCGCGCGGAAGGCCGCGTTGTCGGTGCGGGCGTCCCGCATGGTGGACAGCCGCGAGGCCGCGAGCGGGTGGTCGACGACGGTCACGTCCAGGTTGTCGGGGATACCGCTGTGCACCGGTTGCTGCGAGGTCATGCCAGGCCTTCCTGTCCGTCGGCGTCGGCGGCATCGATGACGGCCGCCGCGATGATCGCACCGTAGCCGCCCAAGCACGCCCCGGCCCCGGCAGATGCGGCGCCGGCAGGTGCCGCCCAAGCACGCCCGGCCCCGGCAGGTGCGGCGCCGGCAGGTGCGGCCCAAGCCGCCCGGCCCGGCAGGTGCGGCGCCGGCAGGTGCCGCCCAAGCACGCCCGGCCCCGGCAGGTGCGGCGCGGCAGCGAACCGCCACGCGGCCACGGCAGCCATAGGATGACCGTCGTGAGTACAGCCACCCCGCCCCGCGCCGGCGCGCCGGTTCCGACCCCGGATGCTGCGCTGCCCGCTCACCTGCGCGAGGTGGCCGCCGACGAGACCTCGCTGCGGCGCTTCCTGCACGGCCTGCCCGGCGTCGACCCGGTCGGCGTCGAGCAGCGGTCGGCCGCACTCGCCACCCGGTCGATCAAGAAAGCCAGCAAGCTGGCGGCGATCGACCTGGCGATCTCGATGGTGGATCTGACGACCTTGGAGGGTTCGGACACTCCGGGCAAGGTGCGCACCCTGGCGGCGAAGGCACGGCGCCCGGACCCGGACAGCCCGGGCACCCCGCACGTCGCCGCGGTCTGTATCTACCCGGACATGGTGCCCGTCGCGGTGCAGGCACTGACCGGCTCCGATGTCGGGATCGCCTCCGTCGCAACGGCCTTCCCGACCGGGCGGACCAGCCTGCAGGTCCGGCTGGCAGACACCGCGGTCGCCGTCGACGGCGGTGCCACCGAGATCGACATGGTGATCGACCGGGGGGCGTTCCTCGCCGGCCGGTACGGCAAGGTCTTCGACGACATCGTCGCGGTCAAGCAGGCCTGTGGATCGGCGCGGCTGAAGGTCATCCTGGAAACCGGCGAGCTGGCCACCTACGACAACGTCCGCCGTGCGTCGTGGCTGGCCCTGCTGGCCGGCGGTGACTTCATCAAGACCTCCACGGGCAAGATCTCCCCTGCGGCGACCTTGCCGGTGACGGCGGTGATGCTGCAGGCCGTCCGGGACTTCCACGAGCAGACCGGCGAGCGGCGCGCGGTGAAGCCCGCCGGCGGCATCCGCACCAGCAAGGACGCCATCCGGCACCTGGTCGCGGTCCGGGAGATCGCCGGGCCGGAATGGCTCGACCCGTACTACTTCCGATTCGGCGCCTCCAGCCTGCTCAACGATCTGTTGATGCAGCGGCGCACCCAGCTGCAGGGCCACTACTCCGGCCCCGACTACGTGACGGTCGACTGACCGTCGCCAGTGAGGACATCTCCAATGACGAGCCCCCGCGGCACCGCACCCGCCGGCCTGGATTGGGACTACGCACCGGCCCCCGAATCGGCGGCGATCGGCCGGCTCCGCGACCGCTACCAGATGTACGTGGGTGGACGGTTCGTCGACGGGCGCGGCGACGACGTCAAGACGGTCAATCCCGCGACCGAGGAGATGCTCGCAACGGTCAGTACCGCAGCGGCCACGGACGTCGACGTCGCGGTGGCCGCGGCGCGCGCCGCCTTTGACGGTGTCTGGTCACAGATCTCGGCCGCCGAGCGCGGAAAGTACCTGTACCGGATCGCCCGCGGCATCGCCGAGCGCTCCCGCGAGCTCGCCGTGGTGGAGACGCTCGACAACGGCAAGCCGATCCGGGAATCCCGTGACGTCGACATCCCTACTGCTGCAGCACATTTCTTCTACCACGCAGGCTGGGCGGACAAACTCGAGCACGCCGGATACGGCCCGGCACCGGCACCACTCGGCGTGGCCGGCCAGGTGATCCCGTGGAACTTCCCGCTGCTGATGGCGGCGTGGAAGATCGCCCCCGCGCTCGCCGCGGGGAACACCGTCGTGATCAAACCCGCCGAGACGACACCACTGTCGATCCTGGTGCTGGCCGAGATCATCGCCGACGCCGACCTGCCGCCGGGGGTGGTCAACATCATCACCGGCGCCGGGGACATCGGCGCGACCCTGGTCAATCACCCCGGTATCGACAAGGTCGCGTTCACCGGGTCCACCGAGGTCGGCCGGCAGATCCAGGAATCGCTCGCCGGCACCGGCCGCAAGCTCACCCTGGAACTCGGCGGCAAGGCCGCGAACATCGTCTTCGACGACGCCCCGATCGACCAGGCAGTCGAAGGCATCGTCAACGGCATCTTCTTCAACCAGGGTCACGTCTGCTGCGCGGGATCCCGGCTGCTGGTCCAGGAATCGGTCGCCGAGGAGGTCAACGCCAAGCTCCGCGCCCGGATCGCCACCCTGCGGATGGGCGACCCGATGGACAAGAACACCGACATCGGCGCCGTCAACTCCGCAACCCAACTGGCCACCATCCGGGACATCACCGACACCGGCGACGCGGAGGGCGCGCAACGCTGGACGTCACCGTGCCCGGTTCCCGACCGTGGCTTCTTCTTCCCGCCGACCGTGTTCACCCAGGTCTCCCAGTCGATGCGGATCGCCCGGGACGAGATCTTCGGTCCGGTGCTGTCGGTGCTGACCTTCCGCACGCCGGACGAGGCCATCGCCAAGGCCAACAACACCCCGTACGGCCTGTCGGCCGGTGTGTGGACCGAGAAGGGCTCCCGGATCCTCGGGACGGCCTCCGCGCTGCGGGCCGGCGTCGTGTGGGCCAATACCTTCAACCGCTTCGACCCGGCCGCGGCGTTCGGCGGGTACAAGGAATCCGGCTTCGGCCGGGAGGGCGGGCGTTCGGGCCTATCTGCGTACCTGAACACCGATGACGAGGTCGGTACCGCCGTGCCCGACCCGGCCCGGTCAGCGGGCCGGCCGGCGGCGCAGGCGTCTCCCGTTGAGCCGTCCGAGGTTTCGTCGGGCGCCGCCGGATCCGGTGCCGCGCCTGCGGGCGACGAGCCGTCCGCCGCCGGTCCGCTGTCGGACGCCCTGTCGGACGCACTGTCGGACGCGGAGGCGGACGCGGAGGCGGTGGCCAACGCTGCTGCCGTGCTCGCCGATGCACCGAATGCCCGGTCGACCACCGATTCCGTCGAGCATGTCGACCAGTCGACCGCGCCGGCGACCGGGCAGAGTGCGCAATCCCGCATCGCGGTCAGCAAGACCTACAAGCTGTACATCGGCGGCGGGTTTCCGCGGTCCGAGTCCGGCCGCACCTACCAGGCCACCGGTGGTCCCGGCCGATCGATCCTCGCCAACGTCGCGCAGGGATCGCGGAAGGACGCCCGGGACGCCGTCGGTGCCGCACGTAAGGCTTTCAAGGGCTGGTCGGCGGCGACCGCCTACAACCGCGGCCAGGTGATCTACCGGATCGCGGAGATGCTGGAGGGCCGTCGCGCCCAGTTCGCCGACCTGCTCGGTGGCCGGCGGCAGGACGCCGTGACGGTCGACAAGGCGATCGACCGACTGGTGCATTACGCCGGCTGGACCGACAAGCTCGCGTCGGTGTTCGGCAGCGCAAACCCCGTTGCGGGACCCTTCTTCTCGTTCTCCACACCGGAACCGACCGGGGTCGTCGCGGCCATCGCACCGCTCCACGATCCGCTGCTGGGGCTGGTCAGCGTCATCGCGCCGATCATCACCTCCGGCAACGCCGTGGTCGTCGTCGCCGACCAGCACCAGCCGCTGCCGGCGGTGACGCTGGCCGAGGTACTGGCCACGTCGGACCTGCCCGGTGGCGTGGTCAACGTCCTCACCGGCGACCCCAGCGAGATCGCGCCGCACCTGGCCACGCACGCCGATGTCAACGCCCTCGACCTGACTGGCGCCGGAACGACGCTGCGCACCGACCTGGAGCGGGCCGCCGCCGGAACCATCAAACGGGTCTACGCACCCGCCGCGCAGGACTTCACCCGCGCCCCGGGCACCGCCCGGATGCGGGCGTTCCTGGAGATCAAGTCGGTGTGGCACCCGACCGGCGCAGTGTCGCTCGCCGGCGGCAGCGGGTACTGACCCGCGGTCACCGGCCCCTCGGCCGCCATCAGCGGGCCGACACCGGCCCGCCGGAGCGGTGATCGGCGTCACAGCCCGTGCCGAAGGCGCTTGCGAGCTTGATCACGATGGCGTTTCCAGGCTCCCACGGCTGCCTACCCTGGAGAGGCTGCCTCACTCCCTGGAGATCGCATGTCCATGCCCCTACGGGTCGCCGTCGTCGGCGCCGGACCGGCCGGTATCTATGCCGCCGACATCCTGACCACCAAGGACCCGGCAGCGACCGTCGACATCTTCGACCGGCTGCCCACGCCGTACGGCCTCATCCGGTACGGCGTCGCACCCGACCATCCGAGGATCAAGGCGATCATCGTCGCCCTGCACCGGGTGATGGAGAACGATCGGATCCGCTTCCTCGGCAACGTGCACGTCGGCGTCGACCTCAAGCTGGACGAGCTCCGGCAGTTCTACGACGCGGTCGTCTTCGCCACCGGCGCCGAGCGGGACCGCTCGATGGGCATCCCCGGTGAGGACCTGCGCCGGTCGTACGGCGCCGCGGACTTCGTCGCCTTCTACGACTCGCATCCCGACCGGGAGCAGGTGTGGGATCTGTCCGAGCAGCGTTCGGTGGCGATCATCGGCGTCGGCAACGTCGGGCTCGACGTCGCCCGCATGCTCGGCCGCGGCGCGGACGAGTTGCTGTCCACCGACATCCCGCCACACGTCCACGAGGCGCTCTCGAAGTCCACGATCACCGACATCCACATGTTCGCTCGCCGGGGTCCGGCCCAGGCCAAGTTCACCCCGGTGGAGCTGCGGGAACTGGACCACTCGCCGAACGTGCAGGTGGTCGTGGCGGCCGAGGGCATGGAGTTCGACGACGAGTCCGAGGTGGCCCTGTCTCGTAGCAAGTCGCTGCGGATGGTCGTGGACGTGCTCAGCGACTGGGCGATGCGCGACCCCAAGCCGGGCCCGCACCGCCGCATCCACCTGCACTTCCTGGAGAACCCGGTCGAGATCCTCGGCGCGGACGGTGCCGTGGTCGGGCTGCGCACCGAGCGGCAGGAACTCGTCGGCGACGGCACCGTCAGCGGGACCGGCGAGTTCACCGACTGGGACGTGCAGGCGGTGTACCGCGCGGTCGGGTACCGCTCCGAGGCCATCGAGGACCTGCCGTTCGACACTCGCCGTTTCGTGCTGCCGAATGACGGCGGACGGCTGCTCGACCTGGATGGTCAGCCGCTGACCGGCCTGTACGCGACCGGATGGGTCAAGCGCGGTCCCGTCGGCCTGATCGGGCACACCAAGTCGGACGCCGCGGAGACCATCGGCCACCTGCTCGACGACGTCCCCGAACTCACGCCCGCGCCGCAGCGGGACATCACCGCCGTCGACGCATTGCTCGCGCAGAAGGGCCTGCTCGTCACCGACTTCGCCGGTTGGGACCGGCTCGACGCCCATGAACTGACCGCCGGTGTGCCGCACGGCCGCGGCCGGATGAAGGTCATCTCCCGCGGAGCCATGACGGAGATCGCCGCACGGTCCTGACGCGGGCGGCGCGTCCTTGGCTCGCGCCGCCCCGGCCACCCGACGCCCGAAGAGCGCACTCCGCGACGCGCACCTCCGCCACCCACAGCCGTTGCCGACGGCCGCGGCACGCGCAGCACCGCTACCGCAGCACCGGCACCCCAGCCGCGGCATCCGCCATCCACAGCCGGCTGCCGACGGCACCGGGGCCACAACCCCGCCGGCCACGGGCACCGGGCAGTTACCCTCCGAGAGGTTGACGACCCGGCTCCCCGCTGGGTCCACCCCGGGCGCGATCCGGCGTCCCGGACCCGGAGCGGCAGAAGGAGCAGGGCATGGTCCACGAGGTTCAGGGCGTCATCTCACGCAGCAAGGACGCCCCGGTCGAGCTGACCACGATCCTCGTCCCCGATCCCGGCCCCGGTGAGGCCCTGGTCCGGGTGCAGGCCTGCGGGGTGTGCCACACCGATCTGCACTACAAGCAGGGCGGCATCGGCAACGACTACCCGTACCTGCTCGGGCATGAGGCGGCGGGCGTCGTCGAGGCGGTCGGCGATGACGTCACCGACATCTCTCCCGGCGACTACGTCGTGCTGAACTGGCGCGCGGTGTGCGGCTCCTGCCGTGCCTGCAAGCGCGGGCGGCCGTGGTACTGCTTCGCCACGCACAACGCTCGGCAGAAGATGACCCTCGCCGACGGCACCGTGCTCGCCCCCGCACTCGGCATCGGCGCCTTCGTCGAGAAGACGCTGGTCGCCGCCGGGCAGTGCACCAAGGTCGATCCGGCGGTCCCGCCGGCCGTTGCGGGCCTGCTCGGTTGCGGCGTGATGGCCGGCATCGGCGCCGCCATCAACACCGGGGCGGTGTCCCGCAACGATTCCGTCGCCGTGATCGGCTGTGGCGGTGTCGGTGACGCGGCGATTGCCGGCGCTCGGCTGGTCGGCGCCCACACGATCATCGCCATCGATACCGATGCGCGAAAGCTGGAGCTGGCCAAGGAGTTCGGGGCCACGCACACCGTTCTGGTCGCCGACGGCGACGTCGTCGGGCAGATCCAGGCGCTGACCGACGGCTTCGGGGTGGATGTCGCGATCGATGCCGTCGGCAGGCCGGAGACCTGGAAGCAGGCGTTCTACGGGCGCGACCTGGCAGGCACCGTCGTGCTGGTCGGCGTTCCGACACCGGAGATGACGCTGGAGATGCCGCTGCTGGACTTCTTCGGTCGCGGCGGTTCGCTCAAGTCGTCCTGGTACGGCGACTGCCTGCCGGAGCGCGACTTTCCCGTGTTGAGCAGGCTTTTCCTGCAGGACAGGTTGCCCCTGGACCGCTTCGTCTCCGAGCAGATCGCGGTCACCGACATCGAAGCCGCGTTCGACAAGATGCACCGGGGCGAGGTGCTGCGGTCCGTCGTGGTGATGCAGGGGTCCTGAGAATTCTCCCGGTCAGCGGCACAACGTTGGTTTGACGCAGTGCTGGTCCTGCAGGGCGCCGGCGAGAAGGCGACGGTCTGCTGGTCCGGCGAACCATGATTCCCGGCGGCCCCGGCAGGTGAGCGGACGAGTCGCCGGAAGGTCAGCCGGATTTCCGGCGGAACGTCCGGGTCGCCTTGTGACTCGCGGTGGCTCCGCCCACTCCACCGTGCCCGTCGAGATGCGCGCTGCGGGCCTGACCGGCCGACTTCTTCTTGGCCAGGGCAGCGGCGAAGATCTCCTTGGCCGAATTGATCACCGGGCCGTCGGCGCCGGCGGTGGAGTCGGTGGCGGTGGCGGTGGAGTCGGTGGCGGTGGCGGTGGAGTCGGTGGCGGTGGAGTCGGTGGCGGTGGAGTCGGTGGCGGTGGCGGTGGAGTCGGTGGCGGTGGCGGTGGAGTCGGTGGCGTTGGTGGAGTCAGCGGTGGAGTCGGAGTCGGCCGATTCGGGGTCTGCGGCGGCGCTCGGCGCCGCAGCGGCATCCGCCTTCCTGGACGAGCCCTTCGACGCGGACGGCTTGGCTGACGGGCGGTCTGGCATGAGGGCCTCCTGTGCGCGGGGACGGAATCGGCAGGAATCCGATCACGGGTCATCGGCCGACCGATTGATCTCACCAGTACCGGTCGGGTGAGCGGCGGGCGCCCCATCATCGCCCGCCGCCGCCGCCCGATGCCACCACATTGCCGGTCCGCATTGCCGGTCCGCATTGCCGGTCCGCATTGCCGGTCCGCATTGCCGGTCCACCGGACCACGTGCCATGTCGCGCTTGCCGGGCAACCGCGCGGTCGGGCGACACGGTTCGCCCATCCGGTACGGCTAGGCTGGCTCGCGCCCCGATGCACATCGCGGCGGCATCAGCGGCGCCGGCGACGGCGCGCCCGTGACGGAGAGGACCTTCCGTGGCAGCGGACATCATTCCCATCGAGCTCGGGCTGACCGCGGGGAACGGCCTGACGCTGTGGGCACCGAACTGGCGGGAGGACGGCGAGGATTGGGAGGCCTTCCTCGGCCACGGTGACGATCTGTACGTCTTTCCCTCCGCCGCGCACCTGGCGGCGTTCATCCGCACGTCCACCGAGCACGACCTGCTGGACCACCCGGAGTGGCCGACGGCCGCGCAGCTGCTGGTGGACGAGCTGTCGCCGGACGACGACCACCGCTTCGACATCGTCGGGGTCCCCGAACTGGTGGCCGAGCCGGCGGACATCTGGACGCTCGCCGAGATGACCGACACCGTCGCGATCCTGCGGTCGCTGGCGGAGGTCTGCGGGCTGGACGCGATCGACGACGTGCTGGACTCGACCGACGGCTTCGGACTGCTCGCCATGGGTCAGCAGGCGTTCACCGGTCGGAACGGGGAGAGGCTCTGGAACGAGATCGGCGCCGTCGTCGCGGAGCGGTGGGACGAGGTCCTCGATGCGCTCGACGGCATCGTCACGACCCCGGAGATGGATACCGACGCCCTGGCGATCGCCGAGGCGGAGGCGGCGGCGATCAGCGCCGTCGAGAAGCAGCCCGAACCCGTGCCGGGGGTCAGCGAGCAGCCGGAACCCGAGATCGACGAGGACCGGGACGAGGACCTGGAATTCTGGGACGAGACCGGCGTCGACTGCCTGGAGATCACCGTCAACGGGCGCACCGGATACACGCTGCGCTGCTATCTCGGCGACGACCCCGTCTTCATGTCGCACCAGGGCCGCATTCAGATCTACTCCTCGCCGGAGGAACTGGAGAACTACCTGATGCAGGCCGAACCGCAGCACGCCCTGGCGTCGCTGGCGGTGTGGCCGGACATTCGCAAGGCCGTCACCGACGGCGACGCGGCGGTGCTGGCCGGACCGGAGAACACCTACGCGCTGGACGGACTGGACCGGAGCCTGCTGGAGGGACCGGCGGCTGTCGACGCCAAGCAGCTGGAACTGGCGGTGGAGCTGCTGACCGATGCGGCGCTGGAACGCGACGACACCGAGACCATCGAGGCGCTGGGCACGGCCAGCCCGCTGGGCAACCTCATCGGCGCGACGGTCCGCCCGGACCCCGAGCGGCAGGCACCGGCCCCGCCGTACGACGACGAGGTCACCGCTTGGTCGGTACTGGTTGACCGGTTCGCCGCGACCCTGGACTGGGACGGCGACCGCGGCTGACGGGCCGACCGCCGCTGACCGGCGACCGCGGACGGGGCCGCGGCTGACCGGCGACCGCGGCGGACGGGGCCGCGGCTGACCGGCGACCGCGGACGGGGCCGCGGCTGACCGGCGACCGCGGCGGACGGGCCCGCGGCTGACCGGCGACCGCGGCTGACAGGTGACTGCGGCTGACGCTGACCGGCAGCCGACCGGCCGGCCGGTGACCAGACCGGTGCGGCCGCGGCCGGGCCGAACTCCCGGAGCGACCCATCCCCCATGTCCCGCTGCCGGACCTCGGCGTCGGGGTGCGTCTGGCGATAGGTGGTCAGGAAGGTGTTCGCGATCGCGAGCGATTCGGACACCGCTCCGCGGGGGCGATGCCGAACTCGCCGCGGTCAGCGACGCGCTACGGAAGATGACCCGGCACGCAGCCGGTCGTAGCCCGGCTTGATCACCGTCTCGATCAGTTCGAGCCGTTCGGCGAACGGCAGGAACGCCGACTTCATGGCGTTCACCGTAAACCACTGCAGATCGTCCCACCCGTAACCGAAAGCTTCGCTGAGCGCGGCCATCTCGCTCGTCATGGAACACCCGGACATCAGCCGGTTGTCGGTGTTGATCGTCACCCGGAAACGCAGCGCCGCGAGCAGGCCGATCGGGTGCTCGGCGATCGACCCCGCCGCGCCGGTCTGCACGTTGGATGTCGGCGCCATCTCCAGCGGGATCCGCTTGTCCCGGACGTAGGCCGCGAGCCGACCGAGTTCGGCGTTGCCGTCGCGGTCGACGGTGATGTCGTCGACGATCCGGACGCCGTGCCCGAGCCGGTCCGCGCCGCACCACTGCAGCGCCTCCCAGATCGACGGCAGTCCGAATGCCTCCCCGGCATGGATGGTGAAGTGTGCGTTCTCCCGACGCATGTACTCGAAGGCGTCCAGGTGCCGGGTGGGCGGGAAACCGGCCTCGGCACCGGCGATGTCGAAGCCGGCGACCTCCTCGTCGCGGTACTTGATGCACAGTTCCGCGATCTCCAGCGAGCGCGCGGCATGCCGCATCGCGGTGAGCAGCAGCCGGACCCTGATCCGGAATCCGGCCACCTCGGCGGCCTTGGTGCCGGCCTGCACGCCGTCCAGCACGGCCTGCACGACCTCGTCGAGGGTCAGATCGCGCTCGGTGTGCAACTCGGGGGCGAAGCGCACCTCGGCGTAGACCACGCCGTCCGCGGCCAGATCCTGCACGCATTCCGAGGCCACCCGGATCAGCGCTTCCCTGGTCTGCATCACCGCGGTGGTGTGGGCGAACGTTTCCAGGTAGCGCTCCAGCGAGCCCGAGAACGCGGATTCGGCGAACCACCGGGCAAGGTCGGGCACCACCGTCGTCGGCAGCCCGTCGTAGCCGGTCTGCTCGGCCAGCTCGACCAGAGTCGCAGGACGCAGACCACCGTCGAGGTGATCGTGTAGCAGGACCTTGGGGGCGGTGACGATGGCGTCGGCGGGGAGCGGTGTGGGCATCGATCGACGTTACCCGGCCGGGATGAACGTCACCGAACGCCACCGACGCGCGGGGGCCAGGCGTCGCCGCGCGCGTCACACCAAGCCTCACCCGGTCGCGGTGGCGCGGCGGGCATGCCACCGTCAGTCCGCCCGAATGACGTCCAGTACCAGCGGAGTCCGGTCGAACCCGGTGCCGGGCGGTGAGATCGTCACGGCCGCTTCGAGTTCCGCGCGGGCCAGGGCAAACCGGTCCGGCGTGTCGGTATGCAGTTCGAACAGCGGACTTCCCGCCGTCACGGCGTCGCCGGGCTTGGCCAGGCACAGCACGCCCGCCGCCGCCTGCACGTCGTGCTCGCGCCGCGCGCGACCCGCGCCGAGCCGCCAGGCGGCCATCCCGACGGGCAGCGCATCGAGACCGGTGATGACGCCGGCAGTGTCGGCACGCACCAGCTCTCGATACTGCGGCGTCGGCAGCGGCGCATCGGGGTCGCCGCCCTGCGCGGCGACGAGCTGCCGCCAACTGTCCATCGCCTTCCCGGACGCCAGCACCTGCGCCGGGTCGACGTCCAGCCCGGCCAGCGAGACCATCTCGCGGGCAAGGGCAACGGTCAGTTCCACGACGTCCGCCGGACCGCCGCCGGCCAGCACCTCCACCGACTCCGCCACCTCGACGGCGTTGCCCACAGCCGCCCCGAGCGGCGTCGACATGTCGGTCAGCAGCGCCGAGGTGTGCACACCCTCGCGGGCGCCGAGTTCCACCATGGTCCTGGCCAGTTCCGCGGCGTGGTCGGCGTGTTTCATGAAGGCCCCGGTGCCGACCTTCACGTCCAGCACCAGCGACGCGGTGCCCTCGGCGATCTTCTTGCTCATGATGGAGGCGGCGATCATCGGGATCGATTCGACCGTGCCGGTCACATCCCGCAGGGCGTAGAGCTTGCGGTCGGCGGGCGCCAGGTCGGCCGACGCGGCGCAGATCACCGCACCGACATCGGAGAGCTGGCGCACCATTTGATCCGGCGTCAGGGCCGCACGCCAGCCGTGGATCGATTCCATCTTGTCCAGCGTCCCGCCGGTGTGGCCGAGCCCGCGGCCGGACAGTTGCGGCACGGCCGCGCCGCAGGCCGCGACGAGTGGGGCCAACGGCAGTGAGATCTTGTCCCCCACACCGCCGGTGGAGTGCTTGTCCACGGTCGGACGGCCGACCGCGGACAGGTCCAGCCGGATCCCCGAGGAGATCATGACCGTGGTCCAGGCGGCGATCTCGGCACCCGTCATGCCGTTGAGCAGGATCGCCATCAGCAGCGCCGACATCTGCTCCTCGGCGACCTCACCGCGGGTGTAGGCGTCGATCACCCAGCCGATCTGCTCGCCCGTCAGCTCGTGACGGTCGCGTTTGGCGACGATCACGTCGACGGCGGTCAGGCCGCTCACCGCGGTGCTCCCGGCAGGTCCGCCGGCCCGAAGGCCGCCGGCAGCACCCACATCATCGTTTCCGGACCGGTCGGGGTGTCGACCAGCAATTCCGGGCCACCGAACTCGTAGATCACCTGGCGGCACCGGCCACACGGCATCAGCAACTCCCCGCTGCCCGACCGGCAGGCGAGCGCCACCAGACGCCCGCCGCCGGTCAGCCGGAGCTGCCCGACCAGCGTGCACTCGGCGCACAGACCCAGGCCGTACGAAGCGTTCTCGACATTGCAGCCGGTGATGATCCGACCGTCGTCGACCAGCGCAGCCGCTCCCACCTGAAGGTGGGAGTACGGGCAGTACGCGCTGGCCGCCGCCTCGACGGCGACAGCACGGAGCTGGTCCCAATCGACGGCCGTCATGTGCGCACCCCGACCTCAAGGCCGCGGCGCAGCAGGTTACTTGACATAGGGGATCCCCTCGGCGGCCGGTGGGCGCACCCGGCCGACCAGCCCGGCAACGGCGAAAATGGTGGCCAGGTAGGGCGTCATCAACATGAACTGGCTGGGAATGGGGGTACCGATGATGCCGAGCCTGGTCTGCAGGCTCGCGGCGAAGCCGAACAGCAACGCGGCGACGAATGCCCCGCGGGGGCTCCACCGCCCCAGGATCATGGCCGCCAGCGCGATGAACCCCTGTCCACCGGTCATCTCCTTCGCGAACGCGAGCCCGGAGGCGATGGTGAAGAACGCACCGCCCAGACCCGCGATCGCGCCGCCGAGCACGGTGTTGCGCAGCCGGGTCACGTTGACCCGGATCCCGACGGTGTCCGCTGCCTTCGGGTGCTCGCCGCAGGCCCGCATCCGTAGTCCCCAACGGCTGCGGAAGATCAGGATCTGCAGGCCGATCACGAAGGCGAACATCAGGTACACCAGCAGCGTCTGCTGGAAGAGCACGGGCCCGATGACGGGGATGTCGGCCAGCAGCGGAATCTCGATCACCGGCAGCCGCGGCGGGGAGTTCAGCGACGATGCGTTGTCGGTCAGCACCGTCGAGAACAGGTAGCTGGTCAGCCCGATCACCAGCACGTTGAGCACCACGCCGACGATGATCTGGTCCACCCGGTAGGAGATCGCGAACCACGCCAGCAGCAAGCCCACCAGGGCACCGGCGACCGGCGCGGCGGCCAGCCCCGCGTACGGATTGTCCGCGAGCGTCGCCACCACAGCACCGAGGAAGGCACCCGCCAGCAACTGACCCTCGATCGCGATGTTGATGATGCCGACGCGCTCGCACACCAGGCCCGACATCGACCCGAACACCAGCGGGATCGACAGGAACAGCGCACCCTGCAGCAACCCGGTGACCGTCAGCGGGAGCTCCTTGCCGGCCACCGCCCAGGTGAGGAACGACACCACGATCAACGCGGAGAACGTGATCGGCAACCACAGCCCGGGCCTGCGCCGGGCCCGCGCGCAGATGAACGAGTACCCGGCCAGCCCGAGGGCGAGCAGGCACAGCACCACGGCGGTCGCCTTCGACGGCACCGTCAGCGTCTGGATCTGGAAGAAGTCGGAGTCGGTCGCAAAGGTGAAGGTCGTCTGCAGGCCGGATGCCGGCAGGATCCCGAAGACCAGCAGCCCGATCACGGCGATGACGCCGTAGGCAATGGTGGCCCGGTAGCTGGGCGGCCTGAGGGCGGCCAGGAAGTCGTCGTCGGCCGCCGGCCTCGCCAACGTCGTCGTCATGCCTTCGCCTCCTGGAGTCTGCGCCGCTTGCGGGCGGACGTCGGTCTTCCGGGGAGGAAGAACACCCGTCTGACCAGGGGTGGGGCAGCGATGAGCAGCACGATCAGCGACTGCAGCACCAGGACCACATCGATCGGGGTGCCGGTGAGGGACTGCATCGTGTAGCCGCCGGCCTGCAGCGCACCGAAGAGCAGGCCGGCCAGCACGGTGCCCAACGGTCTGGACCGGCCCAGCAGCGCGACCGTGATGGCATCGAAGCCGTAGCTGGCGGCGACTCCGGCCGTCAGCCCGGAGGACACCGGGCCCAGGATCTGCGCGGATCCGGCCAGCCCGGCCAGGGATCCGGCCGTCACCATCACCCAGAAGTAGGTGGCGGTGACCGAGATGCCCGCTGTCCTGGCCGCTTCGGGGTTCGCGCCGACAGCGCGGAAGGCAAACCCGATGGTGGAACGGTCCATCAACCACCAGACCGCGACCGCCGCGACCACCGCGAGGACGAATCCCCAGTGCAGCCGCCACCCCGGGAGGTCGAACAGCTTCGGGTAGACGGCGCTGGCCTCCATCGGCGGGCTCTTCGGGTTGATCGACCCGGACCGCAGGAAGGCACTGGTGGACAGCAGGTATCCGATCAGATAGAGCGCAATGTAATTGAGCATGATCGTCACGATCACCTCGTTGGCGCCGGTCCTGGCCTTCAGCGCGCCCGCGATGCCCGCCCACAGCGCGCCGCCGAGTGCTGCGCCGGCGACGGCCAGCAACAGGTGCACGCCGGGCGGCAGTTGGAAGGCGAAACCGATGTAACCGGCGAAGATCGCGCCAAGGATGATCTGCCCCTGCGCCCCGATGTTGAACAACCCGGCGCGGAAGCCGATGCCGATGCCGAGGCCGGCAAAGATCAGCGGCACGGACGCCGTCAAGGTGTCGGCGAGTGACTTCAGCCCCCCGGCGAGAGAGTCGGCCTGGGTGTTGTAGATGGCGCCCTGAAACAGTGCGATGTAGGCGCTGGAGACCGATTCCCAGACGGCCGAGATGAAATCCATCGGGCGGGCGAAGAAGTAGCCGGCAGCGGCCTGCACATCCGGGTCGGCGGCAGCGATGAGGACACCGCCGATGACCAGTGCCAGCACCACCGCCAGCACAGAGATCAAAGCCGAGGAGTTCAGGATCTGGCTGAGCACCGACGGCGACTGCTCCTGCTGCGCCACTTCGGGGGGCGCGACCGCGCCGCGGCCCGTCGGATCGGCTGCTGAGTCCGGGGGCGGTGGCGGAGGTTCCTGCGACGTCACGGCTTCTCCTCCTGACGACCGGCGGCTGACTGCTCGGGCCGGCCCGACGGGCCGGGACCGACCCGCGCATTCCCGCCCGCCGGCCGATCGGCCGCACCCGACCGATGGCCCTCATCCGCCGCAGCGGCTTCCGCCGGCGCGGTGTGGTGGGTACCCGCCTGCGCGATCGCCTCGTCATGCGGCACACCGGCCATCATCAGGCCCAACACGTCGCGGTCGGTATCGCCCGGGACGATGCCAACGATGCGGCCCCGGTACATCACCGCGATCCGGTCGGCCAGCGCCACCACCTCGTCCAGTTCCGTGGACACGATCAGCACGGGGGTGCCGGTGTCGCGTTCCGCGACGATCCGCGAGTGGATGAACTCGATCGACCCGACGTCAACGCCACGCGTCGGCTGGGATGCGATCAGCAGCTGCAGGTCTCGCGACATCTCACGAGCCACAACGACCTTCTGCTGATTACCGCCGGACAAGGTACCGGCCGGCGAGGTGGCGGAGCCGGCCCGGACGTCGAACTCCGTCATCAGGGTGTCGGCGTTGGCCGCCACCGCGGCCAGATCCAACGCGATGCCACGGGAGAACGGGGTCCGGGTGAAGGTGTCGAGCACCAGGTTCTCGGCGACCGAGAATTTGGAGATGAGCCCGTCGGTGCTGCGATCCTCCGGGATGAAACCCACACCGGCGGCCAACACATCCCGCACCGACCGGCCGATCAGTTCGACACCGTCCAGCTTCACCGATCCACGCACCGGCGTCCGCAGGCCGAGAATCGTTTCGGTCAGCTCCGTCTGTCCGTTGCCCTGCACCCCGGCGATCGCCAGGATCTCGCCGCGGGCGATGTCGAAGCTCAGGTCGTCGATCTGCCTCACCCCGGCGGCGTCGATGACCGTCAGCCCGGACACCACGAAGGTCCGCTCGCCCGGTTCGGCCACTTCCTTGGCCACCTGCAGGTCCACCGCTCGACCCACCATCATCGAGGCGAGCTCGGACTCGGGGGTGTCGGGGGTGGCCGAGCCGACCACTTTGCCGCGCCG
Organism: uncultured Actinomycetota bacterium; assembly: GCA_963785455.1. Classification (GTDB taxonomy): domain Bacteria; phylum Actinomycetota; class Actinomycetes; order Mycobacteriales; family Nakamurellaceae; genus Nakamurella. The sequence goes on from CAWAVL010000017.1 coordinate 253,016, forward strand.
GATCACCGTGATCCGGTCGGCGACCGCTCGCACCTCCCGGAGCTTGTGCGTAATGAACACGATCGAGGTTCCGGATTCCTTGAGCTGCCGCATGATCTGGATCAACTCGTCGGTCTCCTGGGGCGTGAGCACCGCGGTCGGTTCGTCGAGGATCAGCACCTCGGCGTCCCGGGAGAGCGCCTTGATGATCTCGACCCGCTGCTGCACGCCGACCGGAAGGTCCTCGATCATCGCGTTCGGATCGACGGCAAAGCCGAACCGGTCGGAGATCTGCTCGACCCGGGCCGCGGCGTCCTTGGTCGAGATCATTCCCAGCCCGCTGGTCGGCTCGGAGCCGAGGACGACGTTCTCGGCGACCGAGAAGACCGGCACCAGCATGAAGTGCTGATGAACCATGCCGATCCCGAAGCGCATCGCGTCGCCAGGTCCGGCAAACCTGACCGGCTTGTCATCGACCAGGATGTCGCCGTCGTCCGGGTCGTAGAGCCCGTACAGGACGTTCATCAGGGTGCTCTTGCCTGCGCCGTTCTCGCCCAACAACGCATGGATCTCTCCGGGTTCGATCACCAGATCGATGGCGTCGTTGGCCACCAGCGCGCCGAACCTCTTGGTGATCCGGCGGAGCTCCAGCTTCACGTGACTCACACCTCCGCAGCGGCCCGTGTCGGGCGATCAGGGCTCGGTCCCGGTCAGCATGCCCCCAAGCCGATCATGCTGCGCCCTACTGGCCGACGGAACAGGGGTGAAGCGGGACGGGTCGGGCGAGAATCTCGCCCGACCCGTCGCCGCTGAATGCGGTCAGTCGGTCACGGGGAACTGACCGATTCCACCTTCAGGTCGCCCGCGATGATCTGCTCCTGCAGCGCCTGGATCTGGCTCTCCAACTCCGGGCTGACCGAAACATCGTGGAACGGCGCGAGCGCGACACCCTCGTTGGCCAGCGTGCCCACGTAGGGCTCGTTGCTGAAGTTGCCGGCCGAGGCGTTCCCGACGGCGTCGAACACCGCGACGTCCATGTTCTTGAGCACCGAGGTGAGGATGATGCTGGAGAAGTCCGGTGCCGTCTCGAACCAGTCGGCATCGACGCCGATGATGACCACATCGCCGGCGGCCTTGGCGGCGGTTGCCGCGCCGAGACCGACCGGTCCTGCCACCGGCATGATCACATCGGCGCCCTGGTCGATGAAGCCCTGCGCGAGATCCTGGCCCTTGGACTGGGTGTCGAAGTCACCGGTGAACGAGCCGTTCTGCGCGGCCTTGTCCCAGCCGAGCACCTTGACATTCTTGCCGTTGTCCTCGTTGTACTTGGCCACACCGTCGACGAAACCGTCCATGAAGATCGTCACCGGCGGGATCGGCGCACCGCCGAACGTTGCGACCGTGCCAGTGGTGGAATAGCCGGCAGCGGTGTAGCCGGCGAGGTAAGCGGCCTGGGCGGTGTCGAAGAGCAGTGGCTTGACGTTCGGCAGGTCGATGGAACCGTCGTCGATGATGGCGAAGTCGGTGTCAGGGTTCGCCGTCGCGGCAGCCTTGGTCGCGTCAGCCAGCAGAAACCCGACCGTCACGATCATGTCGCAGTTCTGCGCCACCAGGCCGTCGATGTTCGGCGCGTAGGCGTTGCCGTCGGCGGACTCGACCTTGACCTCCTGCAGCCCGATCTCCTTGGCTGCCCGGTCGAGGCCGGCGGCACCGATCTGATTGAACGACTTGTCGTCGAACCCGCCGGCATCGGAAACCATGCAGGCCTTGTAATCGGCGTTCTGCGGGAACGTGCTCGGCGCCATCGCCTCGCCCGACGAGCCCGATCCCGCCGCCTCCGAGGACGCTGCTCCCGACGCCGCCGACGAGGCGCCGGTCGCAGCCGCCGACGTGGCGCTCGTCGCAGCCGCCGAGGTGGCGCTGGTGGTGGTTTCTTCTGTCGGGGCGCTTCCGCAGGCCGCGAGAGCGAGGCCGGCGACGGCCACCCCGGCGACAACCCTCAGGCTGTGAGCTCGACGCACGTTGTTTTCTCCTGTTCGTCACTGCACGCCGCCCAGGTAGGCGACGCAGGCCCGTCGACAACAGCTTCGACGGTATGGGCCCGTCGGACGCTACCTGCCGGTAGCGCTCCCGGCGAGGGGCGACGCCGCTCCGTAACCGAATTGTTCCTCTGCCGGGCGCTCGGACCCCCAAAGCGACAATCTTTACGCCCAGAACCGCCTCGCGCAGGAGCTTTTCCCACCACTCCACCCGCGTCGGAGGACACGTTACGTAGCGTGACGCCGGGGCCTCGCACCCACGGGCCGGTGCCATCACCGCTTCGTTGGTGCGGTTCGCTCCCACCCTCGGAGCGCCACCGGTCCGGGCCGTGGCCGTCGGCCAGCAGGTTGGTACCGCTGACCGAGCCGCCCGAACCCCCCCTCAGCCATCACCGGAACCGCCATTCGATCCGTGGACCTGCGAGATGTGCGGCAGCACACCCCGGATGTCGATCACGTCACACGGTCTCAGAGTCGCACGCTGTGTGAAGACAGGGTTAGCCTTGCTGCAAGATCGCTGAATGGTGGCCGGGCGGTCCCCGTGCGTCATCTACAGGCTCGAACAGCAGTCTCCCAGGTTCCACTCAGGCGCGTCCGCCGTTGATGCCGGAGGTCGAAACACGATCATGTCCACCCCCACCACTTACGCGACCGGCGAGCGGGCACCCCTGCCGCGTCGCGGGTCGGTCTACCGCGGCGACGCCGGCATGTGGTCCTGGGTCGCCCACCGGGTCACCGGTGTGCTCACCTTCTTCTTCCTGTTCGCCCACGTGCTGGACACCGCCCTCGTGCGGGTGTCACCGGAGGCCTACAACTCGATCATCGAGACCTACAAGAACCCGGTCGTCAACCTGATGGAGGTCGGCCTCGTCGGTGCCGTCCTCTACCACGCCCTCAACGGCATCCGCGTCATGCTGGTCGACTTCTGGGCCAAGGGTGCCAGGTACCAGCGCCTGATGCTGTGGATCATCCTGGGCATCTGGCTCGTGCTGATGATTCCGGGCGTCTACTTCATGTTGCAGCGCACCGTGACCGACCTGTTCGGTGGTGCCTCGTGACCGCGGCCTACGACCCGCCCGCCACCCGCGGCATCGTCGCCCCGCGAGCCCCGCGTCGCCGGGTGAGCGGCCGGCGGACCAATTTCGAGATGTACGCCTGGCTCTTCATGCGGCTGTCCGGGATCGTTCTGGTGGTCCTGGTTCTCGGCCACCTGCTGATCATGAATGTGCTGGACGGCGGTGTGCACCGGATCAACTGGGGCTTCGTGGCCGGTCGCTGGGCCAGCCCGTTCTGGCAGATCTGGGACCTCATCATGCTCTGGCTGGCCGAGCTGCACGGCGCGAACGGCCTGCGCGTGGTGATCAACGACTACGCCCGCAAGGATTCGACCCGCTTCTGGCTGCAGCTGATGCTGGCCGCGTCCGTGGTGCTGATCCTGGGCGTCGGCACGCTTGTCATCTTCACCTTCGACCCCACCATCGGCTGACTGGAGCGCGACGGATGCACGTTCAGCCCGGCGCAGCCGGTCTCCCCCGTCCTGGGAAGGACCGTCGTCTCGTTCAGTCCGGCGCAGCCGGTCTCCCTCGTCCTGGGAAGGACTGATCATGCGAAACTCGTCCTGGGAAGGACTGATCATGCGAAATCAGCCCGGCGCAGCCGGTCTCCCCGTCCTGGGAAGGACCGTCGTCTCGTTCAGCCCGGCGCAGCCGGTCTCCCCGTCCTGGGAAGGACCGTCGTCTCGTTCAGCCCGGCGCAGCCGGTCTCCCCCGTCCTGGGAAGGACCGTCGTCTCGTTCAGCCCGGCGCAGCCGGTCTCCCCCGTCCTGGGAAGGACTGATATGCAGTTCCACCGTTACGACGTGGTGATCGTCGGCGCCGGCGGCGCCGGGATGCGCGCCGCGATCGAGTCGGGCAAGCGGGCCAAGACAGCCGTTCTCACCAAGCTGTACCCGACGCGGTCGCACACCGGTGCGGCTCAGGGCGGCATGTGTGCGGCGCTGGCCAATGTCGAGGACGACAACTGGGAATGGCACACCTTCGACACCGTCAAGGGCGGCGACTACCTCGTCGACCAGGACGCGGCCGAGGTGATGTGCAAGGAGGCCATCGACGCGGTCCTGGATCTGGAGAAGATGGGCCTGCCGTTCAACCGCACGCCCGAGGGCCGGATCGACCAGCGCCGCTTCGGCGGTCACACCCGTAATCACGGCGAGGCCGCGGTCCGCCGGGCGTGCTACGCCGCCGATCGCACCGGCCACATGATCCTGCAGACGCTGTACCAGAATTGCGTCAAGCTGGGTATCGAGTTCTACAACGAGTACTACGTTCTCGACCTGCTGTTGACCAAGACCGACGAGGGCGAGGTCTGTACCGGCGCCGTCGCGTACGAGCTCGCCACCGGCGAGATCCATGTGTTCCAGGCGAAGTCGGTGGTGCTGGCCACCGGCGGCGCCGGCAAGATCTTCAAAACCACGTCGAACGCGCACACCCTGACCGGTGACGGCCTCGGCATCGTGTTCCGCAAGGGGCTGCCGCTGGAGGACATGGAGTTCTTCCAGTTCCACCCGACAGGCCTTGCGGGGCTTGGCATCCTGATCTCCGAGGCGGTCCGCGGCGAGGGCGGCATCCTGCGCAACGGCGACGGCGAGCGCTTCATGGAGCGCTACGCGCCCACCATCAAGGACCTCGCTCCGCGCGACATCGTCGCCCGGTCGATGGTGCAGGAAGTCCGGGAGGGCCGGGGCGCGGGCCCCAACAAGGACTACGTGCTGCTGGATGTCACCCACCTGGGCAAGGAGGTGCTGGAGACAAAACTGCCTGATATCGCGGAATTCTCGCGCACCTACCTGGGTGTCGAGCCGCTGGAGGAGCCGGTTCCCGTCTTCCCCACCTGCCACTACGTGATGGGCGGCATCCCGACCAACATCGAGGGTCAGGTGCTGGCCAACAACACCGATGTGGTGCCGGGGCTGTACGCCGCCGGCGAGTGCGCCTGTGTCTCCGTGCACGGCTCCAATCGGTTGGGCACGAACTCGCTGCTGGACATCAACGTCTTCGGCCGGCGCGCCGGGATCGCGGCCGCGGAGCACGCCAACTCGAGCGATTTCGGGCCACTCCCGGAAAGCCCGCACGCCACCGTCGACGAGATGATCCTCCAACTGCGCGACTCGGCGGGAACGGAGCGGGTGGCGGACATCCGCACAGCCCTGCAGACGACGATGGACATCAACGCCGCCGTCTACCGCACCGAGGCCACCCTGAAGGAGGCGCTGAACGACGTGCGCCTGCTCAAGGAGCGCTACGCCCGGGTGTCCATCCAGGACAAGGGACTTCGCTACAACACCGATCTGCTCGAGGCCGTGGAGCTGGGCTTCCTGCTAGAGCTCGCCGAGGTGCTGGTGGTGGGTGCGCTGACGCGGACCGAGTCCCGCGGCGGGCACGCCCGGGAGGACTACCCGAACCGGGACGACACCAACTGGATGCGCCACACCATGGCGTACAAGCAGGGCTCGGATCTCACCTCCGACATTCGCCTGGACTACAAGCCGGTCGTCCAGACCCGTTACCAGCCGATGGAGCGCAAGTACTGATGACGACGATTGCGCCGGACATCGAACGCGACGGCGGCCCCGGCGGTGCCGCCGGGTTGCCGCCGGTACCCGATGGCGCGGTGATGCTCACCGTGCACATCCAGCGGTACAACCCGGAGATCGACGAGGTGCCGCACACCGAGTCGTACCGGGTGCCGGCCCTGCCGGGTGACCGGCTGCTCAACGTGCTGCACTACATCAAGTGGTACATCGACGGCACGCTGACGTTCCGGCGGTCGTGCGCGCACGGCGTCTGCGGGTCCGACGCGATGCGGATCAACGGCCGGAACCGGCTGTGCTGCAAGGTGCTGGTCAAGGACCTGATCGGCGACAAGAAGAACGAGGTGACGGTCGAGCCGATCAAGGGCCTGCCGCTGCTGAAGGACCTGATCGTCGACATGGAGCCGTTCTTCGACGCGTACCGCGCGGTGAAGCCGTTCCTCATCACGCACAGCCCGGAACCGACCCGGGAGTACGTCCAGTCGCCCAAGGACCGCGAGCGGTTCGACGACACCACCAAGTGCATCCTGTGCGCCGCGTGCACGTCGTCCTGCCCGGTGTACTGGTCCGACGACGCCTACGTCGGGCCGGCGGCGATCGTGAACGCCCACCGCTTCATCTTCGATTCCCGTGACGAGGGCGGCCAGGAGCGGCTGGAGATCCTGTCCGATGCCGAGGGCGTGTGGCGTTGCCGCACCACTTTCAACTGCACCGAGGTCTGCCCCCGCGGCATCCAGGTGACCAAAGCGATCCAGGAAGTCAAGCGCGCATTGATGTTCCGGCGCATCTGACGCCGATTTTCGGTGGTGCTCGCCGATTCAGGTGGCCGATTTGGTGGGCCGATTTGGGTGATGATCATGGCGAAACTCGCATTGCCCTCGGCGTGTCGTGGGTGTGTCGCGTGAGTTTTGCCATGATCAACTTCCCGCGGGGTGTGGAGCAGGCTTCCGCGGGGGTGGGATCAGGCAGCAGTGCGCACCGGGTGAGCCGGGGCACACGCCACTGCCTGCGGCATCCGTAGGGAATGCACCGGGGCGCGTAGGGAATGCACCGGGGCGTCCCAATGGTTGGAACGGGTGACCGACCCGAAACCAACCGAGAGGGCTCCTCAATGGCCACGCAGGCTTTGACCATGACCACCTTCGAGCAGACGGTGTCCGGTGACGGCATCGTGCTGGTCGACTTTTGGGCTGCCTGGTGCGGCCCTTGTCAGCGATTCGCCCCCACCTTCGAGAAGGCCTCCGAGCAGCACCCCGACGTGGTGTTCGGCAAGGTCGACACCGAGGCCGAGCAGGAGTTGGCCGGCGCCGCAGGTATCCGTTCCATCCCCACGCTGATGGCTTTCCGCGACGGGATCCTGGTGTTCTCGCAGCCGGGCGCCCTTCCGCCGAGCGCTCTCGAGCAGGTCATCACCGGCGTCAAGGAACTCGACATGGATGACGTCCGCTCGCAGGTCGCCGCCGCGCAGGCCGCGAATGCCGGCTGACCCACGGGCGGTATCCGCGGCTCCGGTGCCGCGGACCGCACACTGACCGACCCCCGGCCGTCGCGCCGGGGGTCGTCGCGTTTGCCGCCCCGGGTCCGGACGCTGACGGAGCTCGACCTGCCGGCACCGCGCTCATCGCCTCAGTGGTGGAGACCGTCGGCATGCATCAGGGGCGTCCGCCGGACCGACCGCTGAGGCGGAGCCGGTCCAACGTCACCACCCTGCGTTCACCGAGGCGATACGGTGAGCATCGATGACACCGCCCACCGTAACCGTCCCTGCGACGCCCCCGCGGCATCAACCGGTGGCCGGCATCCGGGTCCGGGCGTGGGTGATGCTGCTGATGCTGAGTGTCTTGGCCGTGCTCTCGGCGCTGACCGGACCGGCCCCGGTCGCCTCCGCCGGCACTGCTGCTGGGCGCATCCCGAACACCGACCCGTACGTGCCGCCCAGCGAGACGGTGACCCCGCCGAACACCGACGACTGCGGCCGACGGACCACACCACCGGCCGCGGTGGACACGTCGGAGGACGTGCCGCCCGGTGCCCCCGCGGTCACGCCGCTGCCGGTGCCGGCCGAGCCGGTCGGCGGCGGCCGGCTCGGCGAATGCGGGCTGATCCTGCCCAAGGGGACGCCGCCGTTGCCGTCCGACATCAGCGCCGGCGCATGGTTGATCGCCGATCTGGACACCGGTGAGGTGCTGGCCGCCAAGGACCCGCACGGCCGGTACCGACCGGCCAGCACGCTGAAGCTGCTCACCGCCCAGGTGATGCTGCGCAACCTGAAGGACCTGAAGAAGGTGGTAGTCGGCACCTCGACCGACACCGAGCAGGACGGCACCCGGGTCGGCATCGAGGCGGGCGGCAAGTACACCGTCCGGCAACTGCTGACCTACCTGATCATCATCTCGGGCAACGACGCTGCCAATGCGCTGGCCAGGGCGAACGGCGGTTACGACAAGACCATCGCCGACATGAATGCCACCGCAAAGGCTCTCGGGGCGTTGGACACCCGGGCAGCCACCGTGTCCGGGCTGGACGGGCCCGGCCAGTCCACCTCGGCCTACGACCTCGCGTTGTTCGCGAAGGCCGACATGGCCACCGCACCCTTTCCGGACCTCGTGTCCAGCGTGGATGTGCGGGTGCCGTCGTCCACCGGCGAGGGATACATCGCCGCCAACGACAACCAGCTGCTGTACCAGTACAAGGGGGCGCTGGGCGGCAAGACCGGGTTCACCGATGACGCCGGCAACACCTACGTCGGGATGGCGGATCGCAACGGTCGTCGCCTGGTGGTGACCATGCTGAACGGCACCCAACAGCCGCGGCGCCAATGGATGCAGGCGGCGTCGCTGCTGGACTGGGGTTTCGCGTTACCGGCGACGACACCGCCGGTCGGCAAGCTGGTCGGCTCGTTGGCGGAGGCCACTGCGGCCGCCGTACCCACGCCCACCACACCGCCGCCGTCCGCGGCCCCGTCGGGCGCGTCGTCGGCGGCCGCCTCGCCACCCGGTGACGCATCGCAAAGCTCCGCCGATCCGGCGACCGCGGCCACGACGTCGTCCTCGTCGCCCACGGCTTGGCTGATCGCCGCCGTGGTCATCGTCGCCGCCCTCGCCGCCGGTGTACTGCTGTGGGTACGTGGACGCGCGCGGCGGCGGCCGGCATTCGCCGGGGATGCCGCGCCCGCCGGATCACCCGTCGACGCCGCGGGTCCTTCAGGCGACGCCGCGTCGGCAGGGTCGCCCACCGGTCCCACCGACACCGGGCCCGCGGCGAATGATTCCGGTTCCACGGACCCCGCCGTCACCGATGCCGTCACCTCCGATCCCCCGCCCGGCGATCCTGCTGCCGCCGACCCGACCCCAACCGATTCGCCGCAAGCCGACCCTCCGGCCAGCACCCGGCCGCAGACCGATCCAGCGCCAATGCACCCGCCGCACCCGGAGCCGCCACCCACCGAGCCCCGGCAGTAGCGATCCCTGCGTAGACCGCCATGCACCCGGACCAGCTCGACATCTCCGTCCACACTGCCTGCGCGCTGATCCACCACCAGTTCCGGCGGTGGCGGCACGAGCCCGTCACCCCTGCCACCAGCCGGGGAACGGTCAACACCCTGTTTCGGATCGGTGACCAGCTTTCGGCCCGATTCCCGCTGCAGCCGGCGGGAGGCTCCGGCGACGCCGTTGACCGCACCCGACGGTGGCTCTCCTCGGAAGCGGACGCCGCCCGTGAACTGCTCGGACGCAGCAGGTTCCGGACACCCGAGCCGATCGCCATCGGCGAGCCCGGTCCCGGATTCCCGTTGCCCTGGGCGGTGCAGACCCGGCTGGCCGGAACGGTCGCCGCCGACGACGACCCGGGCGACTCCGCCCACTTCGCCGCCGACCTCGCCCTGTTCATCCGGGACGTGCGCGCCACGGCACCAACGGCCGGACGTTCGGCGGCACCGGGCGCGGCGGCGTCTGCGCGCCCACGACGGGTGGATGCAGACGTGCCTGCGGCGCAGCCAGGGACTGCTGGACGTCCGGCGGTTGCGCTGAATGTGGGACGTTCTGCGGGAGCTGCCCCGCACCGCCCCGGACGCGATGACGCACGGCGACCTCATCCCGGCCAATGTGCTGGTGAGCGGCGGTCGGCTGGTCGGCGTCCTGGACGTGGGCGGTCTCGGACCGGCGGCTCCGGCACTGGACCTGGTGGCCGCGTGGCACTCCTCGAGGCGCGCCCGCGTCAGGTTCTGCGGCAAGAACTCGGCGTGGATGACCTCGAGTGGGCGCGCGGGATGGCGTGGGCGTTCGAGCAGGCCATGGGGCTGGTCTGGTACTACGCCGACAGCAACCCGCCGATGAGCGCACTGGGCCGGCGGACGCTGCATCGCATCCTGGCGACGTCCGCCCCTGGCCGACCGCAGCAACCGGCGCTGACGGTCAGCGACGGCGGCGCGCGGCCCCCCAGCCGACCGCGGCACCCAGTCCCATCAGGGCGGCGACTTTCGTCGGGGACCCGTCCTTGCGGATGACCACGGTGGCCTCCGGCACCTCCGGCAGCGGGTCCTCATCGGGCGTGGCACCACCTTCTGCGGTGGCGATCCACGCGGCGACGAACAGCACCAGCTGGGCCACCAGGTTGAAGAACAACAGCAGCCCGATGACCGGCCCGAAGATCGCGGCCGTCCGGGACGTCGTGGCAAGGTCCGGTACGAGCACCACGAGTGCGTACTTGAGGATCTCGAACACGATCGCGGCCACGATGGATCCGCGCACCCGCGCCTTGCGCGGTGAGCGCAGGTCCCTTCCCGGCAGCACGGTGTAGATCCACAGGAAGATCAGCACGTCGGCAGCCATCGCGATCACCAGGGTCATCACGGTGACGAAGGGTCCGAGCCACGGCTGGTCGCCGAGACCGAGCCACTCCACGACCTGCGTGGCGTACTTCGAGGCGAAGGTGCTGAGCCCCAGCGAGACGACAACGGCAATGCCCAGCCCGGCCAACGCCCCCAAGTCCTTGACCGTCGCTACTGCGATGTTGTCGGTGTTCTCCCGTTCGTCGAAGTCTGGTCGCCAGATCGCCCTGGTCGCCTTGCGCAGGTTCCCCATCCAACCGACACCGGAGTACAGCGCGATCAGCAGACCGATGATGCCGACGCCGAGCGGGTTGGCCACCACACTGTCGATCAGCGCGGTGATCGGCTGCGCCAGATCGGCCGGGAGCACCTCCGCGACCTGGTCCTCGAGTCGGGTCAGCAGCTCTTGGTTGTTGCCCAGCACGATGCCGCCGACCGCGAAGCCGATCATCAGGATCGGCACCAGGGACAGGAACGAGAAGTAGGTCATCGCGCCCGCGAACTGGCTGCCCAGCCGCTCGGCGTACCTGCCGATCGCCCGGATGAGGTGCTTGATGCTCTTCTGCGACGCGATCCGCTTCCCGCGCAGCACCCATCGCCCGACGAAGCCGGGATCCGGGGGCACCGGCGGCGGGGGCTCCGGCTGCCGCACCGCCAAAGGCCCGGCGAAAATCGGCTTCCCGCCCACGGAACCGTTCGTGGTGGCCATCTTGGCCTCCTGTCTGTGCTGCGACGGGCATCTGCCGGTGGTTCGTTGCCGAGCCAGGTGGCTGCTCGGTCCCGGTGCCACCTGGTTCCCGAGCCGGGATGGATGGCGCCGGGATGGATGGCGCCGGGACCGGCCGCCGCTCTCAGCCGGCGAACAACCCGACCCTGTCGTACACCGCCGCGACGGTCGCGTCCGCCACCTGACGCGCGCGCACCGCCCCGGCTGTCAGTATCCGGTCCAGCTCGGCCGGGTCGCCGAGATAGGTCTGCACCTGCTGCTGCAGCGGCACGACGAAGCCGGAGAACACCTCGGCGAGGTCCTTCTTCAGGTCGCCGTACCCGCGCCCGTCGTACTGCTTCTCCAAAGTGCGGATGTCGGTGCCGGTGAACACCGACAGCAGCGACAACAGGTTGGAGACACCCGGTTTGGCGTTCTCGTCGTACCGGACCTCCCGTTCGGTGTCGGTCACCGCGGACTTGATCTTCTTCACCGACGCCGCGACCGGAGCGAGCAGATCCAGCGAGCCGCCGGGCGAGGACTTGCTCATCTTCGCCCGCGGCTCGGTGAGGTCGTAGATCTTCGCGGTCTGCTTGAGGATGTAGGGCTCCGGCACCGTCAGCGTCGGGCCGTACCGGGCGTTGAACCGCTGTGCGAGGTTGCGGGTCAGTTCCAGGTGCTGACGCTGGTCCTCGCCGACCGGCACGGAATCGGCCCGGTAGGCCAGGATGTCGGCGGCCTGCAGGATCGGGTAGGTGAACAACCCGACGCTGGAGCGGTCCGCGCCGCCCTTTTGCGACTTGTCCTTGAACTGCGTCATCCGGCCGGCCTCACCGAAGCCGGTCAGGCACTCCATCACCCAGGACAGCCGGGTGTGGGCCGGCACCTGGGATTGCACGAACAGCGTCGAGCGCTCCGGGTCGATGCCCAGCGCGAGCAGCTGGGCGGCGGCGATCCGGGTACGGCCACGCAGCACCACCGGGTCCTGCTCGACGGTGATGGCGTGCAGATCGACGATCGAGTAAAAGGTCTCGTGCGTTGCCTGCAGGTCGACCCACTGCCGCAGCGCGCCGAGGTAGTTGCCGACGTGGAAGGAGTCGGCGGTCGGCTGGATGCCGGACAGCACCCTGGGTCGGGTCGCCGGCGTCGGCGGGGAGTCGGTCATGACGGCGATCTTGCCATCCGGCCGCTCACCCTTCGGCCGGCCGTACCTCGATCCGGGAGACCCGGCGGCCGTCCATCTCCGCCACCGTCAGCATGCGGTCGGCGCATTGCACCGCATCCCCGGGCCGCGGCATCCGGCCGAGTCCGGCGATCAGGTATCCGGCGGCGGTGTCGTACGGTCCGGGCGGCAGGGTGAGCCCGGTCAGCTGGGCGAAGTCGTCCAGGTTGGCCGGCCGTCGACCAGCCGGGCGCCGCCCCCGGGCCGGTGGGTGTCCTGCGCCTCGGACGCGGAGCCGTCGCTGTCCATCTCGCCGACGATCTCCGCCACCAGGTCCTCCAGCGTGACGATGCCGTCGGTGCGGCCGTACTCGTCGACCACGACGGCGAGATGCTCACCGGCGGAACGCATCTCCTGCAGCGCCTGGAGCACCACCCTGGTGCCCGGGATCACCGTCACCGGCCGGCAGACGTCCCGGACGCACGCCGCCCTGCCGCGGCGAAGGCGCCGCCGATCACGATGAAGACGACAATGCGCAGGACGTCGACCACGAGCGCGTTCACAACCGATCCGATCAGGGCTCCGCGCGGAGCCCGGGACGAACCGCCATCCTCCGGAGGCGCCGGCCGGCCCCCGGTATCAGCCGGCCGGGGGTCAGGGCTACCGCCATGTCGCCCCGCGGCTTGCGCTTGGCGGCAGGTCCTCGATGCCGAGCGAGCTGGACAGCCCGAGCACGATCCGGCCGTGGTCCAGCACCCGGCGCCGGTCGGGCGCGTGGTCCGCCGGGTCGACCTGGTACGGCGGTTCGCCGGCCAGCAGCAGGTCCAGCCGGTGAGGCGGGGCGGGACCGACCCACCGGAGTCGGCCCCGGCCCTTCCGGCGGCTCAGCCCAGCCGGGCCCGCAGGTTGTCGTCCAGCGCCTTCAGGAAGTCCTGCGTGGTGAGCCAGCTCTGGTCCGGTCCGACGAGCCCGGCGAGGTCCTTGGTCATCTTGCCGCTCTCCACCGTCTTGACGATGACGTCCTCGAGCGTCTCGGCGAAGCCGATCACCTCAGGGGTGGAGTCGAGCTTGCCGCGGTGCTTGAGCCCGCCGGTCCACGCGTAGATCGAGGCGATCGGGTTGGTCGACGTCGGCTTGCCGGCCTGGTGCTGCCGGTAGTGCCGCGTGACGGTGCCGTGCGCCGCCTCGGCCTCCACGATGCTGCCGTCCGGGGTGGTCAGCACCGACGTCATCAGACCGAGCGAGCCGAAACCCTGTGCCACCGTGTCGGACTGGACGTCGCCGTCGTAGTTCTTGCACGCCCAGACGTAGCCGCCCTCCCACTTCAGCGAGGACGCCACCATGTCGTCGATCAACCGATGCTCGTAGGTGAGCCCGGCTTCCTTGTACTTGTCGGCGAACTCGGTGTCGAACACCTCCTGGAAGATGTCCTTGAACCGGCCGTCGTACACCTTGAGGATCGTGTTCTTCGTCGACAGGTACACCGGGTAGTTCCGGGCCAGACCGTAGTTGAGCGAGGCCTTTGCGAAGTCCCGGATCGAGTCGTCCAGGTTGTACATCGACAGCGAGACGCCGGCGCCGGGAGCGTCGAAGACGACGTGCTCGATCGGGTCCGAGCCGTCCTCCGGGGTGAAGGAGATGGTCAGCGTGCCCTTGCCCGGGAAGCGGAAGTCGGTGGCGCGGTACTGATCTCCGTACGCGTGCCGACCGACCACGATCGGCTTGGTCCAGCCTGGAACGAGCCGCGGAATGTTCGAGATGATGATGGGCTCGCGGAAGATCACACCGCCGAGAATGTTGCGAATGGTGCCGTTCGGCGATCGCCACATCTTCTGCAGGCCGAATTCCTCGACCCGGGCCTCGTCCGGGGTGATGGTGGCACATTTCACGCCGACGCCGTGCTTCTGAATGGCGTGCGCGGCGTCGATGGTGATCTGGTCGCCGGTTTCGTCGCGGCTCTCGATGCCGAGGTCGTAGTACTCCAGATTGACGTCGAGGTACGGCAGGATCAGCTTGTCCTTGATGAATTGCCAGATGATGCGGGTCATCTCGTCGCCGTCGAGTTCGACGACGGTGCCGGTCACCTTGATCTTCGACATTCTGTGCTGACTCCCTCTCGAACGCTTCCGCCGGTGGTAAACCCGTCCGTAGGACCGTCCGAAAGGACTGCCCGCAAGGACGCGGCATTGGGCCGCACGGGTTACCGGTAGTGCAGGATCTCCCGGCAGACCGTACCGTCAGTCGTCGAACATGCGACGCAGCGGGTCGGGGGCCATCCGCGACTTGGGGAATAACGACCGCGCACCCGGGGGGAAATGATGATGGCGCCGTCCCGCACGTCGCGTGGGAGGACGTTCATCGGGGACCGGAAGGCCGCCTGGGAGGGCTTTCTGCACTGTCAGGCCGCTCTGGTGCAGCAACTCGGCAGGGAACTCGACGCGGCGGGTGAGATTCCTCTCAGCACCTACGACATCCTGGTGCAGCTCTCCGAGGCGGGCGGCAAGCTGCGGTTGCGCGACCTGGTCGACCGCGTCGTGCTGTCCCAGCCGGGACTGTCCCGCAAGGTCGCTCGGCTGGAGGAGGAGGGGCTGCTGGATCGGCTGCCCGACCCGACCGACGGCCGCGGCGTCCTGGTCCGGATCAGCCGCAGCGGCCGGTCGGCGTTGCGCAGCGCCGCGCAGGTGCACCTGGCGGGTATCGAGCGCACCTTCGCGTCCCGCATCGACGACGACGAGGCCGCCGTGCTGGCGAGAGTTTTCGCCCGGCTGCTCGCCGAGCAGGGGCAGCAGGCCCGGCCCGCGGCGGTCCAGCCGGCGTCAGCGAACGGTGCCACGGCGGCCGCCGCGCGCGGCAACGGCAAACGCACCGGATCCGGAGCGAAGAATGCCTCGACCGGCGGTCGCACCAAGGGCAAGTGACGGCAGGCCCCGTCGTCAGGTGATGCCGATGGTCAGAGCCATCATGAACACCCCGGTCACGAAGTAGAACACCAGGTCGAACCCCCTGCCGCGCACCGCGAGCACCCCGATGGTGCGCTCGCTCAGCACCGCCCGCAGCAATCCCGCCAGCAGCATCGCGGCGCCCAGTGCGAAGGTGCCGCGCCGCCAGTGCGCGAACGCGATCAACACCAGCGCGCCGACCACGATGGTCAACACGATGGTGATCGGGATGGCCCGCAGCACCTTCGGGTTCACGGCCACCCGACGGTCCCGTGCGCCCACCGGGCCGCCGTGCCCGCGGTCCTTCCACTCATCGGGCTGCGCTCATCACGGTCGCTCGTCGGGCTGCGCTCACCGGGCTGCGCTCATCGGGCTGCGCTCATCGGGCTGGGCTCATCGTCCGGCGCGTGCCTCCGCCGCCGCGACCACGTTGGACAGCAGCATGGCCCTCGTCATCGGCCCGACACCGCCCGGGTTCGGTGCGACGAATCCGGCGACCTCCCGGACGTCCGGTGCCACGTCGCCGACGATCCGGCCGTCCACCCGGCTGACCCCGACGTCCAGCACGGCTGCACCGGGTTTCACCATGGCGGCGGTGATCAGGCCCGGCACGCCCGCTGCGGCAACCACGATGTCGCCCTGGGCAACCACATCCGCCAGGTCGCGGGTGCCGGTGTGGCACAGGGTCACCGTGGCATTCTCGGTGCGCCGGGTGAGCAACAGGCCGAGCGGCCGGCCGACCGTCAGGCCCCGGCCGACGACCACCGCGTGCGCACCGGCGATCGGCACGTCATACCGGCGGAGCAACTCCACGATGCCCAGCGGCGTGCACGGCAGCGGCGCGGGCCGGCCCAGCACCAGCGCACCCAGGTTCAACGGGTGCAGGCCGTCCACGTCCTTGACCGGGTCGACGCGGCTGAGGAGGGCGTACTCGTCCAGGCCGGTGGGCTGCTGCACCAGGAACGCCGTGCAGGCGGGGTCCGCGTTGAGTTCATCGACGACCGCCTCGACGTCAGACTGGGTGCTGCCGGCCGGCAACTCGCGGCCGATGCTGGCGATCCCCAACTCGGCGCAGTCGCGGTGTTTGGCGGCGACGTACCACCGGCTGGCCGGGTCGTCACCGACGAGCACGGTGCCCAGGCCGGGCACCACCCCGAGCTCGGCGAGCGCCTGCACCCGCGTGCGCAACTCCGTCTTGATCACCGCGAGGGTGGCTCGTCCGTCCAGGGTCGTCGCGGTCACGATTGGTCATGATGCCATCCCGGTGGTCCCGTTCCGGGCGATCCGGCCGCGGGCCGAGGTGTGCCGCGCGACCGGCAGCGGGTGCAGATCCGCGCCCCTTGTGCCGAACGATGCGCCCGGACATTCCCGACGAAGGCGAAACACGTCCGCCGGGCCGGGGAAGTGCCGCCTACCGTGGTGCTATGTCAGCCCCCTCAGAACTGGTCCAGGACGAATTCCGATCCGCCGATGTCAACGGCGCCCGCCCCGAGCAGGCCGACCTGCCCGACCTGATGTCGGCCGACCTGTTCGGTTTCGAGGCGATGCTGTCCCCGCAGGAGTGGCAGGTGGTGCAGCGCACCCGCGACTTCCTCACCGAGCATGTCGCGCCGGTGGCGCAGGACTGCTGGGCGCGGGCCGAGTTCCCGTTCCAGATCATCAAGCCGCTGGCCGAGGTGGGCATCATCGGGCAGGCCTACGGCTGGGACGGCAGCCCGTTGCACAGCCAGCTGCTGACCGGGTTCATCGGCCTGGAGATCGCCCGGGTCGACCCGTCGATCGCCACCTTTGTCGGGGTGCACAGCGGGCTCGCGATGGGAACGATCGTGCTCTGTGGCTCCGACGAGCAGCAGCAGCGCTGGCTGCCGGCGATGCAGCGGATGGAGCTGATCGGCGCCTTCGGGCTGACCGAGCCCGACGGTGGGTCCGACGTCGCCGGTGGTATGCGGACGACCGCCAAGCGCACCGCCGGCGGTTGGCTGCTCAACGGGGCCAAGCGATGGATCGGCAATGCCACCTTCGCCGACCTGACGGTGATCTGGGCGCGGGACGTCGACGACGACGCGGTGAAGGGCTTCATCGTCGAGAAGGGCACGCCCGGGTTCGTGGCCACCAAGATCGAGAACAAGGCGTCACTGCGCACGGTTCAGAACGCCGACATCGTGCTCACCGACTGCCTTGTCCCGGAGGCGAACCGGCTGCAGCGGGCCACCTCGTTCAAGGACACGGCGCGCGTGCTGCGCACCACCCGCGGCGGCGTGACCTGGTCGGCCGTCGGGTGCCAGATCGGTGCCTATGACGCCGCCGTCGAGTACGCCAAGCAGCGGCGGCAGTTCGGCCGGCCGATCGGGCACTTCCAGCTGGTGCAGGACCTGCTTGCGAAGATGCTCGGCAACATCACCGCCTCCCTCGGGATGGCGGTCCGCGTCTCGCAGCTGCAGCAGGACGGCATCTTCCGGGACGAGCAGGCGGCGCTCGCGAAGTGGTACTCGACCACCCGCCTCCGCGAGACCGCAGCCTGGGCGCGGGAGATCATGGGCGGCAACGGCATCCTGCTGGACCGGGACGCGGTGCGATTCTTCGCCGACGCCGAGGCGCTCTACAGCTACGAGGGAACCGCGCAGATCAACGCGCTGATCGTCGGGCGGGCGATCACCGGCAAGTCGGCGTTCGTCTGAGTCCGCAGCTACCAGGGCATCGTCACGACCGGAACGGCCACCGTGGGCCCGCGCCACCATGCGGCCGACGACCTGCAGCACCGGATCCGACCGATGAGCCGGCTCAGCCGGGACGGTAGCCGTCGGCCTCCAGCACCAACCCGTGTGCGACCGCGAACAGCACCGCCTGATCCACATCGACGACCGCCCCGGTGAGCCGCGCCCCCACCCACAGTGCAGCCTCGATCCGCGCACCGCGCAGATCCGCGCCGGTCAGGTCCAGCCGGTCGGCGCGGACTCCGGTCAGGTCGGCACCCCGCAGCGCACAGCCGGACAGGTTCGCGGCCGTCAGGTTGGCCTCCCGCAACCGCAGCCCGGACAGGTCGGTCCCGGCGAGTTTGCACCCGGCCAGCGACACCAGCGTCAGGTCGCACTCGCTGATCACCAGCGGCGTCAGCCGGCAGTCGGTGAAGGTCGACCCGATCAGCCGGCAACCGGTCAGCGAAGCCCCGTGCCAGGCCGCGCGTTCGAATGTGCAGGACACGAAAGAGCTGGACTGGTGGGCACTGCCGTACAGCTCGGTGCCGACGAACCGGCACCGCTCGAAGCTCACCCGCCGGGTTCGGGTGTCGGCGAACGACGCCTCGGTGAAGTCGCAGCCCACGAACGAGATGTCCTGCAGCTCCTGGCCGATCAGGTCGACGTCGGCGAAATCTTCGTCCCGGTAGCTGCTCTCGGTCAGCGTCAGCGGCACTCCGGCACCCCCGTCCGGGCGCCGGGAGCGTGATCGGCGTCAGTGGAAGAAATGGCGCGTCCCAGTGAAATACATCGTCACGCCGGCATTGTCGGCGGCGGCGATCACCTCGGCGTCGCGCACCGATCCGCCGGGCTGGACGATGGCTCGGATACCGGCATCGATGAGGATCTGTGGCCCGTCGGCGAACGGGAAGAACGCGTCGGAGGCCGCGACGCTGCCGGCGGCCCGCTGCCCCGCCCGCTCGACGGCCAGCCGCGCCGAATCCACCCGGTTCACCTGGCCCATGCCGATGCCGACACTCGCGGCGTCCGCGGCCAGCAGGATGGCGTTCGACTTCACCGCCCGGCAGGCGCGCCAGGCGAAATCCAGGTCGGCGAGGGTGATCTCGTCGGCCGGCGGCCCCGCGACCAGCCGCCAGGCCGCCGGGGCATCACCGGGCGCGTCGAGCCGGTCGCGTAACTGCACCAGCACGCCGCCGGAGATGGCGCGGAACTCCACCGGGTCGGGGGCGGTGTCCGGTGGCATCCGCAGCAGGCGGATGTTCTTCTTCCGGGTCAGCACGGTGACGGCGTCCGGCGAGAAATCAGGCGCAACCAGCACTTCGGTGAAGATGTCGGCGACCTGCTCGGCCATGGCCGGCGTCACTGGGCGGTTCACGGCGATCACCCCGCCGAACGCGGACACCGGGTCGCTGGCGTGCGCCCTGCGGTGCGCCAGCGCCACCGCCTCGTCGTCACCACCGGGCACCGTGGCGATGCCGCACGGGTTCGCGTGCTTGATGATCGCCACCGTCGGCCCGGCGAAGTCGTTCGCCGCCCGCCACGCCGCGTCGACATCGACGTAGTTGTTGTAGCTCATTTCCTTACCGTGCAGTTGCTCCGCCGACGCCAGGCCCGGGCGCCAGTGCCGGTACAGCGCCGCGGGCTGGTGCGGGTTCTCGCCGTACCGCAGCGCGGAGACCTTCTCCCAGGTGGCGCCCGTCCAGGCCGGCCAGCCACCATCGACGGATCCGACTGCCTGATTCAGGTAGGACGCGACCGCGACATCGTAGGAGGCGGTGTGCGAGAACGCCGCCGCTGCCAGTGCCGTGCGCTCGGCAAGGGTGAAACCGCCGAGTGCCAGGGCTCTCTCGATGTCCGGGTAGCGGGCCGGGTCGACGACGACGGCAACGGAGGGATGGTTCTTGGCCGCCGCGCGCACCATCGCCGGTCCACCGATGTCGATCTGCTCGACGCTCTCGTCCCGGCCGGCGCCGGCGGCGACCGTCTCCCGGAACGGGTACAGGTTCACCACGACGAGCTCGAACGGCTCGATGCCGAGATCGGCGATCTGCTGGTTGTGCGCGGGGAGCCGGGTGTCGGCGAGCAGACCGCCGTGGACCGCCGGGTGCAGCGTCTTGACCCGGCCGTCCAGGCATTCCGGGAAGCCGGTGACGTCCTCGACCGGGGTCACCGGGATGCCCGCCTCCGATATCGCCCGGGCCGAGCCGCCGGTGGAGACCAGCGCCACGCCCGCCGCGTGCAGGCTACCCGCGAGCTCGACCAGCCCGGTCTTGTCCGACACCGACAGCAGCGCACGGCGAATGAGCCGCCGTCCCTCCGCAGCGGGGTCGCCCTGTTCAGCGGCCGGGGTCGCCGGTGTGCCGTCCTCGGTCATCGCAGCATCACCTTTCGTCCGCGCACGGAGTAGGGCCCGCCGGTGAGCCGGCGCACCACCTCGGGCAGCAGTTCGCGTTCGGCGACCTTGATCCGCTCGTGCAGTGTCGCGGCGTCGTCGTCGTCGAGAACGGGTACCGGCCGCTGCGCCACGATCGGCCCGGCGTCGATCCCGCCGTCCACCAGGAAGACGGTGCAGCCGGTGAGCTTGACCCCGTGCGCCAGGGCGTCGGCCGGCGCCTGCATGCCGGGGAAGGCGGGCAGCAGCGAGGGGTGGGCGTTGATCACCCGGTTCGGGAAGGCCTGCAGGAAGTCCCGGCCGACGAGCTTCATGAATCCGGCGAGCACGACCAGGTCCGCGTTGAACGACGCCGTGAGCACCGAAAGACCGCGGTCCCAGTCCCGCCGATCGGCGTGGTCGGCCAGCCGGCAGGTGAAGGTCGGCACCCCGCTGGCGTCAGCGCGGTCCAGCGCCTGGCAGGTGCGCAGGTCGGAACCGACCGCGGCGACCCGGTACGGCTTCGGGTCGGGGTCGTCGAGCAGCGCCTGCAGCAATGTGCCCGAGCCGGATGCGAGGACGACGATGTTCTTGATCCCGGTGATCGGCGGGGCGGGCGTGCTCCGGGTAGCCGGCGCGGCAGGCGTGGCCGGTGGCTGGTCCACGTCGTCCCCGTCTCTGGTCGGCGGTCGGTCGGTCAGGATGGGCGCCCCTGGGATTCGCGGCGCCGGCCGGTCGAATGGGACAACCGGGCGGGCCAAGGGTAATCGGCTCGGGGTGCCGGACCCACGGCGCCCTCCGTTGGCGGACACACGAACCGCAAGTCCACCGCGGTGCTGGTGGACCACACCGGCGACCCGGGCCGATCCATCCGGTGAATGGACTGCTGGACACCATCAACGGCGGTGGCGCAAGATCGGCCGGCAGGTCTTCGGTGCAGAAGGGCTCGATCGGGCTGAGCATCTGGCGCTGACCGCACCGGTGGCCGCCCTCGTGCTCTGTGATCTGATCCGTTGACCAGGCTGCAGCACGAGTTGACCGACCAGTCGGTCAGTGAGCGCGGCGCAACGGTTTACCCAACCTCGGTTCGCCGGTTTGCCCATGGCGACGCCTGGTGCCGGGCGCCGATCGGGGAACACTTGGGTTGCGGCCCTGCACCGGCAGATGGCGACCTGCCCGAGCGGCGGTCCGTCGAGGCGGCACGTGATGCAGCGGTTGGCGGGCACGGCGGTTGGCGGGCACGGCGGTTGGCGGGCGCAGCGGTGGTGGGCACGGCGGTGGGTCAGCTGACGGTGACAGGAGGAACCGGGTGACCGAGGAACCGGGCAGCGGCGGCGTTCCGGCGGCCCCTCCACCGCTGCGACACGGCCGTCATCGCAATCACAGCCGACGGAACCGGGCGTTGATGGCGGCCGGTGTGGTGGTCGCCGTCGTCGCGGCGGCGTTGGTGACGTGGTGGGCGCGGTCCGGCTCGGACACTGACCCGGCGCAGACCGCGGCCGGCGGCCCGGTCGGGTCAGCGACAGGAGCAGTCACCTCGGGCGTGGGCGCAGCGTCCTCGCCGGCCGCGGGTTCCGGCTCGGCAACCGGCGGATCGGCCCCTGGAACGGGGGCACCCACCGCATCGGTATCCGGCGCCGGCGCGGCTGCCGCAGCGGGCGCGGGATCGTGCGACCTGCCCGGCGGCACACTCACCGTCACCGTCGCACCCGAACTCGCCGGCACCCTGACGGACCTGGGGGACACGCTGCGGCCCAACGGGTGCACGGTCACCGTGCGCGCCGCCGATCCCGCGTCGGTCGTCGCGGACACCACCGGTGTGGACGTGTGGATCCCGGATTCGTCGATCTGGCTGGAGCGGGCCGAGGCGGCGGGCCGGGCGCCAGCGGGATCGGCGACCAGCATCGCCACCAGCCCGGTCGTGCTGGCCCTCTCGCAGGGGGCGGCCGAGCGACTGGACATGTCCGGCGCGTCCATTCGGTCGATCCTGGCCAGCCGTGGGAGCGCGACACCGATCCGGGTCGGGCTCCCCGACCCGGAAGAGTCCGCCGCGGCCGTCGGCGCCATCCTGTCCGCCCGCGCCGCCGTCACCGGTACCGCCGATGCCAGGGCGGCATTGACCTGGGCGGTCCGATCGAGCCCGCCGGGACTGCCGGTACGCGGTGATCAGCTCCTGGCACGGCTGCCCGGCGATCCCGGTACCGCCGTCCCGGTCAGCGAGCAACAGGTGGTGACCCACAACCGGTCTCACCCGGAAGCGCCCGCTGTCGCGGTGTACGAACGGACGGGCGGAGTTGCCCTGGACTACCCGCTCGTCGCGCTGCGCAGCGACCCCGCCGTCACCGCGGCAGCCGGCGATCTCGCGGCCGCACTGACCGGCGGTGCCGGGCGCGCCGCGCTCTCCCAGGCGGGATTTCGCGGCACGGACGGCCGGCCGGGCACCGCCCTGGACGGCGTCGCGGGCGTTGATCCCGCCGTGACGGTGACCGATCCGCTGCCCGACCTCGCCGCGGTCGACCAGGCCATCCGGACGGCGCAGGTGACCAACGAACCGTCCCGGATGCTCGCCGTGATGGACGTGTCGGGGTCGATGCAGTCGCAGGTACCAGGCGCCGGCGGGGCCAGCCGAATGGACCTGGCGAAAGAGGCGGCCGCGCGGGGGCTGGCGCTGTACCCGGCCAGCAGCGAGATCGGGCTCTGGGTGTTCTCCCGGAAGTTGGACGGCGACAGCGATCATCGAGAGCTGATCCCGGTGGGCCCGCTGGGAGCCGATTCCGACGGCGGGTCCGGCGCTCAGCGACTGGCCGCGGCCGTCGCCTCGATCAACGCCGTCCCGGAGGGCGGAACCGGTCTGTACGACACCGTTCTCGATGCGGTCCGGACGATGCGGGCCGGGTGGGACCCGACGAAGGTGAACGCGGTGCTGATCCTGTCGGATGGGATGAACGACGACCAGGGCAGCATCAGCCTCGACGACCTGCTCAAGACGCTGAAGGCCGAGCAGGACCCCAGCCACCCGGTGCCGGTCGTCTCGATCGCGTTCGGCCCGGACAGCGACGTCGATGCGCTGGCTGCCATCAGCAAGGCGACGGGCGGCGCCGCCTACCGGTCCCGGGACCCCAAGCAGATCGGCGAGATCTTCCTCGACGCGGTCGGGCAGCGGCTCTGCCGGCCAGGTTGCTGACGCGCGGCGCGCGGTCGGTCGGCGGTGGTCGGACAGCCGGCGGATGTGTGTCGCGCCGGGCGGCCGGCAACGCGGTGACGGCACCCAGCCCGAGCATCTCGGGGCCGTGATCGGACGGCACGACCACCCACCGAAGAGGTTGCGTCGACCTGTTGCGCGAAAACGGCGACCCTGCGGCGCAGTTTCTCTCCCCCACTCGCCGGCGCAGTTCTGTACCCGACTTCCCTGCGTGGTCGCGAGTGGTCCGTCGCCGAAGGCCGGCTCGCGCTGTCTCCCCACCCATCTCCTCGACCCACCGGCGCCTGACCCGGCCGCTGACGACCGCGACGGTCTGCTGCCCCGGCCCGGTGGCCGGTGATTCGTTGGTATGACGCCCGCCGCTGATGTCCGTGCGCTGTCGTTGCCGCCGGGAGCGAGTCAGCGGTCGGTTGCGGAGTGGACTGCCACCTGCCCGCGCTGCTCCGGGAGCACGACACCCGGCCCTGCGACGGTGGAGCGCGCGGCGCTGTCGGGATCGGCCTCGCAACTCGGCTCTGCGTCGTTCGCGGTGCAGCCGGGATGTTCGGCGCGAGTGGCGGTATGCCCTTCGGGGTCGGCCGGAACAGTGCGCTCCTGGGCGGAGTGGGGCCCGTCGGCGCTCGAGTCGACAGGGCCCGAGTCACCGGGTTCGAGGTCCGGGGGTTCCGAGGTGCGCTGCGTCCCGTCGACGGCGCCCGATTCGACCGGCACCTGACGGGACGAGTCGGGATCGACGGGCCCGGCGTCGGTCGTTGCCGCGATCTCGGCGGATGCGTCGGGGTCGGCGATCTGCTCTTCCGCGGCACCGGTTCCGATCCGGTCGTCGGTACCCGCCGGCGCCGTCTGCATCGCATCCGCGCCATTCAACGCGTCGCCGCCCACCGGTCCGCTCGCCGCGGATTCTGCCCCGGCGGGGTCAGAGGTCCCGGTCGGCGCGTCGCTGGCGGTCGAGGTGGCATCGAAGTCATCGGTATCGGCACCGTCCGCAGAGCCGTCCGCAGAGCCGTCCGCGTGGGCCGCAGCAGCGTCAGCCGGGTCGTCCGCAGCATCATCACCGTCCGCCCCGGTATCAGCCTTCCCGTCCGGCCGCCATGGCACCGTGCGGGCGCCGACCAGCAGCGCCGTCGCAACCGCCACGGCAGCCAACTCGGCCGCGACCACGGCGCCCACCAGCAGCGGCTTCGGGCCCATTGCCGACCAGAGTCCGGTCCCCACACCGCCGCGGGCCACCCAGCTCAGGCACCCCAGGAGGACGCCCGTCAGCGTGGCTCCCGACGCCGACGCCAGCACCCGCTCCGACCGGGAACCGAGGTGCCGGGCGATCCGCCGGGCCATCAGATAGCCGGCGAGCAGCGGCACTGCGAGCAGGGCGATGCCCATTAGGGAGCGTCCGGTGCTGTCCGGTGCGACGGCCAGCAGCGGCAACGCCGGAAGGTCGACCGTGCTCGATCCGAAGGGTGAGTAGGTGCCGGCGCCGACCTCGAAGCCAACTCCGCTGATGTACCCGACGGCGGCGACGACGGCGTTCGGCACATACGCCGCACCCAGCAGCGCCATCCCGAGCCCGTCGGTCCAGGACGGCGCGGCGAGCGCGCCGACGCCGACCATCGATCCGAAGCGCGTGACCATCGCGGCGGTCAACGCCAGGCCGCCGCCGGCGAGCAGCGCGCACACCCCGATGCCGGCAGCTCTGCAGGCTGCACGGAGCCAACCGGGGGCGCCGGCCCGCCACCAGTCGTGCCACGCCGACCTGCCGCAGAGTGATGCACCTGCCACGGCGACGAATGCGAGCGCCGTGGCCGTCCATACCCAGGCGGCTGGCACCACACCCTCGGGCGCGAACGCGCGGGTGATCACCGCAACGGCGAGCCCGTAACAGCCCGCGGTGACCAGCACAGCCAGCGTCTCCTGGCTGCGCCCGAGTGGTAGGAACCGGCCTCTGCGAACCGTGACGACCAGCAGAGCGGCGATCAGCAGGGTGAACAGCAGCGGCGGGATGGTCAATGCGACGCCGCCGATGGTGATCGGGATCAGGTTCGCGGCGGCAAACCCGGCCACCCCCGCCCTGACGGCCACCGTCGCGTCCGCACCCGATGCGGGCGTCAACGCCCACAGCACCAGCGAGATGGCGGCCGCCAGCAGTGCACCCGAAACGGCAACAGCGGCACCGCGAATCGCCGCGGCCGCCGCGACCATCCCCAGTGGGCTTTCTTCGGCCGGCGCCGCCACGACAGAGCGGCGCTCGGTGGCCAGCTGCAAACTCACCCCGCCACTGTCACACGAGTGCCGCGACGGACCTGCCAGGCACGCCGTCACCCGGCCGATCGGCAGGGGCAGCTACCGATTCCGGCCCGGCGATGTGTGCGGGTCCCGCGGGCCGATACGGCCGATCAAGATCCGGACCCCTCGCCCGGCCGTTGATCGGGAGCGGCCGAAGTCTGTGGGTCCGCGGGTGCAGAAGCCGGCGAGCCGGTCGCGTTCGCACCCGAGCCCGTGCCGTCGTCCGCATCCCCCGCCGGGCCGCTCGTGCCGGCGGTCCCGGACGTCGACCGATCGCGGTCGGACTCGGTGCCGACGACGACCTGCTGCGGACCGGTCGGCCGGTCGTCGGCCGGGGCGTTGCGCGCGTCGTCGGCCGGTCGTTGTTCCGGCCTGCCGTACCAACCGGGCTGGACCGTGCCGGGATACGCGGCACCGGGCATCGGGCCCGACGGCGGTCCGTAGCCCGGTCCCGCCGCCCAACCGCCACCGGTCCACCCGCCCCCGCCGGTCGTACCAGCGGTACCGGTCGGGCCCGCGCCGGCTGTCCATCCCGGAGTCGCCCCGGCGGCACCGGACCACCCGCCGGTCGAGCCACCCGCACCGACCCCACCGCCATGCGCCGACGGCGCGGCGACCGATACGCCCTGCGCTCCGGGCTGTCCACCGCCCGCCGTGGCCGTCCGTCGACCCCACGGCACGCTCTCGGCGCCCACGACGTACGCCCCGATGGCGACGACCGCCTGGATGATGCCGAAGATGACCAGCAGAATTGCGCCCATTCCCTTGCTGACCTGCGTGCTGGACACCAGCTGCACGGGTCCCTGGGTACCGAGCGAGACGATGGCCCCGGCGGCGCCGCCCACGGAGACGGCGGCGACCGCCAGCCTGGAGACCTCCCCGCCCGGGAGCAGAGCCGCCAGGGCGAGCAGGCCGCCGACCAGCATCAGCACCGGAACGTAGGCGGGACCGACGGCGAACACCGACAGGCTGTCCTGTGAACGGGTCGCGGTGAGTTCCGGGAGGAAACCGAACAGGAAGTTGAGCGCACCGAGCGCCGCGACCACCACACCCAGCGCCTTGGCGACATCGACCGATGAACGCCCGGCTCCGGACGGCGGGACCTGGCGCGGGATCGGTCCGGTGTCATCGGCCGCGCCACCAGTCGGCCAGGGCGCACCCGGCTGACCGTAGGACGGATAGCCCGGCACTGCCGGGCCCTGCGGGGAATGGGGGCTGCTCATCGGGTCTCCTTGTCGGCCTGCCGCCGAACGGATCTCCGCAGAACCTCGCCGCAACGGCGCGATCCCCGAGGAGTGCCCCGACCGGGCGCCGGTGACCACAAATGTCAGCGGCCGGCACGTTAGACGTCACTGGGACGAACGTACCGACCGCTGGTGAGGATTCGAGTCAGGCGATGGCCGCGCGCAGCAGGCGCGCCGTCTCCGACGGGGTCTTGCCGACCTTGACGCCGACCGCTTCCAGGGCTTCCTTCTTCGCCTGCGCGGTGCCGGCGGAACCGGACACGATCGCGCCGGCGTGGCCCATCGTCTTGCCCTCGGGGGCGGTGAATCCCGCGACATACCCGACAACGGGCTTGCGGACGTTGTCCGCGATGAAAGCCGCGGCCCGCTCCTCTGCGTCGCCGCCGATCTCGCCGATCATCACGATCGCATCGGTCTCGTCATCGGCCTCGAAGGCCTCCAGCGCATCGATGTGCGTGGTCCCGATGATCGGGTCACCGCCGATGCCGATAGCGGACGAGAAGCCGAGATCGCGCAGCTCATACATCATCTGGTAGGTCAGGGTGCCCGATTTCGACACCAGACCGACCCGACCCGGGCCGGTGATGTTCGCGGGAATGATGCCGGCGTTGGACTTTCCGGGCGAGATGATGCCGGGGCAGTTGGGCCCGATGATCCGCGTTTTGTTCCCGGTCGCGACGGCGTGCGCCCACGCCTTCGCGGTGTCGTGCACCGCAACGCCCTCGGTGATCACCACGGCCAGTCCGATGCCCGCGTCGATCGCCTCGATGATGGCGTCCTTGGTGAACGCCGGCGGCACGAACAGCACGCTGACGTCCGCGCCGGTTTCTTTCATGGCGTCCACGACGGAGCCGAACACCGGCTGCGCCGACCCGTCGACATCGACCGTGGTGCCGGCCTTTCGGGCATTGACGCCACCGACGATCGTCGTGCCGGACGCCAGCATGCGGCGGGTGTGCTTCATGCCCTCGGACCCGGTCATGCCCTGCACGATGACCCGGGAGTTCTCGTTCAGAAAGATCGCCATCGTCAGACTCCCGTGCTCGCCAGTTGGGCGGCCTTGTCGGCGCCCTCGTCCATGGTCTCGGCCTGCGTCACCAGCGGGTGCGCGGCCTCGTCGAGGATCCGCCGGCCCTCCTCGACATTGTTGCCGTCCAGGCGCACCACCAGCGGTTTGGTGGCGTGATCGCCGAGAATCTCCAGCGCGGAGACGATTCCGTTCGCCACCGCATCGCAGGAGGTGATGCCGCCGAAGACGTTGACGAACACGGCGCGGACGTCGGGGTCGGACAGGATGATGTCCAGGCCGTTGGCCATCACCTCGGCGCTCGCGCCGCCGCCGATGTCCAGGAAGTTGGCCGGCGACATGCCGCCGTGCGCCTCACCCGCGTACGCGACCACGTCGAGCGTCGACATCACCAGTCCCGCACCGTTTCCGATGACGCCGACCTGCCCGTCGAGCTTGACGTAGTTCAGGCCCTTCTCCTTCGCCTGTACCTCGAGCTGGTTCTCGGCAGCGTTGTCCTCGAGTGCGGCGTGATCGGGATGGCGGAAGGACGCGTTCTCGTCGAGGGACACTTTGCCGTCCAACGCAAGGACGGTGCCCTCCGGCGTCTTGACCAGGGGGTTGACCTCCACCAGAGTGGCGTCCTCGGCGACGAAGGTCTCCCACAGGTGCTGCAGGATGTCGATGACCTGATCCCGCACTTCTGCGGGAAACCTTCCTGCGTCGGCGATCTCGGCTGCCTTCTCGGCCGTCACGCCGACCAGCGCGTCGACCGGGACCTTGGCCAGGGCGTCCGGCCGCTCGACGGCGAGCTGCTCGATCTCCATCCCGCCCTCGTGCGTGGCCATGGCCAGGAATGTCCGATTCGACCGGTCGAGCAGGTAAGAAACGTAGTACTCCTCGGCGATGTCGGCCGCCGGGCTGATCAGGATCTGCCGGGTGATGTGCCCTTTGATGTCCAGCCCGAGGATGTTGCCCGCATGCTTTCGGACATCGTCGATGCTGGCCGCGTACTTCACGCCGCCCGCCTTGCCGCGGCCGCCGATCTTCACCTGGGACTTCACCATCACCGGGGTCCCCAACTCGGTGGCCGCCTTGACGGCGTCGTCGACGGTTGTGACGACGATGCCAATGGGCGTCGGGACGCCATGCGCGGCGAACAGTTCTTTCGCCTGGTACTCGTACAGATCCACGTCTTCTCCCTCGCAGGACTGCGGGTGCCGGAAAAACGAGTCCGGCGCGGTGAGAAGCACGGGCGCCGAAGACCGTCGGAGTCACCCTATCCACCTGGCAGCGGCAGGACTTGACGGGGACCTGAGACCTCCCCCACGTTCGGCATCGAGCCTGGTGGGAGCGGCCGCAGCACCGACGCGTCAGGGCCGGACCCGGAGCACCGCCGCTGGCGCCGCCCGCGGTGCGCGGTGGGTCCGCGAGAACCGCGGTGCGGCCGAGACACCACAGAACCTCGCTGCGGCCGGGACATCGGGCTGCGGCTGGGACACCAGCCGGGACACCAGCCGGGACACCAGATTGTCGGATCTGGTGTCGGACATCGACGCACGCCGCGTCACTGCCCGGTGGCCGTCAGTCGTCCGCGAGTCGCGGGGCGACCTGCTCACGCAACCAGTCGACGATCGTCGTGGTCGTTGCACCGGGGGTGAAGATGCCGGTGATTCCCATCTGCCGCAGCTCTTCGATGTCGTTGGCCGGGATGATGCCGCCACCGAAGACGATGATGTCTGCCGCGTCGGCCTCCTCGAGCAGCGCGATGACCCGCCGGAACTGCGTCATGTGTGCGCCGGACAGCACGGAAAGTCCCACGGCGTCGGCATCTTCGGCCAGCGCGGCCGCGACGATCTGCTCCGGGGTCTGGTGCAGGCCGGTGTAGATCACCTCCATACCGGCGTCCCGCAGCGCCCTGGCGACGACCTTGATGCCGCGGTCATGACCGTCCAGCCCGGGCTTGGCGACCACGACGCGGATGGGTCGGGTCGGCTTCGAAGCCTCCTGCGGCGCTGATCCGGTGGGCGAACTGGGAACGGACATCATCTACCTTTCGGTTGTGCGGCCCGGCCGGAGCCCCTGCCCGGTCCGGTCCCGCGGCCCTGATCCTGCCCGGAGGCCCGACCGGTACCGCCGGCGGCTGAGCCGCGGGCCCGCCGCGGCGTCGTCCCGGCGGCCGGTCCACGGTCGGCGGGCCGTGGCAGTGCATCCTGTGCGGCCGACCCGGTGCGTGACGCGTCGCCGCCCACGGCAACCGGGCTGGACACCCGGACCCGCCGGACCACCACACCGAACCACACCGTGGCCCCGGCCAGGGCGACGGCAGCGGCCACCTGCAGCCACCAACCGGCACCGAGCACGAACCCCGGGACCGCCCGGATCGACTCGGGGACGAACAACGGTTGCGCCACAACGACTGCGGCGGCCAGCAACCATGCGACGGCCGGCTGTGCCCGCGCGGTGAGTGCCGCCGCCCAGATCCCGATGATCGCACCGGTGGCCAGCAGCCACAGCCCCCAGGTGTCCAGGTCGTAGCCGTGCAAGAGGCTCGGTCCGGCCCCGGTCAGATCGCTGTACGCCGGCACGGCCAGCGCCACGAGCACCAGCCCCGTCAGCGCCACCGCGGGGGCACGGCGGGTCGTGCGGGCGTCGGCGACCGAGTCGTCGTCGAACACTTCCAGTGACGCCTGTGACGCGCGGCGCGAGGTGACCGCCGCGGCGACGGCGGCGGCGGCCGCCAACAGCGCACCGAGCAGCGAGAACCATTGTCCGGGTGCCGTCGTCCACACGTGCTGGACGCCGGTGTCACCGCCCGTCCTGTCACCGGCGGTGGACAGCACCCGCGACCGCACCCACAGCGCCTGCCCGAACGCGTACACCGCACCGGCCCACAGGACCGTCAACGCGGCGCGACCGGCCGGTCCAAGCGGCGGGACGAGAGCCACCACCCCGGCCGCCGCGAGCGGAACCGCCGCCACCAGGTGCGGCACCGCGGCGGGAAGCAGTGCGCCGCCGCTGATGTCGTCGGGCGCGGCACCGTCCAGGTACAGCAGCGGCGACCGCCATGCAAGCACCAGCGACGCGGCTCCCAGCAGGGCCAGGACACCGGTGCCCACCGTCATCCACGGCCGCGGCGGTGCACCGTCGGCGCCGTCCGGCGTGGTTTGCCGACCCGCCGGGCGGGCGAGAAGTGCTGCGGCCGCGAGGATCAGCGACCCGAACACACCGCACCACACGATGGGTGACAGGCCGGTCGGTGCACCGGCGGCGACCGCGACCAGGGCCGTCAGGCTCGGGACCGCCGCGGCGAGTGCGGTCCCGACCAGCAACGCGGCGGCGACCGGCCGGGGCAGCGCCGCGGCGACCACGACGACAACGGCGGTGAGGAACCCGAGCAGGACCGCAGCGACCAGCCCGGTCAGACTGGACCCGAACGGCAGCACCCGCAGGGCCAGATACCCGCCCTGGTAGGGCGTGCCGAGGGCGCCGATCATCAACAGGACGGATCCGAGGAAGCCGACCCCGATCATCGGAAGGTTCAGCGGACGGCGACCGGGCGGTGCACGACTGAGCGCCACCCCCACCGTGGTGGCCCCCACCGGCTCGTCGTCGGTGTCGACCGCCGGCTCCTGCGTCTGCGCGGTCGGTCCGAAGAATCCGTCCGCCGGGGGCGCCAGGATCTCGGCGACGGACGGCGCGAGCCGGATCGCGGCGAGGACGCCGACGGCGAGCCAGAGCACGTCGGCGGCCAGCAGCACCCACCCGCCCGCGCCGGTGGTGAACGGGCGCGCCCGTTCGGTGGTTTCGGCGAAGAGTTCCGGTCGGGTGATCCGGTCGGGTTCGGTGATGACGGCGAGGTCGGTCAACAACCGGACGAGCCCGACCAGTCCGGCACCGGCGGTGGCGGCGAGCCCCAGAATCGGTCGGCGCAGCGTCAGCCCGATCGCGAGGAGCCCGGGAAGAACGGCGACGAACGCAGCGACGACCATGGACGTGGTCGGCGAACCGTCGGCGGTACGAACGACCCCGGGCAGCGGACCGATGCCGACGAGCACCCCGGCGACGGCGAGCAGCGCGGACAGCAGCAGGGCACTGCGCCGGTCACCGACCGGTCCCGGCTCCGTGGTGGTCCGCGCGGCGGCGATCGTGCTCATCGCCATCGCCCGGTGGAGTCGACCGCCGCACCGCCGGAGCCGTCCGTCGGGGCGGCCCGTTCTGCGGTCGACGGGATGTGCACGGCTCCGACCGTAGCAACCCGTGGCGACAATCACGCCTGATCGCAGGGCCGCGGCCAACTCCCTCGCCGCCGGCCGGCCCGGGATCAGCGATGATCGAAGCATGATCCAGGCCCTCGCCATCGGCGTGCTCACGGCGGGTCTGCTGCTGGCGGCATGGACCGGCTTCCATGCCTGGCGACGACGACCGACCACCGAGGCCCAGATGGTCGCGGCGATCGTCGTCGAGGTGGGCCTGCTGGTGCAGACCGTGATAGCGATCGTGCGTTTGGCGGGTGGCAACGACATCGGTGAGCCCGTGACGTTCATCGCCTACGCCGTCGGGATCCTGCTGCCGCTCCCGCTGGGCTTCCAGCTGGCCCGGCTGGAACGAACCCGCTGGGGGTCGCTGTCGCTGTGCTTCACTGCAGTGGTGGTGGCCGTGATGACGCTGCGATTGCTGCAACTGTGGCAGGCACCCGTTGGCTGACCAGCCGGCGATCGACTCCGACGCGTCCTCCCCGGAGGACGACGCCCCGCCGTCCGGACCGAGGCGGGTGCTGATCGCGCTGTACGCGGTGTTCGCCCTCGCGGCGACCGCACGCGGTGTGGTGCAGATCCTGGTGCAGTTCGACGAGGCGCCGCTGGCCTACCTGCTGTCGTTGTTCTCCGGCATCGTCTACATCGCCGCCACCGTGGGGCTCGTCACCCACCGTCGGTGGTCCCGGCCGCTGGCGTGGGCGGCGGTCGGCACCGAGATGGTCGGCGTCGTCACGATCGGGATCGCGTCGATCGTCGACTCCGCAGCCTTCCCCAAGGACACCGTCTGGTCCCGGTTCGGCGCGGGATACGGCTACGTGCCGATCATCCTGCCGGCGCTCGGGTTGATGTGGTTGTGGCAGACCCGGGGCAGCGCCCGGTCGACCCGTCTGCGCGTCTGCGCCGTTTGCCGACTGAGCGGGCCGGGGATGTGCACAACTCGAACGTCCTGCGGACAGCAAACCCGACAACACGTCCCGGCTCAGAGCTTGGTCATCGGCACGCCACCGATGAGCATCAGCCGGACCTTGCCGGAGGCCCCGAAGTCGATCGTCGCGGTCGCCCGCTGCCCGACGCCGTCGACGGCGACCACGGTGCCCAGGCCGTACTTGTCGTGCGAGACCCGGTTGCCCACAGCAAGTTCCAGGACCGGGCCGGAACCGAGCGGACGACGGCTCGATGCCGCCGACTTCTCGCCGAAGCGGCTGGCCGTCATCGGCGCGGACCGCGAACCCCAGCCACCGCCGGACCCGCCGAAGCTGCGGCCGCCCGACCGCTGACCGAACACCCGCCCACCGATGTTGCCCTCGAAGGAGCTGTCACCGATGAAACCGCCCGACCTGGCGTCCTCGTCGGTGCGCCGCCAGTCGAGCAGTTCCTTGGGGATGTCGTCGAGGAACCTGGACGCCGGGTTGGCACCCGGCTGCCCCCACGCGGACCGCATCATCGCCCGGGACACGTACAGCCGCTTCTTCGCCCGGGTGATCCCGACGTAGGCCAGGCGCCGTTCCTCGGCCAGTTCCACCTCGTCACCCAGGGATCGCTGGTGCGGGAAGATGCCGTCCTCCCAACCGGTCAGGAAGACCACCGGGAACTCCAGCCCCTTGGCGGTGTGCAGTGTCATCAGGGTGACGACGCCGTCGGCGGAATCCGGCACGGCGTCCGCATCTGCGACCAGCGAAAGCTGTTCCATCACCGCGACAAGCAGGTCACCGGCGTCCGGCGGGACGTCCTCGTCGATGTCGGTGAGATCGCCGTCGGCGCCGTCGGCGTCATTCCGCGCCGCCGAGTCCGCCGAGTCGGCGGATTTCGTGGCCCGCTCGCCCGTCCCGGTCGGCCCACTCTGCCGCTGATCCACGTCGTCGGCGTCACCGGCCACCGCTGCCGTCGCCACAGCCATTGCGGCGAGGAGGTTCTCCGTCGTCTCACGGAGCACGCTGACCAGCTGGTCGAGGTTCTCCAACCGGGATCCGTCCTGCGGGTCGTCGGAGGCCTCGAGTTCCGCTCGGTACCCGGTGCGGTCCAGGACTGCCGTCAGCAGGTCCGCCGGTTCCATCCCGAAACCGACCTCGGCGCGCAGTCCCGCCAGCAGTTCGGCGAATGAGGCGAGTGAGTTCGCGGACCGGGTGGCGAGCCCGGGGACCTCCTTGATCCTGCCGAGCGCCTCACCGAAACCGATGCGTTCCCGCTCGGCGAACACCGCGACCGCGGCCTCGGCCCGGTCACCGATCCCGCGGCGCGGCGTGTTGAGGATGCGGCGCAGGTTGATCTCGTCGTCGGGGTTGGCGATGGCCCGGAGGTAGGCGAGCGCGTCCTTGACCTCCTTGCGCTCGTAGAACCGGACGCCGCCGACGATCCGGTACGGCAGGCCGGTCCGGATGAACACGTCCTCCAGCGCCCTGGACGCCGAATTGGTCCGGTAGAACACCGCGACATCACCGAACACGACCTCGCCCGCGTCGACCAGGGAGTCGATCTCGCGGCCGACGAACTGGGCTTCGTCGTGCTCGTTGTCCCCGACGTAGCCGACGACCTGCGTGCCGCCGCCCTGCGCCGTCCACAGATTCTTGGCCCGCCGCTGCGGGTTCCGGGCGATGACAGCGTTCGCGGCGGACAGGATCGTCTGCGTCGAGCGGTAGTTCTGCTCCAGCATGATCGTCCGGGCGTTCGGGTAATCCCGCTCGAACTCGACGATGTTGCGGATCGTCGCACCGCGGAACGCGTAGATCGACTGGTCGGCATCGCCCACCACGACCAGCTCCGCCGGCGGCACCTCGGACACCGCAGGACGGACGAGTT
Organism: uncultured Actinomycetota bacterium; assembly: GCA_963785455.1. Lineage (GTDB taxonomy): Bacteria > Actinomycetota > Actinomycetes > Mycobacteriales > Nakamurellaceae > Nakamurella. The sequence goes on from CAWAVL010000017.1 coordinate 288,112, forward strand.
CACCGTCGGCGGTGCGGACCTCGCGGTCGTCGGTCGATCCACCGACCAGGTGCTTGACCAGCATGTACTGGGCGTGGTTGGTGTCCTGGTACTCGTCGACCAGCACGTGCCGGAACCGCCGCCGGTAGTGCTCTGCGACGTTCGGGTAGGCCTGCAGCAGCTCCACGGTCTGCATGATCAGGTCGTCGAAGTCGAAAGCCTGCGCCGCGCGGAGGCGGGACTGATAGCCCTCGTACACCCGCGCGATGATCTTGGCCTGGTCCGAGTCGGCCCGGTCGATGGCGGTCTGCGGGTCGATCAGCTCGTTCTTCAGGTTCGAGATCTGCGCAGCGAGGGAGCGGGCCGGGTACTTCTTGGTGTCGATGTTCTGCCCGGACGCGACCAGCTGCGCGAGCCGCTGCGAATCCGCCGCGTCGTAGATGGTGAAGGTGGACTTCATCCCCAGCTGGGCCGCCTCGGCGCGCAGGATCCGCACGCACATCGAGTGGAACGTCGAGACCCACATCGCCCTGGCGCGGTTGCCGACCAGATCGGCGACCCGCTCCTTCATCTCCCGGGCGGCCTTGTTGGTGAAGGTGATCGCCAGGATCTCCCCCGGCTGCGCGCCACCCACCGCCAACAGATAGGCGATCCGCCGGGTCAGCACCCGGGTCTTGCCCGATCCCGCGCCGGCGACCACCAGCAGCGGCGCCCCGCGGTGATCGACGGCCTCGCGTTGCGGCGGGTTCAGCCCCTCGAGCAGCTCGTCCGCGCGGGCCTTGGCCCGCGCTGCGCGTTCCCGGGCGCGCTCGGCGTTCGCCGCCGCCGCCTCGGCACCGAGGTTGCGGACACCCACCGCCGTGGCCGTCGCCAGCCCGGCGGGCGGGAGCTCGAAAAGGCTTGTCATGTCGGCGACAACGCTACCCGGAACGGCCGACAGCCCCCGTGACGTCGGGGCGCGTGCCACGTTGGCGTCGCCACCGGCGGCGACCGTGGGTCCCCACCCGCGGCACCATTCTTCGGCTCCTGAACGCCGAGATCGACCCCGACGTGCCGGTACCCGCCACCTCGACCCGCGCCGGGTGTGCACGGAACGATGAATGTGGTTCACTACGGGCATGACCACCCGCGGAAGCCTCGGCTGTGCCCTCGCACGGCCGGAGTTTTTCTATGGGTACCGGATCCCGGTGCCCGTCCGCGGCTGAACCACCCGCCACGACGACGCCCCGAGGTCCGCACAGGCCCGGGGCGTTTTCCGTTTCCGGGCCCGACGGGCGGGGCAGAATGAGGTCCACCATGACGAGCGCTCCCTTCACCGCACGGTCCACCGCACCACTGGTGACCCATCCCGCAGCGCCACCCGCGGCGGCATTCCACCTCCCGGTGCATCAGCGCACCCGTACCAACCCGGAGACGGTCATCGACGCAACGCCAGCACCCGAAGAAGTTCCGGTTCCCACCGACCAGGCCGGCATCGACGAGCTGCGGACGGAGATCGACGCCATCGACGCGGAACTGGTCCGGCTGATCCAGCGCCGCACGGCGGTTTCCCACGCGATCGGTACCGCTCGCAAGACGCTGGGCGGCCCGAAGATCGTCTACAGCCGCGAGATGGCCATCCTCGAGCGGTTCCGCGTACTCGGCCCGTCCGGCACCGATCTCGGCATGCTGCTACTCGCCATGGGCCGCGGCAGGCTCGGCCGCAAGTAGCCGCTGTCGGACGGCGACGGCCGATCAGCGGGCGTGGACGGTCGGGTCGGTGACGGCCGGGAAGCCGGCGTGGACGGTCGGGTCGGTGACGGCCGGTCAGCCGGCGCGGTGAGTCAAGGCGGCGCCGAAGTCCACCTCCTCGGTCGCGACCGTCCCGGCGGTGCGCCCGGGTGCGGTCTGGAAACTCCAGTACAGGTTCGTGTGCGCGATGACCTGCTCCGGCGGCGGCGCTCCCCACGCCGATTTGTCGCCGGTGGTGTGCGCGTCCTGCACCAGCGTCGTGTCGTATCCGCGTACCAGCGCGCCGTGCAGTGTGGACCGGATGCAGGCGTCCGACTCTGCGCCGACGATCACCAGCCGGCCGACGCCGGCCCCGGACAGGACCGCCTCCAGGTCGGTGTCCTCGAACGCGTCGCCGTAGTGCTTCTCCACGAGCGGTTCCGCATCGGCGCGGGTCAACTCGGGCACGATCGCCCAGTCGTCGGTGCCGCGGACGAGCTCGTCGTCGGAATGCTGCACCCAGAGGACCGGGACCTGCCGCTGCCGTGCCTTGTCCACCAGGCCGGCGATGTTCTTCACGACGGCGTCCCGCTGCGGCGCCCCGCGCACGACGGCGTTCTGCACGTCCACCACGACCAGCGCGGTGCCCGGCCGATCCTGCAGTGTTGTCATGGCATCTCCCCTGTCGGATTGCTGCTGGCCGGCACGCTAGACCGGACCACCGACAGGCCGAATGCGCCGGGCAGTCATCGGTCCGCCGCGCTGATACCGACCCGTTTCATCGCAACTGTTTCGGAGCAGCGGTGACGGGCCGGCCGCCGATCGGGACAACCGGCCAACCGCCGGTCGACACACACAGCCGATCAGCCGCCCACCGGTCGGACCAGCCGCCGGTCAGCCACCCACCGGTCGGACCGGCCGCCGGTCAGCCACCCACCGGTCAGACCAGCCGCCGGTCGGACGCCCACCGGGAGAGCTCGTAACGGTTGGACTTCTGCGTCTTGCGCAGCACGCTGGAGACGTGTGTCTCCACCGTCTTGATGGAGATGAACAGCTGAGCGGCGATCTCCTTGTAGGCATATCCGCGGGCGAGCAGTTTGAGCACCTCGCGCTCCCGCGGGGACAACATGTCCAGCTCCGGGTCGGCGACGGCCGCAGGCCCGTTGCGGTCGGAGAAGGCGTCCAGCACGAAACCGGCCAGCCGGGGCGAGAAGACCGCGTCGCCGGCGGCGACCCGCACCACCGCGTCGGCCAGTTCCCGTCCGGAGATCGTCTTGGTGACGTAGCCACGAGCACCGGCCCGGATCACGGCGATGACGTCCTCGGCCGCGTCGGAAACGCTGAGCGCGAGAAAGACGACGTCGGGCAGGCTCGCGTGCACCTGCTCCAGGACGGCGCGGCCGCCACCGTCGGGCATGTGCACGTCGAGCAGCACGACGTCCGGCGGGTGGGAGGTGATGCGGACGACGGCCTCACCCACCGAGCCGGCCTCGCCCACCACCTCGATCCGGTCGTCGTCGAGTCCGGCGAGCTCGGCCTTGACCCCCGTGCGGAACAGCGCGTGGTCGTCCACCAGGAAGATCTTCACGGGCTCGCTCACGCTGACTCCCTCGCATCGGCCGACGCACGAACGGTACCGACCCCGTCCTGCTGAGCGCGGTCCATCTGGGAGTAGCCCGAGTGACCGCCGCCGCTGTGAACGCCGCCGCTGAACGCCGCCGAACTGAACGCCGCCCGGCTGAGCGCCGTCCACCACGGAATCGGCGACGCGCGGATCAGCAGCCACCTGGTCGTCGACGGGCGCACCCGCCGACGTTGCACCGCCTGCGGAGAACGGGGAATCGGCGTCATCGGCATCGGTGCTGACGGTGACGACGAGCTCCACCTCGGTACCCTCGCCCGGCCGGGAGCGGACGGTGGCGGTGCCGCCGTGCCGCTCCATCCGGCCGCGGATGGATTCGGCGAGCCCGCGCCGGTCGGTCGCCACGTCCTTCTGGTCGAAGCCGACGCCGCGGTCCCGCACGAAGACGCTGGCCTTGCCGTCCTCCACCTCCGCGTACACGCTGATCTCCTGCACCTGGGCGTGCTTGGCGGCGTTGACCATGGCCTCGCGTGCGGCGGCCACCAGGGCGGCGAGGTGCTGGTCCATGGGGGCGTCACCGACGATCACCGGGGTGACGGCGATGGCGTAGGCGTCCTCGACCTCGCCGGCGACTTCCGCCAGCGCCGCGGCCAGCGACCGGGACGGGGGCTCCGAGGATTGCCCCGCCGCCGCGTATCCGGCCGGCCCGTACAGCCACGTCCGCAGCTGCCGTTCCTGACTTCTGGCCAGCCGCTGTACCTCGCGGCTGTCGCCGGCCTGGCGCTGGATCAGGGCAAGGGTCTGCAACACCGAATCGTGCAGGTGCGCGGCGATCTCGGCGCGTTCGCGCTCCTGGATGCGACCGCGCCGCTCGTCACCGAGGTCACGGATCAGCCGCAGCCACCACGGGATCGTGATGATCGCGACGCCGACCAGCGTGAGAACGACTGCAATCAGGGCGGAGCGCACGGCGGTGAAGTCGAGTTGGCCGAGCGCGAAGACCGACAGCCCACCGACCACCAGCAGGCAGCCGCCGACCAGCCGCCACCACGACCCGTTGCTCGGTCCGACGATGCCGGCCGCGGTCCGCCGCCAGCGGGCCCGCCGTGCGTCGTCGGCCTCCCGCCAGATGAACGCTGCGCCGATGGCGGCGAGGCCCAGCGGGCCGAGGACCCAGGTGAGCACCTCGCCGAAGCCGAGCGCGGTGGCCACGATGAGCAGGGCCACCCCCACCGCGGCGATGCCGTAGGCCTGCCGACGTTCGAGCGGGCTGGCGGGCCGTGGTTGCTCGTTCGGTGAGCTCGGTCCCTGCGGCACGAAGATCCACAGCAGCGCGTACGCGAGCACACCGGCACCGGCCATCACGGCCAGCAGCGCGAACGACACCCGCACCCACAGCACCGGCACCCGCAGGTGATCGGCGATCCCGCCGGCCACCCCACCCACGATCGCGCCCTCCGGGCGGCGGGTCAGCTTGGGCACCCCGTCGGCGGTGAACCGCGGTGACGGCGGTGGGGTGAGCGCGGCTGTGCCGGTTCTCGGATTCGGCGCCGACCAGTGGTCCCGCGGCGCTGCGGCCGCTCCGTCACGGGTGGCCGATACCTCGCGCGCGGAACGGTCCGCGTCAGCCGGAGCAGCAGCGGCGGAACGGTCCACGCCCGCCGGGGTCCGATCGACCGAACGGCCCGCGTCCGCCGGCCCGTCGTGCCCAGAACTGTTCGCATCCGCCGTGGCGGCCGTACCGGCACGGCCGCCCGGCTGCCCGGTGGATCCGGTCGGCGCGCCGCCCGGTTCCGCACCGGACGCACCCGTCACCTGACCCGCACCGATCGTCCGGCCCGCGGCCTGCGCACGGTCCGACACAGCTTCCGGCGCAGTGTGATCCACGTTCTCCCGGTGACGGCGACGCGGCCGGAACCGCGCGCCGGCGCGGGCGGTGCTGGCATCGGAGGTCGACTTCACCCCATCAGGGTCACACGGGAACCGGCCTTGCGGTATCCGGGTTCACCCTGGAAGGCCGAACCAGGGTGATCCCCGATGGTGTGACGTCGCCGCTGCGAGCAGGCTGATGGCCATGAGCAACGCGCGACATGATCCCGCCGCCGGCACGGGCGTCACCGGTGGGGACTGGTGGACACGGCGCCCCCGACGTTCGACCAACGACCGCAAGGTTGCGGGCGTGGCCGGCGGCCTCGGCCGCGCATTCGGCGTCGACCCGGTACTGATCCGGGTCGGATTCGTCGTCCTGACGGTGCTCGGCGGTGCCGGCGGCCTGCTGTACGTGCTGGGCTGGCTGCTGCTGCCGGCCGACGGTGACGAGGTCTCCGCGGCCGAGTCGCTGCTGGGCCGCGGACGTTCCTCGACGCCGCCGATCCTCGCGGTTGTGCTGGCCATCGTCGCGGCCTGTTCCATCGCATCGATGTTCTCCTGGGGCCTGCCGTTCTGGCCGCTGGTGATCGGCACCATCATCGTGATCACCGTGATTCGCAAGCGCCGGCAGGGCTGCCCCGGGCACAACGCCGACGGCTCCCAGGTCGGTTCCGACGAGTGGGCGGCCAGGATGACGACGACGGCCCAGTCGTGGGGCGAGCAGGCGGAGCAGTGGGTCGCCCGCCAGCCGTGGTCGGGGACACCGAACACCGGCGCACCGTCCCCGTTCGACAAGCCCCCCTTCTGGGAGGAGGGCACCGGCACCGGCGGCGTCTCGCTGACCAAGGAAACGCCGGCACCGGCCGGGACGGCGTCCGCGGCCACGCAGGAACCCGTTGCGCCGCAGCCGCCCGCCTGGGATCCGTTGGGCGCGGCCCCGTTCGCCTGGGACCTGCCCGAACCGGCGCCGGCCCCCGCGCCACCGACGCCCCGCCGGCGCAGTGTGGTCGGCCGCGTCACCATGGGCGCGGTTCTGCTGGTCGGCGGCCTGGCCACCGCCGGGATCTTCGCCGGCTGGTGGCACCTGACCTGGGCCGGGGTGGCCGCAACAGCGCTTGCCGTGGTGGCGCTCGGGCTGCTGATCGGATCGCTGCGCGGACGCGGCCAGTCGTTGATCGGGCCCGGCATCTTCCTGTCGGTGCTGACCCTCGGGTTGACCGTCACCGGTATCGACGGGACGACCGGGTACGGCCAGCAGACGTGGGCGCCGTTGACGGTGGCGGCGGCCGAGCGGGCCCCGTTCGAGCTCAACGGTGGTCAGGGCACGCTGGACCTCACCCGGCTGACCGTCCCCGCCGGGCAGACGGCCGATGTCGCGGTCGAGGTCCGCGCCGGCGAGGCGATGGTCACCGTGCCGTCGGACGTCGCGGTGAACGCGACGTGCACCGCCAACGCCGGGCAGCTGGACTGCCTGGGCGTGCAGACGGACGGACTGAACCAGGAAGTCACCAGTACCCAGGACGGCACGTCGGACCGGGGCACCATCAACCTGACGGTGCACGTCGGTGCGGGACACGCGGAGGTGCGCAATGGCTGAGCAGGACACGACAGCGACCCGGGCAGCCGGCTCCAGCCCGGCGACGCAGCACCGCGGGGTGAACGTGATCGGGCTGGTGTTCTCGTTGGCCTTCTTCGCGGTGGCGTCGGTGGGCTTCAGCGGCAATCCATGGTGGCTGCTGAACGAGGCCACCAAGTGGGTCATCGCCGGGGTCGTCGCGCTGGTGGGCGTCGTGCTGCTGGCCTCCGCACTGCCCGGCCGTCAGCGCCGGAACCCACCCTGATCGCCGACATCTGAACTCGAGTGGGTCCTCTCCCCGCTCGGCTGGGAACGGTCCGTCACCGCCACTGGTGACGGACCGTTTCGCTGTGCGGGGACCGTTCACGGTCGTGGTGTTCACCGCGCCGTCGACGGCTCCAGGCCGGGTCACCGCCGGGTGGCGGGCGACGGGTGACGGCCGGGTCACCGCCGGTGGCCGGTCGACCAGCGCCGCACGGGGCGGCACTCCCGCGATCAGCCGGACCAGCGCAAGCGCAGCCGTTGCCCCGGCCTGACCTGAGCCGCGAGGTCCACCTCGGCCGCCCGCACAACCCCGATGACGGGGTAGCCGCCGGTGACCGGATGATCGGCCAAGAACAGCACGGGCTGCCCGCTGGGCGGTACCTGGATGGCGCCGAGGGTGACGCCCTCGCTCTCCAGTTCACGCGAATCGTTGCGGCGCAACGCGGGAGCGCTCGCCGGGTCGGCGCCCTGCGGGCGGTCGAGTCGCACGCCGACCCGGTTGCTGTGCGGGGAGACGACCCACTCCCCCACGCCGAGATCGGATGCGGTGGTGAACCAGTCGTCCCGCGGTCCCGGGATCACCGTCAGCGACAGCGGTTGCGCGGGGTCGAGGTCCGACTTCGGCCCCGACGAGCCTGCCGCAGCCGCAGCGCCGACCGGAGGTGTGCCGGCCGGAGGGACGCCGACCGGAGGCGGGCGGACCGGAGGTGCGCCGACGGCCAGGCGATCACCGCGGGCGATCGGTGCCGGGCCGAGACCCGAGAGCGTGTCGGTGCTGCGTGATCCGAGGACGCGGCGCGCCTGGAAGCCGCCGCGCACCGCCAGGTACGTCCGCAGTCCCCGCTGGGGAGTGCCGAGCCTGACCATCTGACCGTCCAGCAGCTCCACCGGCCCGCGGCCGTCGACGGGCTCGCCGTCCACGGTCACCGCCGCCGGGGCACCTCCGACCGCCAGTACCGCCGCGCCGTGCGCGCGCAGCGACAGGCCACCCAACACGGATTCGATGACGGCGCAACCACTGTCGTTGCCGACCGACGCGTTCACCGCGAGCAGGGACGCCCGGTCGGCGGCGCCGGACCGGCCCACGCCCATGGACGCCAGCCCTGGCCGGCCGAGGTCCTGGAACAGGCTCTGCGGTCCGGTGCGCAGCACTTCCAGCGCGCCGGCCGTCTCGGCACTCACCGGCCCGCCCACCGCATCCGCATCCGCACCCGCACCCGGGTCGGCGTCCCCGTCGTCGGCGACGAATCTGACCAGGGTGCCCGGACGGATCACGGCCGGCGGATCGCGGTCGACGTCCCACAGGTTCACCTCCGTCGTCCCGATCAACTGCCATCCACCCGGCGACTCGCCGGGATAGACGGCGCTGTATCGGCCGGCCAGCGCCACCGATCCGGCGGGCACGGCCGTCCGGGATTCGTTGCGGCGCGGCACGTCCCAGTCCGGTGGGCCGCCGACCAGGTACGCGAAGCCCGGCGCGAAGCCGCCGAACGCCGCCCGCCACACGCTCCCGCTGTGCCGGGAGATCACCTCCGCGGTCGACAGGCCGGTGGCCGCCGCGACGTCGGCCAGGTCCGGGCCGTCGTAGCGGACCGGGATCCGCACCTCCGCGCTGTCCTGCGCTGCGGCGTCCGCCGCGTCGGTGGCCCCGGCGACCGCGGTGACGGTCGCGGCCAGCGCCTGCAGGTCGGAGCCGTCGTGGGCCCGGATCAACACGGTCACCGCCGCCGGCACCAGCTCGGCGATCGCGGCGGAGCAATCCGGATCGGCACGCAGCGCCGCCGTCAGCGCCAGGACGGCGTCGACGTCGGGGACCTGCGCCAGCAGGGCGCGGTCGCCGCAGGGCAGCAACGTGACGTTCATCCGCGAACCGTCACGCGAAGGCCCTGATCTCCACGCCGGCCCGTTCCAACCCCCGGGTCACCGCGGCGGCCATCTCCACCGCACCGGGGCTGTCCCCGTGCACGCAGATGCTCTCGGCCCGCACCGGAACCACGGACCCGTCGCTGGCCACCACCGTGCCCTCCACGATCATCTGCACGGCGCGGTCGGCCACGACGGTGGGATCCGACAGCACCGCGCCCGCCGCGGACCGCGGCGCCAGGATGCCGGCCGGGGTGTAGGCACGGTCGGCGAACGCCTCCGGCACCGCCCGCAGCCCGCGGTAGGTGGCGATGTCCAGCAGCGCCGATCCGGGGAGCCCGAGGATCGGTAGGTCCGGGTCGACCAGCCGGACGGCGTCCACCACCGCCGCCGCCTGCAACTCGTGTTCCACGGTGGCGTTGTGCAGCGCGCCGTGTGGTTTGACGTACTTGACGGTCGTCCCCGCGACGGCCGCGAGCGCCTGCAGTGCGCCGATCTGGTAGATGATGTCCGCGGTCAGCTCGTCGGCGGCGACGTCGATGAACCGGCGGCCGAAGCCGGCCAGGTCTCGGTATCCCACCTGGGCGCCGACGACGACGTTCTCCTTCGCGGCGAGTTCGCAGGTCCGGCGCAGTGTCGTCGGATCGCCCGCGTGGAAGCCACAGGCGACGTTGGCGCTGGTGACGAACGGCAGCACGGCCGCGTCGTCGCCGAGCACCCAGCGCCCGAACGACTCACCGACGTCGCAGTTCACGTCGACGACCGTCATGCAGCTCTCCCTTCCCGCGGACGCCCATGAACGGCGGGCCACCGCGGTCACCTTCCCAGCTGTCACCCATCGGTCGCCGGCCCAGCGGCATTGTGCCCCGTGGGCCGCGGCGGAAATCAGCCCCCTCGGTGCGACGCCACAGTGGTCGGCTCCACCGGTTCGGCGCTGATCGCACCGCGGGCAACCAGCAGCGCTCCGACCGCGAGGACGGTGGCCACCAGCGCGGTGACGCCCAGCGCGATACCCGTTGCGGGGTCGCCGATGCCGGCCAGGGATGCCGTGACGGCGCCGAGCGCGAACTGGGTCAGCCCGAGCAGGGCGGAGGCCGAGCCGGCGATCCGCCGGTGCCGACCCATCGCGATCGCCGAGGCGTGCGGCAGCGCAAAGCCGACGGCGGAGACCATCACGAACAGCGAGACCAGCACCATGGCCAGATCCCAACCGGCCAGCACGGTCGCCGTCAGCAGTCCGGCGCCGATGAGGGCCTGGGCAACACCCCAGCGCAGCAGGAACCAGGATGTCCGCCAGCGCAGCAGGATCCGGCCGGCGACCGTCGCCAGCACGATGCCGACCGCGTTGAGCGCGAAGCACGCGCTGAACCACTGCGGGGACACCCCGAAACCGTCCTGCAGCAGGAACGGCGACGCGGAGATGTACCCGAACATCGCGGCGGTGACGAGGCAGCCCGCGAGCACGCAGCCGACGTAACCGGGGTCCCGCAGCAGCGCGGAGAAGGCACGCAGCGTGCCGCCGAACCCGCCGGCGGTGCGCCGCTGCGGCGGCAGGGTCTCCCGCAGCACGACGGCCGCCAACACCAGCAGCACCGCACCGACACCCGCGAGCACCCAGAACACGGTCCGCCAGGTCCCGACCCGCAGCACCTGCCCGCCGATCACCGGCGCGAGGATCGGCGCCAGGCCGTTGATCGTCGCGATCGCCGAGAAGTACGCCGCCGCAGCCTTTCCGGCGAACAGGTCCGCGACGATGGCCCGGCCGACGACGATCCCGGCGGCGCCGGCGGCGCCCTGCACCAGCCGGACGGCGATGAGCACCGCCATCGATGTGCTGACCGCGCAGATCACCGAGGCGATGACGAAGACGGCCACGCCGACCAGCAGCGGCACCCGACGGCCGAACCGGTCTGACAGCGGCCCGGTGATCAGCTGGCCGACGGCCAGCCCGACGATGCACGCGGACAGTGTCAGCTGCGCCGCCGCGGCCGTGGAGGACAGGTCGGTGGGAAGTTGGGGCAGCGCCGGCAGGTACATGTCCAGGCACAGCGGCCCGAAGCCGGACAGCGCACCGAGGGTGAGCACCAGCCACGGTCCCCGGCGCGCCGCGACCGGTGCGTGTTCATGGTGGGCGTCCGGACTGGTGACGTCCGCGCCCGGTCGGGCCGGTTCCGGGCCCGGGTGGCCCGCGGTCGTGCCCGGCCCGTGGTCCGTGCCCGGACCACCCGGCCCTGATGCGGCGAATCCGGTCGGGCCGGTCGAAACTCGCGGCTCACCACCGGTGCGCGGGCCGGTGGACCGGCGGGAGGTCGGGTCCGTCACTCCCATTCGATGGTGCCCGGCGGCTTGCTGGTGATGTCCAGGACGACCCGGTTGACCTCCGGCACCTCGCCGGTGATCCGGTTCGAGATCCTGGCCAGCAGGTCGTACGGCAGCCGCGACCAATCCGCCGTCATGGCGTCCTCACTGGACACCGGGCGCAGCACGATCGGGTGCCCGTAGGTGCGGCCGTCTCCCTGCACGCCAACGGATCTGACGTCGGCGAGCAGCACGACAGGGCACTGCCAGATCTGCGCGTCGACGCCCGCATCGGTCATCTCCTGCCGGACGATGGCGTCCGCGGCCCGGAGCACCTCGAGCCGCTCGGCGGTGACCTCGCCGATGATCCGGATGCCCAGTCCGGGACCGGGGAACGGGTGCCGCTGCACGATCGCGGCCGGCAGCCCGAGTTCGGCACCGAGCAGCCGCACCTCGTCCTTGAACAGCGTGCGCAGCGGTTCGACCAGCTCGAACTTGAGGTCCTCCGGCAGGCCACCGACGTTGTGGTGCGACTTGATGGTGGCGGTGCCGGTACCGCCGCCGGACTCGACGACGTCGGGGTACAGCGTGCCCTGCACCAGGAACCGGATGCCGCCCTCCTCCGCGCTGATGTCCGCCGCCGCCTGCTCGAACACCCGGATGAACTCCCGGCCGATGATCTTGCGCTTGGTCTCCGGGTCGCTCACCCCGGCCAGCGCCCCGAGGAACCGGTCGGCCGCGTCGACGGTGACCAGATGGATGCCGGTGGCGGCGACGTAGTCCCGCTCGACCTGTTCGCGCTCCCCGGCGCGCAGCAGCCCGTGGTCGACGAAGACGCAGGTCAGCTGGTCACCGACCGCCTTGTGCACCAGGGCGGCGGCGACCGCGGAGTCGACCCCGCCGGACAGCCCGCAGATCACCTTCTCGCCCCCGACAACGGCGCGGATCGCCTCCACCTGCTCCTGCAGGATCTCCGCCGGCGTCCACTCCGGCTCGATCCCGGCGACGTCGTGCAGGAACCGGCGGAGCACCTCCTGGCCGAACTGCGAGTGCACCACCTCGGGGTGGTACTGCACCCCGGCGAGCCGGCGGGTGACGTTCTCGAACGCCGCGATGGGGGTGTCGGCGGTGGTGGCGGTGACGGCGAACCCGGCGGGCGCCTGCGACACCGCGTCACCGTGGCTCATCCACACGCCCAGTCGCTGCGGCATGTCGTGCAGCAGCGCCGCGCCCGGGTCGGTAACGGTCAGCTCGGTCGCGCCGTACTCGCGGCGGCCGGTGCGTTCGACGCTGCCGCCCAGGGCCTGCGCCATGGCCTGGAAGCCATAGCAGATGCCGAACACCGGGATGCCGGCCTCGAACAGGGCCGGGTCGATCCGCGGGGCACCCTCGGCGTAGACGCTCGACGGGCCGCCGGACAGGATGACGGCCGCCGGCTCCCTGGCGGTGATCTCCGCGGTGGTGATGCTGGACGGCACGATCTCGGAGTAGACGCTGGCCTCCCGCACCCGGCGGGCGATCAGCTGCGCGTACTGGGCGCCGAAGTCGACGACGAGCACGGGGTGGGCCTGCGCCTCCGCGGCAGGCTCACCGGTGGGGGGTGCAGGCTCACCGGCACGGGCTGCAGGCTCACCGGCAGGTTGGCCGGCGGACGCCGCACCAGCCGCACCTGACCCGGTGGGTTCGGCGGGGCCGGGCACAGCATCGCTCCCCACGGGTGCCGCCTTTCCACGATCCAGGATGGGCGCAGATCCGCGCCCGGAACTCGGCGAGGGCGCCGGGACGCGGTCGAGCGACGTTTCCGGGCCGGCGGCGAGTCTATCCGGGCACGCGATCGGTCCCGCCCGATCGGCGCCGGCCGGGCCACACCGCCACCCCTGCGCCGTTCCGCCCGGCACCGGGGGTGTTCGATGGCACCATCGCGCACCCCGGAGCAACCCCGCACGTCCGGTCCCGACACCGACGGAGGTGTGACCGCGCGGACGGTGTTGCCCCGACAGGACCCGGCGGCATCGCCGGTCGCGGTCCTGTCCGCGACCCGTCGGCGCAACGGACGCGCGTACAGCCGGACCAGCCGCCCGGAACGCCACACGCCGCACCAGCGGCGACGTCACAATCAGGGAGCAACACCATGCGAGGAACCGTCCTGTACGCACCACGCGACGTCCGCGTCGAGGACCGCCCGGACCCGACCATCGAGAAGTCCACCGACGCGGTGATCCGGGTCGCGGCCGCCTGCGTGTGCGGATCAGACCTGTGGCCGTACCGCGGCATCCAGGACGTCGACGAGCCCCGACCGATGGGTCATGAGTACGTCGGCATCGTCGAGGAGGTCGGCAGTGACGTCCGCACCGTGCAGCCGGGGCAGTTCGTCGTCGGATCGTTCATCGCATCCGACAACACCTGCGAGATCTGCCGGTCGGGGTATCAGACCTTCTGTGTCAACCGGGAGCCGGCCACTCCCACCGGCGCCCAGGCGCAGTACGCGCGCATCCCGCTCGCCGACGGCACCCTGGTCGCCACTCCCGACGCGCCGGGTGACGACCTCGTACCGAGCCTGCTGGCTGCGTCGGACGTGCTGGGCACCGGCTGGTTCGCCGCGGTCGCTGCCGCCGTCGGCCCGGGCAAGTCTGTTGCTGTGGTCGGTGACGGGGCGGTCGGACTGCTGGGCGTGCTCGCGGCCCAGCAGCTCGGCGCCGAACGGATCATCGCGATGAGCAGGCATGACGTGCGGCAGGCACTGGCCAAGGATTTCGGCGCCACCGACATCGTCACCGAGCGCGGTGACGAGGGCGTGGCGCGGGTCAAGGAACTCACCGGCGGCCTCGGCGCGCATTCCGTCATCGAGGCGGTCGGCACCCAGGAGTCCATGCTCCAGGCCATTCGATCGACCCGCGCCGGTGGCCACGTCGGGTACGTCGGTGTCAGCCACGGCGTGAACCTCCCCGGTGAGGTGCTGTTCCGCTCCGGTGTGCATCTGCACGGCGGTCCGGCCCCGGTCCGCCAGTACCTGCCGGACCTGATCGACCGGGTGTGGAACCGGACGATCGACCCGGGCAAGGTCTTCGATCTCGAGCTGCCGCTAGAGGAGGCACCCGAGGCCTATCGCGCGATGGACGAGCGCCGTGCGACCAAGGTGCTGCTGCGCCCCTGACATGAGCGGCCCGGCACCGGACCGCCCGATCGCCTGCGCCGCGGTCCGGTGGCCGAGCGGTGACCTAACCTCGGCCGATGAGCGTGCTCATCGACCCGCCGCGCTGGCCCGCGCACGACCGGGTCTGGTCGCACCTGGTCAGTGACTCTTCGTACGCCGAGCTGCACGCGTTCGCCGCGGCGAACGGGATCCCCCGCCGCGGATTCGACCACGATCACTACGACGTCCCGGGCGAGCGCTACCAGCAACTGGTCGACGCGGGCGCGCACCCGGTGGACTCGCGCGAGTTGCTCCGCCGGCTGGGCGCGGCGGGCCTGCGACAACCCAAGCGCGATCGCCGACCCAGCCCGCGCTGAGTCCGCTGCGCGGACCGCCCGCCTGCGACCCGAGCACCCGATGCAGCGGTGACCAGGGCCCGGCAGCCCCCGCCCCGCGGATGCGCAGCCGGGCGTGCCAGTGGTTCAGGCGTGGACGCTCAGCCCGACCTTCTGGAAGCCCTTCAGATCCGTGTACCCCGACTTGGCCATCGCCCGGCGGAGGGCACCGAACAGGTTGGTCCGGCCGTCGGCACCCAGCGCCGGTCCGGTCAGCAACTGGGCGAGCGGCACGTCCGCCGGCCCGCACGGCGCGGCAAAACCCCTGGGCAGCACCGGGTGTGCGGCGGTCGACGGCCAGTACCAGCCGGCGGCCGGCGCCTCGGCCGCCCACGCGAGTGGTTCACCGAGCATGACGGCGTCCGCACCGCACGCGATGGCCTTCGCGATGTCCGCGCTGGTCTCGATCCCGCCTGCTGCGACGACATGCACGTAGCGGCCGCCGGTCTCGTCCAGGTACGCCCGCCGGGCGGCGGCGGCATCGGCAATGGCGGTGGCCATCGGCACGGCGATGCCCAGCACGTCATCGGTGGTCGTCGTCACCCCGTGGCCGGTCCCGACGATGACGCCGGCCGCGCCGGTCCGCATCAGGTGCGTCGCGGTCTGGGCGTTCGAGCAGCCGCCGACGATCACCGGCACGTCCAGATCGGCGATGAACGACTTGAGGTTGAGCGCGGCGCCGTCGGCCTGCACGTGTTCGGCGGACACGATCGTGCCCTGGATGATCAGCATCTCCACGCCGGCGGCGATCGCCGGGCCGGCCAGCGCCGACGCGTTCTGCGGGGACAGCCGCACCGCGACGGTGCCGCCGCCGTCCCGCAGCGTTCGGATGGCCTCCGACAGCAGATCGACCGAGACCGGTGCGTGGTAGACCCGCTGCAGTGCGGCGATCAGCTCGTCGGGATCGTCCGCCCTGCTGCCCTGCTCGATCAGCGTGTCGATCTCCCGTTGCGGATCGGGGTAGCGCGCCCACAGGCCCTCACCGTCGAGCACCGCCAACCCGCCGAGCGCAGAGACCGCCGACGCAACGGCCGGTGATACCACCGCGTCCGACGGCTGCGTCACGAGCGGGATCTCGAACCGGTAGGCGTCGATCTGCCACGCCGTGGAGATGTCCGATGACGATCGGGTCCGCCGGGACGGCACGATGGTCACGTCGGCCAGGTCGTACGCCGAACGGGCCGTGCGCCCCATGCCGATCTCGACCTCTGGCACCGATGCTCCTGCGGGTTCGCGGTTCGGCCCCGCGGATCCGCCGGGCCGGTTGTCGCGTTGAAGGGTAGGCGACCGGCCGGGCGGCCACCTACCGCGCGCGGTGGCCAGTTGATCATGCGGCCCAGCGCGCAGCGCCTGGACCGGGTGGGTCAGCTGTCCATGTAGTTCGGCGCCTCGGAGGTGATCGAGATGTCGTGCGGGTGCGATTCGCGCAGGCCGGCCGAGGTGATCCGGATGAGCTTGGCGTCCTTGAGCTGCTCGATGCTCGAAGACCCCGTGTAGCCCATCGCCGCCCGGAGGCCACCGACCAGCTGGTGCGCAACATCGGACAGCCGGCCGCGGAACGGGACCCGGCCCTCGATGCCCTCGGGGACGAGCTTGTCGTCGGAGAGCACATCGTCCTGGGAGTACCGGTCCTTGGAGTACGAGCGGGCCTCGCCGCGGGACTGCATGGCACCGAGCGATCCCATGCCCCGGTAGGTCTTGTACTGCTTGCCGGCAACGAAGATCAATTCGCCCGGCGATTCGGCAACGCCGGCCAGCAGCGAACCGAGCATGACGGTGTCCGCGCCGACCGCGATGGCCTTCGCGATGTCGCCGGAGTACTGCAGGCCGCCGTCACCGATCACCGGCACCCCGGCCGGCCGGCACGCCTTGGACGCCTCGTAGATCGCGGTCACCTGCGGCACGCCGATGCCGGTGACAACCCTGGTGGTGCAGATCGATCCGGGCCCGACACCGACCTTGACGGCGTCCGCCCCGGCGTCCACCAACGCCTGCGCGCCGGCCCGCGTCGCGACGTTGCCGCCGACGATGTCCACCCGGCGGCCGACCTCGGCCTGCAGCCGGGCGACCATGTCCACCACACGCATCGAGTGCCCGTGCGCGGTGTCCACCATGATCACGTCGATGCCGGCGTCGACCAACGCCATCGCCCGCTTGAACGACTCCTCGCCGACACCGACCGCGGCGCCGCACAACAGCCGGCCGTCGGCGTCCTTGGTGGCGTTCGGGTACTGCTCGGTCTTGACGAAGTCCTTGACGGTGATCAACCCGCGGAGCTTGCCGTCACCGTCGACCAGCGGCAGCTTCTCGATCTTGTGCTTGCGCAGCAACCCCAGCGCAGCCTCGGCGCTGACCCCCACCGGCGCCGTCACCAACGGCATCGGGGTCATCACCTCCCGCACCGGGCGGCTGAGGTCCACCTCGAAGCGCATGTCGCGGTTGGTGATGATGCCGACCAGCCGGCCATCGGTGTCGGTCACCGGGACGCCGGAGATCCGGAACTTCGCACACAGGTCGTCCGCTTCCCGCAGCGTCGCGTCCGGCCGGCAGGTGACGGGGTCGGTCACCATGCCCGCCTCGGAGCGCTTGACGATCTCCACCTGCGCGGCCTGGTCGTCGATCGACAGGTTGCGGTGCAGCACGCCAATGCCGCCCTCGCGGGCCATCGAGATGGCCATCCGGGATTCGGTGACGGTGTCCATCGCGCTGGACAGCAACGGGACCCGCAGCCGGATGTTGCGGGACAGCCAGGTGCTGGTGTCTGCCTCGCTCGGCACCAGGTCCGACGCATCCGGCAGCAGCAGCACGTCGTCATAGGTGAGGCCGACGGTCGCGAACTTGTCGTCGGGAACCGCTGTCCGGCTGGTCTCGAAGGGGTCGGAGCCCACGGTGCCACCGAGGGCGGCACCCGACCATTCTGATGATGTGACCGACATGACCGACCTTCCGCTGACGCCCCCGACCGGGGTGGGCCGGGCGATGGTCCGGCGATGACGCGTGCTCCCATCGTAGGGGAGGCCACCGGCCGGGCGGCCGGTGCACGGCCGGCGTCAGGCGCCCGCCCGGCACCCGCGGTCCACGGCAGGCCGCGAGTCGGACGTCGCCGAGGTGGAGCGGACGGCGGTCCCTGTCGCAAAGGCCCGCGCAGCGGTGCACGGACCGACGGGGCCGAGCGACTCAGGTGGTCGGCGTCGAATCGGCCGTCGTGCTGCCGACGGTGGAGTCGTCAGGCGTGGATACCTCGCTCGCACCGTTCCCGCTCGCGCCGGCGACGGCGTCCGGTCCGCTCGCATCGGGGACGGCGTCCGGTTCGCTCGCATCGGGAATCGATTCGGGCGTGACCGTGTCCGAGCCGGTCGGCTGGGGCGCCGGGCCAGGCACCGGGGGAGCCGCCGACGTCGCGGTGTCCGGGATGGACGACGGCGCCGGGTCTGCAGCAACCGGGGCCGGCGGGGTCATGACGGTCGTAGGCGGGGTCACCAGGGTCGTCGGCGAGGTCATGACGGTGGCCGCCGGGGTCATGGCCGTCGCCGGCGACGGGACAACGCTGCCGGGGGCGTCGACCGGCGAAGGAACGACCGGTTCAGTGACGATCGGCGGGTTGGCGACCGGCGGCGCAGCCGGATTGCTCACGTCGGGCGCACCGGTGGCCGGCCGAGTGGTCGCCGGCCGAGTGATCACCGCCGCCGGGCCCCCGGGGTCGGTGGGGGGCGCCGCAACAACGGGCTGCTGGGACACCGGAACCGTGCCCGACACCGCGCCCGCCTCGACCTCCGGCAGATCTGCGTCCAGCTGGCTTCCGGCGGTGTCGGGAGCCGTGCCGAGCGGCCCGGCGCCGGCCTGCGACGTCGGCAACAGGGCGCCCGCGGATCCCGATGCCGGCGACGTGCCCGGCTTCGAGGACGACCGGGCCGACGACCGGGCCGACGTCCGATCGGTGCCGGCGGACGGTGCCGCGGGGACGGGCCTGGCCACCGATCCCGCCGGCTCCCCGGCCAACAGATCGGGAGCCAGGGAGGTGCCGGACAACCCCTGCGGCGCAGCCACTCTCCACAGTTGGTCAACCTGTGCCTGCATGTCGATCCGGCCGTCCCCGTCATCGACCTTGCCCAGCTCCGTTGCCGCCAGGAGCAGCGCCAGCTGCGCATCCTGGGTGCGGCCGGTGGCCAGCGCGACCTGGGCCCGGTGCAGCGCCTGCTGGACGTTCTGCGACGACGCCAGCGACTCGGCACGGTCGGGCCAGATCACCCGGGTCACCGCCCACAGGGCGCTGTCCGGTGCGGCATGCCTGGACCCCACCGTCGCCGACCCCACCAGCAGCGCGACGATGGCGGCGGCGACCGCGAGGACGGAGCGCAGCGGTCGCTCTGCCGCCCCGCCGGCACCGGCGCTCATCACCCGATGCACGTCCGGCGCGGGCGGCAGCGGGGGCGCCGTCAACTCCGCGCGCCAGTTGCGCAGCAGGTCCATCAGCGGATCGCGGTCGACGACCCGCATGTGCTGGGCCGGACCGCCGACCGCCCGCCCCCAGCCGGGCGATGCATCCGCAGCGCGGTGGCCGGCAACTCGCCCCTCGGGGACCGTTGGGTGCCCGGTGTCCGGCATGCCCCGGGTGAGCTCGTCGACCCGCGCGTCGTCGGCGAACACCAGGTCCAGGTCGACCAGCGGCGAACCGGGATCGACCCGGCGGGAACCGGATCGGCTGACCATCACACCAGCTGTTCGGTCAGCAATTCGTCATCAGCGAGAAGATGGCGCAGCTTGGCCAGGGCGCGATGCTGGGCGACCCGGACCGCACCGGCCGTCATGCCCAGCGCTTCGGCCGTGTCCTCGGCGCTCAGCCCGACCACCACGCGCAGCCGGAGGATCTCCTGATGGGCGTCCGGGAGCACCCCGAGCAGGTCGTCGACCACGCCGGCGGTGGCGAGAGCGACGGCGTTCTGTTCCGGCCCCTGATCGGTGGACGCCGAATCCGGCACCTCCGCCATCGGCATCGATCGGGAGCGGGATGCGACGCGGTGAGCGTCGGCCACCTTGTGGGCGCAGATGCCGTAGACGAAGGCCAGGAACGGTTTGCCCTCGCGCCGGAACGTGGGCAACGCCGTGAACACAGCCATGCACACCTCCTGGGCGACGTCATCCGCAGAGGACAACGAACGATGGCCTGCGGACATACGCGAGCGGCAATAACGAACGACAACGGGGTGGATGAGACCCAACACCTGGTCCAACGCTGCGGCATCGCCGTCGACGGCTCTGTCGACCAGGTGCTCCAGGTCGCTCGAGTCGGCGGCATCCCGTGACTGCTTCATCGCGCTCGGCGGCTCCCCCGTTACATGCCGTGGCGGGTCGGGCACGGCGGCGCCCGGCAACGTCCCGCGGTCCGGGCCGGCTGCCCGCCGGAACCGCCCTGCGCCTGCCCTGACGATGCGCTTCCGACCGAACCGCCCGCCCATCGTAGCCAGCCGGCGACGACTTCCCTCGCCTGTCGACGTCGCCGGACGTCGCCCGGCACGGCGAACTCGTCGATCCGACAACGGACCGGCCCGTCGTGCTCCGCCCGTCACCAACGGGTGACGCTAAGACTCATCATCCCTGGCGTGTCGCAGCGACGGTTCGGTGGGCCGAACAGGACATCACACCACCGAACGGACCTTGGTGCGCCCGCCCGAACGGGCAGCCGCCGGCTCAGCGGTTCGCTGGCAGCGGGTCAGGCGACGAAGCCGCGGCGGAATCCCAGCGCGACCGCCTGGGCGCGGTCCCGCGCCCCGAGCTTGCGGAACAGCCTGCGCGCGTGGGTCTTGACGGTGTCCTCGGACAGGAACAGTTCGCGGCCGATCTCGCCGTTCGACTGCCCCTGGCTCATCCCGCGTAGCACCTGCATCTCCCGCTCGGTCAGCGGCGCCTCGCCGTCCATGGAGTCACGCAGGGCGGGCAGCCGTGGCGTGGTGAGGGTGTCCGCCAGCGCCGCGACGATCTCCGGCTGCGTCGCATCCCACCGCAGGAAACCCCTTGCCCCGCAAGCGATCGCAGCAGCGATCGAGGCCGTGTCGTCCGGCGACCCGAAGACGATGACCACCGCTGCGGGATGGATCGCCAGCAGCCGCCTGGTGGCCTCGATCCCGCTGGTCAGCGCCCGCTGCGTGCCGATCAGCACCACGTCCGCGGCCTGCCGGCCGTATCTGGACAGCAATTCGTCCCCGCTGGCCACGCAATCGATCCCGTCGACCGACGGCACCGCTCCCATCACCCTTGTCAGACCATCACGAGCGCTGCGGCGCTCGTCGCAAATCAACACGCTTGTCACGTGACTCCCCCTGCGGACGGTGTGGACGGTAACTGCACTGCGACACCTGCCGGCGTGCTGAACCCCTGAGCTCCGGCCAGGCGACAATACTGTCCCCCTAATGGGGGAAATCGGGGACTGCGGGCGAGGGACGAACCGGTCACTGCGGAGAGTAGCGGTTTCCTCACGAAAGGGCGGGATCGGGGATGGCCGGCTCGGCGCGTCGCGCACCCGCCGGACGTGTGGACACTCCGCAGGCCCGGCAGTGTCGCGCCCGTCCCGGACCGGCCGGTAACGCCCCGATCAAGATCCATTGAATCAATGATCAAGGTCTTGTCGGCGACCGTGCAGCGCTCTAGGGTCTGGAGATCAACAACGCCGGGATCAGCGCGGATCCGGCCTGTTTGCGGTAGTTCGACGGATTTGTCGATGGTCCTGCGGGCCTCGACCGGCCCCGAAATCACCCGCGACACCGACCGCGCGCCGATCCCCGGCGCGGTCGTAGCAGGGCGGACGTGATCGGCGGCCGCACGGCCTCGGCAGCACTGTTCTGTACGGCACTGATGGTGGTCGCACAGATCGACCGGGGACCGGATCCCCGGTCGATCTTCACAGCCGCCGTGACGTCTCTGGAGGGGATCGACGTGGCTGACACCAGGCGCCTGCCCGGCCCGAATGCGGATCTGTGGGACTGGCAGCTGCATGCGGCGTGCCGAGGGATGGCCAGCTCCTACTTCTTCCATCCCGAGGGCGAGCGCGGACCGGCGCGCGCGCGTCGCGAGGCACAGGCCAAGGCGGTGTGTTTCGAGTGTCCCGCCATGGCGGCGTGCCGGGCGCACGCCCTGCAGGTGCACGAGCCCTACGGCATCTGGGGTGGGCTCTCCGAGGGAGAGCGGGCCCAGATGCTCGCCCTGTCCGCCGCGCACTGAGGCCCTCGGCGCGCAACTCGCCGGGCGCACACCCCCCGTGGAACGCCCCGCGGAGGGCGGTCGGGCCATCCGAATGCCACTCGTCAGAGCGGCCGGCCATCGTCCGGACGGCCGCAGCCTGACGCCAGAACTCCGCGAAGGGACCATCCGGCGGCCGGCCATCACACGATGGTAGTGCGCCGGACCGCCTTTCGCGCACCAATGGATGAAGCCGGTCGGTGCCGACAGTGATCACGTCAGCCGTTCGCCTCGGCAGGCCGTCACCGCGCTGTGCGGTCACCGCGCCGGACGTTCGACCCGGCACCACGGGCGGTTCAGCCGTGCCGGACAACCGCCCGAGACCGACGTCTCCCGTCGTCTCCGCCACCCGGGTCCGCCACCCGGGTCCGCCACCCGGGCCGGCAGACCGGCCGACCGACCGGCCTCATCCGGGACGACAGCGGGCGGGCACCCCGAAGGGATGCCCGCCCGCTGGTCCGAGATGCCGAGCCGCCGGTCGGCCGTGCGGCCAGCCAGAGTCCTTGGGATCAGTGGCTGTGGCCGTGGTGGCCGCCGCCGTTGACCTCGAGCTCTTCTTCCTTGATGTCGACGACGGTGGTCTCCGTCGTCAGCACCATCCCGGCGATCGACGCCGCGTTGGACACTGCGGACTTGGTGACCTTGACCGGGTCGATGATGCCGGCCTTCACCATGTCGACGTACTCGCCGGTATTGGCGTCGTACCCCTGGCCGACGGTCAGGGCGGCAATCTTGGAGACGACCACCGCGCCCTCCACGCCGCCGTTGGCGGCGATCCAGAAGGCCGGGGAGGACAGCGCCCGCCGGACGATGCCGACGCCGGTGGCCTCGTCGCCGCTGAGTTCGGCCTCCAGGTCGGCGAGCTCGGCCGACGCGTGCACCAGGGCGGAGCCGCCGCCGGCGATGATGCCCTCGGCGACCGCGGCCTTGGTGGCGTGCACGGCATCCTCGATGCGGTGCTTGCGCTCCTTCGCCTCGATCTCGGTGGCCGCACCGACCTTGATGACGGCGACGCCGCCGGCCAGCTTGGCCAACCGCTCCTGCAGCTTCTCGCGGTCCCAGTCGGAGTCGGTGCTGTCGATGTCCTTGCGGAGCTGCGCCGCCCGTTCGGCGACGGCCTCCGCCGATCCGCCGCCGTCGACGATCGTCGTGTCGTCCTTGGTGACGGTGACCCGGCGTGCGGTACCCAGCACCTCGAGCCCGACATCGGACAGCTTGAGCCCGACCTCGGACGACACCACCTCGGCGCCGGTGACGATCGCCAGGTCCTGCAGGAACGCCTTGCGGCGATCGCCGAAGAACGGCGACTTGACCGCGACGACCTTGAACGTCTTGCGGATGGCGTTGACCACCAGGGTGGACAGCGCCTCGCCCTCGACGTCCTCCGCGATGATCAGCAGTGGCTTGCTGTCCTGCAACACCTTCTCCAGGAGCGGCAGGATGTCGGCCAGCGCGGAGATCTTCTCGCGGACCAGCAGCACGAGTGTGTTCTCGAGCACGGCCTCGCCGGCCTCGGGGTCGGTCGCGAAGTACGGCGAGATGTAGCCCTTGTCGAACTGCACGCCGTCGGTGTACTCGAGCTCGGTGCCCAGGCCGGAGTGCTCCTCGACGCTGACGACGCCGTCGGCGCCGACCTTCTCCAGCGCTTCACCGAGCAGGTCGCCGATCACCTGGTCGCGGGAGGCGATGGTGCCGACCTGCGCGATCGCCGCGCGGTCACCGGCCACCGGGGTCGCCCACTCGGTGAGCAGCTCGTTGACCCGGTCGGCGGCCTGCATGATGCCGGACCGCAGCGCCAGCGGGTTCGCGCCGGCCGCCAGGTTCCGCAGGCCCTCGGCGATGATCGCCTGGGTCAAAATGGTGGCGGTGGTGGTGCCGTCACCGGCGACGTCGTTGGTCTTGGTGGCCGCCGTCTTGGCCAGCTGGGCACCCAGGTTCTCCTGGGCGTCGTCCAGGTCGACGTCACGGGCGATGGTGACGCCGTCGTTGGTGATCGTCGGGCCGCCGAACTTCTTGTCCAGGACGACGTATCGACCACGCGGGCCGAGGGTGACCTTGACCGCGTCGGCCAGTTTGTCGACCCCGCGCTGCATGGCGGCGCGGGCTGAAGTATCGAAGCTGATCTGCTTCGCCATGGTTGTGTCCAGTCCTTGAGGAATCTCGGGTGTTCAACTCGTGATGATCGGCTGGTGATGATGGCGCCGTGTACGACCGCGCCCCGACCGCCCGCGGGTGCGGGCCGCCGGGGCGCGGGTCGAACACAGCTCGGGCCGGCGCCGGGAGCCTGCCGTGACGTCCAGCAGGGCTACCGGCGGCCGGCCGGTGTCACTTGGCGACCTTGGCCAGCACGTCGCGTGCGGACAGCAGCAGGTACTCCTTGCCGCTGTACTTGACCTCGGTGCCGCCGTACTTGGAGTAGATGACCACATCGCCCTCGACAACGTCGATCGGGATGCGCTTGCCGTTGTCGTCGTAGCGACCCGGGCCTACTGCAAGGACGGTGCCCTCCTGGGGCTTCTCCTTGGCGGTGTCAGGAATGACGATGCCGGACGCTGTCGTCGTCTCGGCCTCGTTGGCCTCAACGAGGATCTTGTCCTCGAGCGGCTTGATGTTCACGCTCGCCACGGTGTGACCTCCCCCTTCTGGGGTTCGACTGAAGTAGCAGGGACCTCGCGGACCTGCCGGCGGTTGTCTTCGGGTGAGCGGCGCTGATCGGGACCGTCGTCGCGGGTGCCGGACCGTCACTGTGCCGTTCGACTAGCACTCTAGCCACGTGAGTGCCAGGTCTCAACCACCGGGTCCGGATTGGCCGCGCGGCAGGGTTCGCTGCGCGATCATGCCCGCTGCGCCGCTTTGCGCCGACCGACACATCCGGATGACTGTCCGGTTCGTCGGGTTCGAACCGACCGCGCCGGCCCACGAACGGGCGGTGTTCGACTCGAACCCTCCCCCGCCGCCCGACACCGTGCTTGACTATTCGCGCGCATCGAGGGGAATGCCCGGGCACATCCGTGCGGTGCACCCACATTTCGTCCCGGACGTTCGGCCGGTCGCCCGCAATGCACCGGAGGCGGAATGGTGGCGAATCGGCGGAATACGGGGGGAAAGAATCCATGGTGTGCACGAAATGCTTTCGCCCCCTGATCGATTGCCCGTCCTGTCGGGAATTGCGACTGGACAGCACCGACGGCGAACCGGTGGCCTGCACGAAGTGTCATTCCACCGGTTATCTGTGCGGGCGACACCAGGGCCGCTGGCAGTGAACGACCGCGCGTCGAGCAGCTTCCGCGCCGTCCCGTCTCGCACCGCCGCCCGCTGATACCCTGGGCGGTATCAGCGCCTGCATCGTCACGCGCGGACCGGGTGACTGTTTGCCCGGGACGGGCCATTACCTCGACGCCGGCAGCACTCTCGGGAGGACACCATGGTCGAGCTCGCTCCGGAAACGATGGGCACCGTGGTCAACAGGCTGCGCCGGGCACAGGGCCAGATCGGCGGGGTGCTCAAGATGATCGAGGACGGCCGCGACTGCCAGGACGTCGTCACCCAGCTCGCCGCCGTCAGCCGGGCGCTGGACCGGGCCGGCTTCGCCATCATCGCGGCCGGGTTGAAGCAATGCCTGCAGGAGTCCGGTGGTGAAGAAACCATCGACACCAAGGTGATGGAGAAGCTCTTCCTGTCCCTGGCCTGACGCATCGCCGACCGGTGGCTCGCCACCCGGTCCTTTGCCCGGCCGCACTCCGGAACCGGATCACGGCACCGTCCGACCCGCCACCCGATCCTTGTCCCCCGGTCCTGCCCAGTCACCCGCGCAGGACCGGGGTGATCTCAACGGCGCGGTCGCTGAACCTCCGGGCGGGCGCTGAACGCCCCACCGACCGTCAGATGAAGAGCATCTGCGTACTTGCCGGTCATCGGCTCGGCGTCGTCATTGAAGTCGATCGACATTCCCTTGCCGTCACCGGATTCGATCAAGCAGTTCGCGTGACCCGTCGGAAGAGCGGCTCATCGGCGACCCGGCGACGAGGTCGCAGAAGTTGTCGCAGTAGACCTCGACCGAGAAATGCTCCACCGATCCGGCTTTCGATGTCGAAATGTCGGAGGCGTCGCCGATCGCGAAGATGTTCGGATGCGCCGAGGACCGGAAGGTGTGCTTGTCGACAGGGACGTAGTTCGGCTCGTCGCCGAGTCCCGACCGCGCGACGAAGTCGGCGCCCATGTTCAGCGGAACGGTGACCAGCAGGTCGAATTCGATCTCCCGCTCGTCGTAGGACACGAGCTTCTTGTTCTCCTGGTCGATACGTTCGACGAGGAAATCGGTTTCGACGCGGACCTGCCGGTCGGACAGCATCGATCCCAGATGCTGCGAGGCGATCGGTTTGGTGAGCGCGCCGGAGAGCGGCGTCGCGCACGCCGGACGGCCGCCTCAGCGCCGTCGTGATGAACGTCGCGGTGATGACGCCGGAGTAATGAACGTCGTCGTGATGAACGCCGGAGTAATGAACGTCGTCGTGATGAACGCCGGAGCAATGAACGTCGTCGTGATGAACGCCGTGATGATGAGGTCGTGGTGATGAACACCGTCAGGTGCGGAAATTGGTGCCGGGGAGCTCCACCGATCGGGCCTCGCCGCGTCCGGTGGCCGGGCAGGGCGGCCCGGGCGGGCGGAGGTCGGGACCTTCGACCGTGGCGGAAGCGCCCCACCCCTTATACCCTTGGGGGTATTCCGGTGCGGTCTGGAGCCAACTGGCCCACCGCACGTCTCAATGCCACGAGGGGACCCGCAATGTCAGACATGATGCACGTCCGCCACTTGGGCGAAGATCGGTTCGCGGTGGACATCCGCGGCCACACAGTGCTGGTCGACCAGCCGTTCGACATCGGTGGAACGGACGTGGCACCGACCCCGACGGAACTGTTCGTCGCCGCACTGGCCAGTTGTGTCGGCTTCTACGCCCGCCGGTACCTGATGCGTCATTCCATCGATCCCGGCGGTCTCGCGGTGTCCGCGTCCTACGAGATCGGCGGCAGACCGGCCCGGGTCAGGGCGTTGAAGGTGCTGATCACGCCGCCATCGGCGTTGCCGGTGGAACGGCGTGACGCATTCCTTGCGGTCGCCTCGCACTGCACCGTGCACAACACGCTGACCGGGCCCGCGGACGTCGCGGTCGCTCTCGCTGCCCCAGCGCCGGTGAACTCGGGCGTGTGAGCCAGCTGTCCAACGCCGACGCCCACGCGCGCCGGCCGAATGGTGAGGAGAAAGACCCACAGAACTACCATCGGTGAGGTCGAGTCATCGACCCGGACCGCTCGACGGTGTCGCTGCGGGACGGCCGGTCGATGCCCTACGACTACCTCGTCATCGGCACCGGTGCCGGCCCGTGCCCCGACCAGGCGCCCGGCATGCTGGGGGGCCTGCAGTGGCGACGGTCGATCTTCGACTTCTACAGCCTGGACGGTGCGGCCGACCTGAAGATGGCGCTGGCGGGATTTCGGGGCGGCCGGTTCGTCGTGCACATCACCGACGTCCCCATCAAATGCCCGGTGGCACCGCTGGAAGTCACCTTCCTGACCGACGACTACTTCCACCGGCACGGCATTCGCGAGCAGGTCGAGATGGTCTAAGCACCCCACAAATGCTCATCGCCGTGAGCGCGGAATCATGGCGGAACAGGGGTGTGATGGTGGATCAATTCCACGCCGTCGACCCGCGACATTCCATCCGGCGGCCGTCCGGATATCCACAGCAACGGCTCGGCCATTGACGGGGCCGCAGTTCACCGCCCCGATTGGTCAGGAATTGTTTCCGCGAGTGGCGGCCGCTCGCGGCGGCGGGTTGACCGGCCGGCGACCCGCCGAGGCGCTCAGCCGCGGAGGGCTGTCAGCCCTGGAGGATCGACCAGCTGGGACGATCGCCTGCCCTGGCGGTGGCTCCGGAAGATCGACCACCCGGGGCGATCAAGGGGCCCGGTCAGCCGCCCGAGGCGTCGTGCAGGCCGTCCCGGAGCCGGTGAACCACCTTCAGCGCATCGGGCAGCGTGCCGGCACTCTCGTGGGCGGCGTACCACTCGTTGTTCTCCCCGATCTCCATCCGGGCGAGGGCGGCTTCCGCCTTGAGCCGGCGGCCCGGAGTCAACTCGGTGTCGACGTGGTGCAACCATCGGCGCAGCGCCTCCTCGTCGGCCGCGCCGTCGAGGATTGTCGGGTCGTTGGCAGCAAGCAGCAGGGCGATCGCAGCGATCGCGCTGTCCACCTCGTCGGGCGGGAGGGTCGAGCTTGCCCGGGTGACGGCGCGGACGGCCTGGGACAGACTGTCGCCGATCCGGCCGTCGGTGGCCTGGCGCAGTTCGGCGAGGAGCGAAGCGGCCGCTGGGGGACTCAGGAAATCATTGGCATCGTGGGCAGGCGGGGCGCTCATCGTTGAACTCCTCTGATCCGCGGACAGACGGGGGCGGCAGCCGCGGCGTGCCGAGCCTTCCGGACATCGACAGGGTAGATCCACCGCCGCATATCGGGGGCGGAAAGATCACTTCGCGGCGTCATCGTGCCCGGTCCGTAACCCTCGGTAGAGGGTCTGGAGCAAATTGCGGTAGGTCCGCTCGGCGTCCGGGGTCTTCAACATGCCTTTGATCTCCAGTTGAACGGCACCGTGCACGGTGCTCCAGATCTGTTGCGCCACCTCGTAGGGGTCTGCCTCCATCAGCATGCCACCGACCATGCCGTAACGGACGTGACCGACAAGCTCTTCGAACGTCGCCATCGCGTGCGGCGCCAGTTCCGGCGACTGGTGCTCCTGGTGGATCGCGTCGTCGAACATCGCGACGTAGTGGGCGGCATGGCTCAACGCGAACTCCCGGTACCGCAGGCCGGCCTTCATCAGCCGCTCCGCCGGGTCGGACTCGCCGTGCGGGGCGATCGCCGCCCGCAACCCGTCGAAGCCCCGGATCAGCAGGGCGTCCACCAGGCCGTCCTTCCCGCCGAAGCGGTTGTAGACGCCCATCGGGGCGACGCCCGCCTCCTGGGCGACCGCCCGCACCGTCACGGCATCGGGCCCATCACGGACGAGAACCCGCTCAGCGGCGTCCACCAATGCTCGTTGGACATCTCTGCTGGGCGTCCTGGCCGTCGATCGGTCCACCGCGGTATCGGTGCTGCGTGGAGCGGGCATGCCGGCCATTGTCTGCCTTCTTGTTCAGCGAAACGCCATCGAACGGTCGGTGAACAGCACGTCAATCGGGCTGGGCAACCACCGGGATCCATGATAGAACGGCGTTCTGCAACAATAGAACGTCGTCCTACAGGGAGAACATCATGGCGCGACCCTCCGACAGCGGCCTCGCAGTGGCGACACCGCCCTCCTCCGGCGGCCGGCATGCCGCTCCGCCGGCGCCGCTCACGCCCCCGCCCGCAGACGGCCGGCGCTGGTGGGCGCTCGGCGCGATCGGCATCAGCGTGTTGCTGGTCGGCATCGACAACACGATCGTCAACGTCGCCCTGCCGACGTTCGGCCGAGAGCTGGACGCGTCCACCAGCCAGCTGCAGTGGATCGTGGACGCCTACACGCTGGTCTTCGCCACCCTGCTGCTGCTCGCCGGCCATCTCGGCGACCGGTTCGGGCGGCGCCGGATCCTGCTCACCGGGCTGGTGTTGTTCGGCGTGACCTCGTTCGCCGCGTCGCTGTCCGGCTCGGTGGGGCAGCTGATCGCCGGCCGGGCCGCGATGGGAGCGGCCGCCGCGCTGATCTTCCCGGCCACCCTGGCATTGCTGGTCTCGCTGTTCCCCGACCGGAAGGAACGGGCGGCGGCCATCGGCATCTGGTCCGGCATCACCGGTCTGTCCGTCGCGCTCGGCCCGGTGAGCGGCGGCTTCCTGCTGGAGCACTTCGCCTGGTCCGCGGTGTTCCTGATCAACATTCCGCTGGTGGTGGTGGCCATCGTGGCGTTGCTGCTGCTGGTGGGCGAGTCCAGGGATCCGAAACCCGGCCGGTTCGACCCGGTGGGTGCGTTCGGCTCGATCATCGGTGTGGGGCTGCTCGTGTGGTCGATCATCGAAGCGCCGGTGAACGGCTGGACGTCGGCCATCACGCTGTTCGGGCTGGCCGGCGCGGTGGCGGCGCTGGCCCTGTTCGTGTGGTGGGAAAGCCGCCGCACCGATCCGCTGTTCGACGTGACGCTGTTCGGCAATGCCCGGTTCTCCGCCACTAGCGGTGCCATCGCCGCGGCATTCTTCGGGCTGTTCGGCTTCATCTTCCTGATCACCCAGTACTTCCAGATCGTCCGCGGGTACGGCATTCTCGAGGCCGGGCTGGCCACCCTGCCGTTCGCGGTGGTGATCGGCGGGTTGTCCCCGGTCGCGATCGTGCTGATGAAGCGTTTCGGGACCACTGCCGTCGTTGCCGCCGGTCTCGCGCTGATGTCGGCCGGATTCGTGGTGGCCGCCGGGTCGGGTGTCGAGTCGGCCTACTGGGGGCGGATCGTCGCCTCGATGATCCTGATGGCGGGCGGCCTGGCACTGACCTCCGGGCCCGCGACCGAGGCGATCATGGGCGCGTTGCCGGCCGGCCGGGCCGGGGCCGGCTCGGCGATCAACGACAGCACCCGGGAGATCGGCGGCACCCTCGGGGTGGCCATCGTCGGGTCGGTGATGAGCTCCATCTACCGCGCCCGGCTGGTGGACGCGCTGGCCGGCACGTCGCTGTCCCCCGAGGCGCTGACCGAGGCGAGCCGCTCCGTCACGGCCGGTTTCCAGGCGGTCGCGCTGGTGCCACCGGCCCAGGCGGCCACCGTCGCCGAGCGGGTGGGGCAATCGTTCCTCGACGGGATGGCGGCGGGGTCCCTGGTCGCAGCGGCGGCCACCGGGATCGCGGCCATTGCGGTCCTGCTCTTCCTGCCCGCCCGGCACCGGGACACCGTGCCCGCCACGTGACGAGCGGGCTCGGTGCTTCCGGTGGGCGCTGCGAGCGGCCTGCAGCGGCGACCAACCGGCAGCGTCGGCCCGCAACGCCGCAGGGCGCAGGCGCGGCTCGCTTCCGAGCCCGGGGCGCGGCCTCGTCGAGCCCGGGATCAGCCGATCACCCGACGTGCACCACCGACACCGGCAGGCCGGGGTCACCGGTGAGCAGGTCGTCCGAGGGTGCGCCGCCGGCGGCGACCACGTGGGCGCCGACCGCCGCGATCATCGCGCCGTTGTCCGTGCACAGGCCCGGTCGCGGAACCCGCAGCGTGATCCCGGCGGCCGCGCAGCGTTCCTCGGCCAGCGAGCGGAGCCTCCTGTTGGCCGCCACCCCACCGGCGATGACAACGGTACCGATGCCGAGTTCGGTTGCGGCGCGGACGGTTTTCGCCGTGAGAACGTCGACGACGGCCTCCTGGAAGGAGGCGCAGATGTCGTCCACGTCGACGTCCCGGCCGTCGCGCTCCGCGGCCTCGACGTGCCGGGCGACGGCTGTCTTGAGCCCGGAGAAGGAGAAGTCGTACGGCGCGTCCCGGGGACCGGTCAGCCCGCGCGGGAACCGGACCGCCGCCGGGTTGCCCTGCGCGGCAAGCCGGTCGATGACCGGGCCGCCGGGGTAGCCCAGCCCGAGCAGCCGGGCGACCTTGTCGTAGGCCTCGCCCGCCGCGTCGTCGACGGTGGTGCCGATCTCGGTGATGTCGCCGGCCAGGTCGTCGATCCGCAGCAGCTGGGTGTGCCCGCCGGAGACCAGCAGCGCCAGCGCCGGCGCCGGCAGGACGCCGTGCTCGAGGGTGTCGGCGGCGACGTGCCCGGCGAGGTGGTTGACGCCGTACAGCGGCACATCCCAGGCCGCGGCATAGGCCTTGGCTGCGGCCACCCCGACCAGCAGGGCACCGGCGAGGCCGGGTCCGCAGGTCACCGCGACCGCCCCGACGTCAGCCGGACCGACCGCCGCGTCGGCGAACGCGGCGTGCACCGTCGCCGTCATCGCCTCCAGATGGGCCCGCGAGGCGATCTCCGGGACCACCCCGCCGAACCGGGCGTGCTCGTCCTGACTGGAGGCCAGTGCGGAGCCGAGAAGTTCCGGTGCGCCGTCGGTGACCCGGACCAGTCCAACACCCGTTTCGTCGCAGGAACTCTCGATGCCGAGGACGATCGTGCCCGCGGCCCGGACGTACGCTGCGCCCGGTTCGGCGGCGAGTGCTGGTGTGCTGGTCATCGGCGAAATCCATCGGGTCGGGGGGCGGTCGGATCGAGGATGGCGGGCCGGCTCATCGGGGCCGGGCCATGGTGTACGCATCCGCGCCGCTCGGTTGGTAGTAGCGGCGGCGGATGCCGAGGATAGTGAAGCCCTCGGATTCGTAGAGCGCGATGGCCGGGGCGTTGTCGGTGCGGACCTCGAGCAGCACCCGGCGGGATCCGGCGACGGACAGCAACGCGCGCAACAACTGTCGGCCGATGCCGCTGCTCTGCGAGCTCGGACGGACGGCGATGTTGTGCACCTCCGCCTCGCTGCCCAGCAGGGCAAGGCCGGCGTAACCGTCGACGATCCCGTCGGCGTCGCGGTGCACCACGTAGTGATGTCCGGCGTCGATCTCGGACCGGAACATCTCCGCCGTCCACGGGGCGTCCTGCGGGAACAGGATCTCCTCGAGCCGCACCAGCGTCGGGATGTCGTCCGGGCGCAGCGGTTCCAACCCGGTGACCGGTTGTCCGCCATCGGCGCTGGCCACGGTGGTCACCGGCCCAGCACGGACTTGCGGGCGCCCGGTTCGGTGGCGTCGGGGCGCCGCAGGTACAACGGGGTCAGCGGGCCGGGGACCGCACCGGTCAGCAACCCGACGGCCGCCCGCTCGACCAGGCCGAGGGCGAGCGGCGCCTTGCCGGAAGGCGCCGCGGCGGGGGCTGTACCGGCGATGGCCGGGCTGCCCAGCACTCCGTCCAGCAGTCCGGCGCCCGACCCGATCACCCGGATCGGCGCCAGGTGCTCCGCCGCAAGGAGCTGCGGGACGGCCACCGGCGCGGCGACGAGCGGGCCCAGTACCCGGCTGCCGTCCTGCCGGTACGCCGACAGGTACACCTCCCGGCGCCGGGCATCGGTGACGACCAGCAGGTTGCCGGCCCAGGGCGCCACCGAACGCGCGGCGGCGTCGTGGCTGGGCACCCCGTGCACCGGGACGCCGAGCGCGTCACCCAGCGCGGCGGCGGTGGCGACCCCGACCCGCAACCCGGTGAACGGGCCCGGGCCCAGACCGACGACCACCGCGTCGAGGTCCCGCAGGGCGCAGCCGGCGTCGGCGAGCACGGCGCGGGCCAGCGGCATCAACCGCTCCGCGTGTGCGAAGGCGTCGTTCACCTCCCGCTCGGCCAGCAGGGTGCCCGGTCGGGCGTCCGCCGGGTCAGTCCCGCTGTCCAGTGCGGCGATGATCTCGTGCGGGCGGCGCAGCCGAACGACACCGGCGGTCACCGAGGGTGTCGAGGTATCCAGCGCGAGCACGAGCACGAGAAACCATCCTACGGTCGGTCGCCGGCCGATCCGGAACTCCGTTCGCGGCGCCCGCGGCCCGATACGCTCGCCCCGGGCCGCACGGTGGTGGGCCGGCTGATCACCGCGGTGGTCCGGACGGGGAGGTGCGCGGTGGCTGGGCAGGTGACACTCGCCGACGTCGCCCGGTGGGCAGGTGTCTCGCTGGCCACCGCTTCGCGGGCATTGCACGGCGGCGCCGGGCGCACCGTCGGGCCCGAGCTGCGGGCCAGGGTCCGGGCCGCGGCCGCCGAATTGAACTACTCCCCCAACGCGAATGCCCGGGCCATCGTCCGCGGGACGACGACCACTGTCGGGTTGGTCGTGCACGACATCGCCGATCCCTCCGCCGCGGCGCTGGCATCCGGAGTGATGGCCGCCGCCGCCGAACAGGACATGATCGTCACCATCGCCTCCACCATGTCCGACCCCTTCGTGGAGATCCGGCACGTCGAGGCGCTCCGCCGGCAGCGCGCCAGGGCGGTGATCCTCGGGGGCTCACGGTTCAACGACGCCGACTCCGCCGAGCAGCTCGCGGAGGAACTTCTCGGCTTCTCCGTCGGCGGTGGACACGTCGCCGTGATCGGCCAGCACCGCCTCCCGGTCAACACCATCAGCATCGACAATGCCGGCGGCGCGGCACGTCTCGCGCGCGTACTGGTGTCCCTCGGGTACCGCAGGTGCGCGGTGCTGGCCGGGCCGGAGGCGCTGGTCACCTCCGAGGACCGGCTCGCCGGATTCCGCCGAGGACTACGCGACGCCGGTGTCGAACTGCCACAGGAGAACGTCATCGGTGCGCAGTTCACCCGCGACGGCGGCTATGTCGCGATGACCGAACTGCTGGACCG
Organism: uncultured Actinomycetota bacterium; assembly: GCA_963785455.1. Taxonomy (GTDB): domain Bacteria; phylum Actinomycetota; class Actinomycetes; order Mycobacteriales; family Nakamurellaceae; genus Nakamurella. Next base: position 322,338 of record CAWAVL010000017.1, read on the forward strand.
CGAGATCGACGTCGAGGTGGTGTTCGCGGTGAACGACATGATGGCTGTCGGCGCGACCGCGGCGCTGCGGGATCAGGGCTACCGGGTCCCGCGGGACATGGCGGTGGCCGGCTTCGACGACATCGCGATGCTCCGCGACGTGCAGCCCGCACTGACCACGGTACGCCTGCCGCTGGTGGAGATCGGCCGCCGCGCAATACATCTCGCCCTGGACCCGGTGCCGGCGAACCCCGACGGCGGGGCGCCGCCAGTGGTGCTGACCATTCCCGGTGAGGTGGTGGTCCGGGACAGCACGCCGCGTCGGGCCGCGGCGCCGCCCGACGGCGGATCGGGTCCGCCCGACGGCTGACCGGGCCCGCCCGACGGCTGATCGTGCCTACCGGCGCGCGCCGGGGGCGGCGCCAGGGGGCGGGCGCCGTCACACTTCCGTAAGCGCCCGGTCCTTGATCGGTGTGACGGTCGTCGGCTGCACTGGACCGGATGGCTCGCCGACCGGGGAGCCGGATGTGACAGGAGCAGTGATGACCGAACTCGACGACCACGCGGTGCACCGGCCCCGGACCCGCCGCCGGGCCGTACTGATCATTGTCGCCTCGGTGGTCGCCATCGGCCTGGTGATCGGCCTCGCGCTGTTCCAGCCGTGGAAGATCTTCACCCGCAGCACCGTCGACGAGGCGGCGCCGATGGCCGCGGTCGCGGTGACCGGTTCGGCGGGGACCACGGCAGCGGCTACCGCGCCGTCGGCCGCCGGAGAACCGGCCGGATCCGGCAGCGGCGCATCGGCCGCCGCGACCCCGGCGGCGACCGACGGTCGGCCGGCGCCCGGCCCTAACGCTGCGGCCGCCGGCACATCCGCGGCACCGGCACCCGCCGAGCCGGTGGTGATGGCGTCCGGCAACTTCGTCGACGGTGAGCACGCCACGTCCGGCACCGTACGGGTGCTGCAACTGGCCGATGGCTCGAGATTCGTTCGGCTCGAGGGCTTCTCCACGAGCGACGGACCGGACGTGCAGGTGTGGGTCACCGACCAGGAGGCCGGTGGGAGCGACTGGGGCAAGTACGACGACGGCCGCTACGTCGAGCTCGGCAGCCTGAAGGGAACCGACGGCAACCAGAACTACCCGGTGCCGGCCGATGCCGACCTGGGCGGACTGACGTCCGTGGTGATCTGGTGCGATCGGTTCAACGTGGCCTTCGGTTCGGCGGCTGTCGACCTGTGACATTTCTGCCGCCGTGCACCGGTGACTGCTCGACGGCTGGGCACCGGTCGCTGCCCGACCGCTGGGCACCGATCACTGCCCGGCGGGCTGCCCCCGGGACCGGCGTCAGCCCGCCGCGAGCTTGCGCAGCGCCAGAACCTGTGCGACGACCATCTTCTCGATCTCCGTCGGATCGACGCTCTCGTTGGACGCATGGATCCGGGACAACCTGGTGTCCTCCGCCCCCCACAGGATGACGCCCGCCCGCGGACATGCGTTCTTCAGCGAGTTGATCAACGGGATCGAGCCGCCGGATCCGAGCGCCTCCACCGGGGCACCGAACGCCTGCTGCAGACCGTCCTCGGCCGCCCGCACAGCGGCACCGTCCATGTCGGCGGCGAACGGCCAGCCCGCCTTGAGCGGGGTGACCTCCACCTGCACGTTCCAGGGTGCGACCGAGCGAAGGTGGTCCACCAGGCAGTTCAGTTCGTGGTCGGCGTCGGCTCCCGGCACGATCCGCATCGAGATCCGTGCCGTGGCCTCGGGGATCAGGATGTTCGCCGCCTCGGCGACCCGCGGCGCGTCGATGCCGATCACCGTCGCGGACGGCTTCGCCCACAGTCGTGCCGACAGGGACCCGGTGCCGACCATGTCGACACCAGGCAGGATGCCCGAGCTTTCCCGGTAGACGTCGGCATCGACATCGGCGCCCGGCCAGCTGCCGGTGGCGACGCCGGGGACGACGGTGTCGCCGGCGTCGTCGTGCAGGGTGGCCAGCATCTTGATGAGCGCCACCAGCGCATCCGGAGCGGCGCCGCCGAAGACGCCGGAGTGCACCGGGAACGCCAGCGTCCGGACGGTGACGGTGCACGCCACGTCACCGCGCAGCGCCGTGGTGAGGGCCGGCCGGCCCACGGACTGGTTGCCCATGTCGGCGATGACGAACGCGTCGCAGTCGAACATCTCCGGATTGGCGTCGACGAAGTCCTCGAGGTGACTGATCGTTTCCTCCTCCCCCTCGATGAGGATCTTCACGCCCACCGGCAGGTCGGGCCCCAGGGCCTGCAGGGTGCCGGCGTGGATGACGATGCCCGACTTGTCGTCGGCCGCGCCGCGACCGTAGATCCGGCCGTCCGCGCCGGCGGTCGCGACGAACGGGTCGGTGTCCCAGCCCTGCTCCGGCGGCGCCGGCTGCACGTCGTAATGCGCGTACAGCAGGACGGTGGGCGCACCCGGTGGCGCCGGCACCTCCGCCCACACCGCGGGGTAACCACCGGGGATGTCCAGCAGCCGGGCCGGCGCACCGCTGCGCCGTAACAGGTCGACCACCGCCTCACCCATCCGGTGCACGGGCTCGCTGGGGAAGCCGGGGAATGCCACCGACGGGATGGCGACCAGCGCCTTGAGCTCGTCGACGAGGCCGGGCATCATGGCCGCCACTTGCTGCGACACCTGCTCGGCGGTGCTGTCCGGTGCTGCTGCGTTCATCACGGGCTCCCCTGGTCGTCGACGGCGTGCAAAGGCAGTACACCAGCCGGCCGGTGGTGACGCGGCAGGCGGCGCCGATCGGCCGCCCACGCCGAGCCGCCTTCCCGGGACGCAGCCGGCCCGGCCGAGCCGCGGCGGCGTCGGTGGACCCTGGTCCCGGCTGTCTCTAGCGTTGCCTGCATGACGGCCGTCGTGTGCGCCGACCCGGATGCGGCGGTCGCCGGGACCACCGACGGCTCCACCGTGCTGATCGGCGGGTTCGGCATGGCCGGGATGCCGGTCGAGCTGGTGCAGGCACTGATCCGCGCCGGCGCCGGGGACCTTACCGTCGTCTCGAACAACGCCGGCAACGGCGACACCGGGCTGGCCGCGCTGCTCGCCGCGGGCCGGGTCCGGAAGATCGTGTGCTCGTTCCCGCGGCAGGCCGACTCGTGGGTGTTCGACCGGCTGTACCGGGCCGGCGCGATCGAACTGGAACTGGTGCCGCAGGGCACCCTCGCCGAGCGCCTGCGCGCCGGCGGCGCCGGGATCGGTGCCTTCTTCACCCCCACCGGCGTCGGCACACCGCTGGCCGACGGCAAGGAGACCCGCGAGATCGACGGCCGCACCCATGTTGTGGAATACCCGATCCGGGGCGACGTCGCGCTGATCAAGGCGCACCGGGCCGATCGACTCGGCAACCTGGTGTACCGCAAGACCGCCCGCAACTTCGGGCCGGTGATGGCCACCGCCGCCGGCACCGTCATCGCGCAGGTCGGCGAGGTGCTCGACACCGGCGCACTGGACCCGGAAAGCGTCGTCACGCCGGCGATCTACGTGGATCGGGTGGTACGGGTGTGAGCACCCCACTGGACCCGGACGGGATCGCCGCCCTGGTGGCCCGGGACATCCCGGCGGGCGCCTTCGTCAACCTCGGCATCGGCCTCCCCACGTTCGTCGCCGACCATCTTGCCGTGGAGTCGGGCGTGGTCCTGCACACCGAGAACGGCATGCTGAGCATGGGCCGGGCGGCCGTCGGTGACGAGATCGATCCCGACCTGACGAACGCCGGGAAGATCCCGGTCACCGAACGGCCAGGTGCCTCGTACTTCCACCAGGCCGACTCCTTCGCGATGATCCGCGGCGGCCACCTCGACGTGTGCGTCCTCGGCGCCTTCCAGGTGTCCACCGGTGGGGATCTGGCGAACTGGTCGACCGGCGCGCCCGACGCGATTCCGGCGGTCGGCGGCGCGATGGATCTGGCGATCGGCGCCCGGCAGGTCTTCGTGATGATGACCTTGTTCGACCGGGCCGGCGCACCGAAACTGGTGCCGCGCTGCGGTTATCCGCTGACCGCCGTGCACTGCGTCGATCGGGTCTACACCGACCTGGCGGTGTTCGAGATCGGCCGGGACGGGGTGCGCGTCCGGGAGACCTTCGGCACGACGGTCGGCGACCTGGCGCGACGATTGGGTATCCCGCTGCCGAGCGGGGGGAGCGCCGGCTGAACACCTCCGCCCTCGGGCGGTGCTTACGCTGGCCGGATGGCCGAGCAGTTCGACGCCGCGCAGATCGACGCCGTGCGGCAACTGCTCGCCGCGCATCTCCCCGACCTCCGCGACAGTGAGATCCGAGTGCTGGGCGCGGGTCTGTACAACATCAGCTACCTCGCCGGTGGCGACGTGGTGATCAGGCTGCCGCGCACGGACGGCCGGGATGCGGGGATGGTCGTGCGAGGTGAAACGGAGGTGCTCATTGCCGTGGGCCGGCGCAGCCCGATCGCTGTCCCCCGCCCGGTGGCCCGGTTGGACACGGCGCTGATCTACCGGGTGCTCCCGGGCGTGCCCTTGATCGGCGTGCCGGACGATCGGCGCGAGCATTGGGCGGCCGCCATCGGCGCCACGCTGGGACGCCTCCTGACCGCCGTACACGCCATCGGCGCGGAGGAGATCGGCGCGGAGGAGATCGGCGCGGAGGAGATCGGCGCGGAGGAGATCGGCGAGGCCGTTGCCGTCGACGACGACCCTTTGCAGGACTGGCTGGACGAGGCCGCCGAGTGCTATGCCGCTGCCCGCCGTATCGTCCCGGCGGTCCACCGGGAATCGATCGAACACTTCCTCACCGCGCCGGCACCGCCGGACCCCGACGAGATCTGCTTCGGTCACCGGGATCTGGGCGCAGAGCATGTGCTCGTCGACCCGCGCACCGGTTCCGTCACCGGCGTGATCGATTGGTCCGACGCCGGTTTCGGTGACCCGGCGGTCGACTTCGGTCTGCTGTTGAGAGATCTCGGACCGGCGGGCTACCGCGCGGCCGTGACTGCGGGCCGCGCCGCGGTGGCGGTCGACCCGGGCGTTGACCAGGCGCTGGACATCCGGGCGCAGTTCTACGCCCGGTGCCGGACGCTGGAGGACCTTCGTTTCGGGCTGGCGCAGGGCCGGCCGGAGTACACCGCGAACAGCCTGCGCGCGATGAGCCGGCTCTTCGCCGCCGGACAATAGGGGGCCGGCCGGCCGCACGGGGGTGAAGAGTCCGGGCTGACGATGTACGCCGGCCGGCGCGCCCTACTGTGCCGGGGTGCCCGAACGCCCTCCGCACCCTGGTGCTGTGCACGCCGGCGGGCGTCCTGCTCGGCGCACTGCCGGCCATGCCCGGGCCGTCACCGGAGTGGCGGCGGGTTGACGACGTCGTCGCGGCGGGGCCGACAGCGGTTCGGCGTCGACGTCCGGGTGCTGCGCCTGCTGTCCGGTACCGGATCACCCTTTGCGGGCGGTGGCCCGGTCAGCTGTCTCGCCGGAACCGCCGGCTCCCCTGCGGTCGGCCTCCGGCTGTGGCCGGGGAACCCGCTCATCGAGCATCCACTGCGGTTGGTGCGCACGGCCGGGCGGGCACGACGCGGACCTGAACTGGGCAACGGCGGTGCTCCGGGGCCGCGGGACTTCGGTGACCGGCGCGCCGCAGCAGCTTCTGGCGTGGAACCTGTCCGGCATCTGGCGGTTGCCGACCGCGCCGCGGCCCGGCGGGTGTGGGTCCGGGAGTGGATCCGCGTCGTGCCGGTGTGGCGACCCGACCGGCGGCGCTGCTGGAACCCGTCGCCGCGGCGGCCCAGGCGTCCGGCCCTCGGGCAACGACGGCGCGATCGGCGCAGCACCCGCTGCTGCTGGACAATCCGGGGATGGCCGATCTGCCACGGGCGCCGCGCATCTGGATCGACGTCGAGCAGGGTGCTGCCTTCGGTGATCCGGCGGACACCCTGATGATCTTTCGCGAGCTCATTTCGGTGCTCGCGCCGGTGCGGGAGGTGTGGCTGTTCGGCGGGATCGGTGCCCCGCTGATCCGCGGGTTCCGCCACCCGAGGAGCCTGCGGGAGCGGTTCGGCGTGCCGCACGGGCGCGGACCCGGGATGGTGCTGATCGACGAGGGCGGCGATCAGCTGTGGCTCAGCGGCGCGTCGTGCGGAACCGGTCGGTCCGCTTCCATCGCGGGCGCGGTCCTCGCCGAGTTGGGTCTCGCAGCGGCCGTCGAGTCGGTGACCGAAAGAGCATCCTCGACCGATGCCGCATCGGCCGTGGCTGCGGCCCGACCGGCGGAGCCGCAGGTGCCGGCGGCGGCCGTGACGTCACCGGCAGAGCTGCTGGCCCCGTTCGACGAGCTGCACCTGGTGGACGGCAACGTCGTCGGGCACCGGCTGGTCGGCGCGCCCGTCCCGCCGCCTCCGCCCGGCCGCACCTTCATCCGCCGTCACCGGCTGGTCACCCGGATGGAATTCGACAAGGGCGGCATCACCGCCACCGACCTGCGCTCGCTGTGGGCGCTGTCCACCGAGCCGCACGGCTGGCTCGGCGCGCCGACGTCGCTCACCCTCTACGAGACTCGCCGACGCTCCGAAGAGTCGGGCCATGACGGCTGCCAGCTGGTCGCGGTCGGTGCATCGGGTCGGGAGCTGTGGTTGCAGTTCCCCGAACCCGACGAGTTCGACCGGGTGGCACCGGGCCGCCGGCGTCAGCGGTACGAGGGGTCGTACAGCGAGTGGGAAGCGGCCCCGCAGTGGATCTTCCGGAGCGTCGGCGCGAACATCAATTCCTCCGACGACCGGTCACTGCGGGACAGGTTGCTGGGCCGGCACCCGGTGCCACCGGCGGTGCTGCACTGGCCATGACGGTGGTGCCGCGTGGGCGTTCACCGGGTGCGTCATGTTCGGGCAGCGACCGGGGCAGCCACGCTCAGGCGGCCACCGGCAGCCGGACCTCGAAGCGGCAGCCTCCGCCCTGGTTCTTGACGCTGATCTCGCCGCCGTGCGCGTGCACCAGGCCGCGGGCGATCGCCAGCCCCAACCCGGCGCCGGTCTCCTCGCCGGCGACTCCGGTCCGCGGCGAGCGGGCCGCGGCGCCGCGGAACGCCACGTCGAAGACCCGCGGCAGGTCGTCGGAGTCGATACCGCCGCAGGCGTCCTGCACCGCGAGCCACGCCTCGTCCCCGGTCCGCCCGGCCACCACCTCGATGGTGCCGTCGGACGGGGTGTGCCGGATCGCGTTGACCAGCAGGTTGCGCAGCACCCGGATCAGCTCGTGGTCCGAGCCCTGCACCGTCGGCCAGCCCGGCTCGGCGGAGGCGGTGAGCCGGATCCCGCGACGTCGGGCGGCGGGGGCGGCCGCCTCCATCGCCGCGGTCACCAGCTCTTCCGTGCTGACCGGCCCGACGGTCAGGGCCAGCGCGCCGGCGTTGATCCGGGACAGCTCGAACAGGTCGTCGACCATCGTCGACAGCCGGGTTGTCTCCAAACTGATTCGCCGGGCGTAGTCGGCCACCTCGGCCGGTTCGACGACGACGGCGTCCTCCAGCGCCTCGCTCATCGCCCTGATCCCGGCCAGCGGCGTGCGCAGGTCGTGGCTGACCCACGCGACCAGCTGACGCCGGGACGCCTCAGCCGCCCGCTCCGCGGCTCGCTCCTGTTCGGCGGCCAGCGCGCCCAGCGCGATCCGCCGGCCCAATAGCACGGCCACCGGGATGACGACCAGGGCGATCAGCGCACACGCTGTCGCGGTGAGGGCGAGCGCCGAGGTGTACATCAACCCGCTGATCGCGACGACGAACAGCAGCACCGCCAGGATCGGCACGGTCACCAGGGCGGCGATGTTCGCGGCCGCCGAGCGGTGCCGCAGCACGTACAGCAACCCGACCTCGACCGCCCCGGTGAGCAACGCCGCCAGCAGCGCCCACGGCAGGATGTGCAGCACATCGGTCATTGCGCGGTCCCGCGGTCGGAATCGGTGCCGGCGGCCCCGCCGTCGGGGTCAGCGGGGGCCCGGGTGACGGGGTCGAGCCGGTATCCGACGCCCCACACGGTGACGATCCGGGTGGGCCGCGCAGGGTCCGGTTCCACCTTCTCCCGCAGCCGGCGGACGTGCACCGTCACGGTGGACTGGTCACCGAACGACCAGCCCCACACCCGTTCCATCAGCTCCGCCCGGCTGAACACCTGGCCGGGATGGCCGAGCAGGAAGTGCAGCAGGTCGAATTCCCTCCCGGTCAGCGCCAACTCGGCGCCGTCCAGCTGCGCGGTGCGGGAAATCGGGTCGGTGGACAGCGCACCGTCGGCGGTGGCCGCGACCGTGCCCGCGGCTCCGGCGGCACCGCCCTGCGGGGTGCCCCGGCTGCGGTCCAGCACCCGGCCGACCCGCAGGGCGAGCTCGCGGGGACTGAACGGCTTGACCACGTAGTCGTCGGCGCCGTATTCCAGCCCGACGACCCGGTCCGACTCCTCTCCCAGCGCGGTCAGCATGATCACCGGGACGCTCGACGAGCGGCGCAGCTCCTTGCAGACATCGAGCCCGTCCATGCCGGGAAGCATCAGATCGAGCACGACCAGGTCGGGTCCGGCGGTGTGGGCGAGGTTCAGCCCGGTCACCCCGTCACCGGCCTCGATCACGTCGTGCCCGTCCCGGGTGAGGTAGCGACGAAGCACTTCCCGCACCGTTTCGTCGTCGTCGACGACGAGCACGCGGGACCGCACGGTCACCCCGCCACCACCTATCTCCGGTTCCGCCGCGCGCGATCCGCGGCCGACGGGCCGCCCTGCTGGTCGGCACCGCGCACCTGCCGACGGTAGGGGGCGGCGATGGCCCCCACCAGCAGCGCCATCAGGATGTCCGTGAACTGTAAGGAGTGGGTGCGGTGGCTGCACCGCTCGCCTGCAGGGCGGTGACGATGTCGGCGGCACGCCTGTCCCAGGACGCCCCGACGGGCGTCAGTGTCGCGGTCCTGGTGTCGTCCGGCAACCGGGTGAGCTGCACATGCACGCGGTCGTCGGTCAACCGCTCGGCCACCCCCTCACCCCACTCGATGACGACGGCGGCGGTTCCCAGATCGGTGTCCAGGTCGAGGTCGTCGAGTTCCAGCGCGCCGGACAGCCGGTAGGCGTCGACGTGCACCAGCGGCACACCGGCGGATGCGTCCGGTCCGGCCGGCCGGTGCACCCGGGCGATGACGAACGTCGGCGACGTCACCAGCCCGCGCACCCCCAACCCGGCAGCGATGCCCTTGGTCAGCGTCGTCTTCCCGGCGCCGAGCGACCCGCTGAGGATGACGAGATCACCTGCGCTGAGCCGGTTCCCGATCTCGCGGCCGAGGGCGAGGGTGTCGTCGACGGAGGTCAGGGTGATCGTCATCGGCCCGCCTTCGCGCCCCTGGGCGGGTTCCGGTGCAGCCCGGGTGTCGGTGTTCGGTGCGTTGTCGGCGGCAGGGTCGCGGCATGCGTCAGCGCCCGGCGCAGCATCTGCCGCAAGGCGTCGTTCGTCACCGTCGGATCCTCCATCATCGCCATGTGGCCCGACCCGCCGGCGACCACGAACTCGGCGTCCGGCAGGGCGTCCGCGATCGCCTCGGAGCGGTCCAGCGGCGTCATCCGGTCCTGGTCGCCGGCGACGATGACGGTCGGGATCCCGGACAGCGCGGGCAGGGCGGCGGACTGGTCGTGGGCCAGCACCGCCGGGGTGAACTCGGCGATCACCTCCACCGGGGTTCCGGAGATCATCTCGTCGAGGTAGTCGACCATCGGGCCGGGCACGTCGGCGCGGGCGAAGCCGAGGCTCCTGGTGAGCAGCCAGACGGCGTCCCGGCTGCTCTCCCGGCCGCGCTCGAACACGGCGGGATAGCGCGCCGCAAGCGTGGTCAGCGCCCGAACCAGCGGGTTCCCGCCGGTCATGAGCAGCCTGGTCAGCTCGGTCGGGCGCATGGAGGTCGCACCGGTGCAGATCAGCCCCAGGCCGGCAATGCGCTCGGCGAACAATTCCGGGTTGCGCGCGGCGAGGGTCAGCATCGCCATCCCGCCCATCGAGTGGCCGACCAGCACGACAGGCCCGACCGGGGCCGCGGTGGCGATCATCTGCGCCAGGTCGGACGCGAGAAAGTCCATCGTGGAGTGGCCCTCGGGGGCGCGGGTGGACGCGCCGTGCGAGCGTTGGTCGAAGAACACCAGTCGGGCCAGCTCCGACGCCGCTTTCTGATCGGCAGCCCCGGTCCCCTCGCCGAATCCTGGACCGGCCAGGCCGAGCCGCTGGTAGTGCCAGGCGCCGGACCGCAGCGTCCAGCCGTGCGAGAAGATCACCGTCAGCGGGGCGGTGACCGGGCCGACCTCCTCGACGTGCAGCGCGACGCCGTCCTCCGCGTCGACCGAGTACGTCCGGTCGGCGGCCAGCGACCCGTACCCCTGCTCCTCCTGCGGATCGGCCAGCAACGCGGCCTGCGCCTCCTGGTAGCGCCGCACCACCATGCGCTGCGCGCTGACCCCACCGAGAGCGGCCGCACCGATCACGCCCGTGGCGATGCCGGCCGCGCCGAGAATCCTGCCGACGGTGCTCACGGCGTCACCTCGGCGCCGACGGCCACGTACCGGCGCGGGACCCGCGGCCCGATCCGGGTGACGATCTCGTAGCCGATGGTGCCGCACGCCGCGGCCCACTCGTTGGCGGTGGGTTCACCGCCGAGACCCGGGCCGAACAGCACGGCGTCGTCACCGACGGCCACCTCGTCGTCACCGCAGTCGATCACCAGCTGGTCCATCGCGACCCGTCCGGCGATCCGCCTGCGCCTACCGCGCAACCACACCTCGCCGACCGAACTGGCGGCCCGGGGAACGCCGTCGGCGTACCCCAGCGGCACGAGCGCCAGCGTGGTCTCGGCGCTGGTCCGGTAGGTCAGCCCGTAGGACACCCCGTGGCCGGCCGGCACCCGCTTGGTCAACGCGACGGTGCCGCGCAGGGTCATCGCCGGGCGCAGCGGGGCGGTGGCCCGCCCCGCCTCCAACGGGTCGACGCCGTAGATCCCGATCCCGCACCGGACCAGGTCGAAGTAGGTGGCGGGATGCTGCAGCACGCCCGGGGTGTTGGCCAGGTGCCGGACCACGCCCCGGATGCCCAGGTGCTCCGCCCGACCCAGTGCTGCTCGGAACGCGGCGGTCTGCTCGGCGACGGACGGATCGCCCGGGACGTCGGCGCAGGCCAGGTGACTCATCAGCCCGGTGACCCGGACCCGGCCACCGCGGTGCGCGGCGGCGACGGCGTCCAGCACACCGGCGATGTCGTTGACCCCGACGCCGTTGCGACCCAGCCCGGTGTCGATCTTGACGTGGATCCTCGGCTCGCCGCCCGCAGCCAGCACCGCGTCGAGGTGCTGCAGGCTGGACACACCCAGCTCCACACCGGCGTGCACGGCCGGCCGGATGTCCTCACCGGCCGGCCACAGCCACGCCAGCACGGGCGCATCGATGCCCGCGGAGCGCAACTCCAGCGCCTCGGTCGGCGTCGCCACGCCCAGCCACTCGGCGCCACCGGCGAGCGCCGCCCTCGCGGACGGCACCGCGCCGTGCCCGTACCCGTCGGCCTTCACCACCGCCATCAGCCGCCCCACCGGGTTGTGGCGGCGCACCACACCGAGCAGCGCAGCGGTGTTCGCGACGATGGCGTCGGTGTCGACGACCGCTTCCGCCCGCACCCCGGCGCCGGGCTGCCCGCGTGAGGAGACACCCGGTTGGCCGCTGTCGTGGTCGGCCGCACCGGGAGCGGTGACGGACTGTGTGCTCACCCCACGATGGAATCACGTTCCGGCCGACCGTGGCGTCACAGCAGGTGCACGGGTCGGTATCACTCGATGAACGCCCCTGGCTGTGATCGGGTCAGCACCCCATGGATGCGCCGGGAGGGGTTGCCCTGCGCGGGGTCGGCAGCCGGGTGAGAAGGGATGTTTCTGGGCTGCGCACCGTTGACCCGGCGTTCACGCGGTTGTCAAATGTGCGTGGTCGGATGATCCGGACGGGCACAACACCTTCCGCAGTCTTCTGGAGAGTCCCATGGTGACGACGGAACCGCACCGCGCAGGTCCCGGCGAGAACGATGCCGGCGACGCCGAACTCACTGCGGCCTACGGCGACCACGCCGATCGGTACGACTCGCGGACCGCTGCCTTCCAGCACTGGCGCGAAGTGCTGGTGGAGCAGCTGCCGGCCCGGCCGGGCGACACCGTCCTGGACGTCGGCTGCGGCACGGGGCTGTGCCTGCCGCTGCTGCAGGAGAAGGTGGGCCCGACGGGCCACATCGTCGGCATCGACGCGTCCGCGCAGATGCTGGCCCTGGCGATGCAACGGGTCGCCGCATGGGGGTGGAACAACGTCCGGCTGATCACCGCGCCGATCGCGCAGGCGCAGATCGACGCGATGGCTGACGCGGCGATGTTCTGCGCGGTGCACGACCTCATGCAGTCCCGGGGGGCCCTGCAGCGGGTGTTCGACCATTTGCGGCCCGGTGCGGCGGTCGGCGCGATCGGGGGCAAATGGCCGGCGCCGTGGATGATCCCGCTGCGGATGTGGGTGACGGGCCTGCACGCACCGTTCATCTCCAGCTTCGCCGGGTTCGACCGTCCGTGGCGGCTGCTCGCGGAGTTCGTGCCTGACCTGACCGTGCGGGAACTGGCCGGCGGTGCCGGCTACCTCGCGCTGGGGCACACCCCGCAGCGCTGACGTTCCGGGTTCGCGCCGTTCGGCGCCGGTCAGTTCCCGGGGCGGTCAGTTGCCCGGGCGGCCAGTTGCCCGGGCGGCCAGTTGCCCGGGCGGCCAGTTGCTAGGGCGGCCAGTTGCTAGGGCGGCCAGTTGCTAGGGCGGGCAGAGAGCGGCCGGTCTCCACGCCGGCATCCACGCGAGTCAGCGACCGGCGAGACCGAGGTGTTCCCAGAGCACCTGCGCGCCGAACAGACCTGTGCGCTCGGCCCGTTCACCGGCACGGCCGTGCAGGAACGCGCCTGCCGCGGCCGCCAGCAGGGGCGGCAGGTCGGTCGCCAGCAGCGATCCGATGACCCCCGACAGCACATCACCCGAACCGGCCGTCGCCAGCCAGGACGACCCCGACAGGTTCACCGCGGCCTGCCCACCGGGTTCGGCGATCAGCGTCCGGTGACCCTTCAGCAGCACCGTCGCCCCGCTCTCCCGGGCGGCCCGCCGCACCGCACCGAGTCGGTCGTCCAGCGGGATGTCCGGAAACACCCGGGCGAATTCGCGATCGTGCGGCGTCAGCACGGTGACCTGCCCGGACCGGCGCCGGGCCGCCAGCAGCGACGGCAGGGCCGCGAGCACCGTCAGGCCGTCGGCGTCGACCAGGACGGGCATGTCCTGCGACAGGACCCAGCGCAGTGTCGCGACGGAGGAGCCCTCGGTGCCCGTGCCCGGGCCGACCACCCACGCCTGCACCTGCCCGGCGTCCGCCGGCGTCGGCGCGGCCACCACCTCCGGCCAGTGCGAGAGCACCGCAGCCGCCTGCGCACCGGCGTACCGCACCATGCCCGGCCGGGTCCGCACCGCACCACCCACGCACAGCACCGGCGCGCCCGGATAGCCCGGCGAGCCGGCGGCGATGCCCACCAGTCCACCGGTGAACTTGTCCGCGGCGGGCCCCGGCCCCGGGAGCAGTTGCCGCAGCGTGCCGTCCGTCACGGCGATGAGATCAGCGGGCTGACCGGTCATCTCCATCCCGATCGGCACCGCGATCACCGTGCCCGCCTGGGCGTCGGCGATGAGCAGCCCGGGTTTGAGCCCGCCGAACGTCACCGTCACATCCGCCAGGAACGCGACCCCGCGCACCCGTCCGGTGTCCGGCTCGATCCCGCTCGGGACGTCCACCGCGACCCGCAGGGCATCCGTCGCGTTGGCCATGCCGACCAGGTCCGCGGCGTTCTCCCGCAGCGGCGGGCGGGCCGCGAGCCCGACGATGCCGTCAACGATGACATCGGCCGTGTCCAGAATCCGGCCGGCTCCCGGGTCGTCGGCCTGAACGACCCGGCCGCCCGCGCGGCGCAGTGCGGCGAGTCCGCCGATGTGTGCCTTCGCCGGCTCGAGCAGCAGCGCGCTGACCCGCATCCCGCGGCGGCGCAGGAACGCGCCGGCGAACAACGCGTCCCCCCCGTTGTTGCCGGATCCGACGAGTAACGCCACCGCGCGGCCGGGATGCGGGAACGGCACCCGCTCGGCGACCTCCGCCGCGATGGCGTAGGACGCGCGACGCATCAGGGTGCCGTCACCGTCCCGGGCCAGCGCGGCGGCCTCGACCTCGCGGATCTGCTGCACCGAGTACGCGGAGATCATGGGGTCATCCTTGCGTGCCCGCGCCGGGCGGGCACTGCGGGACCGGAGATGGGCGCTCGGTGAACTACCCGCTACCGCGACGGCCGAGGCCGGCCTTCACCAGCCGTAACGATCCAGCGCGGCCGCCAGCCGGGGGATCCGCACCGGCCCGAAGTGCCGGAGCCCGACGAGGATCTTGTGCAGTTGCAGGGCGGTCCGGCGCTCGGGGTAGCCGGGATCGAACGGCCATTCCCGCTGGTAGGCGTCGAAGAATTCGTCCGGCAACCCACCGGCCTGCATGAACGCGAGGTCGAGCTCGCGGTCGACATAGCACACCGCCGGGTCGACGACCCAGTGGCCGTCGATGACGTTGCCGAACCACAGGTCCCCGTGGGTCAGCGACGGCGGGGGATCGGTCGGCAGCAGATCCGGCAGCGGACCCGCGCAGGCCGCCCGGAGCCGGTCGGCCAACTCCGGCGGCACCTGCGGGTCGTGGAGGTGGGCCAGGATTCGGCGCTCGACGAAGAACGTGGGCCAGTCGGCGCACCACGCGTTCTCCTGGTTGAACAGCCCGGCCGGGTTGTCCCGGTGCCAGCCGAACCGGTCGGCGGTCGTCCCGTGCACCCGGGCCATGGCGCGACCCAACGCGGCCCACGCCGGCTCGCCGCTGACGTGCTCCATCACCAGCAGGTGCCCCGCGGTACCGAGCACCGCCGGGGTGGGCGCACCGGCGTCGGCGAGCACGCGCAGGCCCTCCGCCTCCACCTCCGCCGGGTAGGGGCAGCGCTTGACCACGACGTCCCGACCGTCGGCGAGCCGTTCGCGGGTGGTGGTGCAGATGAGGCCACCGTTCAGCAGCTCGGACCCGACCGACGGCGGAAGGTCCGCCGGCCATTCCGCTCCCCCGTCGACCGACATCGGCCCATTGTCGACCACCTGGTCCGGGTGCCTTGGCCCGGTGTGGAAGGTTCGGCCGCTGCACGGCCCCACTGGCGTCGAGTTGCCGGTGTGGGCGGCGTCATGAGGACGGCCGGCAGCCCGGTCGGCGGAGGCCGGGCAGCACCGTGGCCGCGACCGTGCGGTGCGGTGCGGTGCGGTGCATGCAGTGCGGGCGATCATCAGCTGCGGCGGCCCGGACCGCGCCTCAGCCGAGGGCCAGCACCACCGCGGCCGCAATCCCGGCGTCGTGCGAAACGGACAGCCGCCAGTCCGTCACCCCGAGGTCGGCGGCCGCCGCGGCCACCGTGGACACCACCTGCAGCACCGGGCGACCCGACGACTCCGACAGCACGCGGCAGTCATGCCAATCCATGCCGCGCGGCACGCCCAGCGCCTTGGCCACCGCCTCCTTGACCGCGAAGCGGGCGGCCAGCGACGCAGGTCCCCGGGGGTGGCCGGTCGCGGTGATCATCTCGTCGGCGCCGAACAGGCGGGCGGCCAGGGTTGGCGTGCGCTCCAGCGCGGCAGCGAACCGTTCGACCGCGACCACGTCGATGCCGATCGCGACCACCCGCGCCGCGGCCGGGATGTCCGGCAGCATCAGGGGCCCGCCGGCGCACCGGGGAACGTCAACGGTGGCTACTCGACGGTGACGGACTTGGCGAGGTTGCGGGGCTTGTCGATGTCGTAGCCGCGGGACCGGGCGATCTCGGCCGCCAGGATCTGCAGCGGAACGGTGCTGACCAGTGGCTGGAACAGCTTCGGAACCCGGGGCAGCTCGATCAGGAAGTCCGCGAACGGCGCGACGGTGTCGTCACCCTCCTCCGCGATGACGATGGTGCGCGCGCCGCGGGCCTGGATCTCCCGGATGTTGGACAGCAGCTTGCTGTGCAGCAGCGGGTCGGACACCGGCGACGGCGTCACCACCACCACCGGCAGGCCCTCCTCGATCAGCGCGATCGGACCGTGCTTCAGCTCACCGGCGGCGAATCCTTCGGCGTGCATGTAGGCCAGTTCCTTCAGCTTCAGGGCACCCTCGAGGGCGACCGGATAGCCGACGTGCCGGCCGAGGAACAGCACTGCCTTCGACCGGGAGATGTCCTGCGCGAGCTTGCGCACCGGGTCCATCAGAGTGAGTGTCTCGGCGACCGCGGCGGGCATCTCGGACAGCAGCTCGAAGTCGCGCGCGATCTCGTCGCGGTACTTGGTGCCGCGCGCCTGCGCCAGGGCGAGGCCGACAAGGTAGTTCGCGGTGATCTGCGCGAGGAACGTCTTGGTCGCGGCGACCCCGACCTCCGGGCCGGCGTGGGTGTAGACGACGGCGTCGGACTCGCGGGGGATCTGCGAGCCGTTGGTGTTGCAGACGGCCAGCACCCGCGCCTTCTGCCGGCGGGCGTGCCGCACCGCTTCCAGGGTGTCCGCGGTCTCGCCGGACTGGGTGACGGCCACCACGAGTGTCTCCCGGTTCAGCACCGGGTCGCGGTAGCGGAACTCGCTCGCGACCTCCACCTCCACCGGCAACCGGGTCCAGTGCTCGATGGCGTACTTCGCCACGAGCCCCGAGTGATAGGCGGTGCCGCAGGCCACGACGAACACCTTGTCGATCGTGCGCAGGTCGTCGTCGGAGAGCCGCAACTCGTCCAGCACGATGCCGGAGCCGTCGAAGTGACCGAGCAGCGTGTCGGCGAGCGCCTGCGGTTGCTCGGCGATCTCCTTGTCCATGAAGGTCGCATAGCCGCCCTTCTCGGCGGCCGCGAGGTCCCAGTCGACGTGGAAGATGCGGAAGTCGGCGACGGCCAGCGGGTCGGGCGAGAAAGACGTCACCTCGTAGCCGTCGGGGGTGATCACGACGAGCTGGTCCTGTCCGAGCTCGACGGCCTGACGGGTATGTGCGATGAACGCCGCGACGTCGCTCGCGACGAACATTTCCCCGTCGCCGATGCCGATCACGAGCGGCGAGTTGCGCCTGGCCGCCACCATGACGTCCGGCGCGTCGGCATGCACCGCGACGAGCGTGAAGGCACCTTCCAGCCTGGCGCAGACGGCGGCCATGGTGGCGGGCAGGTCGCCGGCGGTGGGGCCTTCCGCATACGCACCGCCGAGCAGGTGGGCGACGACCTCGGTGTCGGTGTCGCTGCCCATCTCGACGCCGCGGACCTCGAGCTCGCGGCGCAGCGGCAGGAAATTCTCGATGATGCCGTTGTGGATGACGGCCACCTTGCCGTGCACGTCGGTGTGCGGGTGCGCGTTGCGGTCGGTCGGTGCGCCGTGCGTGGCCCAGCGGGTGTGTCCCATGCCGGTCGTCCCGTTCAGCGGCACCTCGCCGGTGTCGATGTAATGCTCGAGGTTGGCCAGCACCCCTGCCTTCTTCGCGGTGTGCAGCTCCCCCTCCCCATCCAGGATGGCGACGCCTGCGGAGTCGTAGCCGCGGTACTCGAGCCGGCGCAGCCCTTCCAGGACGAGCGGAAGAGCCTGACGGGGGCCGGTGTATCCGACGATGCCACACATACGGCCAAGGCTAACGGCTCGATGGGCGCCGACCGGCATCCGAATCGCAACGCGCCACCTCAGCGGTCGGCAGGTATCAATTGCTACGCTCCGCAACCGCCAATGCGGGGCCCAACCTTACAATGTCACGATCCGTACTCCGGGCACTCCTGGCATCCTGGCTATGGCGGTAGCGGAATGTCATCGGTCAGCGCCGCGGTCCGGAGTCACCGTGAACTCTCTGACACGAAAATGTAGGTGACCACCAGTTGGTGACCTTGCTGGTAGGTGACGTTGGGGATCAGCCGGCTTGTTGTTGTGGCTGGAGTATCACTTGGTAGCCGAGGGCTTGGAGTTGCTTCACGGCGCGGGCTCTGGTCTTTGCGGGGTCGTGGCGGGTGAAGTAATCGGCTCCGGGATCCCGGTAAAACTCTCGGTTGGTGAGCAGGGTCCAGGCGGTGACGAGCATGGCGTGTTCGACCGCGACGAGCGCTTTCATGGGTCCTCGGGTTGCGGCCAGCCGGCGGTACTTCGCGGAGTAGTAGGTGCCCTTCGATCGTGCGACAGACAGCGCGGCGACACCGAGAGCGCCTTTGAGGTAACGGTTCCCGGGTCTAGTCTTGGAGGACTTGACCCGGCCGGCGGACTCGTTCGACCCGGGGCTGACACCGGCCCAGGACGCCAACTGCCCCGGGGTCGGGAACTGGGCCATGTCGCCGCCGGTCTCGGCGATGAACACCTCAGCGAGGATCTGACTGAAGCCCGGGATGCTCTCCAGCAGGTCCCGGGCCGGCAGAAAAGGCTCCATCAGGGCCTCGATCCGCTCCGACAGGGCCTGGATGTCGCGGGTGTGGGCGTCGACGCGGTCCAGGTACAACTGCGTCATGAAGGCGTGATGCGCGGTGAAACGACCGTTGAGCGCCTCGGTCAGCATCGGGATCTTCGGCCGCATCTTGCCCTTGGCGAACCCGGCCAGCACCGCAGGATCGGCCCTGCCCTGACTGTCGATCAGTGCCTGCAACATCAACCTGCCGGACACCCCGGTGATCTCGCTGGCGACCGAGGACAACTTGATACCGGCGTCCTCCAACAGCTTCTCCAGTCGTTGGATCTCCCGGGTCCGTTCCCGGGTGATCACCGTCCGGGCCCTGGTCAGATCCCGCAACGCGCGGATCGGCTCCGGCGGCACGAACGATGCCCGGACCAGACCGTGCGCACCCAGGTCGGCAAGCCAGGCGGCGTCGGACACATCGGTCTTGCGGCCAGGGACATTCCGCACACTGCGTGCGTTGACCAGCATGACCTGGAAGTCGGCCTCCAGCACGTAGTAGAACGGGCGCCAGTAGTCACCGGTCGCTTCCATCACAACCACGGTGACCTGCTGCCCCGCGAGGTGATCACGCAACGCCAGGACCTGGTTGGTCATCGCACCCCACGTCGTCACCGTGGACGACGTCCGGCGCCCACCGATGCCTTGGATCCGGACGCAGACCTTGGCGTCCCGTTTGGAGACATCGATTCCCGCGCACCGCGGATGCACCACTTCCATCCCGCACCTCACCTTCCCCGGCCAGCGTGCCGGCCGGGTCGAATCGGATCGGCGTGTGTTCCGGGGAGGGCGGGTTGAAACAGGACTCTGACACTCGTGCTCGACGGCAACAATCCACGGTTCCCGCGGAAAACAGCTGTGCCCTCCACCACCAAACTACGCCACAGGCTCACGGCACCATAGACGGACCGGGGTCGACCGGAACACACCCCATAAGTATGCTCTCACCAGCACAAACACCGCCAGGGTCGACGCCCAGACCCGGCCCGCCGGCAGCTCGAGAGCGCCACCCGACAACCCATTTTCCCGTCCCACGGCGGCGCGGAGCGACCCTGAAGAACCAAGCCCGCACACAAAGGGGCTCCTCATCCGGAAAGGAAGAACCGGGGGAGGATGAGAATCCATCCTCCCCCGGCTCCAGTGCTCGGGCTCAGAGTCTTGACACTAGGCCATTTCTCGGAACCCTTGGGCGGTTAGTTGGCCGCCGCGCTTGCGGCGTTCAGCACCGCCTGGGAAACCGACGGCTGCTGGCCGAGGCCGATCACTTCGTAGATGCTGGACTTGAAGTTCGTCAGCCATGCCGCCGTTGCCGGCGCCAGCACATTCTGCGGGGTCAGCAGCAGCGCCGCGTTCCCCATGCTGCCTGCCAGCGGACCGGCAGTGAGCGCATCGGCGAAGCCGAACCCGTTGGCCAGGAACGCGATGTTGTTCTCCTGCATGTTCAGGAAGCCCAGCCCGCCGCCGGTCGGATTCTGCGGGGTCGGGGCCGGCTTGAACGCGAAGGTCCACAGGTCAGCCGCGGTGGCGAACCGGTCCGGTCCGGCGATGCGGGTGATCCGAGTGATGCCCAGACCGTTCAGCTGGGTCTGCACGGAGGTGGCGACCGAAGGGGTGCCACCCAGGATGAGAACCTGCTTGATGTCCATGCTCTGCAGCGCGTCCGTCACCGCTGAAGACAGGCTCGTGCCATTGGTCAACAGCACCGGCAGGCCTTCGTAACTGATCGGGCCGGCAGCCAGCGCGTCGGCGGTGACCTGGCCGGTGGCGATGATCGCCGTCCGGACCTTCGGCAGGCCGTAGTCGAAGGTCAACTTCTGGATGCCGTTGGTGCCCTTCAGCGTGGTGACGGCGGCCGAGGTGGCGTAGCGGTTGGGGCCGGCGACGCGCACGATCTGCACGTCTGTCTTGGCCGCCTTGTAGGCGGTCCGCAGCTGCTCGGCAGCGGCGTTGCTGATCGAGTTCTGGTCGCCGATGACGTAGATGGTGCGCTTGGAGTACGACGGGAACTTCAGGACGTTGCGCACCGCCTGCAGGGTGACATCGGGAACGGAGTTCTTGGCGGTGAGCAGGATCGGCGCGTCGACCTCGCCGGCCAGGTAGTTGGCCGAGAGGGCGTCGAAGCCGCCCTTGGCCTGCTCGCCGTTCGCCACAACCACGGACAGCGAGTGACCGAACTGGGCGGCCACCAGTGCTGCGGTGTCGTAGCGATCGATTCCACCGATGCGGACGTTGTTCGGGGGCACCGGGATGGTGGCCGTCGGGGCGAAGTTGTCCAGGTCATCGGGCGACTGCGAGAACGTCGAGGGGACATTGTTGCAATCCCAGACGCTCTTGTGGTTGAGCGCATCGTGCAGGTACGGGTAGATCACCGGGGTCAGGATCAGGGTGATCTGGCCGGTCAGCGATGAACCGTCGGTGTCGACCCGCAGGTTGTGCAGGATCATCGACTGGATCACGGCCGGGTTCTGGCCCGCGACGACGAACGTCAGCTTCGTCGGATCAGGAGTGTTCTTGAAGTCCGTCACCGCAAAGTCGCCGGTGGCGTAGGCATCGAACTGCGGGGTCGGCGGGTTGTTCGCCGGGTTGTCGAATTTCAGGAACTGCTGAACGTTGGCGCTGTTCTTCTGGCTGGCCCGCAGCGTGTACGTACCGTTCGTGAGTCCGTTGGGCACCGTCTCGGTGATGGTGACGTTCGGCAACGGGTTCAGCCCGCTGTTGGGCAGGATCGGAGCGGTCGGCACCGCGATGGAAATCGCCGCGGGGTTGACCCATCCGATCGTCGTGGTGCCACCGACGTACGACGCCTTGTTCAGCGCCGGATTATTGAGACAGATGGTGGTGGTAACAGCGGGAGTGGTTTGGTACCCGATGGTCCCGTAGGAGTCGTTGACCACATTGTTGCCGGAGACCGTCAGACCCAGGGCTCCGCCCAGCGCGCCAGGCGCAACGGAGACCTTCCAGCCCGACAGCTCTACGTAGAAGGTTCCGGCCGCTGCGACCGGAGCGAGGGGAAACGTCGTGGCGAAGTAAAATGGGTCACCAGGCTGATAATTCCGCTGGTTGTTCGAGAAGGTCAGGATGGCCCCGTTGCCACCGTTGATCAATTGTGGTGCTTCGAACGTGGGAGCGTGGTTGGCCAACGTGTCCGTGGCAGCCGCTCCGGCGGGGAAGGTGCCGCCCGTCGGGGACCCTGGAGGACGCGTGTAGTCCGTGGTGTAGACCTCCACCGTCGGGGCCGTTGACCAGGTGACGTTGGTCGGCAGGTTGAGCTGCAGTTGATCGCCCGGGCGCCAGGTGGCGTGCGTGCGGTCGACAGGAAGCTTGATCTCGACTGCTTGCACTGCCTGGTTGACCCCGCCGACGTCGACGCGCGGCGCTACCGCGGCCGGGTCCGGCGGCACGGGGATGGACCGGACGATGTCGGTCAGATCAGGACCGGGGGGAGCGAGCGAGAGTGCGCTCGCCGCGGGAGCCGCGACAACGGCACCGGAAACGGCAAGCGCAAATGCAGCTGCCGTCGCCACCACCCTCGTCGCCACTGATCTACTTACTTGTCTCACTACTGCCTCCTGATTGGACCGTGCGGCCGTATCGGATCCCGTGCCCCCCAATAGGCAGCGGTATTTCCCCCGGAACCAGCCACTGTTGTGGCGGAAGGATACAACGGTGGGTCGACCGGGGCATGACAAAAGCCGCAAGTCTCCTTCTTTCGAGTTACCGTTGTCATCGAACGGGGGACGGAATTCCTCGCCGGGACGTGAACGACCCGACTTCTCCGCGCCTCTCCTGCGACACACCATGGAGTTACGCTTCAACGCCGACTGACCGAATATGGCTCTGAGCAACCACCCTCGGCCGCCGGGTTCGGATCCGGGCCGTTCTATGCTCATCCCTCATCAGTCCGTGGCCGACATTTGGTTGCAGCCGGTGATAAGCGAGCAACTGCCGGCGGCTAACCGTTCACCGATCGAGTTCGGGGGCCCTCACTTTTGGGTTAAACCTTTCGATGAGGCAGTTCGAAGGCCGGGTCGGTCTAACCGTACGAAAAATTCAGGAACGATATGCCGCCGCTTTACCCCAATGTCGGCTCCTTGTGGATTAGCAAAATGCGGCAGTGAACCCGGGGCAGTCCGCGGTGACGTCAGCGTCATCCTGCGTACCCGGGGCACTACGATCTGATGCATGGTCCGCACGCTGTTCGTCACCCGAAAGTTCCCGCCGTCCGTCGGAGGCATGCAAACCCTGTCCGCGGATACCTGGGCCGCACTCACCTGCAGCCGCGTCGGCCAGCTGCTGATCGCGCACGGTCGCTCGAACGTCCTGCTGCCCGCATGGCTGCCGTACGCGGTCGGACGAACACTGATCACCTTGCTGCGTCGCAAGGTAGATGTGGTGCTGGCCGGTGACGCGCTGGTCTTCGCCGCACTGGCTCCGCTTCTCCGACTCCTACCGGTACGCCGTGTCGTCCTGGTGCACGGTAAGGATGTGCTGTGGCACAACAAGCTGTACCGGGCGACAGTGATTCCCCAGCTGCGCCACGCACAGCAGGTGCTGGCCGTCAGCGCGGCCACCGCAGCAGCCGCACGTTCTGCCGGTGTGCCCGCCGACCGGATTGATGTCATCCGCCCCGGTATCCCGGTGCCGAACTGCGGGGGTCAATCGCCGGTCGAGGCCGGGGCAGCCCTCCGCCGGCGCTATGGCTTGAGTGATAGCGACGCAGTGGTGGTACTGCTGGGCAGGCTGGTGCGTCGCAAGGGTGCTGCCTGGTTCTGCGCATCGGTGCTGACGAAGCTGGATCCGGGCACCGTCGTGTTGGTGGCCGGCGACGGCGACGACGCCCCTGCGGTCCGGCGGGCAGCGGCAGCCTCGTCCTTGGAGTCAGCCGCACGGGTACGGATCCTCGGCGCGGTCAATGACGCGGACCTTGAGCTGCTACTGCGCGGCGCGGATCTTTTTGCACAGCCCAACATCGCGGTTCCCGGCGATATGGAGGGCTTCGGGCTGGTGACGGTCGAGGCAGCGATGCACGGCGCTCTGGTGCTGGCCGCGGATCTAGAAGGGCTGCGCGATGCGGTGATCGACGGGCGCACCGGGATTCTGCTGCCGCCAGCGGACGCCGAGCGCTGGGCCGTCACCATCAATTCGCTGCTGTCCGACCGGACAGCGCTCCGCGCGCGGGCCGCCGCGTACAGCCTCACATGCCGTCAAGAGTTCTCGGTCGAGGCGATGGGTGCACAGCTGCTGCGCATCCTTGACGGCCGTGGCGGACCGGAAGCCCTCTCCACAACTCCGTTTTCGAACACCCGCAGTCTCAGCCCCGAATGCGCCGTCGGACATCGTCAGCGCGATTAGCTGATCTTGGTCCAGGGGTATACCGGGGATCAGATTTCTTCTGTGATCCGGCTGGCCCCAATGCCGTGTAGCTCACGTCGATCATGCTGCGCGGGGATTGAGACTGTGGAGCATGATCGTCGCCGGCCGGGTGTGGCGGATGCTGGCGGGTTCGCCGGGTTACTTGACTCGGTACTTGTCGTGGCCTGCGCGTTTGATCGCTCGCCGGCAGGTGCGTGCGGCGGGGTTGGGATCAGCAGCTCGGCGATCTCGGTCGAGTGGTCGGGCAGCGTGGCTGCCGAGTCTTTTAACCTGAATCCGCAGATGGATTCGGGGGTCGGGCTGCGTGTGAGATGACGAAAGTGCCCTTTGACCTGCAACGATGGGTTTTCTGAAGACCTCATCAACGCCGGATCAGAAGGGCACTTTCGGTGAAATTGTCGCATGGGTGGGACCGTGGTGTCGCCGCGTTCGATGACGTGAATCTGGTGTCGTGCGCGGGGCTGGTCCCGGTGCTGGAACTGGCCGAGCAGACCGGGTTGTCGGACTTGTTGGATGAGCACGTGCGGTTCACCAGCGAGCTGGTCCGGTCTGGTGCGGCCAGCCCGACACCGAAGTTGACGTCGGTCATCGCCGGGCTGTTGGCCGGTGCGGACAGCATCGGTGAGCTGGATGTGATCCGGTCCGGTGGAATGCACCGGTTGTTCACCGGGGTGTACGCGCCGACCACCCTGGGCACGCTGCTGCGGGAGTTCACCGGCGGTCATGTGCGTCAGTTGCAGGCGGTCCAGCGGCGCCACCTGCTCGCCCTGGCCGAACGGACCGGTGTGTTGGGCGGTATCACCGAGCGGGCGTTCGTGGACATCGACTCGCTGCTGCGGCCGGTGTACGGGCACGCGAAGCAGGGCGCGTCGTTCGGGCACACCAAGATCGCCGGCAAGCAGGTGTTGCGCCGTGGCCTGTCACCGCTGGCCACCACGATCAGCACGCCGAGCGCTGCGCCGGTGGTGTCCGGGATCCGGTTGCGGGCCGGCCGGGCCGGGTCCGGTCGGGGCGCGGGCAGCATGGTCACCGAGGCGATCACCATCGCCAAAGCCGCTGGCGCCACGCAGATCCTGGTCCGCGGGGACGCCGCCTACGGCACCAGCGCGGTGATCAGGGCCGCGCTGCGCGGCAAGGTCGGCTTCTCGGTGGTGCTGACCCGGCAGCCGTCGGTGAACCGGGCCATCGACTCCATCCCGCAGGATGCGTGGACACCGGTGCAGTACCCGGGTGCGGTGAAAGACCCGGACACCGGCGAGTGGATCTCCGACGCCGAGGTCGCCGAAGTCGCCTACACCGCGTTCGCCGACACTGGTCAGGCGGTCACCGCCCGGCTGGTCGTGCGTCGGGTCCGGGACCGCAACACCGGTCCGGAGGATGAGATGTTCCCCGTCTGGCGGTATCACCCGTTCTTCACCAACAGCAGCGAACCGGTGGCCGACGCGGACATCACCCACCGCCGGCACGCGATCATCGAGACCCTGTTCGCGGACCTGATCGATGGACCCCTGGCCCACCTGCCCTCCGGGTCGTTCTGGGCCAACAGTGCCTGGACGGTGCTGGCCGCGATCACCCACAACCTGCTCCGCGCGGCCGGCACCCTGACCGGCACGGCGCTCGCGGTCGCCCGCGGTGCCACGTTGCGCCGGCACCTGGTCAACGTGCCCGCCCGGTTCACCCGCCCACAGGGCCGACCCACCCTCCGGCTGCCCGCCCACTGGCCGCACAACAAGGCATGGAACATGCTGTGGCACAACGTGTTCAACCGCCACGCCGTGGTTCAAGTCGCAGCCTGACCATCCATCCGCCGGCCACCCAAGGCCCAACCGGAACCCCGCACGTGGAAGAGCTGGACCCGGCCAGCAGATGCCGCATGCGCTCAGCACCAGCGACCACAGCCAGACCCCCGCAAACCCAGCCGAAGATCAACAAACCATCAGATCTGCGGATCCAGGCTTAAGGGGGAAACGTCCGCCGTCCCGTTTTCGGGCTCTTCCCAGATGACGGTGTAGTTGGCTCGGCGCGTCGGTGCCGGGGTGGGGGTCGAGGTCCTCGCAGGATGAAGGTTCTCACGCCACTCATCCGGAGGACC
>CAWAVL010000018.1:0-171037 GCA_963785455.1 uncultured Actinomycetota bacterium
GCTCATCGCAGATGACAGTAAGTGCGGTCGCGGCGTCGCGGCCCGGTTAGAGGTCGAGGCCTTCCGATGATGGCGGTTCGACGTGGTCCATCTTAAAGACCTCACATGACTGACGCTACCTTCGCTGACCCTGATCTGACTACGTTCGTCCGGCTGGACGGTCTGGTTCTGGAAGTGACGGGCCAATTCTTGGAACCCGACCGGGCGATCCTGGCCTGCCGGTCGTCGACGGCGACCGCCGGCGCCAGCGTTGCGCGAGCCAGGTCGTCCGCGGGACTCCACCACCCGGCGGTTGCGCACGAACCGTTCGGGCGGCGACACCCCGCCGCTGGTCACGTGCGCCGGTTCCGCTGCTACCGGCGCGGACGCGCGTGGCGGCAGGACCTGTCATCGGCCGCGGAACCGCGGGCTCGACCGACCCGCGGCGAGTTTGCGGGGGGCGTCGACGGCCTCGGCGTGTCAGCACCTGACGATCGCCAGAATCGCTGAGGGGTTGGGCGTTTCGTGGAACACCGCCAACGACGCGGTGCTGGCCGAGGGTCATCGGGTGCTGATCGCCGACCCGCACAGGTTCGACGGAGTCAAGGTCATCGGGGTCGACGAACATGTCTGGCGACACACCCGCCGCGGCGACAAGTACGTCACCGCCATCATCGATCTGACGCCGGTCCGCGACCGCACCGGGCCGGCAAGACTGCTGGACATGGTCCAGGGCCGCTCCAAGCAGGTGTTCAAGACGTGGCTGTCCGATCGTGACGAAACCTGGCGCAACACGGTGGATGTCGTGGCGATGGACGGGTTCACCGGGTTCAAGACCGCCGCCGTCGAGGAACTGAAGGACGACGTCACCGTGGTGATGGATCCCTTTCACGTCGTGCGCCTGGCCGGACAGAGCTTGGAACTGTGTCGCCGCCGAGTGCAGCAGCAGACCCTGGGCCACCGCGGCCGCGCCGGCGACCCGCTGTATTCGGCGCGCCGCACCCTGTCCACCGGTGCCGATCTGCTGACCGACAAGCAGCGGCAACGGATCTCGACGCTGTTCGCCGACGACAGGCACCTGGAGGTGGAGACGACCTGGGGTGTCTACCAGGCAATGGTCGGCGCCTACCGCGACCCCGACCGGGCCGGCGGCAAAACCAAGATGCGCAAACTCATCGACACCCTGGCCACCGGCGTCCCGGCCGCTCTGCTCGAGGTCCGCACGCTCGGCCGGACGTTGAAGCAACGGGCCGCCGACGTCTTGGCCTACTTCGACCGGCCGGGCACCAGCAACGGACCGACCGAAGCGATCAACGGCCGCCTGGAGCACCTACGAGGCTCAGCACTCGGGTTCCGGAACCTGACCAACTACATCGCCCGATCACTCCTGGAAACCGGCGGCTTCAGGCCCGAACTACACCGTCGATTGCGATGAGCCCCTTTTCTGCGGTGCGGCACACCAGGTCCAGGGGGGACATGGCGGCCGATGCAGCACCTGTACCCATTGCGGGCGGTGCTGGCGAGGGGCGGGCGGTTGGTTTCACCCTGAGCCACCGGTTCACCACAGCCATCGTCATCGGCGACCTGCGAAACCCGCGCACCATCGAGTCTAGTACTACAGGGCTAGATCATTAAGGTCTGGAGAGACAGTCGGCGTCGGATGTGGGCGCGCCGGGCGTGGGCTTGGTGTGCTCGTTTCCAGGTTGACCATTTCAGTCCGTGGGTGATGGTGGAGTCGATTTGGCGGGCGAGATTGAGGAGTCTGCGTATTTCGGCGAGGGTGAGGGCGATCAGTCGTCGGTGAATTGGTGGTGCGGTTTCGGGGTCGGTTCGGTCGGTGGTTCTTTTGCGGCGCTGGTGTTGCCCGGGCCCCTTTTTTTGGCCTGGTGCGCGGTGATGGTGAGGAATGAGTGGGTGAGCATGGCAAGGGTCATGTGCCGATACCAGGCGTTGTATTTTCGGACCTGGTATTCATCAAGCCCGACCTCGTTCTTGCTGGAGCCGAAGCATTCCTCGATGGGCCAACGTGAACCGGCGACATTAACGAGTTCACCGAATCCGGCTCGGTTCGGGTTATGGCAGTGATAGAAGGCGAGCTCACCGTCGTCGATTGATCGACGGATCATGTATTGGTGGTCGGGTTGATAGGTTTCGAGGAGCGCCCAGTCATAGACACGATATCCCTTGGTTCCGATACCGCAGGCGCGGCGTTGCCACGCGTTGGGTTTTAGTTTCATCGCGTGCTGGTGGATTTGAGTGTCGTGGCCGGCGGTCTCGGCGTAGACGGTGTTCTTGGGGATGGCCATTACGCAGCTGATGCCGGCCTTTTCCAGGTATTCCCGCAGTCCGGGGTTCTGCCCGAATTCCTCGTCGGCAGTGAACCAGGCGAACGGTACGCCGGCCGTGTCGGCCGCCTCGATCATCTCGATCACCTGCTGTGGCCTGGTCTTGAAGGGAGTGCCGGTCGGTACGCCGGCCTCGGCGCAGCGGTCCGGATCGGCCAGCCATGCTTCCTGAGGAAGGTACAGTCGCCGGTCGATGAGCGCTCGATCGTGCTCTGGTGTGACGTAACCCAGAAAGGTCGCGATCTGACAATTATCGATCCGGCCCAACGTTCCTGAGTACTGCCTCTGCACCCCCACTGATTTTGTGCCCTTTTTCGCGAAACCGGTTGGATCGGCCACCAGGATCGCGGCCGGCGACGCCAAATGTTCCATCACGTAGTCGCGATTGAGATCGAGTAGCCTGTCGACATTCCATGGGGACACGTTCAGGAACCGCTGCAAGGCCTTGGGTTCCGACTCGCCGACATATTCGGCGATCGTCCAACCATTCTTCCGCTGCAGCGGTGCCAGCAATCCACGCATATATTGTTCGGCGTGCTTGCGGGACTCCGGTCGATAGAATATCTCCCCCATACGAGCGAACAGTGCGTTCAGCTCGGACTGCCATTCTTCCAGATCCGATCGGGTCACCGCGCCATCATACACAACAGGTGGCGCCGTCAATGGCTTTACGTTCATGCCACATATATTCGCATTATTGACCGTGAATTCGCGGCAGGCGCACCGCTTCGATGCCGTCGATATTCCGAAAAATTGTCACTGTCGAATCTGAGTGGTGAGCGGTACCCCGATCCAATAAATCGCGGGTACAGCGTTTCGCCGCTCAGTCATCAGGTAGTCGGCGACTCCTCGAGGAACCACCAAGACCCAACCTATCGTCCACCGAGGCGCCGTCAGCTCCGAGCGGCCACGTGATCGACGATCGGCCACGACCTGCGGAAACGGGGCAGCGATCAACGATCACGCCCTGTAGTACTAGGCCGCCGAGGAGGATGCCGCCGCGCGGGGCGCGGTACCTGGAACCCTGGGCCGGCTCGTTGGCGGTCACTCCCGGCAGATAGTGGTGCGGTCAGGTCGGTCGGCGTCGGCGGCGTTGGATGAGCAGGGTGATCGTGCCTGCGGTCAGGAGCATGACGATGTTGACGGCGAGAACGGCGAGGGCGGCCGTCGCGCCGGCCCAGTCTGTGACGGCCGCCGCGGAGCCGGCGAATGCCGCCGCGGGGATGGTGGTGATCGAGATCGCGACCCCGACCGCGGAGCTGGACCGGGTCTCGAAGGCGAGGATCCCGGCGATCCCGGCCACGAACGCCACGACGACGGTCACCACGTTCACCGTCGGTAGGACGCCCAGGCCGCCGTCGGCCAGGTCGCCGGTGGTCGGCCCGTAACCGGCCCACCGCAACGGCACGGTGATCAGGTAGGCCGCGAGCCCCGCCGCGGCGAGCCCGATGATCAGGGCGGCGAAGGCGCGGCCGGCGAGTCGCCCGCGACGGGTGACCGTCCCGATGCAGGTGGCGCACAGCGGCCACAGGTCAGGGCTGATCGCCATCGCCCCGACGATCAGGATGCTGTTGCGGGCAAGTACTCCGAAGGCGGCGATGATCCCCGCGCAGACCATGTAGACCAGGTACTGCGGGACCGCCCTGGCGTACTGCCGGGATGTCGCGGCGATATCCGCCCACGCCAACGGGCCGCCGCTCCAGGAGGGCAGGTCCCCGTGCGCCGCGGCGAGCGGGCGGCTGCCGTCGGTGTGCAGCACCGTGATCTCCTCGCCGGACACCCCGGCCGCGACCAGCACCGGCAGGACGGCGTCAACGGCCTGCGCGGCGACGTCCGCGGTGACCAGTTCCGCGTAGCCGTCCGCGGTCGCCCCGGCCAGAACGACGTGATCGACTCGTGACTGGCGCAGCAGCAGCGTCACCACATCGGGCACCGTGGCGCGCGCCGCGTACACCTGCAACGTCAGCACGACAGTCCCTTCCACTGGGCTCACACCCTCGACGGCCCGCCGACGGTCGCCCGGGGCAACAGGCACCACAACGGGACGACCGGTGCCCGACCTACAGGCCGGGGCTGGAGTGCATCAGGCCGCCGTCGACGAAGATCGACGTGCCGTTGATGTACGACCCTCCGTCGGAGGCAAGGAACGCGACGACGCTGGCGATCTCCGACGGCTCGGCCATCCGGCCGAGCGGGATCGCGGTGTCCAGGACCTTCATCGCGGCCGGGTCGTTCATAGTGGCGGTGTTGATCGGGGTGGCGACCGCGCCGGGCCCGACGTTGACGATCCGGATGCCGTGCGGGCCCAGTTCCTGCCCGGCGGTGCGGGTCAGCATCCGCACCCCGCCCTTGGACAGGCAGTAGGCGGTGTTGCCGGGCATCGGCCAGTCCTCGTGCACCGAGCTCATGTTGATGATGGCGCCGCCGCCGCCCTGCGCGATCATCTGCTTCGCGGCGATCTGGGTGCCGAAGAACGCGCTCTTCAGGTTCACGTTCAGCACGAATTCGTACTGCGCCTCGGTGGTGTCCAGCACATTGGTGCGGGTTTCGACGCCGGCGTTGTTGACCATGATGTCCAGCCGGCCGAACTTCTGGACGGCCTTGTCGACCAGCATCTGCAGGTCCGCGACCTTGCTGACGTCGGCGTCGACACCGATCACCTGGTCCTCGCCGAGGGCGGCGAGCTGCTTCTCCAGCTCCTCGGTGGCCTCCGGGTGGGAGACGTAGTCGATGACGATGCTGGCGCCCTGTGCTGCGAGTTCGAGGACGACGGCTTTGCCGATGCCGCTGTTGCCGCCGGTGACGATGGCGACCTTGCCGGTGAGGCTCATGTGATTGCTCCTGATGTGATCGACGGGTACCGGTGGTTCATGTCGTGAGTTTTGGTGGTGCGGAATCTGCTGTGGTTCTTGCGGCCTCCAGGGGTTGCGGGTTCAGTAGCGATAGCTATGCGGTGGTTGGTTTGTGGGCTCTCGGTGCGGTGACCATACGAGCGACGATCGTGAGCGCGACGGCGACGCCGGCGCCCACGAGGTAGATGCCGGCCAGGCCGATCCCGGTGAGGCGCTCCAGTGGGGCGACACCGAACGCGGTGATCCCGTACCCGACCTGGTAGCCGGCGATCAGTTCGCCGGAGGAGGTGGCCCCGAGTCGGGGGAATTCCTGACCGGCCAGGGAAAGGCTCAGCGGCAGCATCGCCGAGCACGCGAACCCGGCGGCGGCGTAGGCCAGGACCGCGGTCACACCGTTCCCGGCGGTGGCGACGGCGATGCTGGACAGCGCGATCAGCACCGGCAACGTCAGGTACACCGCCGTGGCGGGGACCTTCGAGGTCAGCCCGGCCACGATGACCCGGCCGATGGTGACGCACGCCCAGAACGCGGCCAGGGCCAGCGACGCGGTCTGCGCGGACAGCCCGCGTTCCCCGGTCAGGTACACGCTGGACCAGTTGCCGAACAGGGTCTCGCAGATCCCGTAGAGCACGACCGCGGCGGCGTACCACCAGAACCGTGATGGCAGCCGCACCCGTGCCGCCCCCGGTGTGCGCGGTGCCGGTGGTGGGCCGGCGTCCAGCGGGGTGCGGACCGCGGCCACGATGAACCCGGCCAACGCCATCGCGGCCAGCACCGGCAGCAACCACCACGCGCCGATCGCGAGGAAGACCGCGATCAGCAACGGCGCCAACGCGGTCCCCGTGCCCAGCAGCGCGTTCAGGGTAAGCACCGACCGGTCCTGCCGGGCCGGGTCCAGCCGCGCGGCGAAGGTGTTCAACGCCGGGACCGTGCACCCGAACCCGAACCCCAACGCCCCGGTCGCGCACAGCAGGACCGGGTACGCGGCAGGGGTGGTGGACACGACCTGGCTGAGCGCCAGCAGCAGCATCGCCACGCAGTTCGCGACCAGGCCGGCCTGCAGCACCCGCTGCAAGGACCACCGACGTGCCCATACCGGGGACAACGCGGCCGCGGTGATGGCCAGCACCACCTGCGGCACGAACATCAACCCGTACGCGGTGGTGCTCAGGTCGTACCCGGTGGGGCTGATCAGCACCGAGCCGGAGCCTGTCAAGCGTTCTGAGACATCCGGGCGTTCGTCTTGGGGTTACTTGTCCTCCGATTCGATCTTGGACGGGGTCTGATTGATCCAGACCTTGGCGGGCAGCTCCGGGGCCCGGGGAGGACCCCGGTGGAACCGTTCGGGGTGCGCGAGATAGGCGGCGTCCAGGACAACCTGGCGACCGTCCCGCACATATTTCCAGGTGCCGTCATGAACCGAACCCGGGGTATAAAGTCCAATCCCTGAATGGCGATGTTCAGTATTATAGTACTCGAAGAACAACCCCAGGAACACCCGGGCATCATAAATGCTGGTAAAGTTACCAGGAAACGCCGGGCAATACTTCAGTGTCTTGAACGCCGCCTCGGAATAGGGATTGTCATTCGACACCCGTGGCCGTGACAGCGACCGTTCGATATGCAGGTCCGCCAACAAGGCGGCGACGTTCTTGCTCGTCATCGACGTCCCGTTGTCGGAATGAATGGTGCCGGGCATGACTCCAACATTGGCGATGATGCAGTTCGTGATGAAGTCCTGCGCGAGTTCACCGTTCTCCGTCGAATGCACCTCCCAATGGACATTCTTACGGGAATAGATATCGAGCATCACGTACGCGTCGTAGTACAGGCCCCGGACCGGTCCCTTCAGCTTCGTGATATCCCAACTCCACACCTGATCCGGTCCGTCGGCGACCAACTCGGGACGCACCCGGGCCGGATGAGTAGCCTGCGCGCGCCGCTCCCGGACCGGCCCGGCCGCGCGGAGCAGCCGGTACATCGTGGAAACACTGCCCAGGTAACGACCCTCATCCAGGCACACGGCCCAGACCTGGGCCGGTGACTTGTCCGCGAACCGGTCACCGTTGAGCACCTCCAGGATCTCCGCGCGTTCCTTCTCGCTCAGCGCAGAGGGCTGCACCCCGACCGCCGGCGCAGGACGCGGCCCGAGCAACGGCGGAACACGGGCCCGATAAACGCTCGCCCGTGCCACACCCAACAACTCGCACGCCGACTTCGTCGTCGTCAACGATTCCAAATCGACCAACGCCGAATCAATGATTACCGACGCGGCGACTGCGTCTCCGCGCTCTCGGAGAGAATCTCTAAGAGCGCGTGTGCTCTTCCCACCACCTCCAGCACCGCCTTCGCCTTCGCTAATTCCGCCTCCAGCCGCGCATTCTCCGCGACCAGCCGCCGCTCAGCCGCCGACTGCGCAACCCCTTGCCCGGCCAGCGCGACAACTCCACGTTCCGGTGTCGATGCAAGTGTTCCCCGGTCCAGAGCCCTGCGCCATTTCTCCAGATGCGACTGATACAGGCTCTTCGGAATTAACAGGGCTTGAGGCCGCTGGTTGACACCCGCCGGGATCTCCGGGTGCAGGCGTAGCGTATCCGCCGTTTCTGGTTGTCTTGATTGCGGAAGCCGAAGGCGATCCGGCCGACGTGTTTCACGATCCTGTTGTAGCCCTCGGTGCGGCCGTTGCTGATCCCGGTGAGCAGGCCGGCGATGATGGAGCCCTGCCAGGCGTTGACCGTCCACGCCAGGCGCCGTAGTCGGGGCCACCCCGGAGTCCGCGCAGTGGGTGTAGAAGTCGGTCAGGGCGTTCCAGATGCGTCCGCGGTCCGGGGTGGTGCCGGCCAACTTGAGCAGGTCGCGGAGCATTTCCTGGCCCTGCCAACACTTCTCGAGTCCACCGGTCGGGTCGCCCCGGCGCATCGCCTCGCGCACCCTGGCGAGTTCGTCGCTGGTGAGGGTCTCCGCGGCGCGGAGCAGCCGGTTGCGTTGGGTCCATTCCGGGTCGCACTTGCGGCCCCGCCGGCCGCGCCGGGCCCAGGCCAGCTCCCGCCGGTACTCGGTGACCGCCCGGTTGGCCAGGGCGACCAGGTGGAAGCGGTCCACGACGACCGTGGCGTGCGGCAACGCCAGCCGCGCCGCGCGTGCGTAGGTGGCGCTGGTGTCCATCGACACGTGGGTGATGCCGACGATCCGGCAGGCCTCCGCGTTCGGCACGCCCCGTGCGATCAACCGCACGAACTGTTCCCGCTTCTCGACCTGTGGTGCCGGACCTGGTGACCGGTGCGCCATCGCCTGCTCGATCCTGCTCAGGCGTTGCGACGTTCGGTAGAACCTGCCTTGTCATTCTCAAACCGATCCACCCATGTCTTCTTCCCGGTGGCCGGGTCGGTCTCGTAGTGCGCCTTGCCGCGGCGGGTCTCATCCACGCCCAGCACGGTCACCGGCGGCGGCGCTTCGGGGAGCACCGCCGCCGCGTGCGCGACGAACGCGTCGTGCGCGATGCGCCAGTCCATGCCGTACTCGGCCGCCACCGCGGACACCGGCCGGGTGTGCTCACCAATTGCTTCCGCTGCCCGGCGGCGGGCGCGGGTGGTGATCCGGGCCCGCGCCGGGATCTGATCGGGCAGGCACTCGGTGAACACCTTCCGCTCACACCCACGGACCTGGCACCGCCATTTCTGCTTGTGCCACAACAGGATCGGCCGGTCCTCACCGATCACCACGTCCCGCGGGCGGGTGATCACCCGAGCCTTCGGCGCCGTGGACTGCTGCCCGCAATCCGGGCACCAGCCCGCCAGCTCCGGGTCGGTCGAGCAGTGCACCACCCGCCCGCCGGTCCCGTCGCGGACGACCCTGTCGACGACCAGACCGTCGATGTCCAACAACAGAGAACTACTCTGATCCATGCTCGTGGTCCTTCGGCTGATTGCGTAGAGAACAACCAGTCTCGAAGGCCACGAGCCCTCAACTCACCCGACACGCCGCCACGCTCGGGCCACCCACCTGCCCCACCAAGTCCGAAGAACCCTAATACAAGCCCTCGCGACGCAACAGCGCACCGCGAGCACCATGCTCGGTCAACGAGAAATACTCTTCAACAATCCTCAACTTATAGGCAGCGGTAAACGTCCGCCGGACCGGCTGACCAGCCCGAGGACCATCACCGCCAGCCGGCGTCGCCGGCTCTCCCGGCGCCACATCGTTCAACGTCAACGTCACGATCTCCTGATCCACATCTCGCCCTACTCACACACTCGCTAGACCGGGTGGTGTCTCAGACGAGCTTGGCAGAGAGGGGACGACGATCGGCTTGAATCGCGCTGAGATCGGACTACTCGATTGCCGACGGGGTGGCACAACGGATGCGGTCTGCGATCAGAGCGCTGACGATGCGGAGGGCTTCCACCTGTTCGGCGGAGAGCGGGTCGAACACGAACTGCCGAACGGTGCTCACGTGTCCGGGCGCCGCTCTCACAACGCATTGCCAGCCGTTCTCGGTGAGAAATGCGTTGGTGTAACGGCCGTTTGTGGGGTCGGGTGCGCGGCGGACGAGTTCTCTTTGTTCCAGACGTTTGACGACATTGGACAGCCGCGACAGAGATCCTCTGGTGAGCTCCGCCAGTTTGCTCATCCGCAAGGTGCGTCCGGGGGACATCGACAGCCAGGACAGTACCGAGTACTCGTAGAACCCGATGCCGGAATCGCGTTGGAGCTGGGCGTCCAACACCCCCGTCAATTGCATGGCGATGGTCGCGACGCCCGCCCAAGCCTCGGTCTCCCGCTCCGTCAACCATGCAGGCTCGGGGACGACGGCAGCTGGTACGCCCGCCAGTGGCGCTTCGGTCATCGACACCGCTTCGGTCATCGACACAGAGTATCGGCGAGGCGAACTTGACTTCAAGCATGAAGTGCCACATGCTGACTTCAGCCTTGAAGTCCGGGCCACCACTTCGTCCAGGAGGAAAAAAATGACCTTGTTCCGTTTGGATGCGAGCATCCGGGTGGCGGGATCAGCCAGCCGCGAGATCGCCGACATCGTCGAGGCCGAATGGCTTTCCGTTCATCCCGGCGACACCGTTGAGCGGCGGCACATCGGTGTCGAGGTTCTGCCGTCCGACGCCTGGCCGCACGCGCTTGCCGCCGCGGGGGTACCCGAAGCCGATCGCACGCCCGAACAGAAGTCGGCCGTCGCATTGGCCGCAACTCTGGTCGACGAGTTGCTCGCAGCGGACGCCATTTTGCTGGCAGTCCCGCTGTACAACTTCGGCGTCTCACAACACTTCAAGACGTGGGTCGACCTGATCATCACCGATCCGCGCGCGGCCGGCAGTCCCAGCTTGCTGGCAGGCAAGAAGGTGGTGCTGTGCACCGTGCGCGGCGGTTCCTATGCAGCTGGCACGCCGCGCGAGGGTTGGGATCATTCGACCAGCTACCTGCGCCGCATCATCGGTGAGGTCTGGGCCGCCGACCTGACCGTGGTGGAGCGAGAGTTCACGCTGGTCGGGGCCAACCCCGCGCTCGACCCGTTCACCGACGTGGCCGCAGCGCTTCTTCATCAGGGGGCTCTCGCCTCGGCGCACGAAGCAGGTAAAACGCTGGCCGCGTGAGCGACAAATGACGACCTCCCGGTCGTCGACCTCATCAGCCCGCTCGGCGCCTGACTACCGCGACCGCGACATCGGCGTGAGGCACCCCCCGCGTGCCGACCTTGCAGCACGAAGCGACACCATCGCAAATCTCGAACAAAGCGGACTTCATGACGCAGACCATGCCGAGAAGGGATCGCCGTGACCACCCCGAGCCCGCAGCAGCCGAACATCGTCCTGATCGTGATCGACGAGATACGTTATCCCCGCGAACTCCCTGATGGCATTACCTCCGCGGATCAATTCATCCAGAACTTCATGCCCAACCTGAACCGGCTGTGGACGGCGGGCGTGAAGTTCGGCAACCACTTCACAACGGCACCGCCTGCGGTCCCGCCCGCGCGTGCTTCAACACAGGGCTGTATCCCCTGCAGCAGTGGTTCCTGACCACCAGGACGGGGCCCGCTGATCAGCCGGTGCCGTCGCCGGCAGTTGGTCACGGCTACCCGACTTACGGAAACTGTTGCCGGGTTCGGGATATCGCACCCCCTACGTCGGAAGTGACATCTGTCGCCGTCCCGACGGGACGGCTACGGCCCGGCCAGGTACGTGAATCCGGCGCCGGTACCTCGGGCACGTCACCGCACATCGGGCACGAAGAACCAGCATTCGATGCGTGATTCCATCCGTCCGAAGAGGTCGCGCGCCTCGGCGGCCCAAGCTTCTTGCCTCCAACTCGGAGATGCGCCCTCCTTAATACGTCACGTGACGGATTAAGGCTCAAGGCCCCGCCTCCCAACGCTGTCGGGACCAGCGGCGATCCGTCCGGTCGATATCACCGCGGATTCCCGTGACGTCCGATTGCCGGGCTGTTCGCCGGCGCGTCGCCGACGGCGGTTGTCATCGGTTCGGACACGCCATGCTTCCGGAAGTCGTCCTTGATCCAACGTTCCGGGACGGACCCGGCGGGTCACGAGAATCGTTCCGACTGCACCACCCCGACCGCGGGTGCCCATGGCGATCAACAGCGGACGCTGACTCCGAACAGGACCAGCGGCGGTGAAGCCACTCTTGGACAACAGCAATCAGTGTCGAACTGACTGCCCGCGATCAAGGCAGTGTGCGGTGCGCCCTTCGTCCGGTCTTGCCTGTCCATGGCGCAACCCCGGGCACCGCCGAGGTCAGCCCTGGCAGCGAATTCAGGTCGACGTCCCCGGGTGACGACCGGCGGACCGCTGGACGTCGCCGCGAAGGGGTGGATCGGCAGTGATGAGCAAAGGGGGCATTGACACGATGTCGTAGCTGGGAGTGGCCAGCGCGATGCCGGCCTGGGACAAGCCGGTGAGCACGTCCCGGGTGATGCGGTCTTTGACTTCCCGAACTCCCCGGTGGGGAACCAGGAAGCGCAATGACAACTCCACAGCGCCTTCGGTTATCCGCCGGTAGACCGCAGGATCGAGGGATGCGTCGGCCATCGCGTACCGCGAGCGCATGATGGCCAGCGCCCGGTCGGCGTCCGGATCGTCGATGACGGCATGGGCGGCAGCGGCGGACAGCAGAATGCGTTCGACCCGGGCCAGGTCTGCGTCGAAGGCCATCGGCAACCCGATCTCCTCCCACAGGTACGGAAAGTCGCGGCTGTAGTTGTAAACGGGTTCTTTGAAAATGACAGCGTTGGTCACCGATACCAGCCGGCCGGTGTATTGGCGGGAATGCACCCACATCGCGGGATCAGCGTTGTCGACCGCAGGTGGCTGCCCCATCTCCATGATCGTGGTCTTGAGGAAGCCCAACTTGACGACGTCGCCACGGACTCCGCCGAGGGTGATTCGGTCGCCGATCGAAAAGGTGTCGCCGCGCAGAATGACGAAGTACCCAGCGAATGAAAGAAGCACCTGCTGTAGCGCGAACGCCAGACCGGCAGTCACCAACCCGATACCGGTGGACAGGTCCGTGCCCGGCGTGACCCAGATGGAGATGATGCCCACCGCCAAGACCACGGCGGCCACCAGTTGGACTCCTTGGCGCGCCCAGAACCGTCGTGGATCCGCCACCGCGCCGCCGAGCACCGCGCGCGTCACCATCAACGCCACGCCCCGCAAGAGCAGCACCAGCAAGACCAGGACGGCGGTGAACAGCAGTTTCACGCCCGTCGTCACGCTGACACCGACCAGGGTGACCCCGAAGACGCGCACCGCATCATCGGCGTCTTGGGCGGCAGCAACGGTCATCACGAAAGAGGTGGGTATCGAGACCATGCGCCATATTGTCGGTCCGGCACCGCAGGTGCCGTCCCACCCGGGTCCCCTCCTGTTGTGACCGCAGATGGCGCGAAACAGACGTCACGGTGGCCATCGACTTCGTGAACTGGCTGCACGACCACGGCATCACGCTCAAGAGATCAACCAGGACGATCTCGACGCCTGGCAGGCAAGCGGCCCCTCCACCCGGGAGCACGCCAGCAGCCTGGTGCGTCTCGGGTCATCGCTGTGAACTGGCGCCGGCGCACGGCTTGAGAAGCCTTCGAACGGTCACAACTGAGTTCCGGACGAAGCCTGCGTCCATCCGTGCGGCTCGTCACCCCACCGCGGCGCCGAGAAACTGGCGCCAGCGGTCGGTGTCGACGAACCCGTAGTGACCTGCCCCGGGCCAAGCGACCGCGCGGCCATCAGGCAGCCGTTCGGCCACCCGTTGCGGCATCACCGGTGAAATGATGTCGTCCGCGTCGCCGTAGAACACGGTGAACGGCGTTGTCACGTCCTCGATTTCGAAGCCCCAATCCCACAGGGCCATCGTCATCTCGTAGATGCCCTCCTCGTCCTGGCTGAGCCCTGCGGTGAAGTTCTCCTCGAACATCCGGCGTTGCGCGGGGCTCCGGTTGAAGGTCGGCGCGTCGGAGGGATCGTCGGCGGCGGTGGCGTCGACGAAGTCACCGAGGTCCTTCTTGGCCTTGTGAACGTCGGCCTTGTACGCCCACCGGACGACCCGGTGCAGGTGATGCAGCTTGACCACCAGCTTGAGATCCCGCATGACCAGCATCTTGGCGAACCCGTCCTCATCGAAGGGGCCGACGGGCGACGCCAGCACCCCCCGAGCCACCCGGTCCGGCAGATGAGCGGCGACGGCCAGCGCATGCGGCCCACCTCCCGAGTGCCCCGCGACGGCGAAGCGGGCGAGCCCGAGGTGGTCGGCGAGTTGCTCAATGTCCGCGCCCCAGTCGGCCATTCGGCGACCGGGCTGGCGACTCGAGCCGCCGACACCGGGCTGGTCTGCCGCGATCATCCGCACACCCAGCGAAGCGGTCAGCTCATCGTCCGGATTGCGGATCAGCCGAGAATCCGAGAGGCCATGGCTGAAGATGACCGGCGTCCCGTCCGGGTCCCCATACGACCACCAGGTCAGAAGGCGCCCGTCGGCCAGCGTCAGAGTGTCCGGCATGACTTCCTCTCGGGCGGCCCGGGGCCGTCCCGGCGCCGGCGGGCCCGGATCTCCGACAGGCCCGTTGCGACCCCAATCGTCCAGCGCGGGTAGACGTGGGTCAAGTCGATCGACCGTTACCTGCGGCCGGCGAAGGCCACCGACCAGATCAGGGGTGTCTCCACCACGAAACCCTCGCCGCTGCTGCGGTCTTCGATCAAGATCCGCAAGGCAGGCGATGAGGTGGAGGCCGAGCCGGGGTTCTTCGAGGGCGACACCGTCGCGCACTGCGGCCCGACCCTCAAGGGCGAGTTCGCCCGGACCCTGAACCTGACCTGCGTGCACACCGGGTGGGTTTTCACCCGCACGATGCGCAACAACGCGCATGCCCACGTCCTGGCCGCTTTGCAGGTGGGCGTGCAGGAAATCCCTTTCACCATCACGGGTTTGGATTTCGACAACGGCACCGAGTTCCTCAACAAGGCCGTCATCACCTGGGCCGGTGAACGGGACATCTACTTCACCCGTTCCTGGCCGTACAAGAAGAACGACCAGGCCACGATCGAGTCCAAGAACAACCACCTGGTCCGCAAGTACGGCTTCTACTACCGCTATGACAAGGAGGGCGCTCGGCAGACCTTGTCACCGTGGACAGGCTGACCAGCGGTCCGGCACACCCGCGCGGAATGTCGGACGCGGCTCGGTCACGATCCGTGCGCTGCTCACCACCGCGCCACTCCCGCGAAGCCTCCCCCAGCGGACCTCACCGGCGCCCGAGCGCTCGGCGCCTGGTCTCGTACCTGGTCAGGACCACGCCGCCGGGAAACGTTCTGGTCTCGACCAGGTTGAGGTTGGTCCAGTTGTCCAGGGCCGTGAAGAACGGAGTGCCACCGCCCAGCAGGACCGGGTGGGTCACGACCGCGTACTCGTCGATGACCCCGGACCGCATGGCCGCCGCGGCGAGAGTTGCGCCGCCGATGTCCATGGAGCCGCCGTCCTCCTTCTTGAGTCGGGTGATCTCGGTGACCGGGTCGCCGGTGACCACGCGGGCGTTCCAGTCCGCCGTGGTGGTCGTCGAGGAAAACACAACCTTCGGCATGTTCCGCCAGCGGCGGGCGAACTCGATCTGCGCGGGCGTTGCGCCCGACTGCTGGTCAGCGGTCGGCCAGTGGGAGCTCATCGTGTCCCACAGTTTGCGCCCGTACAGCGCCAGGCCTGTCGCACCCACTCGGTCCGACCACCACTGGAACAACTCCGCGCTCGGCGCGCTCCAGCCGAGGTCGTCGCCGGGCGCGGCGATGTAGCCGT
This sequence comes from uncultured Actinomycetota bacterium, assembly GCA_963785455.1. GTDB lineage: Bacteria > Actinomycetota > Actinomycetes > Mycobacteriales > Nakamurellaceae > Nakamurella. The sequence continues at coordinate 15,487 of CAWAVL010000018.1, forward strand.
CGACACTCAAATTCATGCCATAGGTCAGTTTTCGCAAGGCCCAGCCTCCTCGAGTCGATTCTCGACTTAGACAGACTCGCAGGGCCCGAAGAGTCATCGGTCCGGGCCACGGCGACCCGCTGTCGAACACCTCACCCAGCGGTCACCATCGGCATCGCCCGCCAGCGTCGCGGCCGTGCAAGCTTCTCAATTCACCAGTATTCCTCTCCGCGACGGATATTGGTGCGAATCGCCTGGCAGGCCTTGCGACGCGCCCCGGCCGACCGCCGCGTGAGCGCAACAACCTACCTGGGGGTGTAACGCGCGGCAACGAGAACTGATGTGCTGCACAGCGGTTGCCGATCGTCCGCACCGCCGCCGGCCGCCGTGAAGTCCTCAATGTCGAAGGTGCTGATGTTCGTGCGGCGTCCGGCGACGATCGTCTGCGGCGAGGAGAGGCAGTCCCGGTGCAGGGCAGCGAGACATTACCTGTCGTAGTCGATGGTGAGCGCGCACCAATTGGCGACGACAACGCTGCCGAACTGGTCGCGGTTGTCCGAAGAGTGATCGCCGCCCGTGTCCGGGACAGAAATGTCGTCGACGACTTGACGCAGGAAACGTTCGCTCGGGTGATCGCGGATAGGTCCCGCCTAGCCGTTTCTGCGACAGTGCCGTATGCCATCACCGTCGCGTGCAATCTTGTCATCAAGCACCACCAATCGGTGGACCGCGCGCGACGGAGCGTTCACCTGCTCGCCGACCAACCCAGCGCCCCTGATTCGACGCCGGACACGGAGCTGATGCGACACGAGCGGTTGCGCGCGGTCGCCACAGCCCTGGGACGATTGACTGCCGGCAACCGAAAGCTGCTGCTGGCCCACGAGTTGGGACGCGTCGGAACCGCCGAGTTGGCGCAGGCGACCGGAGTGTCGGCGGGCGCCGTGACCGCCCAGCTCCACCGCAGCCGCGCCAGGTTGCGGGTCGAGTTCCTGCTCGCCGACGCAGGAATAGTGCCCCCGACTGCGCGATGCCGACCGGTTCTGCTGGCAATATCGTCTTGCGACCGCCGCCGCCAACGGGAATTGAACGTGGAAGGCCACGTTCTGGATTGCGAATGCTGCCTGAGGGTGGGAAGTTTTCTCGCCCGCAGCCGCGGATCGGTACCACCGAATCGCTACGCCATGTGTGTTCGAGTTTCCGCACGCAGCGATATCACCTTCGCGCGGCACGCAGGTCGCGAACTCGGCGTGACGGCCGGATTCACCAAGACCGCGCTGACCGAGATCACCACCGCCATCTCGGAAGTAGCCCGCAAGATCGTGGATTTCGCCGCGCCCGGCCAGATGTCGATGACATTGCGCGGTCAACAAGAGCGCATCGGAATCACCGTCGTGGCGCGGGACAACGGGCCCGGGATCGGCGACGTGAATCGCGCACTCCGCGACGGTGTCGGAACCGGTCATCGATTGGGCATCGGCCTCGGCGGCGCCCGTCGGCTGATGAGTGAATTCGACATCCGCTCAGCCGTGGGGGAAGGCACCACCATCACCATGACCAAATGGTCTGCAACGCCTTCCGCCGCCGCGTCACGGGACAGCTGAGGGTTCGACTACCAGACGAGCCGGGCGGCGGCCGGGCCTGCTCCCTTTCGCCGGCTGCGCAGTGCTTCCCGGCGGATTGATCTCCGTCCACACCAGATCGAGCGACAGTTCCAGCACCTCTGCGATCGCTGCGATCGTCGCAAACGCGGGTGTGGCCACCCGTCCGGACTCGATCTTTCGCAGGGTCTCTGGCGACACGCCGGCGTCCAATGCGGTATCGAGCATGGGTCGCTCTCCCCTGGCGCGTCGCAGCAACGCACCCAAACGCTGCCCGCGCTCGACGTCCGCAGCCGTGAGTGGCAACCTGACCATGGATCAATGGTACCGGGATAGTAATACCGGATAGGATGGCCGGGATAGTTATTGGCTCCTCACAAGGCGGCACCACGTGATCGAGATCCTCAACCCGGCCCGGATCACACACGCCCGGCGGACCGGCGCGCTGGTCGCGTCCATCCTGCAGACCGTGAAGGGCCGCAGCGCCCTGGGCACCAACCTGCTGGACATCGACCGGTGGACGCGGGAAATGATCACCGACGCGGGCGCGCAGTCGAGCTACGTCGACTACGCCCCGTCCTTCGGGCGCGGTCCCTTCGGGCACTACATCTGCACGTCGGTGAACGATGCCGTGCTGCACAGGAAACCCTACGATTACCCGCTTGCCGATGGTGATCTCGTGTCCCTGGACCTCGGGGTCTCGCTCAACGATGTGGTCGCTGATTCCGCCGTCAGTTTTGCGTCGGCCGAGCCGCCGAGGACGATCTCGCCCTGATCGGCGCGACGGAGCAGGCCCTGGCCGCCGGCATCGCCGCTGCGGGCCCTCGCGCGCGCATCGGTGACATCTCCCATGCCATCGGATCGGTGCTCCAACGGGCCGGACACCCGGTCAACACCCAGTTCGGCGGTCACGGTGTCGGATCCACGATGCATCAGGACCCGCATGTCCCCAACCTGGGTCGGCCGGGTCGCGGGCACAGGTTGCGCCCGGGACTCCTACTCGCCCTGGAACCGTGGGTGATGGCGGATACCGCCACGCTCGTCACCGACGCCGACGGGTGGACCCTTCGTAGTTCGACCGGATGCCGCACTGCACACAGCGAGCACACCGTCGCCATCACGGAAGGCGGAGTGGAGGTCATGACGGTGGCCCCATCGGCTGAAGGGTGACGTCCGGCAGCGACAGCCGTTCACCTCTGCGCCGGCGTTGCGGCGTCCAGACGGCTCTCGCTGCCACCTCCAACCCGCTCGGGGAGGACCGCCGGAGTTCAGGTGCGTCAAGGACTCTTGCCGTTCACCAGATCAGCGCCACGGGAGCACCCGCTGCTTATCGGTGAATTCGGGCGCGGACTCGCAGTTCGGTCGAACCCGACGATCGAGGTAGGGGTGTCGGTAACGCTGCTGTCACCAGCCGCAATGGGCCGCTCTTTGGGGCCGCGGGAATGATTGCCTGGCATGAAGCTGACCGAGGTTGACGTTGACGAATTGGGTCGAGTTTCGGACTCTGATGGATGAGGATCGGGCGCTGCTCGTCGGTAAGCGGGGCGCAACGGCGCTGGGCTTCGCGTTGCTACTCAAGCATTACGGCAGGCGAGGCAGATTTCCTCGCGGCCGGGCCGATCACCCAAGCAGCGCTGGAGGAAGCCTCCGCCGACGCCGCCTGGCGGCGGCTGCCGTCGTGGTTTCTGTTCGGTGCCGAGGAGGATCGCAACATCCCGGCCGCCGTACACCGCTTCATGGCTGAACGGGCCGGGTCACGCCGGACCGTGGAGCTTGCCGGTGGGTCGCACACCGTCGCGATCCCGGAAGCAGCCACCGTCGCCGATCTCATCGAGGAAGCGGTCGTCGCCGTCACCGCGCCGGTGGCCGCGCGCTGACGCCCTGCCCGACCCGCACCAGCGTCGACGCCATGCGGCGCCCGGGGCGACGGATGCGTCATCGAGAGGCTCTCCGGGGCGGTGACCGACCGGCAGCCTCGGCGTGGAACAACCTCACCGCAGCCTGACCTCCTACCGCAGCCTGACGTCGACACCGAGAAAAGCCGCATAGCGTTCGGCTGCGTCCTGGAGCCCGGAGCGGTGACGGGCGGGCAGCGGCTCGAAAAGCCCTGGTGTGACGGTCACTCCCGCCGCCGTGCGTTTGCGCCGCCAGATGCCGACAACGCGGCCGTCGGCGACCACAGTCGGCTGGAAGACACCGTTGTTGCCCGGCACGATGGCGCCGGCGTACCGCTCCGGCAGAGTTGCGGAGCGGTCTGCGTAGCCCAGGATCAGCTCGTCGAAGCCGGGCAGCAGGTACGTCGTCCCGGCGCATACGTCGCGAAGGCCCGGACGCATCCACATCGTGGTGTCGTCGACAGCCAGCTCCTCCAGCCGGTACCGGACGGCCGCCAAGCCGGTCCTGGCGTCGGTGAGCGGGAGCTTGGTCCACCGACAGAAGTCCGCGAGCGTCGCGGGACCGTGACCGGTGAAGTACCGCAGCACGAATTCGGCCAGCGCCTCCTCGCCGGTGAGCCGGCGCGGTTGGACGATCCACTCGTGCATCAGGACGAACAACTGCTCGCCATCGCGCATCGGGCCCTGGCAGAGCAGCCCGGTGTGGCACAGGCGGCCGAGCAGGTGCACGCCGCGCTGGCCGACCGTACTGATGCCGCGTTGCTCGAAGGCGGCGAACAACTCCGCCCGCGTCGCTCCCCCGCGACCGGCGATCACCGCGGCGGCGACCTCCCCGGCGCCGCGGGCGGCGTCGCCGTCGATACCCAATTGTCGATGGCGCGTCGCGAGCGAGCGCAGGGTCCGCTTCCCGGTCAACGCCAACATCCATCCCAGGTCCTCGGCGGCAGTCAGGTGCAGGGTGCCGCGCATCGGCCAGGACCGGACGATCTCCGCGCGATTCAACGACAAGTGCACCGCGGCCGAGGTGGTTCCTGGCGATCGCAGGCCGATCGACCACATGGCGCCCGGAAGATCCTGCGCCTGCATCGCCAGCATGGCCCGAACCACGTCGAGCGGTGTCGTCGCGGTTGCGCCGTCGATGCCCTGAGCCACAAGCCGGAGTCCATGCACGCAAGGCGGGGAACGCGGAGGCGGAGTCATTTGCGAGCATCGTCGCGCACGGCACCGACAGTGGCCGCCTCTTCGGTACCGAGACGACGAAGAAGGCCGCCCGACGCGGGAGGCATCGGGCGGCCGTCGACAGTCCCCGGACAGTGCGCCTCTCGGCACGTGGTCGCTCTCGGCGACGAAAGGGGTGGGGCCCGGGGCATGTACCGGGGACCGTCACCGGGTACAACCGTCGCCGCCCGCCACTGCTTCCGCGGCCGGCAGTGACATGGAGCACGTACGACGACGCCACCGGGTCGGGCCACTGTCCCGCCGGTCGCACCGCCGGATGACATGATCACCGGCATGCCGGAGGGTTGGTCCGACTTCTTCGTTGCCACCGCCGGTGCCGCGGCAGCGCTCGCCGGCCTGATCATCGTGGCGATGACCGTCAACATCCAGACGATCCTGTCGATTCCGTCCATGACGTCCCGAGCGGGCGCGACCATCGCCTCGCTGGTCCTGATCGTCGTCACCGCCGCTGCCGGCCTCATCCCCGGGCAGGGCATCAGGTACCTCGGCGCGGAGATCGTGCTCTTCACGGCCGGTGCCGCGATTCTGGCCGTGGATTCGGCGGTGCGGATGCTGCGCACCGCCGAGCCGCCGTACCGCGGCATCACCGGGTTCAAAGCCGTCCTCGCGATCGGTCAGATGCTGCCGTTCGCCGTGGGCGGCGTACTACTCGCCGCGGACACCGACGCCGGGCTGTACTGGCTCGCGGGCGGAATACTGCTGGTCTTCATCGTCTCGGTGGCCAACGCCTGGGTGCTGCTGGTTGAAATCCTGCGCTGACCCGGGGGGTGCGCCGACGCCGCAGACCGCGATGGGCGAGCCCGGGCCGGCGCGAAGGCCCCTCGGATTCACCCGGCACTGTTGGTGCCCGCTGGTAGATTCCGGTCGATCCGGCCAGGCCGGACGACCGTGCTGGACGAAACGGTGGGGAGTCCATGGCAGGTGCGTTGGTCGGCTGGGTCCGACGCCACGATCCCGAGTTCGACGCCCTGCGCAAGGCCGTCAAGGCCGCCATCGCCGTCACTGCTGGGGTGGCGATCGGGACGGCGAGCGGGAACGGTCAGATCACCCTGTTCGCCGCCTTCGGTGGTGTGGCCTTCCTGTTGTTCGCCGACTTCCCCGGCAACCGATCCGCCCGGCTCGGCGGCTATCTGGGTTTGTTCGTCGTGGGTGGCGTGCTCATCTGCCTCGGCACCCTGATGTCCCGCACGGCTTGGCTGGCAGTGCTGGGGATGGCGGTATTCGGCTTCGTCATCCTGTTCTCCGGTTTGCTCAGCGCCGCGGTGGCAGCCGCCAGCCGCGCCGCCCTGCTCAGCTTCATCCTTCCGGTGACCGTTCCCGGCACCGCCGCGGAGATGGTGTCCAGGGTCGCCGGCTGGACGGTGGCCGCGCTGATCGCGATTCCGTTGGCGGTGCTGATCTGGCCGCCGGCCGATCACCACAAGCTGCGCCGCCGCGGTGCCGAGGCGTGCGCTGCGCTCGCCACGCTGCTGGAGGCGCGCACCAACCGGGACGTCGAGCGCGCACCAGCGGCGGACGGCGCTGCCCGGGACGGCATCGTCGCGTTGCGTAAACAGTTCCGCAGCACGACTTTCCGCCCGGTGGGGCTCACGTCCGGCAGTCGCGTGTTGATGCAGTTGACCGACCGTCTGGAATGGCTGTACTCGGTCGCCCGCCGTATCCCGATGACCTCAGGTGACCGCTGGCCGGCGCACACCCTGGAGTTGGTGACGTCCTGCGCCGGGGCGCTGAGGGCCGCCTCGGACGTGTTGGCGTCCGGCACCCGGCCGACATATGCGTCGCGCCAGGCTCTGTCGCACGCGCTGCGCGAAATGGAGCGGCATCGTGCCAGGGTCAGCGTCTTCCTCGACGTCGTCGCTGAGGGCGCCGGGTCCGGTCCCCCGCCTGACCCGCAGGACGAACCGTCGCTGCGGCCGGCGGTCGCTCACGAACTGGCCTACACCTCCCTGCTGGCCGCATCCACGGTCGCCGTTTCGGCCGCCGCCGATGCCCGACCGCTGATGGATCGCCTGCTCGGGCGGCACCTGCCCGGCACGCTCGAGGGACCCGTGGCCGCCGCACACCGGATCGCGGCCGGTCACATCACCCGGCGTTCGGTCTGGTTCCAGAACAGCCTGCGCGGCGCCGTCGGGCTGGCCCTCGCGGTGTACCTGGCCGAGGTCACCGAGATCCAGCACGGTTTCTGGGTGGTCCTGGGCGCGATGTCGGTGCTCCGCACGACCGCGCTGACCACCGGATCGACCGCGCTGCGGGCGTTCATCGGCACCCTCGTCGGCTTCTTCGTCGGCGCCGGGATCATGATCGGGGTGGGCTCGACCCCCTGGCACCTGTGGTTGTTGTTGCCGCTGTCGGTGATGGTTGCCGGCTACCTGCCCGAGGCCGTGTCCTTCATCGCCGGCCAGGCCGCCTTCACCGTCATGGTGGTCGTGTTGTTCAACATCATCCAGCCCGTCGGTTGGTCGGTGGGCCTGGTCCGCATCGAGGACATCGCTCTCGGCTGCCTGGCCGGCATCGTGTCGGGTTTCCTGTTGTGGCCGCGCGGTGCGGCAGCTCAGATCCGCGCCGCGATGTCAGATCACTACCGGCACTCCGCCGACGCCCTGCAGGCCGCGGTGCAGCGCGTGGCGGACCCCCTGCTGGTTGACGCGGACGTGCTGCGCGATGCCATCGACGAGGCTCGATCGGCGGGACTGCGGCTGGACGACGCCTTCCGGCAGTACCTGTTCGAGCGCGGCACCAAGACGGTGCCGGTGATCCGGTTGACCACCCTGTCCAACGGTGCGATCAGGGTGCGACTGGCGGCCGAGGCCATCGCCGAGGCGACCAGCCCACTGGCCCGGACGCCGTTCATCCTGCCGTCCGTCGACCCAGGTGGGGCCCAATCAGGTACGCAGGCGGCATCCGCACTCGACGGCGCACCCGACCACAGGGTCACCGACCGGGCGGACCGGGAAGCAGTCGGTGGAACCCATGAGGCAGCCGCGGAGGCAACGCCGGAGGCCGCCACCGAGGCCGGGACCGACTCGGTCACGCCCCGCGGGGACCCCGATTCGACGACCGGAACAACGCTGACCGGAACAACACCGATCGGAACAACACCGATCGGAACAACGCTGACGACGGCCGGTACCGCGATTCTGGACTGCGCGACGCATTCCGCCGAGTGGTACCGCAGCGTGGCGGATCGGCTGAGCCGCACCAGATCTGATCTCCCCACGGTCGGCACCGCACAGGCCGAACAGGAGTTGCTGGGCACCCTGCACGCGAACGCCCACCTGTCGGACCGACCGTCGGTGGCAGCGCGGGCCAGGACCCTGTGGGCCGCATCGCTGTACATCGATGACGTGACCCGGCTGGAGGCGCGGGTTCGCGACGACCTGACCGCCATTGACGCCGCCCGTGCGGCGGGGCCGTTCCGGCGCGGGTCGCCCGAACCGGAACCGTCGGCACTCGACCGCACGACGGTCGGGTCGGCAGCCGGACAATGATGCGGTGAGCACCTCCGCGGGAACCGCCGACCGACGTGCTGGGGCGGGGCGTCGACGGCCGACAGCATTTCTGATCGTCGCAGTCCTGGTCCTCGTCCTGTTGCACGGACTTCCGTGGTGGCGCCTGGTCATCGCGCCGCAATGGCCCGCCGCGGTGACCGTTGCCGGTTCCGCAGTGGCACTGCTGGCGGTCGTCACCTTCCCGATCGCGATGGTTGCCGGGCACGGCAGGCGCCATCGGGATCGGCTCGCGGTCGCCGGTGACACATGGCTGGGCATCATCTGGCAGCTCTTCGGGTGGACGTTGATCGGCGAGGTGCTCGCCCTCGTGCTGCTCGTAGCGGGAGTCCCGACGCCCGGGCGGCAGCGGACCGTCGCCATCGCGGTGGTGGCGGTGGTGATCCTGTTGTGCGGTTGGGGGTACTACCAGGCGCGGAAAGTGCCGCGGGTCCGGCGCACCACCGTCGTGCTCGATCGGCTCGGGCCCGGTCTCGACGGACTGACCGTCGCCGTCATCGCCGACACCCATTTCGGTCCGATCAACAGGGCGGCGTGGTCCTCCCGGGTGGTGGCGGTGGTGAACGGACTCGAGCCGGACATCGTCGTGCACGCAGGCGATCTCGCGGATGGCTCGGTGCAGCGGCGCCGCGCGCAGGTGGCTCCGCTGGCCGACGTCCGGCCGCGCCGGGAAAAGGTGTACATCACCGGTAATCACGAGTACTTCTCCGGCGCCGCGGACTGGGTGCAGCACATGACCGCCCTGGGCTGGACGGTGCTGCACAACCGGCATGTGACCATCGAGGGAGCCGGTGACCGGCTGGTGATCGCCGGAACCGACGACCTCACCGCTGCCGGCTCCGGGGTGCCCGGGCACGGCGCCGACCTGCCGGCCGCGCTGCGCGGGGTCCCACCGCAGGTCCCGGTGGTGCTGGTGGCGCACCAACCCAAGCAGGTCGGCCTGGCCGCCTCGGCGGGTGTCGATCTGCAACTGTCCGGGCACACCCACGGCGGCCAGATCTGGCCGTTCCATGTCATTGTCCGGGCCGAACAGGGCGTACTGCACGGACTGTCACGGCACGGGGACCGGACCCAGCTGTACGTGTCCAGGGGCGCCGGCTTCTGGGGACCACCGTTCCGGGTCTTCGCCCCCAGCGAGATCAGCCTGCTGACGTTGCGCGGCGGTCGTCCCGCGGGCGGGGATGCACGATCGGACCCTCGGCCGACGAGATGAGGGGCACGGGTCCCGCCGGACCCGGGGGTTTCCCCCACTCCCCCGGCGACCTCGGCAGCCCACAATCACAGTCATGACACAGCCGCCCGCACCCGCGACACCCGGACCGGCGGGTCCGGCACCGTCAGCGCAGGCACCCTCGGCAACCGGCCCCCTCGCACCCGACCCTTCGGCGCCCGCCGCGGTGACGCCCGCGCCGGCGGACCGGTGGGCGCTGTTCGGTATTACCCTGGCGTTGCTCGTGCTCCGCATCGCGGGTTTCGTGCTGTTCGCCTTCCTGATCGCCTCCACCGCCCTGTTGATCGTGTGGATCGGCCTGCCGCTGCTGCTGGGTTGCCTGGCGGCGCTGCGGACCTTCGCACGCTGGCACCGCCGGCTCGCCGGCCGGGTCCTCGGTGTGCCGGTCGTCGAGCCGTACCCGGCAGTCACCGGTCATGGCCTGCTCGATGCGTTCCGGTTCCGCCTCGCGGACCGCGGCACCTGGCGAGACCTGGCCTGGTTGATCGAGGTGCAAACCATCGGATTCGCCCTGCAACTCGCCGCGCTGATCGCGTTCCCGTTCCTGCCGCTGGGCTGGTGGGGCTCACCCTGGCTGCTCCGCACCGACGCCGGGATCACCCGGCTGCTGATCGGTCCCCAGGACGCCCGCTTGCAGGAGCGCATCGGCGAACTCGAAACGTCCCGGGCGCAGAGCGTCGACCACTCGGCGGCCGAGTTGCGCCGCATCGAACGGGACCTGCACGACGGCGCGCAGGCGCAACTCGTCGCGCTGGGGATGAATCTCGGCCTCGCCCAGGAGTTGGTGGAGCGTGATCCGGCTGCCGCCGCCGCCCTGATCGCGGAGGCGAGAGAGTCCTCCACCGCGGCGTTGTCGGACCTGCGGTCGCTGGTCCGGGGCATTCATCCACCGGTGCTGGCCGACCGTGGGCTGGCGGGCGGCGTGTCGGCGGTGGCGCTCGCCCATCCCGGGCCGGTGGAGGTGGACATCGCGCTGGACGGCCGACCGCCCGCCCCGGTCGAATCCGCGGTGTACTTCGCCGTGGCGGAGGCGCTGACCAACGCGGCGAAACACGCCGCAGCGCAGAACTGCTGGGTGTGGATGCGGCATGAGGCCGGAACGTTGACCGCGATGGTCGGTGACGACGGGGTCGGCGGGGCGGAGATCACCGCCGACGGCGGACTCGCCGGCATCGCACGACGGCTCGCCGCGTTCGACGGGACGCTGTCACTGGCCAGCCCACTGGGTGGCCCGACGATCGTCACCATGAAGGTGCCGTGCCCGCTGCAGGTGTCAGCGGCGGCCTGAGCCGGCGTCAGCCGCCGCAGTCCGGTGCAGCGCGCCGGAGGTGATCCGTCGGCGCGCTACCGTGCTGCTGGTTCGTCGGACGATCGGGCCGGTTCATCAGGTATTCAGTCAGGTCACAGGAGGGATCGCGCCGTGCGGGTCGTGCTGGCCGAAGATCTGGCTCTGCTGCGGGACGGCATGATCCGACTGCTGAAGGCCTACGACTTCGACGTGGTGGAGGCGGTGGACAACGGGCCGTCACTGCTGCGCGCACTGACCTCCCACCGCCCCGATGTCGCCGTGGTGGACGTCCGGCTGCCGCCCACCTTCACCGACGAGGGTCTGCGCGCCGCGCTGGCCGCCCGTGAGCAGATCCCGGGCCTGCCGGTGCTGGTGGTCAGCCAGTACGTGGAACAGTTGTATGCCCGTGAACTGCTGTCCCAGGGCACCGGCGGGGTGGGCTACCTGCTCAAGGACCGGATCTCCGACGTGACCCAGTTCGTGGACGCCATTCGACGCGTCGCGGCCGGCGGAACGGCCATGGACCCGGAGGTGATCAGCCAGCTGCTGTCCCGCCACCGGGACAGTTCACCGGTCGCCGAGCTGACCCCGCGGGAGCGAGAAGTGCTGGCGCACATGGCGGAGGGGCGGTCGAACGTCGCGATCGCCGGAAGGATGTTCATCACCGAGAAGGCGGTGGGCAAGCACACCGCGTCGATCTTCGCCAAGCTGGGCCTGGAACAGAGCGAAGACGACAATCGTCGGGTCCTGGCCGTGCTGGCGTACCTGGAGAACAGCCCGCGCTGAGCGGCGGATCCGCCAGTGGCGGCCCGGACCGTGGCCGGCCGGAGAAGCGATGACTGGACGCCGAGTCGCCTCGGGGCGACTGTCCAACGTGGCTCCGGCCGGTCCGGAGACCGCGGTAGTCCACGAAGGCTCTTATTTCTGTGAGGCCCGGGGATACGGCGCCCAGCCACCGGGGTCAACCGTAGCCGCAGTGCCGCTGTTCCGGCCAGCCGGCGGGGGTCATCTGATCCGTTCCGCCGAGCGGGCCGCGATCAGCAGTTCGGTCACCAGGGGCGCGAGTTCGCTCGGCCGGGCCGCTTCGGCCAGTGCCGTCGCAACGTCCTCTGCGGCACACCGCACCTGGTACAGCCGGTCGGCCAGGTCGTCGCGCTCCTGCAGGGTCAGGACGACGGCGTCCGGCGGGATCGCGCCGCGTTCCAGGGCGTTGCGGTTCTCATAGGCGCGCTGCCGGCAGGCCTGCGCGCAGTACCGGCGGCGCCGTCCGACCCCGCTGGATGCCGGCAACTCGCGCCCGCACCACAGGCACCGCACCGGACCAGACCGCCTGGCGCTGCGGGCGCCGCCGGTAGGTGTCCGCAGCTGACCCGCGGTGACCCCGACGATGCCGTCGGCAAGCTGGAGAGACATCATCCGACCGTAGGGCAGCGCGGGTCCGTCACCGTGACGACATACCGAAGCGGGTCGCCGGTACTCGCGGCTGATCGTCGTGCCGGTCGTGCCAGACTGCCACCGTGACGGCGTATCTCGACGGCAGACCCCCGCGCGCCTTCGCCCACCGCGGCTGGCACACCGCCGACCTCACCGGCCTGGAGAACACCATGGCGGCGTTCCGCAGGGCCGTCGACGAGGGCTATCGGCATCTGGAGACGGACGTCCGGGCCACGGAGGACGGCCGGCTCGTCGTCTTCCACGACGCGCGCCTCGACCGGGTCACCGACCGCCGGGGTGAAATCGGCCAGTTGCCGTGGGGCCGGGTGGCCAACGTGCGGGTCGGCGGGAAGGAACCCATCCCCCAGCTGGCCGAGGTGTTGGAGGAGTTCCCGGACGCCCGGTTCAACATCGACGCCAAGGCCGATGCGGTGGTGGGTCCGCTGGCCGACACGATCAGGCGGTGCAACGCCCGGGAGAGGGTGTGTGTGGTCTCGTTCTCCGATCGCCGGCTGGCCGCCCTCCGCGCCGCGGTCGGCCCCTCCGTGGCATGGGCGCTCGGTCCTCGTGAGACGTTCCGGTTGTTCCGCTCCAGCGTCGTGCGGCGCACCTTCTCCACGTCCGCTGTCGCCGCCCAGGTGCCGGTCTTCTACCGGCGGGTGCAGGTGGTCACCCCGCGATTCCTGCAGATCGCCCACGACGCCGGACTCGAAGTCCACGTCTGGACCATCGACGATCCCGCCGAGATGCGGCGACTGCTCGACCTCGGTGTCGACGGCATCATGACCGACCGCCCGGACGTGCTGCGCGAGGTGCTCATCCAACGGGGAGCGTGGAACTGAGCGGTGGGGCGGCTGAGCGGCCCGGGCCCACCTTCCGCACGGCCGGCAGATCGCGGTCTTCCTTCGTCCGGCCGGCACTAGGATTCTGCAGAATGCGCAGGGCGGAGGGCACGGGTCACAGCAGCACGGGCAACGGCGGCACGGGCAACGGCGGCACGGGCAACGGCGGCACCGGCAAGGGCGGCACCGGCAACGGCGCGGCGCCCGCGGACCGTTCGTTCGCACTGTCGTCGGTGCCGGCAGCAGGTTCGGGCCGCCGCCGGTTCGCCGGGGGCGCGGTCAAGTTCTTCCACGGGCCGATGGACTGTGGAAAGTCGACCCTTGCGCTACAGCTGCACTACAACCACTCCCGGCAGGGGCGTGTCGGCCTGCTGCTCACCAAGCGTGACCGGTCGGGTACCGCCATGATCAGCTCCCGGATCGGCATCAGCAGTCCGGCCGTCGAGACGGCGGACGACCAGGACATCCGCGAACTGGTCACGGCCCAGTGGGCCAGGGGCATCAACGTCGACTACCTCATCGTCGACGAGGCCCAGTTCTTCACCACCGCACAGATCGAGCAACTGGCTGCACTGGCCGACGACGCGCAGGTCGACGTGTACGCGTTCGGCATCGCCACCGACTTCCGGGGCAGGCTGTTCCCCGGTTCGGCACGGTTGTTCGAACTGGCGGACGAGGTGGCGCCGCTGCAGGTGGAGGTGCTGTGCTGGTGCGGACGGATCGGCCGCTTCAACGCCCGGGTGGCGGACGGCCGGATCGTTCGGGAGGGCGCCACGGTGATGGTGGCCGACACCGGATCCGCCGCATCCGGTGATCACCGAGTGCGGTACCAGGTGTTGTGCCGCATGCATCACCGCTCGGGCGCGTTGGGGCCGGAACCGGCCGCCCGCGAGCCGGTGCCCATTCCGGGCGCCGTGCGTGAGGTCCGATCGGACGGGGTACATGGCATGTGACGTATCGGTCAGTAGTCATCCGGCCGACTCGCGTCACCGACGGGTGATTCGTGCGTCTCATCGTCGCCGGCAGCGGGGATTTTCCCGCGCCGGGTGGGAAAGTTCATTCATCCGACAAGCTGGTCCGGGCAGTAGTGAACTGTGAAACCATCCGACATCGCCGCGGGAACGAACCACAGCTGTTCAGCGTTACTCACCGGTAGGGAGCCCGACTGGGGCTCGTTGTCGGTGCTCTCACCGACAGGCGCCGCGCGCATCACCCGCGGCAGCTCGCACAAGCAGCAGGAAAGGAAACATCATGGCCGACCGTGTCCTGCGCGGCAGCCGTCTCGGTTCGACAAGCTACGAGGCTGATCGTAACCACGATCTCGCGCCACGTCGCACGGCAACCTACCGCTGTCCGCGTGACCACGAATTCACCGTCCCGATGGCTGACGATGCCGAGGTTCCCGCCGTCTGGGATTGCCGGATGCACGGGCTCGCCTCGACGCTGATCGACGGCTCGGTTCCGGAGGGCAAGGCGGTCAAGCCGCCGCGGACCCACTGGGACATGCTGCTCGAACGCCGCTCGATCGAAGAGCTCGAGGAGATCCTCAACGAGCGGTTGGCGGAACTGAAGAGCCGTCGCACCGCGTCCTGACCGTCTCGCCGGCTCGCCTCCGGGCGCAACCGGCTCCATTTCGAAACGCCGTCCGCCTCTCAGGAAGCGGGCGGCGTTGCAGTATCTGCATCCGGCGCCGGGATGCCGGTCGTCCGACCGGCCCGATCGACCGGGCGGCCGCCGTCGTCGCGGCGGAACACGCCCGTCAGCTGATGCCACCGGTGGGCGGCGCCCCACAGCGTGACCTTCAGCAGGGCCTCCCGAACGATTCCCCCGCTCATCTTGGACGTGCCGATCTCCCGTTCGGTGAACGTGATGGGTACCTCGGCGACCCGGAAACCCGCCTGTGCCGCACGCCACGCAAGATCGACCTGGAAGCAGTAGCCGTGCGACTCGATGTCGTCCAAGGGCAACGCACGCAGCACGGCCGAGCGGTAGGCGCGGTAGCCGCCGGTGATGTCATGGATGGCCACCCCCAGGGCGAGCCGGGAGTACAGATTGCCGCCGCGGGAGAGCACCTCGCGGCGCTTGGGCCAGTTGACGACCGAGCCTCCGGGGACGTACCGCGAACCCAGGACGACGTCCGCGTGGTCGAGCGTATCCAGCAGCCGCGGCAGTTGTTCGGGTGCGTGCGAGCCGTCGGCGTCCATCTCGATGAGCACCTGATAGCGGCGCTCGAGTCCCCAGGCGAACCCCGCGACGTACGCGGCGCCGAGCCCGTCCTTGACCGAGCGGTGCAGCACGTGTACCCGCTCGTCCGCGGCCGCCATCTCATCCGCGATCTCCCCGGTGCCGTCCGGGCTGCTGTCATCGACGACGAGGACATGCGCCTGCGGCACCGCCGCGAACAGCCGGCGGACGATGAGCGGCAGGTTCTCCCGCTCGTCGTAGGTCGGGATGATCACCAGGATCCGATCGCCGCGCGGTCCGTCCGCCGACACGTCCGGGGAGGGCGGCGGTGTACTTCCAGGGCTCACGGTGCTGGTTCCTCCGTCGGCGAGTGCACGGTGCTGGATCTGGCGTCGGATCGGTGCCGGGCGCGGCGGGAACCGATCACCGCGAGCGCCAGGGCGAGCGGGGTCGCGATCGCGAGCACCCACTCCAGCGGGGCACCGAGAACCGTACCGGGTGTCGTCGAGGAGATCAGCGGCACCGCCGGCGTCAGATAACCGGGAGTGAACAACGGGATCGACGACTCCACCGTGCCGTCCGGCCGGATCACCGCGGACACCCCGCTCGTCGACGAGATCAGCACCTCCCGACCGTGTTCCACCGCGCGGACCCGACTCATCGCCTGCTGCTGGTAGGTCTCGTCGGTGTACCCGAAGGTGGCGTTGTTGGTCTGCACCACCAGCACCTGCGCGCCACCGTTCACCACGTCGCGGACCAGGTCGTCGTAGACCACCTCGAAGCAGATGACGTCACCCACGGGTACCCCCGCGATGTCGAGGTTGCCCGGGACGTCGCCCGGCAGGAACGTCCCGCGCTGCAGGTCGACCTTGTCGGAGAACAACCGGAAGAACGACCGGTACGGCATGTACTCGCCGAACGGCAACGGGTGCCGCTTGTCGTAGCTGGCGCCGGGGCCCGTCACCGGATCCCAGACGATTCCGCGGTTGTACAACTCGCGGGGCGTATCCGTCTGGATCACCGCGCCGACCAGGATGGGGACCCCGATCGCCCGAGCGGCCGCCGAGATCACCGCGTTGGCGTCGGCGTTGCGGTACGGGTCGATGTCGGTCGAGTTCTCCGGCCAGATGACGAGCTTCGGCTTCGGTGCGGTGCCGGCGGCGACCGCTGCGGCGAGCTCGCGGGTCTGCTTGGCGTGCAGGTCCAGCACCGCCCGCCGTTCGGCGTTGAACTCCAGACCCGGTCGCGGAACGTTGCCCTGGATGACGGCGATCGTCTCGGTCGGGAGACCGGAACCGTCCTGGACGACCGGCCGCCCGGCCAGTCCGACCGCGAACGGCAGGACGACCAGCGCTCCCGCCACCAGGATCGCCGCCGTCCGCCGGCCGCGCCGCCCGGCCGGCACGGCGGCCAGCCGAGCGACACCGAAACCGGCCAGCACCGTGACGAACGCGAGGCCGGGCGCGCCGAGCAGTGCCGCCGTCGGCAGCAGTGGGCCGTCGGCCTGGGAGAAGGCGACGCCACCCCAGGGAAATCCGCCGAACGGCACCCTCGCCCGCAGCGCCTCACCGGTGATCCATGCGGCCGCGCCCCACAGCGGCCAGACCGGCAACCGGCGGGATGCCGCCGCGACCAGGGCGCCCACCGGAGCCGTCAGCAGCGCCTCCGCCACGGACAGCGCGTACCACGGCAGATCGCCGACGTAGACATTGGTGAAGCTGAGCAACGGCAGATAGAAGGTCAGCCCGAAGACGAACCCGAGCCCGAGCCCGACCCGCCAGCTCCGGCCGTCCAGCGCGAGGCCGAGCAACGCGAATCCGACGATCGCGAGCCACCAGTTCGTGGACGGGGCGAACGCGCCGTACAGGGCAACACCACCGGCTGCCGACGCGAGCAGCCGCAGACCGCCCGGCCCGAACAGGGAACCTCGCGCGCGCCGTGCCCGGGCCGCGCGCCGGTTCTGGCGGAGCCGGCGAAGGGTGCCCGCAGTGGCGTCCTGCGGGGGAGAGGGGTCAGTGCCCACGGTCGGTGACGCCACACGGCCAGCGTAATCGGCGGCCGGCGACCAGCCGGCCGGCGCGGCGCTGACCGGCTCCCACTGCCTGACCCGCGCCGCCAACGTCCCGCTCCGTCCGCAGCGCGACCGACCCGTCCCTTCGCGAGTGATCCGCTGCACCGAGAGCCGTGCCGCGTCGACGCGATCAAGACCGCAGCTCCCCGGTGACCCGGTCGAGCATGCGCCGGTGGATGTCGTCGGCCGTTTCCTCCCAGCCGAAGACGCAGACTGTGGCGATGCCGTCGAACTTCACGTCCCGCAGGGTGGAGAAGAACTGATCCCAGTCGATGTCCCCGTTCCCGATCTCGTTGTGCTGATGGACCCGGGCATCCACACCGGGCGGGTTGACGATGTACCGGTTCCCGACGTTCGCCCTGTGGTTGTAGCAGTCGGCGATGTGCAGATGGGCCAGCTTCGGTCCGGCGTACCGCATCATGCGGTCCAGATCGCCGGTGCCGTCGGACAGATGGAAGGCGTGCGGCGCGCAGAAGACGTAGTTGACCCAGCTCTTGTTGATGCCCCGGATGATCTGTACCGCGTCGTCATTCGTTTCCGAGAAATCGTAGGGATGGGCCTCGAGATTCAGACCGATCCCGTACCGCTCGAAATCCGGTGTCAGTTCCTCGATGGACCGGTAGAAGGCATGCTCGGACCGCAACGGATCTCCAGGCTCGCCGGTCAATTCCGAGTTCACCACGGAGCATTCCAACTCGGCGGCAATCTGCAGCAGACGCCGCCAGTTCCGGACCTGCGCCTGCCGCTCCTGCTCGTCCGGCGAGGACCAGTTGAACACCGGCACCAGGGTGAGCAGGGCGACACCCGTTTCCCGGCAGGCCTTCTTGACCTCCGCAATGGCGGCGTCATCGGCTTTCGGGTACCGGTGCCAGAAGAAGAAGTCCGGTCGGGGCGACAACTCCAGGTACTCGTAGCCCAGATCCGCCGCCTTGCGGACCTCGTCGGCCACGGACAGGTTGGCGTGATACATGGCGGGGTCGAGCGCAATCTTCACTTCGGCTCCTTGGTGCGGCGGGCGGGTGTCAGTGAAACGTCGAGGATCCGGAGGGCCACTGCGGCCATCGGCGGACGGGTCCCAGTCCGCACGCCGTCAGATAACCGGCCGCGCGGGCCTGGATCGCCAGCGGCAGGTGGGGCGCCACCGGGTACAGGTCCTGCTCCAGGATGGTGAAGATCTCGCGGTCAAGCCGGCCGAGCGCGTCCAGCAGTGAGGGCACATCGGGTTCCCCGTACGGCGGCTCGACCATCACGCCGAGCCGTACGGCTTCGGCCAGTGAGAGGTTCTCCGCGCGCACCCGCTCGCGCACCTTCGGGTCGACGAACTTCAAGTGCACGTACGCGATCCGCTCCGGGACCTGCTCGATGATCTCGAGGTTGTCCGCGTCGCAGTAGGCGACGTGACCGGTGTCCAGGCACAGGTTGACGTGCTGCGGGTGGGTCTCCTGCAGGAAACGCAGGATTCGGTCCTGGCTGTCGACGTGGGTGTCCGCGTGCGGGTGGAAGACCAGTTCGACACCGAACTCCTCGTAGATGATCTTGCCGAGTTCGTTGGTGCCGCTGATCAGATTGGACCATTGCTCGGCGTCCAGGTCACCGGACCCGGTTGCCAGGCCGGTGTGCATGTCGGTGTACTGCTCGGGCAGGTGCACCAGGTATTTCGCGTCCACCTCGCGCAGCAATCGGGCCTCCTGCGAAAAATCGGCGATCGCCTTGTCCAGGCCCTCCTTTCCTTTGTGCAGGCCGGCGAATACTGTTCCGCCGCACACCTTCAGCCCTCGGGACTCGAGCTCGTCACGCAGTTGCGCAGGGTCCTGCGGCAGGAAACCCTGTGGGCCGAGTTCGGTCCACACGTAGCCGGCCGTGGCCACCTCGTCGAGGTAAGCCTTCCAGGTCACCTGATGCGGATCCTCGGGGAACCACACCCCCCAGGAGTCGGGGGCGGTGCCGAGAACGAGGCTGGAGACATCTCGGGAAGGGGCTGCGGCGTTCACTGGGTGCTCTCTTTCGTCGGTGTCAGGTAGGCACGCTGGGTCGCCTTGTGGCGCTGGTAGACCTCGTAGGCCTGCTGCGTACTGTCCAGCCGGGAGACGTCGGAAACCGGCACGTCCCACCAGCTCTCGGACGAGGGGACCGGCGCGAGCGGGTCCGTCTCGATGTGCACCACGGTGGTTCGGGTGGCAGCCCGCGCCTGGTCAAGGGCCTTGCGGAAGTCGCCGATGTTGTCCACTCGGATCACGTCCGCACCCAACGATTCGGCGTTGGCAGCCAGGTCGATCGGCAGGATGCCGCCGTCGAGCAGCCCGGTCGCCTCGTTCCGGTACCGGTAGAACGTGCCGAACCGTTGCGAGCCCAGCGATTCGGACAGCGAGCCGATGGACGAGAAGCCGTGGTTCTGCACGATCACCACGATCAGTTTGATGTTCTCCGAGACGGCGGTGGCGATTTCCTGCGCCATCATCAGGTACGAACCGTCGCCGACCAGTGAATAGACCTCCCGCTCGGGGGCGGCCATCTTGACGCCCAGCGCACCGGCGACTTCGTACCCCATGCAGGAGAATGCGTATTCGACGTGGTACTGCTTCGGATCCTCGGCGCGCCAGAGCATCTGCAGGTCGCCCGGCATCGAGCCGGCGGCCTGGACGACGGTGCCGGACGGCCCGATCGACTCGTTGAGCGCACCGAGCACCTCGGTCTGCGCGGGCAGCGGACCGTGGTCCAGGTGATGGGCCCCGTCCACCAATGAGTTCCACCGCTGCTGGTGCTCGGCGTGCGCGGCGGTGTAGGCGTCCTCGACGCGGTAGCCGGCCAGTGCCGCCGTCAGCGCCTCCAGTCCGCGGCGCGCATCGGCCACCACCATCACCCCGGAGTTCTTCGCCGCGTCCAGTGCTGTGACGTTGAGGTTGACGAACGCCACGTCCGGGTTCTGGAATGCCGTCTTCGATGCGGTGGTGAAATCGCTGTACCGGGTGCCGACGGGCGATGATGACGTCCGCGTCCCGGGCCAGTGCGTTGGCGACCGGCGAACCCGTCGACCCCACGCCGCCGACGGCCTGCGGGTGATCCCAGCGGATGCCACCCTTTCCGGCCTGGGTGTCGGCCACCGGGATTCCGGTGGCCGCCGCGAACCGGACAACTGGTCCACGGCACCGGAGTAGATGACGCCGCCACCGGAGATGAGCAGCGGCCGCTTCGCGCCGCGGATCACGCCGACCGCCCGGGCCAGCGCAGAAGGCTCCGGCACCGGGCGCGGGACATACCACACCCGTTCGGCGAACAGTTCTTCCGGCCAGTCGTGCCCCTCGGCCTGGACATCCTGCGGTAGGGCGAGCGTCACGGCCCCGGTCTCCGCCGGGTCGGTGAGCACCCGCATCGCGCCGAGCATCGCCTGCGGCAGTTGCTCGGGCCGCCACACCCGGTCGAAGAACCGGGACAGCGGCCGGAACGCGTCGTTGACCGAGATGTCGTATCCGCTGGGCAGTTCCAGTTCTTGCAGCACCGGGCTGCCGACCCTGGTGGCGAAGATGTCGCTGGCCAGCAGCAACACCGGGACGCGGTTGGTCGTCGCCAGCGCCGCACCGGTCAGCATGTTCGCCGAACCCGGGCCGATCGATGCCGTGCAGGCAAGCGCCTGCAACCGGTCGCGGGTCTTGGCGTACCCGGCCGCGGCGTGCACCATGCCCTGCTCGTTCCGGGCCAGGTAGTACGGGAGATCGGCAGACCCGGTGGTGGCTGCCTCCAGCAACGCCTGCCCCACCCCTGCCACGTTGCCGTGGCCGAAAATGCCGAAACACCCCGGGATCAGCCGCTGCCGCACACCGTCCCGCTCGCTGTACTGATTGGCCAGAAAACGGACCAGCGCCTGCGCGACGGTCAGTCGGACGGTACCCACGGGAAGCACTCCTCCTCGGTGACGGGGCCGGTTCAGCCGTAGAGAGTGGGCTTGTCGACCAGTTTGACGACCGCCCTGGAACGGTCATGCAAGGCTTCCACCGCGGCGTCGGACACCGCCGCGGCGGCATACCCGTCCCAGGAACTCGGCCCGAACTCACCGCGGCCGGCGATGGCGTCGATCCACTCCTGGAATTCGACGTCGTAGGCGCGCAGGAACCGCTCCCGCCAATCCTGCGTCACCCGCCCGGCGAAGGAGCCGTCGCGCCGCACAACGGTCGGGGTTGACTCGGCCAGCGCAACCGTGCCCTGCTCGCCCACCACCTCGCCGCGGATGTCGTAGCCGTAGCGGATGTTCACGTTGGTCTCGACATCGACCAGGACCCCTGACTCCGTCTCGAAGATGATCAGCAGCGGGTCCTCCAGGACCCCGCCGAGGCTGTTCCTGCGGGGCTTGAGAACCGTTGCGGCGACGATCTCCTCACCCAGCAGCCAGCGCGTGGTGTCGATGTCGTGCACCGCGGTGTCGGTGATCGCCATCTCTCGGGTGTACTGCGACGGGACGCTGGGATTGCGGTGGGCGGCGTGCATCAGCGACGGCGTGCCGATGTCGCCGCTGTCGAGCACCGCCTTCATCGCCCGGTACCCGGGGTCGTAGCGGCGCATGTAGCCGACCTGCACCACCCGGTGGCCCAGCGAGGTCTCCGCATCGATGATCCGCAGGCACGCCTCCTGCGTGGTGGCGAGCGGCTTCTCGCAGAACACCGGCTTGTCCGCGGCGATCGCAGCAAGCACGTATTCCTCGTGCGTCGGGCCCCACGAGCACACCACAACGGCATCCACCGCGGGATCGGCGATCAGTTGGGCGCCGGCGCCGAACACCGTCGCCCCGGCCCGGTCGGCGACGGCGGCGGCGGCGTGGTCGGCGTTGACGTCGGTGACAGCAACCACCCTGGCTCCCGACACCACCGATGTCAGTCGCCGGATGTGGTCCTGGCCGATCATTCCCACGCCGATGACTCCGACATCGACAGTCACATGGTGCTCCTTGGAGAAGCCGACGACCCGGGAGGGTGCGTGCGGACGCTGGGTGATGGGGTGAGCCGAACCTGCGCCGCCTCGGTGGTCACGCAGGGGCGGCCGAATCGACTAGTCATTTTGCGGGAACCCGAGGTTGAGACCGCCGTGGCTCGGGTCGAGCCAGCGGCTGGTGATCACCTTGTTGCGGGTGTAGAAGTTGAAGCCCTCGGTGCCGTGGGCGTGGGTGTCGCCGAACAGCGAGGCCTTCCAGCCGCCGAAGGAGTAGTAGCCGACCGGGACCGGAACCGGCACGTTGATGCCGATCATGCCGACCTGCACCTCGTTCTGGAACCTGCGGGCCGCGCCGCCGTCGTTGGTGAAGATCGCCGTGCCATTGCCGTACGGATTGCCGTTGATCAGCTCCATGCCCTCGTCGTAGCCGTCCACGCGCACGACCGACAGCACCGGCCCGAAGATCTCGTCGGTGTAGATGGTCATGTCGGTGGTGACGTTGTCGAACAGCGTTGGGCCCAGCCAGAAGCCGCCGGGCTCCCCGTCGAAATGCTGCTCGCGGCCGTCGACCACCAGGTCGGCACCTGCGTCGACACCGGCCTGGATGTAGGCGGACACCTTGTCCCGGTGGGCGCCGGTCACCAGTGGGCCCATGTCGCAGCCACGCAGCCCGTCACCGGTGCGTAGGGTCGCCATCCGCTCGGTGACCTTGCCGATCAGCTGGTCGGCGACACTGTCCACCGCCAGCAGTGCCGAGATCGCCATGCACCGCTCGCCGGCCGAGCCGAATCCCGCGTTCACCGCCGCGTCCGCCGCCAGGTCCAAGTCCGCGTCGGGCAACACCAGCATGTGGTTCTTCGCCCCGCCCAGCGCCTGCACCCGCTTCCCGTGGGCGGTGCCCGTCCGGTAGACGTACTGCGCAATGGGAGTCGAACCGACAAACGAGATCGCCTTCACGCGTGGGTCTTCCAGCAGTGCGTCGACCGCCGCCTTGTCGCCGTGCAGGACGTTGAAGACGCCGTCGGGCAGTCCCGCCTCCTGCCACAGTTTGGCCAGCCAGACCGCCGTCGACGGATCCTTCTCACTGGGCTTGAGCACCACGGTGTTCCCCGCTGCGATCGCGATGGGGAAGAACCACATCGGCACCATCGCGGGGAAGTTGAACGGGGAGATGATTCCGACGACGCCCAGCGGCTGGCGCAGCGACGACACGTCCACGCGGGTGGAGGCGTTCTCGGTCATCGATCCCTTCAGCAGATGCGCCAGCCCGCAGGCGAATTCGACCACCTCCTGACCGCGGGTGACCTCGCCGAGTGCGTCGGAGAGCACCTTTCCGTGCTCGGAGGTGATGATCTCGGCGGCCTCGTGCTTGCGTTCGTGGAGCAGTTCGCGGAACCGGAAGAGCACCTGGGTCCGCCGGGCCAGCGACATGTCCCGCCAGCGCGGGAACGCCGACTCAGCGGCCGCGATCACGTGCTCGGCGTCCGCGCGGGATGCCAGGACGACCCGCTTCGTCACCTTTCCGGTTGCGGGGTCGTAGATCTCGGCCGATCGGTCCGATACCCCGGCGAACGGCGCGCCGCCGGCCCAGTGCGGCAGGATTGCGCCGTTGTCCCACGGGCGGTCGTCCAGTTCGGAGTTCGGCAACGCGTCGGGTGCGGTGATGGGCATGGGCTAGCGCTCCTTGGGCTGGTCTGGCGTGGATACACAGCAGGAAAGTCGTTGTCCGAGAGGGAATGTGCGACCTCAGCGGATCATGCCGGCGGCGGTGTCGACCGCACCGGCGACGTCGTCGTCGTCCGGGTAGAGCAGGGTGCGACCGACGACGAGGCCACGGACACCGGGCAGCTCCAGGGCGCCACGCCAACCGGCATAGGTCTCCTCGGGGCTCGTGTCGGGGTCGCCGCCGAGCAGCAGGGTGGGTAATGTCGTGGAGTCCATGACCCGCCCCATGTCCGGCACCACCGGCAGCTTCATCCATGTGTAGGCCGACGTCTGGCCCAGTGCGCTGCACACACCGACAGACTTGATCACCGCGTCCGCCGACAGGTCGTTGTGAACCCTGCCGGCCACCCGCGACGACCAGAACGGCTCGACCATGGCGACGAGTCGCCGCTCGGCCAGTTCGTTCACCGCCCTGGCGGTCGCGGTCAGGGTGTTCAGCGTGCCGGGGTCGTCCAGCGCGACCCGCGTCAGGGCCTTGCCGCCGTTCAGGCCCATCTCCGCGATGGCCCGAGCGTCGTATCCGGTGATCTGGTCGTCCAGCTCGAAACACGCGTCCTGCAGGCCGCCGCGGTTCATCGAGCCGAACACCACCTTGCCCTCGAGCGCACCGAGCAGCAGCAAATCCTCGATGATGTCGGGGCTGCCGAGCAGTCCGTCCACGCCGGGTCGGGACAGCGCGGTCTGCAGCCGCTCCAGCAGGTCGATCCGGTTGCCCATCGCCATCTGCCGGTTGCCGACGCCGTTCGCGCCGCGGGCCGGGTGGTCACAGGCGATGATCATCAGCCGACCGTCGTCGGGAACCAGTGACGCCCTGGCGCGGGCGTCGGCGGCGCGCCGGATCGCCTCCGGGTCGCGCACCCGGATCTCGGTGATTGCATCGAGCCTCTCACGCATCGTCGCGCCGGACGGCCCGTTGACGAGCGCCGCCGCGCGACTCGCCGAGCCGTTGATCTCAGACATGCATGACCTCCTCGATCAACGAATGCACTTCACCGGTGGTCGGCATCGCGGTGGAGCATTCCCGTCTGGTTGCGACGATGGCGCCGGCCGCGTTCGCGAAACGCAGGATCGTTGCCAGATCCCACCCTTCGAGCAGGCCGTGGCAGAACGCCCCGCCGAAGCTGTCACCGGCACCCAGCCCGTTGATCGGTGTCACCGGTGTCGGCGGGACCTCGACGATCTCGTCGCGGGTCATCCCCAGCACCCCCCGCGGTCCCTGCTTCACGATCGCCATCTCGACACCGGCGTCGAGCAGCGCCCGGGCAGCCCGTCGCGGCTCGGTCTCCCCCACCGCGACCTCGCACTCCTCCTTGTTGCCGATGGCGATGGTGACGTGCGGCAACGCCGCCGTGACCTGCTCACCGGCCTGCGCTCGGTCGGCCCAGAAGACGGGGCGGTAGTCCAGGTCGAGGATCGTGTGGTGCTTGCGGCCGCGTGCCTGCCACGCGGCGTGATGGGCCGACCGGCTCGGCTCGGCCGACAGTCCGGTGACGGTGGACCAGTAAACCCCGGCATCGGCGATCGCGGTGAGGTCGAGTTCCTCGGGTCGGATCACCAGGTCGGGCGCGATCGGCAGCCGGTAGAACTGCAGCGGGAAATGATCCGGTGGGTAGTTCTCGCAGAAGGCCAAGGGCGTCAACAACTCCGGCACCTCGCAGACAAATGCGTCGGACACACCCAGCCGGATCAGCTCCTGGTGGACGAATCGCCCGAAGGCATCCGGCCCGGTGCGGGTGATCACCGCAGTGCGCCGGCCGTGCTTCGCGGCAGCGATGGCGACGTTCGTGGCGCTGCCACCCATCGACTTGGAGAACGTCTGCACGTCCTCCAGCCCGACGTTGTCCTGCAACGGGTACAGGTCGATACCGATCCGACCGATCGTCAGAACATCGATATGCGTGCCCACAGTGGTCCTTTCACACATGTCGGGGATGGTGCCCGGCGGTTCAGGAGCCGTGCACGTTCGCCGGGGCTCTCTTCTGCAGGTGGGCGGCGTCGTGGGTGCGGAAGTCGTCCTCGAGTTCCTCGAGGGTTCGGCCCCTGGTCTCCGGGACGAACCGCGCGACGAAGACGATGGACATCAGGTTGATCAGCACGAAGAGGCCGAATGTCACGGTCGCACCGGCCGCCTCCACCAGGATCGGGAAGACGAACGAGATCAGCGCGTTGACGCACCACAGCACGAACACCGCGATGCCCATCGCGAACCCACGGATCGCCATCGGGAAGATCTCCGACAGCAGCAACCACACCAGGGTGCCGATGAAGCCTTGGACGAACGCGACGAACACCAGCATCGCACCAAGGATCAGGTAACTGCGGAAGGTCGATTCCGGCAGCAGGAAAGACAAGGCGAGTACGAGCTGGGAGCAGGCGACGCCGGAGAATCCGATCAGCAGTAGCGGCCTTCGGTTGAAGTACCCCAACAGGACGATCCCTACGATTGTCATGATCACTGACGTCACGCCGACGGCAATGGTCGCGGTGAGTGCCGCACTGGTGCCCAGGCCGGTGGATTCCAGAATGGTCGGCGCGTAGTAGTTCACGGTGTTGATTCCGGTCGCCTGCTGCACGGTGGCCAGACCGCAGCCGATCCACAAGGTGCGCCGCATCCAGGGGAATGCCCTCAGGTCGCGCACGGCGGCGCCCTTGTCCTCCCGCATGTCTCGTTTGGCGTGCTCGGCGATGATGTTGTATTCCTCCGCGGCCTCGGCCTCTCCTCGGCTCAGCGCCAATACCCGCTTGGTGTCGTCCAGCCGGCCCTTGACCGCGTACCAGCGGGGGGAGTCGGGCAGGAAGAACATCCCGACGAACAACGCGACAGCCGGGACGGCGGCAATGCCGAGCATCCATCGCCACACATGCGGGTCCTTGATCAGCGCGTCCAACACAGCGTTCATGATGAATGCCAGCATCTGTCCGGTGACGATCATCAGTTCGTTGATCGTGACCATTCGCCCACGCCGATCGGCCGGCGCCATTTCGGCCAGGAACAACGGGCAGGTCGCGGCCGCTGCCCCGACGCCGAGTCCGAGAAGTATCCGGGCGACCAGCATGACGGAGAAGTTGGGAGCGACCGCGCAGCCCAATGCACCCAACAGGAACAGCCCGGCGCAGACCAGGAGACTTCCCTTGCGCCCCAGCGCATCTGCCAGCCTTCCGCCGAGCAGGGCGCCAACGGCCGCGCCCGGGAAGAGCAGGGCACTGACCACCACCGCTTCCTGCGTGGTGGTGAGCCCGAGGTCGTCCTTCATGTACAGCAGCGCACCGGAGATCACGCCGGTGTCGTAACCGAACAGCAGTCCGCCCAGCGTCGAGATGACGGTGAGCTTCACCAGGAAGCGGTTGTGTCTGCCGGTACGGGGAATGCTCGCACCGGGCCGGGCTGAACCCACCATTGGGTTTCTCCTTCAGTGTGAGGTGGTCATTACCGTGGTCGTGATCCGGCTACCTCGACGGCGGCCGGTGACGCGTCAATTCCGACGGTGGCTCGCCGTGCGCGACATCGACGAGGCCCTCGACGTAGGACTCGAGGTCCTTCACCCGGAATCGGGCCGAGCGCTCGACGTGGACCTGTGGCAAGCGACCGGTGGCGACGAGTCGCTCGACCGTCCGGACCGAAACACTCAGCCGATCGGCCGCCTCGGTTTTGGTCACCAACAATCGGTCTCTCACGCGGGAAGACTGAACCCTTTCGGGTCCGGCCGCCAGAGGTGGCGGCTCCTGACGGAGCGTGGCGAGGTGGGCCATCAACACCGTCAATTCTTCAAGACCCCGCGGAACGGTAAACCCTTGGGAGTGCAGCCTGCGCACATGACCGGCAAGCGCCAGCGCCAGGTGCTGCAGCAAGGCCGGAACCTGTTGTCTCTCGGGGCCTGTGGTCGACGAGGACGACGATTCGTCATTGAGCCCGGTCGACATCATCGGCATCCGCCGATGCCGGTCGACGACCGCGTGTCGAACGCCGCTAACAGGCCGGGTAAATTGCTCGAATGCGACAATGGGCACACCCGATCTCCTTTCCTCCGCACTGACATCAATCCACCTGGGCCATTCCTGCCGCATTGCCACATCTGCCGGCGCCGCAGTGCCGCCGTCGACAACCACTGAATTGGGCCGCGCAGATACGTTCGACCGGGCACTCGAGGGCGTTCTGGGCGCAGCGGCTTTTCAAGCGCTTTAGCTTGGGGTAGTCTGGTGGACATGAGCAGAGTTTGTCAACACAAAGTTTGGCGTTCGGCGTGAGCGAGGCGCACCCGGTGCGCCGCCCTCGGCTGGAGGAGGTCGCTGCCGACGTGGGATTGTCGACGGCAACCGTCTCACTCGTCCTGCGCGGCCTTGCCGGCCCCAGTACCAGGACCCGGGATCGGGTGCTGGAGGCGGCCGCGCGGCTCGGTTATCGCACCGATCGGGCCGCCAGCGCGCTGGCCAGCAAGCGGAGCCGATTGGTCGGTGTGGTCGTCGACGTCGCCAACCCCTTCCACACCCAGCTGATAGAGGACGTCCACGAATCGGCGCAGCGGCACGGGTGTCAGCTGCTGCTCAGTGCTGTGACGCGCACTCAGGACGAAACCCGCGCCATCGAGACTCTCGTGGACTCCCGCTGCGCTGCCCTGCTGCTGCTGGGCTCCGAACTCCCGGCCGCGCGCCTGGCCGCGCTGGCCGGGGAGCTACCTGTCGCGGTCGTGGGTCGACCGGTGCAGGCGGCGGGCGTTGACGTCGTCCGCACGGCGGACGACGACGGCCTGTCCCAGGCGGTCGCCCATCTGGCGGGCTTGGGCCATCGCCGCATCACGCATGTCGACGGTGGCCGGCGCGACATCGCCGTCCTGCGCCGCCGCGCGTACCGAAGCGCAATGCGCAGGCGCGGCCTGGCCGACCACATCAGCATCGTCGCGGGCGGCGACACCGAGACCGCCGGCAGTCAGGCCGCACAGACCCTGCTGAACACCGCTCCCCCGCCGACCGCCGTCATCGCATTCAACGACCGATGCGCGCTGGGACTCATCGACGCGCTGATCCGCGTCGGAGTGGACATCCCCGGCACCCTCTCGGTCGTCGGCTACGACGACAGCGCCCTCGCCCGGTTGCGCCACATCAACCTGACCACGGTCAGCCAGAACAGCCAGCAGCTCACCGAGCAAGCCCTGGCGGCACTTCTGCAGCGACTGGACAACGCCGCCTCGGACGAGCGGGACGTCGTGGTGCCGCCGCACCTGGTCGTCAGGGGCACCACCACGGTGCCGGTCCGCGCGCAGCTCACGCCGACTCCGGCGACGCTCCTGACGATCGCGTCGGCGTGACGACGGTCGGCCGCCGGCGCGACGGGGCGGGTGTCCCGGCGATCGACCGCCCAGCTCGGTGGATACCCGCCGCCCGGGCGTGCACGGGGCCACGTGGCCGGATGCCTGACTGAATGCGCGGCCCTTCGCAACGGCGGTTCCCGTCCCCGGTTCACCGCTGCCCGGGACGGCCGGTGTGTCGTGCGGGTGGAGAGCTGAGACATTTGTGTAGACATACGGACATACTTACCAGTAGACTGGTCACCGAACGGATCGTCCCGCTGTGCGGAACGGTGCCGTTCGCCGCTTCACGGCCCGCCAGGGTGACCGGCAAACACCCCGTGCGCCAACACGTTCCTTCACCCGGCGAGGAGTCGACATGCCTTTGGTGCGCATCGACCTGCAAGCGGGGCGGTCACCCGACGAGGTCCGCCGCATCGCCGACGCGGTGCAGGACGTGATGCTGACCCACTTCGTCGCACCGCCGCGCGACCGCTATCAGATCATCACCGAACACCCCGTCGGCCAGATCATCACCGAGGACACCGGGCTGGGATTCGAACGCACCGACGGAGTCGTCGTGATCCAGATCTTCCAGCAGGGCCGGAGCCAGCAGCAGAAGGTCCGGACCTACGCGGCCCTGGCCGAGCGGCTCGCTGCATGCGGCGTACTGCCGACCGACCTGATCGTGTCCGTGACCGGGAACAGGCCGGAGGACTGGTCGTTCGGTCATGGCCGCGCACAATTCCTCGCCGGTGATCTCTGACCGTCCGTCAGCGGTTCGGCCGGCCGCGGTGCGCCGCAGGCTGCCGTCGGGTCGGCGGCGCCGTCGTCGATCGAACCACCAGGGAAGGTGTCACGATCTGCTCACGTAGACCGGACCGCTGCGCGGCGGTCACCCGCGCGATCGCCCGCGCGACCGCCAACTCCGCCAGCCGGTCGACGTCCTGCGCGATCGTGGTCAGGTCGACGAACGACATGCGGGCCATCCGGCTGTCGTCGTAGCCGACCACACTCACATCGTCGGGTACCCGGAGTCCCCGCCTGCGCAGCACGTCCAGGACCCCGACCGCGCTGGCGTCGTTGAACACGATGACACCGGTCGGCGCGTGCGACCGCAGCAGGTTGTGCACCCCCGCAGCGCCGTCATCCTCGGTGAGACCGCCCCTGACGACGAAGATCTCGCCGGCCAGCCCATGGCGGCGCATCGCGTCCCGGTAGCCGCGCCGGCGGTCGGCCGCCCCGGGCGCGTGTCCCCCGTCGATGTGCGCGATGCGGCGATGCCCGAGGCTCACCAGATGTTGGACGCCCCGGTGCACCCCTTGGGCATCGGCGGAGCGGACGACGTCCACCGCCGGTACCCGGAGCGAGCGGGCCACCGCGATCACCGGCACGGTGCCGGCCAGCCGCTCCAGGGTCCTTCGTGGTGCTTCCGGCCCGAGCAGGATCAGGGCCTCGCAGCGGTCGCGGAGCAGATCATCGACCGCTGACATTTCGTCGCGGTCGGCAGTGACGGCGCTGAGGGCCAGTTGGTAGTTCAGCGGCGCCACGGCACGGTACAGCGCCGCGACCAGGTCCCCGTGAAAGTCGTGTTGGGCATGGAACGTGACGCCGAGCAGCCGACTACGGCTGCGGCGCAACATCTGTGCCCGGCTGTCCGGCCGGTAACCGAGGTCGTGCGCGACCGCCAGGATCCGCTCGCGGGTCTCGGCGCCGGCGCCGGGAACACCGCGCATCACGATGGACACCAGGGATTGCGAGACGCCGGCACGCTCGGCGACATCCATCATCGTCGGCCGCCTCGGCGTCCCACTCGTTGCCACGAGCGCAGCGTAACAAGGCAGACTAGTACGTACCAGTTACATGTCTTGACAAAGGCGATGAGTCTCCTCGACGCTTCACTGCAACGTACTAGTCGCCGGCGTCATCGAGGAGAATTGACATGGGTGCAGTGGCAGAACCGTTGCGGGTGGCGCTCATCGGATCAGGACGGATGGGTGCTTTCCACGGGGCGACGCTGGCCAGGCGGCTGCCGAACGCGCGGCTGGTGGCGATCGCCGACCCCGCTCCCGGGGCCGCCGAGCGGCTCGGCGGCCGGCTGGGCGTCGACCGGTTCGTCACCGACGCCGCTGCGGTGTTCACCGACCCGGACGTCGAGGCGGTGGTCATCGCCGCCCCGGCGCGTTTCCACGCCGACCTGGTGGTCGCGGCGGCGGATGCCGGAAAGGCGATCTTCTGCGAGAAGCCCATGGCGATCACTGTCGCGGACGCGGACCGGGCGATCGCGGCGGCACGGCGTGCGGAGGTGGACCTGCAGGTCGGCTTCAACCGGCGCTTCGCCGCCGACTGGACGGCGGCCCGGGCGCTGCTGGATGACCAAACCCTCGGTACACCGAGGATTCTGCGGTCGGTGACCCGCGATCCGGGCGGTTTTGATCCGTCCAGGGTGGCGCCGGACAGCATCTTCCTGGAGACACTGATCCACGATTTCGACACCTTGTGCTTCCTGAACCCGGGCGCGACGCCCGTGCAGGTCCATGCCACCGCCGACGCGCTGGTGGCACCGGATTGGAAGGACCGCGGACTGCTCGACACCGCTGTCGTCACGGTCACCTTCGACAACGGTGCCATCGGCGTGGCGGAGGCCTGCTTCGAGGCGTCCTACGGCTACGACGTCCGCGGCGAAGTGCTCGGCTCGGGCGGGATGGCCAC
Source organism: uncultured Actinomycetota bacterium (assembly GCA_963785455.1). Taxonomy (GTDB): domain Bacteria; phylum Actinomycetota; class Actinomycetes; order Mycobacteriales; family Nakamurellaceae; genus Nakamurella. Next base: position 47,393 of record CAWAVL010000018.1, read on the forward strand.
GATGGGCGACGGCCGGGCCACCGGCATGGTCTTCTCCGGGGCCGCCGGACAACTGTCCCGCACCGTCCGGAGCGACCAGGAGTTGTTGTCCGCCGCCTACATCGCTGAGCTGGCCGCGTTCGCCGACGCCGTCCGGGACAACTGCGGCGTCCCGGTCACCGGGGCGGATGCCCGGCAGGCGCTGACGATCGCGGTCGCCGCCGCCGACTCCGTGCGCACCGGCGCGCCGGTGCGCATCGAGCAGGTGTCGGCGTGAGCGGCTTCCGACTGGCGGCATCGGCCGAGATGCTCTACACCCAAATGCCTTTCCTGGAACGGGTGCGGCGCATCGCCGACCGCGGCTTCGAGGTGGAGATCTGGGGCTGGGCGGAGAAGGACGTCCCTGCCCTGGCCGCGACCGGCGCGGTGTTCTCCTCCGTGACCGGCTACCTCACCGGCACGTTGGCCGACGCCGACGGGGCAGCCGACCTCCTGCGCACAGCCGAGATGTCGTTGACAGTGGCGGAGCAATTGAACTGCCCGCGGCTCAACGTCCACGGCACCGGTCTGGACGGCCGCGGTCTGCCGGTTGTTCCGGCGCAGGTGGTCTCACCCTCGATGTGGCTGACCGCCGCCAAGACGCTGGAGAAGCTGGCCGGTCTCGGCGAGCGGGCCGGCCGGGTCTTCACGCTCGAGAACCTCAACCTGCAGGTGGACCACCCCGGCACCCCGTTCGCGCTCGCCGCCGACACCCTCGCCTTGGTGCAAGCCGTCGGCAGTCCGCACCTGCGGATGAATCTGGACCTGTACCACGCCCAGATCGGTGAGGGGAACCTGATCGAGCTGGTGGAACGATCGCTGCCCTTCGTCGGCGAGATCCAGGTCGCGGACGTCCCGGGACGCTGCGAGCCCGGCACCGGTGAGATCAACTACCCGAACATCGCCAGGGCCTTGAACCGGCTCGGATACCGCGGTGTCGTCGCCCTCGAGGGCTGGGCCTCCGCAGAGCCCGACCTGGCACTGGACCGGTTCGAGGCGGCCTTTCCGGACTGACAACCGATTGCGGTCGCGCGCAAGTCGCCTCCCCGATCCCCTCGGCCACTCACTCAGCCCCCGACCTCAGCCGATCACCGGGCCGAACCGGTCCAGGGCCGCAGCCCGAGCGAGATCCCGCCGAGAATGGCGGCGAGGACCGCAAGCGCCCAGTGCAGTCCGGCCGCCGCGGCAACGGCGCCGACGAGAAGCGGGCCGCCGGCGTCACCCAACTCGCGGCCGACCTCGGCGGCGCCCATCGTCTGACCGAGCCGTTCCGCCGGAGTCGTCCCGGCGAGGTGGGCGAAGGCGGTCGGGGTGGCCAGACCGGTGCCCACGCCGAGCAGCACGGCGGCACCCAGGACGGCGGGAACACCGGGCAGCAAGGCGGCGGCGATACCGGCGGCGGCCACAGCCATCCCGACGGACATGCCGTTGGCGTCCGGTAGCCGGCCCGCGTCCCGCGCCCGGCCGGCCCACGGCTGGACGACAACCGCCGTTCCGGCCAGCAACGAGACCGCGGCGCCGGTCAGCAACGGCGTCATCCCGGCCATGGCGCCGACGACCGGGAGGAAGCCCACCCCGACGGCGAGGGCAGCGGTCGCACCGGCGAGCGTCGCCGTGGGCCGCAGGAAGTTCGCCGACCGCAGCCGCCGCAGCAGATCCAGCATCGTCTGCCGGGATTTCGGCAGCGGCGCGATCGTCGGCACCGACAGTGCCGCCCACCCGGTCACCACCACGGCCAGCCCGGCGAGGGTGCCGAACAGCAAGGGGTACCCGCCGATGGCGATCAGCACTCCCCCGACGACGGGACCGATCGTGTAGCCAAGGCTCTTGAAGGCACCGTAGCCGCCGAAAACTCGACCGTGCGAGGACCCGGGTGACAACCGCGCGATCATTGCGCCGGCCGCGGGAGAGAACGCCGACGCCGCCGCCCCCTGAAAGAAGCGGGCGACGCCGATCAACGCCGGGGAACCCACGATGACGAAGGCCGCAGAGGCGACCGTGAACGCGATCAGACCGCCGAGCAGCACCGGGCGCGGTCCGACCCGGTCGGCCAGCGTTCCGAAGACCGGCTTCAGCACCACCTCGGCGCCGTCGTAAACCGCGAGCAGCAACCCAAGGGTGAGCAACGATGCGTGCTGCTGCGCGACGTAGCCACCCAGACCGGCCGCAATGCTGTGCGCAGCGAATGCGGTGACGAAACCCGCCCCGTACAACGGCAGCAGCGCCCGCCGCCGGGTCGGCGGTGCGTCCATCTATCGGCTCCCGGTCGGCGTCAGGTCACGCGACATCGTCAGAATTGGTGAAGGGCCCGAAACACGGCGTCGGTGAAATCGGCCAGTCGCTGCTCGCAGTGCTTGAGCCGCAGCTGTGCCTCCGCCGCGAGTGGTGCGCCGAAAACATCACGGGCAGCCAGGTCTCGATGCCAGCGCCGCAGCCGCTCCATCGCCTGCTCCTCCTCCTCGAGTTCGGCCATCGTGAATTTCTGCAGCGCGATTTCCTTGTCGATCTCGTCGTCGAACTTCCCGAAATCGGCGATGATTTCGGTCCATTCCTCCTGCCGCATCGCGGTGAAGGCGGCCTCCAACCAGGCGGAATCCTGCTCGTCGCGGCCGGTCGCGCGCAGCGCCACCATCTGCCCCTGCCCGCGCGCGGCCAGCTCCCCGGCCCGGTCGACTCTCGCCGCGAACGCCGGCACCTCCGGGATGGCCCAGGCGCCCTGTCCCAGCAGGACCGCGCCGGCCTTCCGGAGCTCGCGCCAGACCGCGACGCGATGCCGGGACGGCTCGGCCGGCATCCGCAGTACGAGGATCAACCACGGCGCCGTCTCCGTCACGGATCGGACTGTAGCAGCCGTTACACTCCGGCCGGTCCCCGACCGATGATCAGGCGGTGAGCAGGGTCGACGCGGGGGCGTCAGGAAAGCGGAGCGGTCCAGGTCAGCTTCGTGCCACCGGTCGCGGGTGTGTCGACGGCGCACTGCCCGCCGACCTGGGCCGCGCGGTCGGCGAGGTTGTGCAGGCCGCTGCGCGCGGTCACCTCAGGCATGCCGATGCCGTCGTCGGCGATCGTCACGGTGACGTCGCCGTCGACCGACACCGTGACGAGCAGATTGCTCGCCCGGGCGTGCCGGACGGCGTTGCTGACCCCCTCCCGTACGACGGCGTGCAACTGACGGGCCAGTCCCGGCGGAACTGAATCCAGCGGACCGGACATCCGCACGCTGGTGTGCAAGGGTGCGTCCTGGGTCAGTCCACCGATGATCTCGTTGAGTTCGGTACGCAGGTGCGCTGCGCCGCCGGGTTCGGTCTGCAGGTCGAAGATCACCCCGCGGATGTCGCGGATGACGTCGTCGAGGTCGTCGATGTGGCCGTTCAGCCGTTCCGCGACGTCAGGAATCCTGATCCGGCGCTGGGTGCCGTTCATCGCGAGTCCGATTGCGAACAGCCGCTGAATGACGTGATCGTGCAGCTCTTTCGCGATCCGATCGCGGTCGGTGAGGATTTCCAGCTCGCGGTGGTTCGCCTGGGTTTCGGCGCGCTCCAGGGCCAGGGCGGCCTGGTCTGCGAAGGTGGACACCAGCTGTAGCTCGGCGTCGTCGAAGGGGCGGGAACCGGCCTTGCGCACGGTCAGCAACACGCCGGCCGGTGGCTGCCCCGTTCCCAGGGGCAGTGCCAGCGCCGGGCCGAACTCGACGTTGCCGCCGGCCGCCACGTCGAATGCCAGCCGCGGCACGCTGCGCGGAGTGTGATCGGCGAACACCGCCCCGGTCGTCGAGCCGGTGATCGGGATGCGGCGGCCGCGGATGTCCTCGGCGCCGGAACCGACGCAGATCTCGACGGTCAGCTCGCCGGTATCCGGTGAGACGTCGGCCGACTCGTCGGGCACGGCGATCAGCGTGTAATCGGCGCCGGTCAATTCCTGCGCCCTGGTGGCGATGAGCAGCAGGGCCCGTTCGGTGCCCTCGTCCCCGAGCAGCGCCGCGGACACCTGGGCGGTCGCCTCCAGCCAGCTCTGCCGTCGCCGCGCCTCCTCATACAACCGGGCATTGTCGATGGCGATGCCGGCAGCCGCGGCCAACGACATGACCACCACCTCGTCGTCGGCGGTGAATTCCTGGCCGCCGTTCTTCTCGGTGAGGTACAGGCGGCCGAACACCGCACCGCGCGCACGCACCGGCACGCCGAGGAAACTGTGCATCGGCGGATGGTGGGGCGGGAAGCCGCTGGACATCGGGTGCTGCGCAATGTCACTGAGCCGCAACGGCTTGTCGTCCTCGATCACCACGCCGAGCAGCCCGTGTCCGGTCGGCAGCGGGCCGATCATCCGCTCGGTCTCCTCGTCGATGCCGACCGGCAGGAACCGGGTCAATGCACCCTGTTCGTCCAAGATCCCCAGGGCCCCGTACCGGGCGTCGACCAGTTCCATCGCCGACTGCACGATCCGGCGAAGGGTGGAGTCCAGGTCGAGCCCGGTGGAGATGGACAGCACCGCACCGAGCAGGGCGTCCATCCGGTCGCGGGTGGTGGACAGGATCTCGTCGACGCCGGCCTCGACCTCGATCAGCAGGTTCTGCAACCGGGTCTGGGACAACTGGTACCCCACACCCCGGGACGCCGGCACGACGCGGCTGCGGTATTCCCTCGCAGTAGGGTCACGATCCTCTCCGCGGGCCATTGCGCGATCCTCCCCTGTCGGCGTCGCATACAGGTCTACACCCCACTATGGCCTGTGCGACGCGGGCAGTGAAGACATTTGCGCCGAGAAGTGAAGATGGCCGGATTCAAAGTCCGCCAGTTGGTGACCGGTGGGTCAGCCGGGTTCGGTCAACCATTCCGCTGCCGGTGGTGCATCGGCAGCCTGTGGAGCGGGAGCGGGAGCGGGAGCGGGGGCGGGACGGAGCAGGCCCTTTTCGACCTTGGCCAGGAAGGACACGGCCGTCGCCTGCCCGACCCGGTGCAGCAGCGCCCGATCGACCGCGGCGCCGACCTTGCCGAACGGGGCCCGGTAGCTGCCCTTCAGGGTCAGCCTGCTGCTCTGCTCGTCCTCGGCCCGCAGCTCGATGTTGGCGTCCATGATCGGCAGCAGGGAGGTCATCGGACCCGACGCCACCCAGCGCAGCGGGACCACGGTGGCGTCTCCGTCCGCGTACGGGCGTAGGGACTGCACCAGAACCTGCTTGTGCACCAGGCCCATCCCGGCGTCCAGGTGGCTCTGACCCTCGCGGATGGCGGCGACGGCGTCACCGCCGAGATCCCCGCTGAGGTTCAGGTACTTCCGCAGGCGATGCTGAGCCACCGGAATCGGTACCGCCACGACGGTGGTGGCTTCGACGAACATCCACCTAATCAACCCCATCACGGATTCGGTCAACAGGGCATTTGGTCCCCCCGTCGGACGGTGATGACCTGTTGACCGACCGCGACTCAGCCGGTTTCCGCTCGCAATTCCTCGTCAGCGTTGTTCTGCACCCGCACCGCATCGACTCGATTCGGATCGACCCGCGCGGCGGGGTACCGCATCGAGCGCAGGCCGAGCGCTGCGGCCCGCTCGTCCTCCGACATCCCGCCCCAGATCCCGTACGGCTCGCGGGCCTGCAGGGCGTGCGTCCGGCACTCGGTGAGCACCGGGCATGTGTTGCACACCGCCTTCGCCTGATTGATCCTGCGGCTCTTCGCCGGATCACGCTCCGAAGCTGGATGGAAGAACATCGCGGTGTCCATGCCCCGACACGCCCCGAACAACTGCCACTCCCAATTCTCCGCCCTCGGCCCGGGGATACGCCCAATGTCGCCCACGCTGAACACCTCTCAAGTCGTCATCGTCGACGACGTCGCCGACCGGTTGATGACCGGCCGGATTTCGGTCAAGGACTCGAACTGGCCCAGTCGACCAATTCGACGATGTGCTGGTACTGATTTCCTGTTGCTCTTGTCATACCCAAGTCGCAGGTCCTGTTGCATGAGGCGAAAGCCCCGAATGTCCCGGCAGCCACTTCCTCGGCCTCCGCCGAGGTCGCCGAAGCGGTCAGCTCCGGGTGCAGCAGACCGCGATCGCCGGCGAAGGCGCAGCAGCCCCACGAATCGGGCACCGTGACCGTCGTCGACACCGCGCCGGCCACCTCGCGCAGCGTATCGTTGATGCCCATCCGGGCGGACGAGCACGTGGGATGCAGCGCGATGTCGGAGTATTTACGGGACAGGGACAATCGCGGCAGGACGTGCTCGTTGACAAACACCACCGCGTCGATCACCCGCAGCGCGCGGTACCGGCTGTCGGCGGTTGCGATCTCACTCTCCAGCATCTGCCGCAGGCCCTCGGTGCAGGATGACGCGTCGCAGACGACGGGCAGTTCCCCCTGCCGTGTCGCCGCCCACAGCGCGGGTAGCACGCTCGCGGCCATCGCGGTGTACCCGGCCTTCATGCCCTTCGACCGCCATGGTGTTCCGCAACACAGATCGGGCAGGTCGCCGGGATAGGTGAGGGTGACCCCGGCCCGCTCGCAGACCCGCTGGAAGGATTCCCGGACGCCTGGACCGGCTTCACTCGACCCGAACATGGCGCCGACGCAGGCGACGAAGTACACCGCTTCCGCAGTGCTCTGCTGTGCCGTCCCATGCGGTCTCTGCGGGCCTCCCGCGGGCAGATCCGGTGACCACTGCGGCAGCGTGTCGTGATCGATCAGCGTGCGCGCCAGCCGGTTCGGCCCGGACACCGCCGCCGGCGGCAGCTTGGCCGCGGTGGTGAGTGCGGCGGACGCCGCGCGGGTCGCGCCGGCCCAGTGCTTCGCCGCCACCTCCCAGCCCTTTGCGGTGATCTTCCCGGCATCGTCCGCGCGTAGGCGTTTGACGAGATCGCCGGTGTTGATCAGGACGGGGCACGCCGTCTGGCACATGCCGTCGACGGCGCAGGTGTCGATCGCGTCGTACTCGAATTCCTTCTCCAGCTCGGCGACCAGCGCGGTGTCGCCGTTGGCCGCCGCCCGGCGCATCTCCCGCCGCAGCACGATGCGCTGCCGCGGCGTGGTGGTGATGTCCTTGCTGGGGCAGACCGGTTCGCAGTAGCCACATTCGACGCAGCGGTCCACCTCGGACTCGACGGTCGGGGTGACCTTGAGGTGCGTGATGTGCGCGTCGGCGTCCTGGCTGATCAGCACGCCGGGATTGAGCAGGCCCCGTGGATCGCACAGACTCTTGATCCGGCACATCACGTCGTACAGTTCGTCGCCGTACTGGCGGCGGACGTACGGGGCCATCATCCGGCCGGTGCCGTGTTCGGCCTTGAGTGAGCCGCCGTGGCCCAGTACCAGGTCCACCATGTCCTCGGTGAACCCCAGGAATCGGTCGAGGGGCCCGCCGCCACCGAGCTTCTCGGTCAGCATGAAGTGAATGTTGCCGTCCTTCGCATGCCCGAAGATGACGCTGTCCTGGTAGCCGTGGCGGTCGAACAGTGCGGTGAGTTGCTCGCAGGTGTCCAGCAGTGCCGGCACCGGGACGACGACATCCTCGAGCAGCGCCGTGGTCCCCGACGGCCGGGCCTCGGCAACCGTGGCGTACAGCCCTTTCCTGGTGTGCCACAGACGGCCCCGCGCCTTCGGGTCGCCGGTGAGCTCGGCCGGACTCGCCACCGGCAGCCGGCCGAGCACCGGAAGCGCGTTCGCACTGGCGTCAGCGACCGCGGCCGCCGAATCCGCCTGGTACTCCACCAGCAGCGCGGCGTGCCGCTCCACCCTGATCCGGCGCAGCGTCTCGTCGGCCCGCGGATCGGCCTGGCCCACCCGCAAGGACGCGGCGTCGAGCAGCTCGATCGTGGCCGGTCCGGTTTCCAGGATGGTGGGCAGTGAACCGGTTGCGCCACTGAGCGAATCGAAGACGAGCAGCCCCGTCATCGCATGCCGGAGCAACGGCACCGTCCGCATCACCACCGACGAAACGAAGGCCAGTGTCCCCTCGCTGCCGACGATCAGGTGCGCCAGGATGTCCGCCGGGGCGGTGTGATCCAGGAGCGAGTTGAGCCCGTAGCCCATGGTGTTCTTCATCGAGAACTGTTGCTCGATCTTGGCCACCGACGCCGGGTTGCCCCTGACCCGGTCGCGGAGCGCCGAGAGCCCCTGATAGAGCTCGGGTTCCAGCTGCCGCAGCCGCTGGTCGGCATCCGGCGCACCGGTGTCGATCACCGTGCCGCTGGGCAGCACGAGCACCACCGAGTCCAGCGTGTTGTAAGTGTTGGCCACCGTCCCGCAGGCCATCCCGCTGGAGTTGTTGGCCACGACACCGCCGAGCGTGCAGGCGATCTCGCTGGCCGGATCGGGCCCGAGCTTGCGCCCGACCCTGGCCAGGCGTGCGTTGACCTGACGCACCGTGGCACCCGGGCCCACCCGGACCCGGGAGCCGCCGTCGAGGATCTCGATGTCCCGGAAATGCCGGCGGGTGTCGACCAGGATGCCGTCGGTGCCCGCCTGACCGCTGAGGCTGGTGCCACCGGAGCGGAAGGTCAGCGGCACCCCCTGCCCGGCCGCGACCGCGAACAGCCGGCCGATGGCGGCGCCGTTCTCCGGTGTGACCACCACGCTGGGAACCAGCGCGAAGTGCGAGGCGTCGTGCGCCATCTTCAGCCGGTCGGTGGCCCGGATGCGGACCTGGCCGTCGCCGCTCAGCACGCCCTGCAGTGCTGAGACGAGCGCCGGCGGCGACACCGGCAGTGACGTCGGGGCCTCCTTCCGCGCGCGCGTCGGGAGGGTGGACGTCACGGGGTCACCACCATCCAGCCCAGGACCGGGGTGGACTGCAGGTAGATCAGGACGCACATACCCAGAAGGAGGCCGAGGCTCCACCAGATGACCTTGCGGAACAGCACGCTCTCCTTGCCTTCCATGCCGACGACAACGGCGGCGATGGCCAGGTTCTGCGGGGAGATCATCTTGCCGAGCACGCCGCCGGAGGTGTTGGCCGCCGCAAGCAGGTAGGGGCTGATCCCGGTTTCGGTCGCGGCGGTGGTCTGCAGCAGGCCGAACAAGGAGTTGGACGAGGTGTCAGAACCGGTGACGGCGACGCCGATCCAACCGACGACCGGCGACAGGAACGCAAAGAACCCGCCGGTCGCGGCCAGCGCGAGCCCGAGCGTGACGGTTTGGCCGGAGAAGTTCATCACGTACGCCAGCGCCAGTACGGCCACGACGGTCAGGATGGTGAACCTGAGTTGGACGACAACCGCGACCAAGGCGCCGAAGGACTTGGCGACGGACAGCCGGTACAGGATGGCGGTGAGCACACCAGCGACCAGAAGCACGGTGCCTGCTGCGCTGAAGATGTTGAAGTTGAAGGTGATCGCGGAGAGAGGCTGGCCCTCGCTGTTGACCACATCCAGGCCCGGCCAAGCGAATTTCCAACCGGAATGGGCGTCCAGGAACGTCTTCAGCGGCCCGAACGAGACGAGCGTGAACAGCACGACGACGATCAGGTAGGGCGCGAATGCCATCAGCGCGCGGCCGGCGGTCAGCGGGGCGGTCGGTATCGCGTCGCCGCTACCGGTGCCCGAACTGCCGGTGCCCGAACTGCCGGAACCGCCACTGCCGGTGGGGCCGACCGGCTGCAATTCTGTTGAACTGTCGGCGGTCATCACCTCGGCGGGCTGCCACACCCGCAGCAGCAGCACCAGAGCGAGCGCACCGACCAGCGCCGCGACGATGTCGGCGACCTGGTAGCTGAAGAAGTTCGAACTCAGGTACTGCGCGACGGCGAACGCGCCACCACCGACCAGCGCGGCCAGCCAGGTTTGCCGGACACCGCGCTTTCCGTCGACCATCAGCACCAGGATCAGCGGCACGAAGATCGCCAGGATCGGCGTTTGCCGACCGACCATGGCGCCCAGCTGATCCGGATCCAGACCGGTGATCTTGGCCAGAGTTGTGATCGGCACGGCGATCGCGCCGAACGCCACCGGCGCGGTGTTCGCGACCAGCGCCACGGAGGCCGCCTTCACCGGCCGCATCCCGACCGCGATCAGCATCACGGCGGTCACGGCGACGGGCGTGCCGAATCCGGCCAATGCCTCCAGCAGCGCGCCGAAGCAGAAGGCGATGATGATGGCCTGGATCCGCTGATCCGGCGACAGCGAGCCGAAGGCCTGCCGCAGCACCAGGTCGTAGCCGGTGAGTTCGGTGAGCCGGAAGATCCAGATCGCGGTCAGCACAATCCAGATGATCGGGAACAGCCCGAACGCCGCACCCTCGGTGGCCGCGAGCAGTGCTTGGCCGGCGGGCATGCCGAAGGCGAAGATGGCCACTCCGAGCGCCACCACCAGGGAGGTGAGGCCGGCTTGCCAGGCCTTCCAGCGCAACGCCCCCAACAGCACGAACAGCGTCACCAGCGGTAGTGCCGCGATCAGCGCTGACAGGGCCAGTGACCCCCCTACCGGATCGTCAACCTGCTGGAACATCGGCACTCCCTTGTGTCGGCCCGTGGGCGGAAGAGTCGCGGCACTTCGGCGTCCGCGATCGTGGACAAGGCGTAAGACAGGTACACATGCCTGTCAAGCATTCACGCTAACTGAAAGACAACTTGTCGGGCATCCCGGTAGTGTGGGCCGCAACCGCTGGGGCAGATAGGGCACTTGGTCCCGCCCGTTCGCGCGGGTGGAGGCACTGCATGAAGGGCTTGAAAACTGTCTCCGTGGTGGACGCGCTCTCGGCATCCCTGCGGTCCCGTGTGCTGGACGGGGACATCGATCCGGGCGTCGGGCTCACCGAAACGGATGTGGCTGCCGAATACGAGGTGTCCCGACCGACCGCGAAGGCGGCGATCACCCACCTCGTGCAGGAGGGTCTGCTGCGGCGGGAGGCGCACCGGTCGGCCCAGGTGCCCACCCTCTCCAGGGAGGACGTCGAGGACCTGTTCCTGGTCCGCGTGCCGTTGGAACTGGAGGTGGTCCGCAGAATCGCCGGCCAACCGATCCCCGTCGACGCGGCTCAGGCCGTCCTGGATCTGGCTGCCGTGGAGGCCCTGGACGGTCACAGCAGATTCGTCGAGGCGGACCTTCGCTTCCACCAGGTACTCGTGCTCGCCGTCGACAGCCCCCGGCTGTCCAGGCTCTACCGGACCCTCAGCGGGGAGATCCACCTGTCCATGGTCCAATCCCGGTACGCCATCGGCCGGGACCGGATCGTGGCCGAGCACAGCGCCGTCCTGCAGGCACTGCAGGACAGCGACGGCCCCACCGCCGAATCGCTGATGCGGGCGCACCTGGAAGGCGCCAGAGATGCGCTGGCCCACCAGTTCGACGAGATGGCGGCCAAGCGGAGCGGCTGACCATGGGTCGAGCTCCTGCCAACGCTCAGTCGAACAGGCCGGTGTCGAAGACCGGACGGCCGGCCACCAGGGTCGCGCGCGTCGTCGGCAGCGATACCCCCGGCGTCAGGTCGGGCAGCAGCGGCACTCTGGAGCGCGGGTCGGTCGACCACCGGGCCACCGACGGGTCCGCCGCCGGGCGCACCAGTTCGTCGGCGTCCACGATCGCCAGATGGGCAGGCGCACCGACCGCGATCGTCCCGACACCGCGATCGGTCCGGCCCGCCGCCCGATGACCGCCTCGGGTGTGGGCGGTGAACGCCGCCCGCGGCGACAGGCCGCTGCCCGGCGTCCGGTGGTGCGCCGCCGCACGCACCGCGGCCCACGGATCGGCTGGGGTGACCGGCGCGTCCGACCCGAAGGCCAACGCCACACCCGCGGCCGCCATGGTGGCGAAGGGATTCATCGCCGCCGCCCGCACGGGCCCCAGCCGAGCGGTGTACAGACCGTCCGGCCCACCCCATGCCGCATCGAACAGCGGTTGCATGCTGGCGATGACGCCGGCCCGGGCGAAGGCCGCGATGTCCTGGTCGTCGGGCATCTCGGCGTGCTCGATCCGGTGCGCGCACCCGGCCATCCGGACGGTGGCGTCCTCCCCCAACCGCCGCCCGGCCTCCCCCAGGGCCAGCGCGACCGCGCGGACAGCGTCGTCACCGATGGCGTGGAACCCGGCCTGCATCCCGGCGAGCGTGCAGGCGACCAGGTGGTCGGCGATCTGCTGGTCGGTGAGGTACCGCGCCCCCCGATTTCCCGGCTGATCGTCGTAGTCCCGGCGCAGGGACGCCGTGCGGGAGCCGATCGCACCGTCGATCACCAGGTCGCCGCCGAGGGCGTGCGCCCCGCTCTCGGCCAGCACGGCCCGCGCCTGATCCGGGTCAGTCACCGCGGCGGCCAGGTACCCGCGGACGCCGATCGACCCGTCCAGGGCGAGCAGCCCGGCGAGGTCGGCGCGCCCGCTGGGATCGTCGACGGCGCATTCGTGCACCTCGACGATGCCGCGGGAGGCCGCCGAGGCGAGGAAGGCCGACTGCGCCGTCGACCGCTGGGACGCGGAGAGGTGTTGCCGCGCGACGGCCCGCACCGCGGCGTGCGCCTGCTGGCTGACCGGCGCGGAATCGGACCAGCCGGTCAGCCCGGTCCGGTCGGCGACCTCACTGGCGAGCGCTGAGCTCACCTGCGCGGAGTGCACGTCGATCCGGGACAGGTACGCGGGCCGGCGCCCGACCGCCTCGTCGATCTCGACCCGGGTGGGTGGCCGGCGTTCCGGCCAGCGGGTCTCCTCCCAGCCGTGCCCCCAGATCACCCCGGCGGCCACGGTCGCACCGAACTCTCGGATCCGGGCAAGGCATTCGGCGAGGGAGCGGCAGTCGGTGAGGTCCAGCCCGGACAGCACCAGGCCGGCCTCGGTGCTGTGCACGTGTGCGTCGACAAAACCCGGGATCACCAGGGCGCCCCGCAGGTCGATCACCCGATCCGGCGTCCCGGCCACCGGGACCGCGTGCTCCGCGCCGATCCAGCTGATGGTGCCGTCGGCGACGGCCAGTGCGGTGGCGTCCGGGTCCGCGGCGGTGTGCACGCGGCCGTTGCGCAGCAGGGTGAGCGTCATCAACGACCAGTCAACAGGACCGGCCGGGCGTCGCGTCACCCAGGGCGCACCACCGCACACCATCGGGTGGTTGCCCGAGTTGTCCGGGATATCCGACGACATCGTGTCGGTGCCATCTGTCACAGTGAAACCGTGAGTACGCCGCCAGACTCGACCAGCGTCGGCACCACCGATCCCGGCCCCATCGATTCCGGCCCCATCGATTCCGGTGACGGCGACAACGGATCGGCTGAGCCGTCTTCGGTCAGGTCGTCATCGGTCGCCGCCGCCGGTGGCCTCACGGCCGTCCAGGTGGCGGAGCGGGTCGCGGCGGGCCAGCTGAACGCCACCAGCCAGGCGTCGTCACGGTCGCTGTGGGTGATCTTCAAGACGAACGTCTTCACCCGCTTCAATGCCATCCTCGGCGCGCTGTTCGTGTTGATCCTGACGACGGGATCGTTGGCCGACGGGCTGTTCGGGGTGGTGCTGATCGTCAACTCGGCCATCGGCATCGGGCAGGAGTACGTCGCCAAGCGCAAGCTCGACCGACTGGCGCTGTTGAACTCCCCCACCACCAGGGTGATCCGGGACGGCACGCTGATCGAGATCCCGACGGTGGACGTGGTTCTGGACGATCTCATCGAGCTGCGTACCGGCGACCAGGTGCCGGCGGACGGCACCATGCTGTCCACCTCCGGGCTGGAAATCGACGAATCGAACCTCACCGGCGAGGCGGACGCGATCCCCAAGACCGGGGGTGACGAGGTGCGTTCCGGGACAACGGTGGTTGCCGGGATCGGACGGTTCACCGCGGCCGCCGTCGGGCCCGACGCCTACATCAACAAGATCGCCGCCGAGGCGAAGAAATTCACCAAGACCCGCTCGGAGATCCAGGAGTCGGTCAACCGACTGCTGAAGTACATCACCGTCGTCATCATCATCGCGCTGCCGCTGCAGATCTGGTCCCAGTATCGGGCCATCGGCGACCAGGGCTGGCAGCAGGTGATCATCCGCTCCACCGGCGGCCTGGTCGGACTGGTCCCCGAGGGTCTGGTTCTGCTGACGTCCGTGGCGTTCCTGCTGGCCGCCGTCCAACTGACCCGTCAGCAGGTGCTGGTCCAGGAGCTGCCGGCGGTGGAGGGGCTCGCGCGGGTCAACGTGGTGTGCCTGGACAAGACCGGAACGCTGACCGTCGGCGATATCGCGTTCGAGGACTGCGAGCCCTGCGCCGACCTCAGCGCCGACGAGATCCGGGTGGCGCTGGGTGCTCTCGCCGACGACCCGAACGCCAACGGAACCCTCAAGGCGCTCGGCGCGGCGTTGGACGCGCCGACCGGCTGGGCGCGGGAGATGACGATCGCCTTCAACTCCGCCCGCAAGTGGAGCGCCGCCTCGTTCGCCGGGCGGGGCTCGCTGATCTTCGGAGCACCGGACGTGCTGCTCGCCGACGACGACCCGCTGCGGCAACGGGTCGGTGAACTGGCCGCCACCGGCCGAAGAGTGTTGCTGCTGGCCCGGTCCGAGTCGGCGCTGCACGGCCAGGACCTGCCGCCGGACCTCACGTCGGTGTCCCTGGTGACCCTCACCGAGCAGGTGCGGCCGGATGCCAGGGAAACCCTCGAGTACTTCCGCGAGCAGGGCGTCCAGATCAAGATCATCTCCGGGGACAACCCGACCACCGTCGCCGCGATCGCCGGCCGGGTCGGGCTGGACCTGGGGCCGGACGCCGTGGTGGACGCCCGGACGATCGGCGACGACCCGGAGGAACTGCGCGACATCGTCGACCGGACAACGGTGTTCGGGAGGGTGTCCCCAGAACAGAAGCGGGCGCTGGTACAGGCGCTCCAGCGGGAGGGCAACGTCGTCGCGATGACCGGCGACGGCGTCAACGACGCCCTCGCACTCAAGGACGCCGACATCGGCGTGGCCATGGGCAACGGGGCGCAGGCCACCAAGGCCGTCGCCCAACTGGTACTGCTGGACGGCCGGTTCTCGCACCTGCCGTCGGTGCTCGCCGAGGGCCGCCGGGTGATCGGCAACGTGGAACGGGTGGCCAACCTGTTCGTGGCGAAGAACGTCATGAGCCTCATCGCGATCATTTCCGCTGCGCTGTTCACCCTGCCGTTCCCGTTCCTGCCCCGGCATCTCACGCTGGTGTCCGCGGTGACCATCGGAATCCCGGCGTTCTTCCTGGCGCTCGGCCCGAACAAGCGGCGGTACATCCCAGGCTTCCTGCGCCGGGTGCTGCGCTTCGCGGTGCCGTCGGGCGTCGTGGCCGGGCTGGTGGTGCTGCTGTCCTACCTGCTGGCCAGGAACGCCGTCGGCGCTCCGCCGGCGTCGGAGTGTCTGGTCCGCACCGAGGGCAACACCTCGGCCGCCAACGTCATCTGCTGGCAACCATCGTCCGCCGCCACCATTGCGCTGCTGGTGACCGCGTTCTGGATTCTCGTGGTGCTGTCCCGCCCGTTCAAGCCGTGGAAAATGCTGTTGGTCGCGGCCATGGTCGCGATCGCCGCGCTCGCCTTCCTGACCCCGATCGGCCAGACGTTCTTCAACTTCTCCCTCACCCCGACGATTCTGTGGGAGTCGCTGCTCGTGGGGGCCGCCGGTGCCGCGGCGATCGAGATCATCTACCGCACCGAACCGGGCATGCGAGCGGCCACCGCCGATTGACACGTCATTGATTCCTGGTGACGCGGGTCACGGAGGGTTATTGTCCGTTCATGAAAATCGGCATCGGATTGCCCAATCCCGTTCCCGGGTGCCCCGGTCCGCTGCTGCCCGCCTGGGCGGTCGCCGCGGAGCAACGGGGGTTCACGACGCTGGCCACCATCGACCGGGTGGCGTTCGGCAACCACGACTCGATGATCGCACTGGCGGCCGCCGCGGCGGTCACCCAGCGTATCGAGCTGCTGACCAACATCCTGGTGCTGCCCACCCGCGACCCGGTCATCATCGCGAAGGAGGCCGCCACCATCGCCGCCATCTCGCAGGGACGCTTCACTCTCGGCGTCGGCGTGGGTGGCCGGCAGGACGACTACAGCGCAACGGGAACGTCGTTCAGCCGTCGCGGGCGGCGGATGGACGAGATGCTGCAGACGATGCAGGACGCCTGGCGTGGTCAACCGGTCGCCGGCAGCCCCGAGCCGGTTGTCCCGACCGTGCCCGGCGGGGCCGTGCCGTTGCTGATCGGCGGCGGCGGCGAACCGGCGGTGCGGCGCACCGTCGAGTACGGCATCGGCTGGACCTCCGGCGGTGCGCCGCCCGACCAGATCGGGCCGATCGTGGCGCAGGTGCGGCGGGCCTGGCGCGAAGCCGGGAAGCCGGGCGAGCCGAGAATGCTGGCGCTGGCGTACTTCTCCATCGGCAGTGACGTGGAGGCGGACTCACACGCCTACCTGCGGCACTATTACGGGTTCCTCGGCCCGTACGCCGACATGATCGCCGGGGCGGCGCTGCGCGACGACGCCATCACCGCCGCGCTGCCCGTCTACGGGGACGCCGGCATCGACGAGCTGATCCTCGACCCGACCGTGGCCGACCTGTCGCAGGTGGAGCGGCTGGCGGACCTGGTGCTCTGAGCGAGCGGGCGAGCGCACCGGGCCGGTCACTGCTCGGTGCGCTCCTCCTTCAGCCGGTGCGGGACGCGCAGCAACCGGACTGCGGTCACCAGCACCAACCCACCCAGCAGGTTGCCCAGCGCCGACCACCCGAGCGCGCCGAGCCAGTCGAGATAGGTGTAGTCCGCCTGCCCCGACCAGAGGCCGGCGAACATCAGGATCGAGTCCAGGACCGAGTGGAACAGCCCGGCGCCGACCAGGACGAACGCGAACAGGATCGCCGGAACCAGTTGCACCCCGAGGTTCTCGGTCGCCTGCTGCATCCGGGTCATCAGCGTGATCACCGTCCCGGCCAGCACGGCCAGGAAGAACGACTGCCAGGACACGCCGAGATGCGCGAAGTGCGATCCGCTCTCGGCCGCGGTAGTGCGCAATTGGGGCAACGCGGCGATGATCATGCCGGCGATCAGGAAGCCGCCGACCAGGTTGGCCGCCAGGCTGACCAGCCAGAGCCGCAGCAACTGCCCGACGTTCCCGTGCCGCGCGGCGACGGCCGTCACCGGGACGAGGAAATTCTCGGTGAACAACTCGCTGCGGGCCAGCAGCAGGGCGACGAAGCCGACGGTGAAGGCGAGCGCCGCCAGCAGCGGGCTTCCGGTCTCGTGCTTGACGACCAGGTACATCAGTACACCGACGCCGACGTCGACCCCGCCGAGGAACCCGGTGGCGACCAGCGGCAGCAGCGGCCGGGTGAGCCGGGTCTCCCCCTCGGAGACCAGCCGCTCGAAGGCCTCCTCGATCTGGGGTTCCTCGCGGGACCCCGGGGGGGCCACCAGGTCGCCGGAACCGCCGGACGGGCGCTCTGTCATCAGGTCTCCACGGTTCGGCGGTGCATTGGCTGACCCGCCATCTCGGACGGCTCGGACTTCTCGGATTTCGGCTGCGCCGCAGCCTGTTCACCCGACGGCCGGCCGGCGGGCAGCACGAAGGCCGCCAACAGCATCACCACGGCGAGAACGAGGGTGGCGACGAACACGTGGTGGGTGGCGTCGGTCAGGCCCACCGGGTTCGAGTTCGCCGACGCGGCCCCGCCCAGGGTCGCGTTCGCGATGGCGCCGAAGACGGCCACGCCGACCGCGCTGCCGATGGACCGGAAGAAGAGGTTGTTGGCCGTCACCACGCCCCGCTCCGACCAGCCGACGCTGCTCTGCGCGGCGATCAGCGTCGGGCTGGCCACCAGTCCCATACCCAGGCCGACGACGAAGCAGCACCCCGCGACCGCCCAGACACTGGAACCGGAACCGAGCAGGGTGGTCAGCACGCCGCCGATGACGACCAGGACGGTGCCGATCAGCGCGGTCCGGCGGAAGCCGATCCGCAGGTAGAACCGCCCGGATAGGGCGGCCGAGATGGGCCAGCCGATGGTCAGGGTGGCCAGTGCGAAGCCGGCCACCAACGGCCCAGTGCCGAGCACGGTCTGCACGAACGTCGGAATGTAGGTGGTGAACCCGAACAGCACCGCCCCGACCAGCAGCGCGATGGTGGCGCTGGCAATGAGCACCCGACGGGTGAACACCCACAGCGGCAGCACCGGTTCCGCGGCGCGGCGCTGCGCCAGCACGAACACCCCGATCAGGGCCAGCCCTACCGCCATCACGGCGATCCCGGGCACCGAGTTCCAGGCCCAGGCCTGGCCACCCTCGAGCAGACCGAGGATCAGCAGCGTGCATCCCACGGTCAGGCTGACGCTGCCCAGGTAGTCGATCTGGTGTCGCACCTTGATGACCGATTCGTGGAAGCGCCGGATCAGCGTCCAGGCCGCCAGCCCGCACAGCGGGATGTTGACGAAGAAGATCCACCGCCAGCTCAGGTACTGGGAGAACACCCCGCCCAGCGCCGGGCCGACCACCGCGGACATCGCCCACACGCTGGCCAGGTAGCCCTGCGCCTTGGCCCGCTCGGCGAGCGTGTAGATGTCGCCGGCGATGGTGATGCTCATGGGCTGCACCGCACCGGCGCCGAGGCCCTGCACGGCGCGGAACGCGATCAGCGCCGGCATGCTCCACGCCACCCCGCACAGGACGGAACCGAGCAGGAACAAGCCGATGCCGAACAGCATCAACGGCTTACGCCCGAACGTGTCGGCAAGCTTGCCGTAGACCGGCACCGACACCGCCTGTGCCAGCAGGTACACCGAGAACAGCCACGGGAACTGGGAGAATCCGCCGAGGTCGCTGACGATGGACGGCACCGCGGTGGCGACGATCGTGGAGTCCAGTGCGACCAGCGAGGTGCTGAGCATCAGCGAGATGAGGATGGGGCCGCGCTCCGAGCGGAACCCGACCGTCGACCTCTGCACGTCCGCCGTCACCGGCCGGCTCCTTTCTCCGCGTGGCAGCCCGCTCGACGCGGCAGACACGTTATTCAGACTAACCTTCCGTCGGCCGGCCCTCTTGCCGCCTCCCGGCCGGCGGTTCAGCCGTCGACGGCCAGACCGGTGTGCGCCGCGGCGAATGCCAGCTGGTCGGCGTACTCCGCTGCCAGCGCGGTCGCCGGCTTGCCCATGCCATGGCCCGCCCTGGTGTCCACCCGCAGCAGCACCGGCGCCGGTCCGCCCTGGCAGTGCTGCAACTCCGCCCCGAATTTCAGCGAGTGCGCCGGCACCACCCGATCGTCGTGATCGCCGGTGCAGATCAGGGTCGCCGGGTAGGACGTGCCCGGCGCCAGCCGGTGCAGCGGCGAATAGCCGAGCAGTACGGGAAGGTCGTCGGCGTCGTCCGCAGTGCCGTACTCGGTGGTCCACGCCCAGCCGATGGTGAACAACTGGAACCGGAGCATGTCCAGCACGCCCACCGTCGGCAGGGCGGCGGCGAACAGGTCCGGTCGCTGGGTCATCACGGCGCCGACCAGCAACCCGCCGTTGGACCGGCCGTGCACCGCCAGGTGAGCGGGGCTGGTGACGCCGCTGTCGATGAGGTCGGTGGCGCAACCGATCAGGTCGTCGAAGACGCGCTGCTTGTGATGCAGCATCCCGGCCTGGTGCCAGTCGGCGCCGAATTCCCCGCCGCCGCGCAGGTTGGTCACCGCCAGCACCCCGCCGGCAGCGACCCACGCGGCGAACAGCGCCGAGAACGCCGGCAGGACCGGGATGTCGAAACCGCCGTACCCGTAGAGCAGGGTCGGCGCGGGGCCGGCCGGCAGGTGGGCGCGGCGCAGGACCGTCATCGGCACCAGGGTGCCGTCGGCGGAGGGGGCGCGGCGACGCTCGACGGTGACGTCCGGCAGCGCTGTCTCCGGGCCGGGCTGCGGCAACGGGACCGGTTCGCCGTCACCGTCGGGCGCCAGCAGGAGCCGATAGCCGGCCGCGCGGCTCGTGAAAGACGTGATGCCGAGGAAGATCTCCGGGCTGGAGTCGCGGCTGTTCACTCCGATCACCGCTATCGGTGACGGCAGCGGGGGCCGGCTGCGCGGCACCCCGTCCCGGCCGATGATCTCCACTCGGTGGGCGGCGTCGGCGGACCAGGTGAGCACGAAGACCCCTGCCGCGGGCGAGGCGTCCACCAGGACGTCGGTGTCGTGTTCCGGCACGATCTCCCGCCAGGCGGATCCGGGAGCCGCCAGATCGACGGCGACCAGCCGGCCCCGGACGGCGTCGCGTTCGGTGCGCAGGTACAGGATGTCACCGTCGGATCCGACCACGTGGTGCGCATCGGTCAGCTCGTCCACGACCGTCACGGCCGGTGTCCGCATCCGGTACCGGCCGTCCGCGTCCACGGCCAGCCGGTGCGCGCTAACCGTGGTGCGGGAGTCGGTCCCGGGGCTGGTGGTGAGCACCAGCCAGGCCCCGTCGGCCGACACCCACGGCTCGGGCATCCACTCGTGCGCCTCCGGCCGCGCCCAGATGGTGACGTCGTCCGCCGGATCGGTGCCCATTCTGTGCAGCAGCAGCTCACCTGCGCCCATGGCGGCAGTGAACTGCTCACCGGCCGGCTCCGGGTATCGCCAGTAGAAGAACCCGGACCCGTCGGGCAACCAGGTGGGATCGACCCACTTCGTCCACCGGAGCACATCCGGCCGGTCCCACCCCTCGGTGTCCCGCACCCGGATCGTCCGCCAGTCCGAGCCCGCCTCGGCCAGCGCGTAGGCCACCGACCGACCGTCCGGGCTGACCTCGGCGGCCGTCATCGCGACGGTGCCGTCGGCGGACAGCGTGTTGGGATCCAGCAGCAGCGTCGGCGACTCCAGCAGCTCCGTCAGCGAACCGGCGGTGAACAGCTGGTCCTGGTCGAGGTCCCCGGGGTTGCCGACGACGAAGTACCGCCCGCCGCGTTCCCACGGAACGCCCCGCCGCGGCGCCGTCAGCAGCGCGGTGGTCAGGCGCAGGAAGCTGTCCCGCCCGGGCAGAGCGTCGAGATACGGCCGGGAGACGGCGTTCTGCTCCTGCACGAACTGTTGGGTCCGCGGCGAGTCCGGGTCCTCGAGATAGCGGTACGGGTCGGGAACCGCGACGCCGTGCAACACCTCGACGGTGTCGTCGCGGACGGCGGGCGGGATGGTCAGCGTCACCCGTTGATCACATCACGCCGGCGGTTCGAGGCCGGTCCGGCTCACTCGGCCTCGGCTCCGGCCGCGTCGGCCGGCGGCAGCGGCGGTGTCACCGGCCGGTTCTCGTACGGCGTGGACAGCACCACCGTGGTCCGGGTCGACAACCCCGCGGTCCCCCGGATCTGCGCCAGCAGCGCCTCCAGCGCGGACGGCGAGGCGACCCGCACCTTGACGATGTACGACTCGACGCCGGCGACGGAGTGGCAGGCCTCGATCTCCGACAGCGCGGCCAGCTTCTGCGGATAGTCGTCGGGGGCGGCCGGGTCGATCGGGGTGAGCGAGATGAACGCCGTGAGCGGCAGGCCGATCTGCTCGCCGTCGATCTGCGCGGCGTATCCGCGGATCACCCCACGCTTCTCCAGCCGCCGCACCCGCTGGTGCACGGCGGACACCGACAGTCCGACCCGGTCGGCGAGATCGGTGTAGCTGCAACGCCCATCGGCCGCCAGCACGGCGGCGATCCGGGCATCGAGTTCCTCGAGCATGGCGCGGCTCCGCTCAACGGTCGGCGCCGACGACGGTCAGTTCCGTCGGGGCGGTGTTCATCAGAACCGGACCGGCGTCGCCGACGACAACGATGTCCTCGATGCGCACGCCGAACTCGCCGGGCAGGTAGATGCCCGGTTCCACCGAGAACGCCATGCCCGGCTCCAGCGGGGTGGCGTTGCCGGCCACCATGTAGGGATGCTCGTGCACCTCGAGGCCGATGCCGTGACCGGTACGGGTGATGAAGTGGCTGCCGTAGCCGGCGTCCTCGATGACCTGGCGGGCGGCGCGGTCCACGGACTCCGCGGTCACCCCCGGCCGAACCGCCGCGACCCCGGCGGCCTGCGCGCGCCGGACGACCTCGTACACCTCCAGGACCTTCGGTGCGATGTCAGCACCCGCTTGGCCGTCGACGACGTAGGTGCGGGTGCAGTCGGAGAAATAACCGGACGGCATCGGGCCGCCGATGTCGATGACGACCGGGTCACCGGGCTGGATCACCCGGTCCGACGCCTCGTGGTGCGGGCTCGCGCCGTTCGGTCCGGACCCGACGATGACGAAGTCCGGCCGGGCGTGTCCCTCGTCGAGGATGGCGGCGGCGATGTCGGCGGCCACCTCGTTCTCGGTTCGACCCGGGCGTAACCACTCGCCGATCCGGCGCTGCACCCGGTCGATCGCCGCACCCGCGGCGGCCAGTGCGGCGACCTCGTCGGGACCCTTGCGCATCCGGAGTTCGGCGATGGCCTCGCCGGCGAGCGTGAGCTCCGAGCCGGGCACGACGGCGCGGGCGTTGAGGGCGTGCACCGACGGCATGTGGTAGTCAACGGCGAGCGCGGTCGCATCGGCCGGCAGGACCGCCGCCAGCGCCGCGTACGGGTCCTCGCCGTCGGTCCAGGTGCTGATCGAGACCGGCAGGGATTCGACCGGGGTGCCGCTCCAGCCCGGTCGCTCCAGCGCGGGTACCAGCAGCGAGATCTGTCCGCTGGGCGGCACCACCAGGCAGGTGAGGCGCTCGTGCGAGCCGACGGAGTGCCCGAGGAAGTACTCCAGGTCCGGTCCCGGCGAGATCAGGATGGCGTCAACGCCGGTGCCGGCGGCCTGACCGGCCAGCCGAGCGAGCCGGTCCGCGTACCCGGCCACCCGATCGTCGCCGACGACCGGGGCGGGCGGGACGGGCGGGACGGGCGCGGCGGCGGAACGGTCGGCGGAACGCTCGGCGGGGTGGTCGGCATGCACGGACATGCCGGGAGCCTAACGGTCGGCCCGCAGCCGCTCAGCGCCGCTCGATGGCCGACACCAGTCGCGCGGTCGCTCCGCCGATGCCGTGCCGGCGAATCAGCTCCGAAAGGGCCCCCGGATCGACCGGTTCGATGGGCAGCGCGGCGGCCGCGTCCGGCTGCACATCGACGGGTGCATCGCGCGCCACCCGGACCACGGCCGGCGCGACCTCCAGATAGGCGCGCGCCGCACCCAGTTTGGCCCGCATCGACGCGGTCAGACCGGTGGACCTGCCGTCGAGGGCGCGCACCAGGTCCTCCACCGACCCGAACCTGTTGATCAGCGTGGCGGCGGTCTTGTCACCGATGCCGGGTACCCCCGGCAGGCCGTCCGACGGGTCACCGCGCAACGCCGCGAAGTCGGCGTACCCGCCGGCGGGGATGCCGTACTTGCGGGCGACGTCCGCGGCGCTGTAGACGGCGGCCTTGCTCATCCCGGCGCCGATGTAGCGCACGGTGACCGGCGGCTCGCTGTCCCGGGCCACCTGGAACAGGTCACGGTCGCCGGTGACGACCTCGACCGGGTCCCCGGTTTCCGCGGCCGCCAGCGTTCCGATCACGTCGTCCGCCTCGTAGCCCGGCGCACCGGCGGTGGCGATCCCGATCGCGGCCAGCACATCCAACAGGATCGGGACCTGCGGGGAGAGTTCGTCGGGCACCAGCTCGATGTCGGCGGAGTCACCGGGCCCGCCGCTGTGCGGCGCGCTGCTCTTGCCGGCTGTGGCCGTGATCGGCGTCAGCGCGGCCTGCGGCTCGAGCACGCGGTGCGTCTTGTACGACGGGATCAGCTCCACCCGCCACGCCGGTCGCCAGTCCAGGTCCAGGCAGGCGATCACCCGCGTCGGCCGGGCGTCGCCGATCACCCTGGCGATGATGTCCAACGAACCGCGCACGGCGTTGACCGGCCGCCCGTCCGGCGAGGTGATCGAGGTGGGCACCGCGTAGAAGGCCCGGAAGTAGATGCCCGCAAGGTCCAGCAGCTGCAGCATGCCCCGGGACGCTACCGCCAACCACCGCCCGGGTGCGGGCCCGGTCGGACGACGCCGTGGCGACGCCGTCCGACGCCGCCGCTGCCTGGTCGGCGAGGATCAGCTGGGCGGGTTGACCTCGTACAGTCCGTTGTCGTCCTTGACCTGCACGGTGACCGTCTGCGGGGTGCCGTTGACCTCCAACGTGCACTGGAAGCTGGTGCCGCTCTTCACTTCCTGGCCGCTGGGGCACGACACGTCGGAGACACCGGTCAGGCCGTAGCCGTTCGGCGGCGTGCCGGTCAGCACGTTGGTCACGCCCTGGGTGAGTTGCCGGTCGTCGAACACCTTCTTGTTCAGCACTCCGGGCCAGACGAACAGCACGACAGCCGCGAGGGCCGCGAGCACCACCACGGTGACGATCGCAATGATCAGGCCCTGCCGCGACTTCTTCGGCTGCTGGTCGACGCCCACCGCGGGGGTGCTGCCGGCCGGCGGGGCCCCGGGCTGCTGATAGCCGCCGTACGCACTCTGGCCGTAGCCGGGCTGCTCGTAGGACGGCTGACCGTAGGCACCGGGATGGCCGTAGGACTGCTGCCCGTAATCGGGTTGCTGCCCGTAGCCGGCCGGTTGACCCGCCGGCTGGCCGTACGACGGTTGACCGTAGGACTGCTGGCCGTACTGCTGCTGGCCGTAGTCCGCGGGTTGCGCGTACTGCTGACCCTGCTCGCCGGGCTGGCCGTACTGCTGGCCGTACCCGGGCTGCTGGTAGCCGGGTGACCCGTACTCCGACGGCTGCTGGTAGTTCTGGTACGGCTGTTGCGCTCCGTACCCCGCCTGCTGACCGTAACCCCCCTGCTCGTAGGAGGTCTGGTCGTAAGCGGGCTGGTCAGCCTGCGGCTGCTGGCCGTACCCACCGGGCTGGCCGCCGTACCCACCTTGTTCGCCGGACGGCTGCTGCCCGTAGGAGGGCTGCTGGCCGTACGGCTGCTGCCCGTACGAGGGGGTGACGGTGGTCGGTTCGGCGGTGGCCTGCGGGCCGGTGCCCGGATCACCGGACGGGGCGGCGTTCGGCTCGGCACCGCTCGACCGGGACCCATCGGTGGCCGGTCCGGAGGGCTGACCCTGATCCCAGGCGCCGGAAGCCGGTTGTTGGCCCTGGCTGCCCTGGGACACCCCCGGGGGCGGGCCGGCCTGCTGCGGGCCGGAGTCGGCGGCCGGCCCCGATTGGCCGGCCGCCATCTCGCCGGGCCGGTACACGGTGGTGGCCCCCGCATCGTCCGGCTCCCCCGCAGTCGGCGGCGTGGGCGCATCCGACCACTCACGACCGTCCTGACCGCTTTCGTTCTGACCGCCCTGTGGCGTGCTCATCGCGTCCTCCTCGATCACCAGAACCCGGACATCACCACCGGGCGCACCGTGCCACGGCTGTGCATGATCCAACCACGCCACCCATCGTCAGGCTCGGAACGTCGCAATCGGACACGCACCGCAGGGAGGGCCGCCGGCCGGCAGCTGATACCGGCGCGCGCCGCCGGCACGACCTGTCGCCGCGCGTCAGACTGCGCCCATCGAGACCACGCCACGCCGCAGCGACCCGACGGCCGACCTGGCCGCCCCGGCCACCGACGGCGGCGCCACGCCGGCCACCTGGTCCAGCAGGTCGATCACCTGCCGGCACCAGCGAACGAAGTCGCCGGCGGACAGCTCCGTGCCGCCGGTCACCGCGACCGCCAGCGCGTCGGCCAGCGTGTTGCCCCGGCACCACGAGGCGACCGCCGCCGCGAAACCGGCGTCCGGGTCGCGGGTCGGCGGCAACCCCAGCGCCCGTTCGCGCCCGCTGATCTCGGCCCACACCATGGTGGTCTCCAGTAGCGCCGCCGCCGCCGAACCGGACGGCACCCGGGCCGTCCCGGCCGCCTCACGGCGGGCCTCGAACACCAGGCTGGACACCACGGCCGCCAGATCCGGTGCGCCCAGGCCCTGCCAGACCCCGCGCCGCAGGCACTCTGCCACCACCAGGTCACTTTCGGACCAGATGCGCGACAGCATCTTTCCGTCGGAGGTGAGCCGATCACCGCGGAGATAACCCAGCTCGTCCAGCAGCTCGACGATCTCGTCGAGGGCCTGTCCGAGCGACCCGGTGGCGCTGGCGACCTTCTCGGCCAGCGCCTGGTTCTCGGTGCTCAGCCGGCGCCATCGGCGCGCCCACTGCAGGTGCTCCTCGCGATCGGCGCAGCCGTGCACCGGATGAGCCCGGACGGCCTTGCGCAGCGCCGTCAGATCGCTCTCGTCGACCGGTTCCCGTCGCTGTCCCCGTCCGGTCGGCCGGAGACCCGAGGACGCCAGAGCCGATGCGACGTCCCGGCGGACCTTCGGTGAGCGGTGATCGGTGAACTTGCCCAACCGCAGCCGGCCCAGCGCCGGTACCGGGCCGCGGAAGTCCGCGCCGGTCAGCCGGCCCGCCCAACTGCCGGCGGTGACCACCAGCGGCCGAGCGGAGCCGTCGGTCGCCACCCCGGGATCCAGCACGACCGCGAGTCCGGCGCGCCGGCCGGTGGGCACCTCGATGACGTCGCCCCGGCGCAGTTGCGCGAGGTCGCGGTCGGTCTCGTGCCGCCGCCGGGAGGCCCCCGCCCTGGCGAGCTCCCGCTCCGCCGCGGACAACTCGCCGACCAAGGCGAAGTACGAGGCGGTGTCACCCAGGTGGCACTGCATCGCGGTGGCGTGCGAGGCGATGGCCGCGTTGTTCCGTGCCACCTGCCGGGCCATGCCGACCACGGCGCCGTTGGCCTGGTACTGGGCGAACGACTGCTCCAGCAGGTCGCGCGCCGCGGTCCTGCCCAGCCGGTCGACCAGGTTGACCGCCATGTTGTAGCTGGGCCGGAACGACGACCGCAGCGGGTACGTGCGGCGGGAGGCCAGACCGGCCACCGCCCGCGGGTCCATCCCCGGCGACCAGATCACCACGGCATGGCCCTCGACATCGATCCCCCGCCGGCCGGCGCGCCCGGTCAGCTGGGTGTACTCACCCGCGGTCAGGTCGGCGTGCGACTCGCCGTTGTACTTGGTCAGCTTCTCCAGCAGCACCGTCCTGGCCGGCATGTTGATGCCCAGCGCCAGCGTCTCGGTGGCGAACACGGCCTTGACGAGGCCGGCGACGAACAGCTCCTCGACCGTCTCCTTGAACACCGGCAGCAGGCCCGCGTGGTGGGCGGCGATCCCCCGCTCCAGCCCGTCCCGCCAGTCCCAGTATCCGAGGACGCCGAGGTCGGCCTCCGCCAGGTCCACCGTCCGCCGGTCGACGATCTGCCGGATCTCGTCGCGTTCCTTCTCGCTGGTCAACCGCATCCCTGCGCGGACGCACTGGGTGACGGCCGCATCGCAGCCGGCCCGGGAGAAGATGAAGGTGATCGCGGGCAGCAGCCCAGCGGCGTCCAACTTCTCGATGACGTCGACCCGGGCGGGCGGGCGCCACTTGGGCCCGCCGCGGTACCCGTCAGAGCCCCTACCAGAGGAGCCGCCGCCTGGTCCGCCGCGCCGCGGTCCCCGGCCGCCGGAGAATCGGTCGGCCATGGCCTCCGCGTTATGCACCGCCCGGGCCAGCGCGGGCTCGATCCGGAGCCGGGCGGTCGCCGGGTCGCCGGCGTCCGGGTCCGAGCCGCCGAACAGGTCGAACATCCGCCGGCCCACCATCATGTGCTGCCAGAGCGGCACGGGGCGGATCTCGTCCACCACCACCGAGACGTCGCCGCGCACCTCGGACAGCCAGGCGCCGAACTCCTCGGCATTGGACACCGTCGCCGACAGTCCGACCAGTTGCACGTCGTCCCGCAGGTGCAGGATGACTTCCTCCCACACCGCGCCGCGGAACTTGTCGGCCAGGTAATGGATCTCGTCCATCACCACGTGCGTCAGGCCGTCCAGGTCGGACGACCGGGCATACAACATGTTGCGCAGCACCTCGGTGGTCATCACCACCACCGGCGCGTGCGAGTTGATCGCCGTGTCGCCGGTCAGCAGCCCCACCCGGTCCGGGCCGTACTGGGCGATGAGGTCGGCGAACTTCTGGTTGGACAGCGCCTTGATCGGCGTGGTGTAGAAGCATTTGCCGCCGGTGGTCAACGCCAGGTGCACGGCGAATTCACCGACCACCGTCTTGCCGGCGCCGGTGGGCGCGCAGACCAGCACGCCGTGCCCGTTCTCCAGGGCGCGGCAGGCCTGCACCTGGAAGGGGTCCAGGCTGAACGGGCGGGTCAGGGTGAATTCGGCCAGATGCGGAAATGTGCGCCGATCGGCCGACCGCGCGAACCGCTCCGCCGGGGACACGTCCGTCTCGTCCGTCCAACCGTGTCGCGTCACCAGACCAGGGTGTCACAGCGCGGTTGCGGCACGCGGCTGCCGCGAGCCAACCGGCGACGGCGGGCCCCGGCCCGAACGGACATCGGGGACGAGCCCACCCGGCGACGGGCACACGGACCGCCCGGGTCACCCGGTCCGGCTGGCGGACCCGTCTGCCGTAAATGTCAGATCGGCTGGTCCATGTCGTCGACCTCCACCTCGATGGACCCGATCGCCTCGAAGACGGCCTCCATCGGGATTCGACCGCCGGCGATCAGCTGGCCGCCGGACGGCCCCGGCGAACCTGGCGGCCCAACGGTTCTCGTACACCAGCAGGCCTGCGGTGCTGCCGGGCTCCATCGCCTCGGCGGCGGCGGCGATGTCGTCCTCGCTGAGCAGGTCGGCCAGTTCCCGTTCCAGTTCGCGCAGTTCGCCCAGCAGGCCCTGCTGGACGTCATCGAACTCGAAGGCGGTGAACGAGCCGTCCTGCTCCTTGCGGATCACCACCAGGTCGAGCACCCGGACGATGCCCCGCTGCGCCAGATCGACCAACTCGGGCAGGATCTCGCCGTTGAAGTTGCTACCGGGGAACTCGACCACCAGGTGATCGACGGGGCCGAGTTCGTTGATCGGTTCGGACGCGGGGGCTTCGGTCATTGCGCACCCTCCTGTGCCTGCCTGTGGCGCCGATGATGCCAGGAGCCTGCGGCTTCACACGCCCTGAACCGCCTCGATGCGACCGGTCCGGACCGCGTTGACGAAAGCGTCGTAGTCCTTCTGGTTCTGAACCGAGTAGGCCTCGGAGAAATCGGCGATGGCACGATCGAAGGTGTCGTCGGCGCCCATGTACTCGGCCATCGCGATCGGGTCACCGGACCTGGCGTGACCGCGGGCGAGCGTCCAACCGCACAGCCGCGCGTAGAACGTCATCCCGAAGGGCTGCATGTTGTCGATGTCCGCCGACGCCTTCATGTCGCGCAGTTGGCGCCAGTAGAAGAACCTGTCGGTTTCGACGCCCTTTGACCAGCCGAGGTAGATGTCGCTGGTGGCCTGCATCATCCGTTGGCCCTGTACGACGCGTTCCCCCGGATTTGCGTACCTGCTCTTCGGGAGGTGGTCCTCCAGCACCGAGGCAGTGGCTTCCTTGACCTGCAGGAACAGCGGGTCGTTCTCGTCCCGACCCTGCAGCAGGATGATGAAACAGCGTGTCCCGACGCTGCCCACCCCGACCACCTTGCGGGCGACGTCGATGACCTCGAACCGCTCCAGCAGGTGCCGGCGATCGTCGGGCAGGGTTGCCCGGTACTCCCTGAAGAGCTGACGGATCCTGGTGTCGATTTCGCCTTCGGGCAGGCCGTAGAAGCTCGACCACTCGCGGACCGGCACCACGACCGGGGGTTGGTTGATGATCCGGTAGCGCCCGTCGACCAGTTCAGCGAGCTTGGACAGGGCCTGCAGGCTGTCCCTGCTGTGCGCCTTGCGGAACGCCTTCTGGGTGAGCTCCAACGCCTTCAGTTCGCCGGCCTCGTTCCTCGGCGCATCGAGCTCGGTGGCGCCGCCGTCCCGGAGGACGTCAGCACGCTTGCCCTTCTTCTTGCTCTTGACCGCACCGTTGGCCGTCGAGAGGCTCTTGGCCGTCGCGGCGCCCTTGGTCTTGGCCGGCGCCTTCCCCTTGACCTTGCTGGCTCTCTTGTCCTTGGCGTGCTTACCGGCCGCGGACCTGCCCTTGAGCTTCCTGTCCTTTTGCTGCTGGGCGCTGATCTCCGCGGCCACCTTGTTCAGCGCGTCGGTGAGGTCGTCCTCGGAGATGTGGGTGTACCAGAGCTCCATCGTGCCCATCGTGGCGAAGGTCGCCATCGCCTCGCGGTAGCTGCGGACCGCGGTCAGCGTGACGGCCCGGCCATCGGCGGCGGAGAAGTTGTTGTTCTGGGCGGCAATGGTGAAGCTGGCCGCCATCCGCTTGACGTCCCACTCGAACGGTCCGGGCAGCGTCTCGTCGAAGTCGTTGGCGTCGAAGACCAGCTGGCGCTCCGGTGAGGCGTATCCGCCGAAGTTGGACAGGTGCGCGTCACCGCACAGCTGGCAGATCAGCCCGGCGTTGGGGGCGTCGGCGAGGTCGCCGGCCATCACCCGCGCCGCACCGCGGTAGAAGGTGAACGGCGAGACCATCATCCGGCCGTGCCGCACCGGGACCAGATCCGGCTCACGTCGGGTGTCCTGGTCGCAGAGCAGCTCCACCGGGTCGAACCGTTTGGCGGCGGGCGCCCACTGCCCGTGCAGGGACGGCGGGACCGCGATGCGGGCATCGGCACCCTTGGCGCGGCGGTCCTCGACGCTGGGGTGCGGCACCTTTCGAGGCGCCCGAGCGCGAGCCCGGGTGCCGCGGCTTCGGGAGGTGCTGCGAGGGGCTGGGGTGGTGGCGGTCATGTCTGCTGGCGCTCCCGTCGATCCGCCGTGGCCGCGCCGTGAGCAGCGCGTCATCGGCACCCTACCGAGCCATCAGACCGCCAAAAGACGCCGCTGACATCACCCGGTAAGGGTGGTCGGCGAGAGCAATGAGGATGAAACGGGGCAGTCGAGTGCCCAACCCGCTCGCGGCGCGCAGGCTCAGGTTGCGTCGCCCATGTCGGTCGACCGGCGCACCGGCTCGGGCTCGTTGATCGGCGCCGCGGCCGCGACCGGCTGCACGTACCGATCCGGGTCACCGTCACCGGCCATGGCGGACGGCAGCACGGATGCCTCGTCGTCGCTGAGCTCGGCCAGTGCCTCCCGTCTGCCCTTGCGCTTGTCGTGCACGCGGGTGACCTGCACCGACAGCTCGTACAGCAGCACGAGCGCGACAGCAAGCGCAAGCATCGTCACGGGGTCGTTGCCGGGAACCACCAGGCCGGCGAACACGACCATTCCGAAGATCGAATACCGGCGCCACTTGGCCAGCTTCGCGCTGGACACCAGGCCGATCATGTTCAGCATGATCAGCAACAGCGGCAACTCGAACGAGACGCCGAAGATGATCAGCATTGCGATCAGGAACGAGAAGTAGCTGTCCGGCGACAGGGCGGCGATGGTGGCGTCGCCGCCGAAACCCAGCAGGACCGTCAGACCCTCCCGGATCACCACGTAGGCCAGCACCGCGCCGAGGAAGAACAACGCCCCGCCGAAGCTGACGAACAGGATGGCGTACCGGCGCTCCTTGGAATACAGCGCGGGCGTCACGAATGCCCACAGCTGGTACAGCCATACCGGGGAGGCCAGCACCGTGCCGGCGATCAGCGCCGATTTCAGCTGCAGCTCCAACGCCGAGAACGGCCCGGTGGCCAGCAGTCTGCAGTCGTCACCGGACCCGAAGGTCAGCCGCTCACTGGCCGGGACCGCGCAGTACGGGCCGGTGAGGATCTCCGACAGGCTGGGCAGCCCGATCGCCGGGATGCCGTGACCGAACCAGATGAACCCGATGACGGTGCCGACGAAGATTCCGAGCACCGCGTAGAACAACCGTCGACGGAACTCGAACAGGTGCTCCATCAACGACATCGTGCCGTCGTCGTCCTTGTCCTTCTTGCCTCCCCGGGTCAGCCCGCGCAGCTTCGGCAGCCGGATGGCGGGCAGATGCAACGGCACGGAAATGACTCCTGGGATCGATGGCCGGCGGCGATGTCGCGAACATGGTCTGGAGAAACATGGTCTGGAGAAACATGGTCCGGAGCGGGCGGCGACCGCCCAGTACCGATCCTCACCAGCCGATCCTAACCAGCACGGCTAGCGGCGGTAGGCCGCGAGAGCCTCCTCCGCCCGCTCCGCAACCACCCCTGCCAGGTCGGGCCGGTCCTCGATGATGCCGTCACCACCCAGGGACAACACCAACCGGGCCAACCACTCGTCACTGTTCGCACGCATCCGGACCCGGACCGAACCGGATGCGTCGGACAGCTCGGTGATCTCCTCCATCGGGTAGTACTCCGCCACCCATCGCGCCGCCCCGCCGAGCACCAGCGTGACCGGTGGCCGGGCCGGATCGGGATGGAAAATGCGGTCCGGGATGTCGGAGTCCACCCACAGCGTCCGCTGGGCGGGTTCGTCCAGCAGAGTCACCTCGTCGATCCGGTCGATCCGGAAGTGCCGGATGGCGCCGGCCAGGTGGCAGTAGGCCTCGAGGTAGGCGTGCCCGTCGGTGACGAGCAGCCGCAACGGGTCGACCGTCCGCTCCGTCACCGTGTCCCGGGACGCGGTGTAGTAGCGGATCCAGATCCGCCGGCTCTCGTCCAGCGCCTGCCGGACCCACCCCAGGGCCGGGGCCGGATCGGCCGGCACCACCCGCACCGCGTCGGTGTCGTCGGCGCCCCGGGCCGGGCCCGCCGCCTGTTCCAGCTTCGCCAGCGCGGACTGCACGGCCTGGGTGTCCACCAGGCCCGGCAGCTCGGCGAGCGCGCGCAGCGCGACGGTCAGCGCGAACGCCTCGTCCGCGGTCAAGCGCACGGGACGCTCGATGCCGGCGTCGAACGCGATCGAGACCGTGCCGTCGTCGTCGTCGAGCACGACGTCGATGAGGTCGTCCGGGTAGTAGCCGGGCAACCCGCAGACCATCAGCAGGTTCAGGTCGGCACCGATCTGATCGGCGTCGACACCGAACTCGTCCGCCAATTCGCTGATCGCCACCCCTGGCCGGCGGGCGATGTACGGCACCAGGGCCAGCATCCGGGCCAGCCGGTCGGTGGCGGTCTCGCTCATGCCGGCCTGCCCTGGAACATTGCGTCCAACGCCGGCTCGTCGCCGGCACCGGAGGCGACCCGGGTAGCGGGGCCGGCCCGGCCGGCGAGCGCCTTGGCGGTGCCGGTCAGCAACCGCACCGTGGCGTCGACCAGGTCGGCGGGTTCCTCCACCACGACATCAGGCCCGTGACCGGCGATCCGGCGGGCGGTGTCCCAGAGGTGACCCAACGGCAGCGTCACCCGGTCCCAGCCCGGCGCGTCGTCGGACGGCTGCTCGGTGACGGCGCCGCGCCGCAGACCGGCGGCCCGGCCGGACCGGATGCGCAGGGTCGCGGTGCGATCCGCGGGCCGCTCCACGCTCGCGGCTACCTCCGCCAGCAGGTCGATGCCGTCGGGGGTGCGGACGGCGCCGGCCCTGCCCACCGCCTTCACCGGGCCGGCGATCCGGGAGAGCCGGAACGTCCGGCGTTCGCCCCGGCCCTCGTCGTGACCGATGACGTACCAGCGGCCGCGGAATGACACCAGTCCCCAAGGCTGCAGCCGGCGCGGTTCCGGCGGTCGGGCGGGGTCCTTGCGGTACTCGAAGGTGGCCGCACGCCTGGCCCGCACCGCGGCGTACAGCGGCGCGAAGGCCGGGTCGGACGTCCGCACCCTGGGTTGCAGCAGGGTGGCCGCCGCGATGTCCGGTGGCGGCCCGGCATCCGGATCGCCCGCCCCACCGGCAGGGTCGGGGATCGGGCCCTCCGGCACCGCTGCACCGGCGACGGCGTCCCGGATCTTGCGCAGTGCCCCGGAGCCGGCGGTGGCCAGCGCGGTGGTCTCCCACAGCCGCCCGGCCAGTGCCAGTGCGGCCGCCTCCGATGGCGTGAAAGTCAGTGCGGGAAGCGCGAAGTCGAGCGGCGGGATGCGGTATCCGTCCTCGCCGGTGGTGGGAGTCTGCACGGGGATGCCCAGCTCACGCAGTTCCTGCTTGTCCCGCTCGAACGTGCGGAAGAAGGCCTCGTCGGTGGGTGCGTCGGCGTACCCGGCGACGTTGGCCCTGATCCACAGCGCCGTCCGGAACCGCGGCGAGTTGACCAGGGCGATCACCAGGTTCAGCAGCCGTTCTGCCTTCGCCGTTGCCACCACACCAGCCTGTCACACCGCCGACGCCGGGCAGGGCGATCGGCGCCCGACAGAAGGGTGATGACGCACTCCGTTCCGCTGATCTCGCCTCGATCGACTAATGGCCTCGATCAACTACATCGCCTCGATCAACTTCGTCACCCGGTCGTCGGTGGCCCGGAACGGGTCCTTGAGCAGCACGGTGCGCTGCGCCTGGTCGTTGAGCTTGAGGTGCACCCAATCGACGGTGTAGTCGCGGCCGGCGTCCTGAGCGGCGGCCACGAACTCGCCCCGCAGCCGGGCGCGGGTGGTCTGCGGCGGCACGGTGGTCGCCTCGACGATCTGCTCGTCGGTGACAACCCTTGCAGCCCTGCCCTTTGCGGCGAGCAGCGAGTGCAGGCCGCGACCGACCCGGACGTCGTGGTAGGTCAGGTCGAGCTGCGCGATTCGGGGATGGGTCAGGTCCAGCCCGTGTTTCGTGGCGTAGGAGTCGATCAGCTTCTTCTTGATGACCCAGTCGATCTCGGTGTCCACGCCGGAGAAGTCCTGCGTCTCCACCGCCTCCAGCGTCCGCCGCCACAGGTCCAGCACCCGGTCGGTGACCGGGTCGTTGCCGCGTTTCTCGACGAACTCCGCGGCCTTCTCGTAGTACTCGGTCTGCGCGTCCAGCGCGGAGATGTCGCCGCTCCCGGCCAGCCGGACAGGTTTGCGACCGCTGGTGTCGTGCGAGATTTCCCGGATGGCCCGGATCGGGTTCTCGAAGGTGAAGTCCCGCAGCGTGACCCCGGCCTCGATCATCTCCAGCACCAGCGCGGCGCTGCCGACCTTGAGCAGCGTGGTGGTCTCACACATGTTGGAGTCGCCGACAATGACGTGCAGCCGGCGGTACCGCTCCGCGTCGGCGTGCGGCTCGTCCCGGGTGTTGATGATCGGCCGGGACCGGGTGGTGGCGCTGGACACCCCCTCCCAGATGTGGTCGGCGCGCTGCGACAGGCAGTACGACGCCCCGCGTGGGGACTGCAGCACCTTGCCCGCGCCGGCGATCAACTGCCGGGTGACCAGGAACGGAATCAGCCCGTCGGCGATCCGGGCGAACTCGCCGCCGCGGGCGATGAGGAAGTTCTCGTGGCAGCCGTAGGAGTTGCCGGCCGAGTCGGTGTTGTTCTTGAACAGGTAGATGTCGCCGCCGATGCCCTCCTCCGCCAACCGCGCCTCGGCGTCCACCACGAGGTCCTGCAGGATCCGCTCCCCCGCCTTGTCGTGCGCGATCAGCGTCGGCAGGTCGTCACATTCGGCGGTGGCGTACTCCGGGTGCGAGCCGACGTCCAGGTACAGGCGTGAGCCGTTGCGCAGGAACACGTTCGACGACCGGCCCCAGGACACCACCCGCCGGAACAGATACCTGGCCACCTCATCCGGGCTCAGCCGGCGCTGACCGTGGAACGTGCAGGTGATGCCGAACTCGGTTTCGATCCCCATGATCCGCCGCTGCATGAGCCCGAGACTATGCCCACCGCGCGACACCCCCCGTGACGACAGGCGTTCCCGCCCGACGCCCGGCGCGGATCAGCCGCCGGTGGTGGGCAGCGTTCGGGGCTCGGGGCTGCGCCGGGTGGCGTCCCGGATCTCACCGATCAGTGCCTCGATGACGTCCTCCAGCATGACCACCCCGCGCACCGGCGCCGCCACCCCGTCGGTGCCGCCGGCTGTCCCCTGGAGCTCGGTGCTGACGCCGTCGGCCGCGGACGGCGCGCCGGCCGCAGCCTGCGCATCGACCGCGACGGCGACCTCCGCCAGGTGCGCACCGATCCGGCGCATCCGGTCCAGGGCGGTGCGCAGATCGGTGTCCGGACCGACCGTCGGCAACGCCCGGATCCGGTCCGCCGGGACGGGCTCGTCCCGGCGCTCGGCCGGGATGGTGACGACGTCCCGGATGTGGATGTAGCCGGAGAACCGCCCGTCCGGTCCCAGGATCGGGAACCGGGAGAACCCGGTGCGGGCACAGATGCGTTCGATCTCCGCCGCACTGACCCCGGGCCGCACCGACACCACCTGGGCGTCGGGCACCATGACCGACGACACGGCGGTGGTGTCGAAGTCCAGGGCCGAGGTGATCCGCTGGTGTTCCTCGTCGTCCAGCAGACCCTCCCGGCGCGACTCGCTGACCAGCTCGGCGACCTCCTCGCGGGTGAACGCGGACGCCACCTCGTCCTTGGGCTCGCGACCGGTCAACCGCACGACACCGTTCGCGAACCGGTTGAGGGTGCGGATGATCGGCCCGATGGCCATGGCGATCGCCCGCAGCGGCGGGGCCAGCGCCAGGGCGGTCGGTTCCGGACCGGCGATGGCGATGTTCTTCGGCACCATCTCGCCGAGCGCGACGTGCGCCGACACCACCAGGGTCAGGGCCACCACCAGGGAGACCGGGTGCAGCCACGCCTCGGGCACCCCGAGCGAGTCGAAGACCGGCTCCAGCAGCGCCGCCACCGCCGGCTCGCCCAGCGCGCCGAGCAGCACGCCGCACAGCGTGATGCCCAGCTGGGCGCACGCCATCATCAGTGACACGTGCTCCATCGCCTTGAGCGTGGAGCGGGCGCGGGCGCTGTTGACCGCCTTCGGCT
Organism: uncultured Actinomycetota bacterium; assembly: GCA_963785455.1. Classification (GTDB taxonomy): domain Bacteria; phylum Actinomycetota; class Actinomycetes; order Mycobacteriales; family Nakamurellaceae; genus Nakamurella. The sequence continues at coordinate 84,009 of CAWAVL010000018.1, forward strand.
CGATCACGGAGCGCCGGGCAGCGATCAAGGAGAATTCCGCCGCCACGAAAAAGGCGCTGGCCAGCAGCAGCAGGACCACCAGCCCGAGCAGTAGCCAGTTCGCCGTCACAACCGGTCCACCGGCCCGTCCGGGCTGTCCGCGGCGGGGTCACCGCTGTCGACACTCACCGCCGACATCACCACCGCGTCGATCCGCCGCCGGGCCCGCCGGTGCACCGTGAGCCGAACCGTGACCGCGCGGGGCAGGTCGTCATCGGCCTCCGGTTCGATCCGTTGGTCGTCGGCGGTGCCGACATGGCCGGGCAGCACACCGAGCGTCGCTGGGGCGTCCATCGTCGCCTTGACCAGCACGGAGTCGTCGTCCTCCGCCATCCGGCCGAGCCGGGCCAGCAGCAGGCCGGCCACCGTCTCGTACGAACCGGACTCGGGCAGGTGCACCCCGGTGATCTCGGCGATCTCGTCCGGTCGCAGGGATCCCGGCAGCAGCCAGGTGTCGTCGGCCCGGCACTCGGCCCTGCTGTCAGCGGGATCGTGCTCGTCCTTGATCTCGCCGACCAGTTCCTCCACCACGTCCTCAAGCGTGAGAATGCCGGCGGTGCCGCCGTATTCGTCGACCACCACGGCCATCTGCAGGCCGCGGGCGCGTAACTGGTCGAGCAGCTCGTCCAGCGGGATGGATCCGGGCACCACGGGCACCGGCACCATCAGCCGGTCGACGGTGACGCCGGCCCGCTCGTCGGGTGGGATGGCTATCGCGCGCTTCAGGTGCACCAGCCCGACGACGTCATCGGTGTTCTCCCCGGACACCGGGAAACGGGAGTGCCCGGTCTCGCCGGCGGCGGCGAGCACGGCGTCGGCGTCATCGGTGGCCTTGACGAATCGCACCCTGACCCGGGGGGTGAGCACGTCGTCGGCGGACTTGCCGCTGAAGGAAATGGACCGGGCCAGCAGCCCGGCGGTGGGCTTCTCCAGCGTGCCCTGCGCAGCGGATCTGCGGACCAGCGAGTCCAGCTCCACGGCCGACCGGGCCGACCGCAGTTCCTCCTGCGGCTCGACGCCGATCACCCGGAGCACGCCGTTGGCGGTGCCGTTCAGCACCACGATCAGCGGCTTGAACAGCATGGTGGACAGTCGCATGGGGTTGATGACGGCCTTGGCGGTCTCCAACGGCTCAGCGATGGCGATGTTCTTCGGCACCAGTTCGCCGAACACCATGGACAGCACCGTGGCCACCACGAGGCCGAACGTGACACCGATCGTGCCGGCCGCGCCAGCCGACAGCCCGATGGCCTGCAACGGCACCGACACCAGGCTGGCCAGCGACGGTTGCATCACGAAGCCGAGCGCCAGGGTGGTGACGGTGATCCCGACCTGCGCGCCGGACAGCTGGGTGGACAGCGACCGCAGCCCGGTCAGCAGGGATTTCGCCCGGCCGTCACCGTCCGCGGCCTGCTTCGCCACCGTCGCCCGGTCGACGGTCACCAGGCTGAACTCGGCGGACACATACAGCGCGGTACCGGCGATCAGCACCAGCCCGACGACGAGCAGGATCCACTCCGTGATCAATGCTCGAAGCTCCAGTGGAATCGGGGTGGTCGGTCACGCACGACGGTAGTCGATGACGACAGTCGATGACGACCGCGCCGCGGTACCGATCGGTAGCCGTGGTCATACCCGGACCCGCTACAGCCCGGCACCGAAACAGGTGAACGGCGCCGGATCCGACCTCGGGTCGCTGACCGCGGTGATGGCTTCGGCCAGCGCCGTGGCCGGGCGTTCGGCGGCGCTGAGCCGCTGGTGGTAGCCGGCCATCACCGCGGCGGCGACCTCGTCGGACACCTTGCTGGTGCCGGCCACCACGGTGCGCACCCCGGTGCGCAGCAGGGCAGCGACCAGACCCAGTGGCTCGCTGCCCGGCCGGTCGTCCGTGCGTCCGACGTCACAACTGGACAGCACCACCTGGGCCGGCACCGTCGGATTGGGTGCGAGGTCGTAGCCGTACAGCAAGCCGTCGGCGAGCAATACCCCGGAGAACAGCGGGTTGTCCGGCTGGTGTTGGCCGTGCGCCGCGATGTGCACGAGGCCGTCGGCCGGGATGGCGCCCAGCACGGCCGCACCGGTGGCCGCCGAACCGGTCAGCAGGGATGTCGTGGTCCGCGCCCGATAGACACTTGCGACGGCCTCCGCCTCCCGATGGCCGTGCGGCACCTCGGGTCCGGCGACCGCCAGCACCCCGACGCGATGCGCCGAACCGCTGCCGCCCATCCCCGCGACGGCCGCCGTCACCGACGGGCTGACCGAGACCGCCCGGCCGGTCAGCCCGGGCAGCAGCGCCCACGGCACGATCGCCGCGGACCCGGCCGCCGCGATGATCACCGGTCCGTCGTCGGCGAACCGGTGCAGCGGCTCGACGATTGCGGCGGCCACCCGGTCCAGGCCGGTGCGCAGCGAGGCGACCGCCACCCGCCGGATCGGGCCGGCGACGCGGTGGTCGGCGAGGAGCGACAGGTCGCCGAGCATCCGTTGCAGTAGCGGCTCCAGCCCGAACTCCGCCTCGAGCTGCCGGTAGTGCGCGGCGCGCGCGGTGATGACCAGGGCATGAAACCGACCGCTGCCCCGGAACGGCGCGACGACGCTGGCCTTTCCGTCGACCTCGCGCAGCGCGCGCTGGACAGCGGCCAACGTCATCGGCGCGTCAACGGCGCCGGAGCCGCCCGCCGTCCAGGACCGCGACCGCACCCGGCGTCGCAGCCGGTCGACTTGTCGTTCCAGATCCGGATCCGGCTCACCGGCCCGCAGCGCCGCCCTGGCCCGGTACGCCGCCACCCGCAGCCGGCTCAACTCGTCGGCCAGCACGCTGTCCGCGGGCGGCCGCACCGCGGCGAGCCGGGTGCTGGCGGCCCGGGAGCGTTCCAGCCACTGCAGGATGGTCGCCGGTGAACCGGTCTCCAACGCGGCCCGCAGCCCCAGCACGGTCAGCTCCCGCCCGTGCACGGCGGACGCCGACTGCAGGTCCTGCGAGCCGAATTGGGCCTGATACCGGGCGAGATCATCGAGCCCGCGCCGAATGTGGGCGAACCCCGACGTCCGCCGGCCGCGGGCGAAGTCCAGCCGGGCCGCGACCACCCGGCTCTGCAGCTCGATGGCGATCGACGGAACGCGTGGTGGCTGTTGATCTTTGCGTCGGTCGGGTCCCCCGGCCTGATGCGCCGCGGCCTGCGCCTCGGCGATCGCACCAGCGTCCAGCAGCACCTTCGCCCGCAGCAGCCGCAGCATCCGCGCGTCGTCCGCCAGTCCCGCGGCGAGCAGCTCTGTCACCAGCTTGTCGGTCCGCTCCGGGTTCCGCGGTGGCTCGCCGGATGAGCGGCGCTCCGGCCGGAGCGACGCCCGCGCACGTGCCTGCAGAACCCGCGCAGCCAGCACACCGCGTGCGTGGCCCGCCGCCGCGTAACTGCGGGCTGCCCGGCGGGCCGCGGCGAGTGCGGTGTCCGGCGCCCGGGTGGACAAATCGATCTCGGCCTGCATCAGCAGCACGTCGGCGAGGTCGACGCGGGAGCGTTCGGCGTCGAAGATCCGCTCGGCGCGCAGGGTGAACTCCCGGGCCTCCGCCAGCAGACCGGCCGCCAGCAGCAGCCGGGCCCGGTCCAGCGCGCGGACGCCGGCACGCACCGCCGGCGCCATCTCGTCGGCGGCTGCCATGTCGGCCAGCGCTCCGGGGAGGTCACCGGCGACCCAGCGGACCAGCCCGAGATTGTGGGTGGCAATCGCCACCCCGTCGGTCAATCCCAGGTCGGCGGCGAGCCGGCGCGCGGCCTCGGTGTCTTTCGCGGCGTCCGGCAGCCGCGCCTCCAGCAGGTCCAGCATGCCGCGCCAGATCAACGTGCGGACGTGGTCGGTGCCGGAGGTCGGCGCGACCGAAAAGCCCTGCAGCGCGGCGTCGAAATGGCGGCGCGACTCCGTCAGCCGGCCGGTGCGGGCCAGCAGCACCGCCCGGGACGCCTCGACGGCCGGCAGGGCGGCCGGCGCCGCAGCAAGCGCATCGTCGAGCAGGTCGGACGCCTCGGCGGTGCGGCCCAGTTCCACCTGGGCGTCGGCCATGGTGATCAGGATGCGCGCTCGCAACGCGGCGGCCCGCTCCTGGCTGAGTTCTTCCCGCCCAATGCGGGCCAGCGCCCGGGTGGCCAGTCGCAGCCCGGTCGCCGGTCGGCCCGCGTCCACCTGCCCACGCGCAGCCGCCCACTGCGCCCAGGCCCCGGTGCTCACCCCGTGAGCATGCCCGACAGTCCTGCGCCGAAGCAGCTGAACGGAGCGGGCAGGCCGGTGTCCGACGTCGCCGTCGCCACCGCCGCGGCCAGCGCAACCGCCGGGCTGCGGCCCGCCTTGAGTTGTCGGTGGTAGTCGACCATGGTGGCCTCGGCGACGGAGTCCGCTACCCGGCTGGTGCCGGTGACCACCGTGGGGACCCCACTGCGGACCAGGGCGGCGACCAGGCCGAGCGGTTCGCCGCCGGGTCGGTCGTCGGTCTGACCGACGTCGCAGCTGGACAGCACGACATGGCCGGGAAGCGTGGGGTTGGGCGCGAAGTCGTAGCCGAACAGCAACCCGTCGGCGAGCTTGATGCCGGAGAACAACGGGTTTCCGGTTTCGTGATGCCCGTGAGCCGCAATGTGCACCAGGCCGCCGGCCGGGATCGCGTTCAGCACTGCGCGACCGGTGGCGTGCTCACCGGTGAGCAGCACCGCGCTGCCGTGCAATGACGCGACCGCGGCGGCCTCCTTGTTCCCGTTGGTGACGTCCGGGCCGGCGACGACCAGCACGCCGCGGTTGATCGGCTCATGGGCGGGTGCGTCAAGGCCGGCGATGGCCCTGGTCACCGACGACGACACCGTCACCGGCCGCCCTTCCAGAGCCGGCAGCAGCAACCATGGCACCGTCGCCAACGGACCCACCGCGGCGACGAGAAGCGGCCCGTCGCCTACGATGTCGAGCACCGGCAGGAACGCGTCGGACAGCGCTCCGAGGGACCCGGCGAGCGATTGCCGCGCGACGGCCCGCAGCCGGTCGGGGATCCGCGCGTCGGCCAGCAGGTCGAGGTCACCCTGAAGCCGGTGCCGGTGCGATTCGACCTCCGACCGCTCGGCGAGCACCAGATGACATGCGCGGTTGCGGGTGATCACCAAGGCGTGGATCTTCCCGCCCACCACGAACAACGCCACCACACCGGCATCGGGCCGCCGGTTCGCCAGCACCCGGCGCACGGCGGCGAGGGTGGGTGGCCGGTCGGCACGGCCGGTACCGGACACCGTCCATGACCGCGCCCTGACCCTGCGGCGGAGGTCGGCGACCTTCCGTTCGGCCACCGGATCACGGCGGCCGGCGAGCAGTGCCGCCCGCGCCTGTTCGTCCGCCATCCGCAGCGCGCCGAGTTCCTCGGCCAGCACCGGATCTGCCGGTGGCCGCACCGCCGGCAACCGGGTGGTGACGGCGCGGGCCCGTTCCAGCCATTGCAGGATCGCGGCGGGTGACCCGCTCTCGGTGGCGGTGCGCAGGCCGAGCCGGGCCAATTCCCGGCCGTGCACCGCGGCCGCCGACTGCAGGTCCTGCGAGCCGAATCTGGCCTGGAAGTCGGCGAGGTCGTCGAGGCCGCGGCGGATTTGGGCCAGGCCGGCAGCACGGTGGCCGGTGGCCAGCTGGATGCGCCCTTCGACCAGCCGCGTGTGCAGGCGAGTGGAGAGCCGAGGGACGGTTCTGGATGTCTTCAGCGCGGACGCGGCGGCAACCGCGGTACGCGCGGCGGACAGGTCACCCGCGTCCAACAAGGCTTCGGACTCGAGGAGCCTGGCCTCCCTGGCGCCGTCACTCGAACCGGCCGCCACCAGCCGATCGGCAAGCGCGCCAACCCGTTGCGCATCTCCGAGTGCGCGGGCGCGCGGGATGGACGGCGCCGATCGCCGCAGCAGCGGTCCGGCTCGTTCCTCGAGCAGCTGTGTGACGAGTGCGGCCCGCTTGTTCTTGCGGACGATCGCGATCCTGCCCGCACGTCGGGCATGGGCCCGTGCTGCCTTTGCATCACCTATCTGCAGCGCCACCTCGGCGCGAACCTGGAGTGCCTCGACCAGGTCGGTGGTGGCCCGGTTGGCGGCGAACGAGTTGATGGCCTGATCGATGAACTCACCGGCTTCGGCGATCAGCCCGGACGCCAGCAGGACCCTGGATCTGTCCATGGCCGAAACACCCGTGGCAGCCGCAGGCATCGTCTCGCTCGCGGTCGCCATGCTCTCGAGGGCTCCCGGTAGATCACCGGCGAGATAACGGACGTACCCGAGATTATGGGTTGCCATGAAGGCCACGACGTCATTGCCCGACCGCCGGGCGGCCGTGGCCGCGGCGTCGGTGTCGGCCTGAGCCTGTGACAGCCGGCCCTCGGTCATGTGCAGGACACCCCGGTTCAGCAACGTGATGGCCAGGGCCTCCTGGCCATCACGACTGCTATCTCTCTCGAGACCCGCAATGGCGCGGCCGAAATGATCGACGGCCTTCGAGGGGTTGCTTCCTTTCAGGAATTCGGCGCGATTGGCCTCAACCCTCGGTGACATGCCGGGATCGATCAGCTCTGCGCGGTCCAGCAGCGCACCAGCGGCGTCCACCTCGCCGATCTGCCATTTCTGATACGCGAGGGTGATCAGGACCCGTGCATGCAGCGTCACCTCGTCGGGGCAGTCGCGCAGTAACCGCCGCCACGCACGGGTTCCCCATCGCAGTGCCGCCAGGGGACGCCCGCGGTCGCTTTCGGCGACCGCGCGAGACCACATATCCCTGACGGCGTCGATGGACGTGGCGGCATACTCGACCGGCTCGGCGGTCAACTGCTCGGAGTCCACGCCTCCAGCATCACAGGTCCACGGTCGCGCTGGCGACGGCTGCCCTACTCAGCTCTGGGGTGAGGCCGCCCCAGACCCAGCAGCGGTTCCCGCGCCTTCACCGACCGCGGTACGGGTTTAGCCGCAAGCCTCGCGAGATAGCGACCGGCCAGCACCGGTGCGGCGAAACTGGTTCCGCTCCACGTGGAGAAGCCGGCGACGAAGGAGTCCGGGTCGACGGTGCCGCGGCGGGTCTGTGCGAGACCAACAAACGACGTGTCGGGTGTCCAACCACCCTGCGCAAAGACCGGCGCCGTCGACACGAGATTGGCTCCGGGCGCCTCGGCGTTGACCCATTCGCCGTCGTTGGAGAACAGCGCGACGGTCGAATCCGGGTTGAGCGCGGCGACACTTGCCATCGGCAGGTGATCGCCGTCGTGGAACGCAGGATCATCGCAGAACGCCGCCGGGTAACTTCTCCGCATGGTGGAATCGTTGCCGGCGGCGCAGAATACCGCGATATCCATTGCGGACAATGCGAGGATCAACAATCGCAGCCCCGCTGTGTATTTCTTGTCATCAGCCGTCTCCGAGTAATAGCCCAGCGACAACACCACAGCGTCGAACGTCGCCTGCCCGTTCGCCTGAGCGACGCCCAGTCCGGTCAGTGCCTTGGCCAGGGTCAACTCTGGCACGACACCGTCACTGTCCATGATCCGGATGGCGGTGATGTCGGCGTCTGGACACGCCTGCCGCAACAGACCGGCGACGAATGTCCCGTGCCCTGAGTGGCTGTCCAGCAGGCCGCTCATCGGATCCGGTATGGCCCCGTCGCCCTCGGGGTCACTGCGCACTGCCTCCGGATCACCGGGGTTGCGGCCAACCCACTGCTGCGTGCCGTCCGCAACGATCTCCAAGCCCGCGGCAACCTTCTGTGCGGTGAACCAGGGATGGTTGCCAACGCCTGTGTCGGCGACCACCACATGGGGCCGCTGCCGATCTGAGCTCCGCAGCGGTGGCGGCAGAACGACGGCGACCGGTCCCCGCCCACCTGATCCGGCGGCCGAATAGCTGGCAATTCCGGCGGCCATTCCTTTGCTGTACGGGTTGCCGAAAATCGTGGACATACCCTTGCTGTAAGGGTTGCCGAAGATGGTGGCCATGCCCTTCGAATAAGGGTTGCCGCTGATGTCGGCGGCGGCGGCCATCAGGTGGTTGAGGCCGACTGCCAGGCTCAGCCGCACTGCGTCGGGTTCCGCGTCTTCTCCCACTGCCGCCTGACGGATGTCCTGCAACAACGGCCACACATCGATGGCAGGTGCCGGCCCTTCGACCTCGGACAAGAATCGAAGCGGAAAAACCAGCGGCAAACCGGCTTCCGCAGCCGCCCGGAGCAGCCGGGCGAATCCGTCGTGATCGGGGTCGCCGATTTCTTCGAACGGATCTTGCTGCACCCTCCGCAGTGGCGACTGGCTTCGCTGCACGGCTGCATCCACTGCCGTCACCAGTGCCCGCGCGGTCTCGATGTCGTCGGCGGTGACCAACAACGTGTCGCCGACGTAGACGGTCGGCGACGGCGCCTCACCGTCTGCCAACCGGACGGCAGTGGTCGGGTCGAGCACCCGGCCGTCGAAGCGCACCATCGGATCGGGTAACAGGTAGGGCCGCTCGGCACGCGCATCGCCGGCGTCGCCCCCGTCGTCACGACCGTTGTCGGGGCTGTTGGATTCGGTCGGCTGGCTCACGTGTGCCTCCGGGGCTGGGATTCCTGGCGTTGACGGGTCGGTCGTCCGACGGGCAGTAGCGCTCGACGGTCAATGGCCATCGGCGGAAACCCTTCCTGGCGAAGGGTTGTCAGGTAGCGTCCCGCGAGGAGCGGCGCCGCAAATGATGTCCCGCTCCACACCGCATAGCCACCGAAGTTGTCGGGATCGAAGGAGGATCGCAACCTGCCGTGCGGCCCGCGGATCGCCAGCGATGCGCTCTCGCCGCCAACGACGTCGATCGGCGCCGCGGAAACCAGACCCGCGCCCACCGCTTCCGCCGTCACCCACGGCCCGTCATTGGAAAAGGGCGCCACGGTTCCGTCGGCATCCAGCGCCGCTACCGACACCACGGGTAGGACGTCGTCAGCGGCAAAGTCGGCATCGATGGCGAGGGCGGCCGGGTAGGACGGCCGACTGGACGCGTCGTTGCCTGCCGCCGCGAAGACCGCGACCCCGCGGCGACCGAGAGCCAGCAAGATGTCCTTGAGCCCTGAGGTGTACCTGATGTCCTCACTCGTCTCGGCGTAGTAACCGAGCGACAGGACGACCGCGTCCATCCACCCCGGCGACTCCGCCTGCCGTCGCAGCAACAACTCGAGCGCCCGCACCAGCTTGTGTTCGGGAACGATGCCGTTCGCCTGCATGACGGTCAACGCGACGATGTCCGCGTCCGGGCACGCCTGCCGGAGCAGACCGGCGATGAAGGTGCCGTGACCGGCATGCGTGGGAAGAGTGCCGAGCAAGGGGTCGATCGACGCGCGATCCGATTGACCACCGGACGCCTTGCCGGGAGCGAGCGTGATGTCCGGGCCGATCGTGCTGCCGTCGGCGAAGGTGATCGTCGTGCTGGCGGGGTCGCCGCGAAACCACGGATGTTTGCCGATCCCGGTGTCCAGGACGACAACCCGAGGGCGTCGGCCGTCGGTTGTCCGCATGGGTGAGGCGACGGCGAGCGTCACCGGCCCGTGGCCGTTCGCTCCAGGCACTCCATAGCCGTCGAGGCCGACGCGTCCGTGGCCCACCGCGAGCGGGTTCCCGCCGACCTGCTCGGCGGAGGTCATCAGGTGGTTGAGCCCGACCGATCCACTTGCGTCGGCACCGAGGCGCCAACGTAGTGCCTCGACCACCGACCACGGATCCGGTACGGCGCCTGTCCGCGCCGCTGGAACGATCCGTACGCCCGCCGCCATCACCGGAGCCGGTCTGCCTGCCGCGCCGGAGAGTTCCCGGGAGCTGCCAACCAGCCACGACGGCGCGTCGGGCAGGCAGTCGTAGTCGGCGAGCACGTCCCGCACTGCCGTGGCGACGGCAGCCGCCGCTCGCGGCTCCGTCGACACGATGAGCCCTTCGGCGTTGTACGCCGTGGGCTGGGTGGCCGCGGAGGATCGGTTGATTGCCGGTGCACCCAGCACCCGGCCGCCGAACACATCCAACACTGCGGTGGTGCGGCTTCCGAGTCCGGCGAACCCGGTGCGCGGGTAACTCACCATCGGCCCGGGGCCGCGTACGTCACAGGTGGACGGCCGGCGTCACGACCGCCAGCGTCAGGGACGGATCGGACTCCGGTGTCGGGTGCAGCACCAGCTGGGCCGGACCGGACGGCACGCCGTCGAAGACGAACCTGCCCGACTCGTCGCACTCGGTCGAGCGGGTGGACTCCCCCACCCGCAACTCGGCGTGCAACCGGCCGCCGGGCGCGGCCCAGCCGTCCAGCCGGACGGAGCCGTCGCGCTGCGGGTTGACCACGACCATCACGGTCAGGTTGTCGCTGGCGAAGGTGACCCGCCGGGCGTGCTCCACCGACCGGGTGCCCGCGGCACCGGCGACCTCTAGCTCGGAGTCGACCAGCGACGCGAATTCCGCGTCCAGGTCCTGCACACCCAAGCCGAACAGCACCAGGTCGGGCAGCATCTCCGGCATCGGGTCGACGGCGTCGTAGATGGCCAGCAGGTCGGTCAGGATCCGCAGGTCCGCCCGGTCCATCGGCTCGCCACCGATCAGCTCGTCGTCATCGAGCTGCAGGCGCAGATCGGTGCCGGGCCCGTTGTCGGGAGAGTCGGCCGCGTTGCCTCTCATCGCCGTCATGTCCAGTCTCCCCCGTCGAGGCGGGCCCGCAGCTTTGCCAAGCAGCGCCCGCGAGTTGGACCGATGGAACCCACCGGTATGCCGAGATCCGCCGCGATCGCGGCGTAGTCGGGTCGTGGTGCAAAGGCGATGACGGCCAACAGCTTCCGGCACCGTTCGGGCAGTTGGGCCACCTGCGACCAGAGCCGCTGCTGCTGGTCGGTCAGCACCGCCTGATGTTCCGCGGATGGCGCCCGGGGCAGGTCGTCGTCGGTGGGTTCCTCACTGGACCGCTTGGAACTCGCCGCGCGTTCCCGCCAGGCCAGCCGGCGCAGGCTCACCGTGAGCCAGCGCACCACCGCCAGCGGGTCGCTGACGCTGTCCTTGCTGCGGACCAGCGACAGAAAGGTTTGTTGGACGACGTCCTCGGCTTCGGCGGCCGTCAGGCCGCACTGCCGGGCGGTGTGCCACAGCAACGGGCTGACCAGCCGGACGAGGGTATCGACCGCTCCGGGAACCCCCCGCCGGTACTCGTCGAAGGCGGTGCCGGCCCGCACCACCAGGTCACCGACGTCCTGCCGGCGACGCAGCGCCGAGTCGGCACCCGGATCGGCGGTCGGTGGCATGGCGTCCGTCCCCGCGGCGTCGGCGGCCGGCGCGGCACCGGCAGTGCTGCCACCGACGTCGACGGCACTCGATGAGCCGGAGCCGGCCCCCGGCGTCCTGGCATCCGCAACCGTGCTGCCCTGATTTGCTGCCATCACTCGGCGGACCTCCCGTGTTGTCGCAGCCGACAACACGGCACGACCGGGAGGGCACGGTGATGATCGCGCACAGTTCCTCCCGGGCGTGACCGGTCGTCGAATCGCTGCCGATGCCTTACCAGCAGCTAAAGGGTGGCACATCTCGCCCGGGAAGGTCCCGCACCCCTCAGTCAGGTCTTCCCGCACAGCACACAGGAGTGCGGGTCCGGCCGGCTGATACTCGAGATCGTGAAAACTCTGTGACGGATCGGGTGAGCTCCGTCACCGTGGCGGTGCGCACGGGTCAGGGAGTGTCGTCAGCCGAATCGTCGGGGGTGGTGTCGCTCAGCTGGCCGGCGTCGTCCGGTGACCCGCCGGTCGGTGGCTGCGGCTCCGCAGGCGCCCCGTTCAGCAGCCCGGCCAGCGCCTGGCCCTGGATCCGTCGGAAGGTCCGGCCGGCGACCGTGCGGTCCAGGACGGCGACCTCCAGCTGGGCGGGCAGCAGCTCCCGGGGGGCGCCGTCACCCGCCGTTCCCAGCGCCTGCACGGCGGCACCGAGCGCTGTTCGCAAATCCCAGCCGGCGGTGAACGACGCGGTCAGCGCGGTGATGACTGGCTCCGTCGCCCCGCCCATGACCACGAACCGGCGCTCGTCGACGATCGAACCGTCGTAGGAGATCCGGTAGAGTTGATCGGCCCCGACCGCGGTGCCGACCCCGCCCGCCCCGGTGCCGGCGACTTCGGCGACGCACAGCTCGATCTCGAACGGCTTCTGGTGCTCGGAGAAGATCGACCCGACGGTCTGCGCGTACGCGTTGGCGAGCCACCGGCCGGTGACGTCGCGCCGGTCATAGGAGAAGCCGCGTACGTCGGCCAGGCGAATGCCGGCGGTGCGCAGGTTCTCGAACTCGTTGTACCGGCCGACCGCGGCGAACCCGATCCGGTCGTAGATCTCGCTGACCTTGTGCAGCGTCGGCGAATGGTTCTCGGCGACGAACAGCACGCCGCCGGAGTAGGTGGTGACGACGACGCTGCGGCCGCGGGAGATGCCCTTGCGGGCGTACTCCGAGCGGTCCCGCATGAACTGCTCGGGTGAGGCGTAGATCGGCATCGTCACGGCGGTGGTGGCTCCTCGAGCGGGTGTCGGGGTCAGATGGCGGCCGGCCGGCGCCAAAGGGAACCGGCATGCGGGTCAGCCGCCGGGTTTGAGCATCCGGCCGGCGACGACGGCCTCGGCCACGGCGCCCACCTCGTCGTCGCCCCACCGCACCGCGCCCCCGGCGGTCACCGCGACCACCACCGGGAAGATCCGGCGGGTGAGGTCGGGTCCACCGGTCGCGCTGTCGTCGTCCGCGGCGTCGTACAGCGCCTCGACGGCGGCGCGGACCGCCGTCGCGAGATCGGCGCCGGGTTCGTAGCGCTTCTTCAGTGCCGACCGGGCGAACATGGAGCCGGAGCCGACGGCGTAGTAGTCGTGCTCCTCGTACCGGCCGCCGGCGATGTCGTAGGAGAAGATCCGACCCGGCCCGGGCCCCGGTGCCGAGTCCGGATCGGCACCGAACGCGGAGGCGTCCTCGAGACCGGCGAACAGCGGGACCACCGCCAACCCCTGCATCGCCATGCCGAGGTTGCCGCGGATCATCGTCGCGAGCCGGTTCGCCTTGCCGTCCAACGACAGTCGGACGCCTTCGATCTTCTCGTAATGCTCGAGCTCCAGGCGGAACAGCCGGACCATCTCCACGGCCACCCCGGCGGTGCCGGCGATGCCGATCGCGGAGTGCGAATCGGCGACGAACACCTTCTCGATGTCGCGCTGCGCGATGACGTTACCCATCGTCGCGCGCCGATCCCCCGCCATCACGACGCCATCGGCGCAGGTGACCGCCACGATCGTGGTCGCGTGCGGCACCGCGGGCACCGACGCGGACGAGAGGTTTCCGGGCAGCAGGTGCGGCTCCGCGACCGACAGGAACTCGGTGAACGAGCCGTTACCGGGACGCATGTAGGCGGCGGGGACGGCCGAGACGGGCCACTGACCCGACTGGTGCTCGCCCGTCACTGGCCGCCCTTCTGCACGTACGAGCGGACGAAGTCCTCCGCGTTGGATTCGAGCACATCGTCGATCTCGTCGAGGATGTCGTCGGTTTCCGCGGCGAGCTTTTCCCGGCGCTCCTGGCCGGCGGTACCGGCAGCGTCGGCGGCGTCGTCACCGTCGCCGCCACCCTGCTTGCTGGTCTGTTCCTGGGCCATGTCGTTGTTCTCCGATCAACGGTCGCTGGCGCCGACTTTACCCACCCACCACCGACAACCGCGCCGCCTGGCGCACGGTGGTGTGTCGATGTCCGGCACGGTCCCCGCAGGGACCGTGCCGGCCACCCGGCGCGGACACGATGGATGACGAGTGACGTATCGGCCCGATTGTGGGGCGGACGGGCCGGAGGAACGATGGTGCATCGGTACCAGCGGGTCCTGGTCGATACCGGACGATCCGCTGCGGTCTGGGCGCTGATCGGCTTCTGATCACGTTCGCCGTCACCCGCGCAGTCACCCGGCGGATCCGGCGAAGAACACCCGACCTGCAGCCGAGTCCGCCGCCGGCGGCGGTGGGCTCTCCGGCATCGACATCGCCGGCGTGCCCGTCCACCACCGCAACGGCTGGGCGATCGGCTGGGCGGAGCCCCCGAGACCGCGGTCGAGCAGACCTCGGTCCCGCCCACCAGCTCCGGTCAGCACTGACGCTCAGCCAGCACCGACACTCAGGCAGCACCGACCGCGGCCGGCTACTTCCGGGTCAGCGCGTCCACCAGTTCCGTCGCGTCGTCGGCGGCGTCGAGCAGTGCACCGACGTGCGTCTTGGTACCCCGGGTGGGCTCCATCGTTGGGATCCGGACGAGCGAGTCGCGGCCGATGTCGAAGATCACCGAATCCCACGACGCGGCGGCCAGCCGGTCGGCGTACTTGGCGACGCACCGACCCCGGAAGTAGGCCCGGGTGTCCTCCGGAGGCTTCGTCATCGCCTGCAGCACCGCCTCCTCGGTGACCAGCCGCTTCATCGACCCGCGGGAGACCAACCGGTTGTACAGGCCCTTGTCCATCCGCACATCGGAGTACTGCAGGTCGATCAACGCCAGCCGGTGGGCGCCCCACGACAGTTGGTCGCGGCTGCGGTAACCCTCCAGCAGGCGCAGCTTCGCCGGCCAGTCCAGCTCGTCGGCGAGGCTCATCGGGTCGCCCGCCAGCCGGTCGAGCACGCTGATCCAGCGGTCCAGGACGTCCTGCGTCATCGGGTCGACATCGCTGCCGTACTCGGCGTCGACGTACTTCGCGGCCGCCTCGTGGTAGGCGCGCTGCAGATCCAGCCCGGTCAGCCGGCGCCCGTCGACGAGCGGCACCGTCACCTTCAGCGTCGGGTCGTGCGAGATCTGGTGCACCGCGGCGACCGGGTGCGCGAGCTCCACCCCGGGCAGCGGCCAGCCCGACTCGATCATGGACAGCACCAGTGCGGCGGTGCCCAGCTTGAGGTAGGTGGCGATCTCCGCGAGCGTGGCGTCACCGATGATGACGTGCAGCCTGCGGTGCTTGTCGGCGTCGGCGTGCGGCTCGTCGCGGGTGTTGATGATGCCGCGCTTGAGCGTGGTTTCCAGCCCGACCTCGACCTCGATGTAGTCGGATCGCTGGGCCAGCTGGAATCCCTCGGTCTGCCCGGACGGGCCGATGCCCACCCGGCCGGCGCCGGCGAACACCTGGCGGGAGGCGAAGAACGGAACCAGCCCGGAGATGATCGCCGGGAACGGGGTGTCCCTGCTGCACAGGTAGTTCTCGTGCGTGCCGTACGACGCGCCCTTGCCGTCGACGTTGTTCTTGTACATCTGGATCGGTTTCGACCCGGGCAGCGACGCGGCCAGCCGGGCCGCGGCCTCCATCACCCGTTCGCCGGCCTTGTCGAACAGCACGCCGTCCAGCGGGTTCGTCACCTCAGGGGCGGAGAACTCCGGGTGGGCGTGGTCCACGTACAGCCGTGCGCCGTTGGACAGGATGACGTTCGCGGCACCGATGTCGTCGACGTCCGGCTCCTGCGCACCGAACAGGCCCGACAGGTCGTACCCACGCGCGTCCCGCAGCGGCGACTCGACCTCGTAGTCCCAGCGCGGCCGGCGGGCCCTGGGCGCGGCCACCGAGGCCGCGTAGGCGAGGACCACCTGCGTCGACGAGACCACCGGGTTGATGCCGGGTTCCCCGGGCACCGAGATGCCGTACTCCACCTCGGTGCCCATGATGCGTCGCACTGTCATGCCCTCGAATCTAGTGGGGCAGGATCACTGTCATGTCATCCGGACCGCCGAGCGAGCCCGCCGCACCGCGGGCCGGCCGTCGGACAGGGCGGTTCGGCAGGCGGTTGCGGATCCTGCACGGGCGGTGGCGCCGGCGGGAGCGGCCGATCAGCGAAGTGCTCGGCATCGACCGCGGCGTGCTCCTGCAGGCGGCCAAGATCTCCCTGTCGGCCGGTGTGTCGTGGGCGCTGGCGGTGTGGTGGCTGGACTCGCCGTCCCCGATCTGGGCACCGATCACCGCGTCGCTGATCGCATTGCTGACCGTCCGGGACTCCGTGCGGGACGCCGCGGAGAAGGTCTTCGCCGTCCTGATCGGCATCCTGGTGGCCATCTGGCTCGGCGGCCTCATCGGCCTGCACGCGTGGTCGATCGCGCTGATCGTCGGGCTGGGATTCCTGGTCGGCAAGGCGCTGCGGCTGGGCGGTGGCGCGGCCGCGCAGATCCCGGTCAACGGGCTGTTCGTGCTGGCGCTGGGCAGCGCGCAGGTCGAGCAGCGTTTCCTGGACACGCTGATCGGGGCGGCGGTCGCGGTGCTGGTGAACGTGGCCATCGTGCCACCCAACTACGTGCGGGAGGCGTCGCGTTCGGTGTCGACGTTCGCCGACGGGCTGGCCGAGGTGCTCGGCACCATCGCCACCGGTACCAGTGCGCCGTGGACCCTGGAGCAGTCCGCAGGCTGGTTGCGGACCTCGCGGGAACAGGGCAGTTTCGCGACCCGGGCCGACGACGACGCCGACAAGGCCGCCCAGTCACTGCATTTCCATCCCGGTCGCGCGTCCTGGACCAACGCGCTGGACCGCTTGCAGCAGGCGAACGACACCCTGCAGATCGTCGAGGTGCAGGTCCGCACCCTGGCCAGGACGGTCCGGGACATCGCCACCAAGGTGCCCACCAGTGACGGGACGCAGCCGCCCATGCCGATGGCGGCCGCCATGCTGCGGGCGGCCGCCGATGCCATCGAGGCGTTCGCGCACACCATGCTCCGCGCCGAGAAGGACGCCTCGGCGGTGGTGGTGGCAGGTGCGGCGCGCCGGTCGATCGAGCTGGCCCGGGGACGGATCGCCGAGATCAACGCCGACCTGGTGGACATGCTCGCCGTTCATCTCGCCCGCGGGGTGTTCCTCGGCACGATGGTCGTCGAGACGGGGCGGGTGCTGGACGAATTGGAGAGCGGGCTCGACGCGATGGACGGCACGCCGCGTCCGCCCGGCACCGAGAACGAATCCGGTGCGGCCGGGGACGTGCCGGCGGACGCGTCGGAACTGCCGGCAGGCAGGCGTCCGACACCTTGAGTCGCTGCGGAGCGGGTCACGTCACGGAGCGGGTCACGTCACGGAGCAGTGCCAGGGTCAGTGCCAGGGCAGCGCTGACCTCTGCTGCCAGTACTCCTGCGGGTCGAGCGCGCCGGACATCAGCGTCTCGAGGTCGGACCGGTCGAGGACCACGGCGTCGGCGCGCAGGTTCGCGTGCAGCTGATCGACACCGGCCGGGCCGAGGAGCACCCGATTCGCCCAGGGCTGGGCGGCCGCGGCGGCCAGCGCGACCGCGTCCGGTGCGGCGCCGAGCCGGTCGGCTACCGGCCGCAGCGCGGGCGGCGGGTCGGTCACCAGCCTGCCGTTGGCCAGCGCCTCCTTGACCATCACGGTGAGCTCACGGCTGGAGGCGAGCCGGAGCGCCTCCCCGGTGCTGGTCTCCAGCATGTTCCAGGTGGCCTGGACGGCGGAGAAGAGCCGGGCACCGTCACGGGTGATCTCCATCGCCCGCATGATGGCGTCCGCCTGGCGGGGGCCGGACGTGGAGAAGCCGATGGCGACGCCGCTGTCCCGGAGCCGGGCCAGGGCGTCCAGCAGGGGCTCGTCGTCGAACAGCGGCGAGTCATGGGTCAGCGAGTGCACCTGGTAGAGGTGCAGCCGCGGCAGGCACTGCTGGGTCAGCTCCAGTTGGTGGCGGAACTGTTGCAGCGAATGCTCTTTCACCTCGTGGACGGCGGCGTTCCGATCCCAGTTGCCGACATATGCGTATCCCCATTTGCTGGACACCGTCGGCGCGTGCTGCGGCCAATCCGGGTCGGTGGCCGCGCGCTGCCGCCACCACTGCCCGACGAACTCCTCCGCGCGACCGTACGAACGGGCGGTGTCGACCCAGTCGACGCCGGCGCGGAAGGCGGCGTCGAGCACCTGAAACGTGTTCTCGCGGAACGCTTCCACCCCGCGGTCCGTCGGGAGCTCGTCGGCGCTGCCGGTGTTGATGTAGGACGGCCGGCCGAGCACGGCCGTGCCGATCGCCCAGCGCGCCCGCCGACGCCGTGGGGCCGCACCTGTTCGCGGGACGGCGATGCCCCCGAACGTCACCGGGGGGTTCCGTTCGGGGGCATCGTCGTGTGCTGCGGGTCTACAGGTACTGCCCGGTGTTGGAGGCGGTGTCGATGGCGCGGGAGCCCTCGGACTGCTTGCCGGACACGAGGGTGCGGATGTAGACGATCCGCTCGCCCTTCTTGCCGGAGATCCGCGCCCAGTCGTCCGGGTTCGTGGTGTTCGGCAGGTCCTCGTTCTCGGCGAACTCGTCGGTGATCGCGTCGAGCAACTGCTGCACCCGCAGGCCGTTGACGCCGGTCTCGATCCGCGACTTGATCGCCGCCTTCTTCGCCCGGTCGACGATGTTCTGGATCATCGCGCCGGAGTTGAAGTCCTTGAAGTACAGGACCTCCTTGTCGCCGTTGGCGTAGGTGACCTCCAGGAACCGGTTCTCGTCCGTCTCGGTGTACATCCGCTCGACGGTGTGCTGGATCATCGCCTGGATGCACCCGGTCCGGTCGCCGCCGAACTCGGCGAGATCGTCCGGATGGATCGGCAGTTCCGGGAGCAGGTACTTGGTGAAGATGTCCCTGGCCGCCTCGGCGTCCGGCCGCTCGATCTTGATCTTGACGTCCAGCCGGCCCGGCCGCAGGATCGCCGGGTCGATCATGTCCTCGCGGTTGGAGGCGCCGATCACGATGACGTTCTCCAGCCCCTCCACGCCGTCGATCTCGCTGAGCAACTGGGGGACGATCGTGGTCTCCACGTCGGACGAGACCCCGGTGCCGCGGGTTCGGAACACCGAGTCCATCTCGTCGAAGAACACGATCACCGGGGTGCCGTCGGACGCCTTCTCCCGAGCGCGCTGGAAGATCAGCCGGATGGTCCGCTCGGTCTCACCGACGTACTTGTTGAGCAGCTCCGGCCCCTTGATGTTGAGGAAGTAGCTGGTGACCTTCTCCTCGCCGCGGGACAGCGCGACCTGCTTGGCCAGCGAGTTGGCGACCGCCTTGGCGATCAGCGTCTTTCCGCAGCCGGGCGGCCCGTAGAGCAGGACGCCCTTCGGCGGCCGCAGCTGGTACTCGCGGAACAGGTCGGCGTGCAGGAAGGGCAACTCGACCGCGTCCCTGATCTGTTCGATCTGCCGGGTCAGGCCACCGATGTCGCCGTACTCGACGTCGGGCACCTCCTCCAGCACCAGGTCCTCGACCTCCGACTTCGGCACCCGCTCGTAGGCGTAGCCCGCCTTGGCGTCGACCAGCAGCGAGTCACCGGGCTTCAGCGCGATGTCCATCAGTGGCGCCGCGAGGTGGACGACACGCTCCTCGTCGGCGTGCCCGACCACCAGGGCGCGGTCGCCGTCCAGCACCTCCCGCAGCGAGCAGACCTCACCGACCACGTCGTAGTGACCGGCCTCGACAACCGTGAGCGCCTCGTTCAGCCGGACCTGCTGGCCCCGCCGCAACTGTTCGACTTCCACGGTCGGGGAGACCGCCAGGCGCATCCGGCGGCCGCCGGTGAACACCTCCACCGAGCCCTCCGGCGCGACGCTCAGGAAGACGCCGTAACCGCTCGGCGGCTGCGCCAGCCGGTCGACCTCCTCTTTGAGCTGCAACAGCTGGGCGCGCGCGTCCCGCAACGTGACGACGAGCTTCTCGTTCCGCTCCGACAGCGCGTTGATCCGGTTCGCCGACTCGGTGAGCTGACGCTCCAGCGGCCTGGTGTCACTCGGTACCAGCGCGAGCCGGCGGCGAAGCTGCGCGATCTCGTCGTTCAGTACACGGATCTGGGCGCTGAGCTGAGCCGGGGTCTGCCGATAACCGTCTTCCGGGCCGGAGGCCGAAGAATCTTCGGCGCCTTGGGGCGCATCGAATTCGGTCACGTTTGCCCTCCCCTCACGTCGGAGCCTGCAGGTCTCAACCCTACCTTCGGCCAACGACAGAGCCCGGGATCCGCAACGGCAATCCCCTCGCCAGCGCCGGCCCAACAGGCCGAAACTGTCTCAGATGTAACCCGCCGGTGACGGCGCCAAACGCCCTTTCGGTGACGAAGTTCATGCTGACGCCGGTCGGGACGATTTCGCCGTCACAGGCCCGGATTCCAATCGTTACGTGCTCGATACGCCGCGGGCGCGGTCGGGACTACCGACCGCCGGACGTGGGCCGTCGCTGCGGGCGCGGCGCGGTGACCCCGGGCGCCAGTCGCCGGGCGGTGAGCAGGAAGGCTGTGTGTCCCATCATGCGGTGCTCGGGCCGGACCGCGAGACCCACCAGATGCCAGGGACGGTGCAACGATTCCCACGCTGCGGGTTCGGTGAAGCCGCCGTGCCCGCGCAGGTCTTCGGCGATGCGCGACAACTGCGTGGTGGTCGGCACGTACACCGTCAGCACCCCGCCCGGCACCAGCGCGTCGGCGACCGTGTCCAGCACGGACCACGGCTCGAGCATGTCCAGCACGATGCGGTCGACCTGCTCGGTGTGCTCGGCGAGGTCGGCGACGGTCAGCTCCCAGTTCTCCGGACGGTGGCCGAAGAACCGTTCGACGTTGCGGACCGCGTGCTCGGCATGATCCTCGCGGATCTCGTAGGACAGCACTCTGCCCTCACTCCCGACGGCCCGCAGCAGCGAGCAGGTCAACGCTCCCGATCCGGCACCGGCCTCGAGAACCGTTGCGCCGGGGAAGATGTCGCCCCAGTGCACGATCTGCGCAGCGTCCTTGGGGTAGATCACCGCGGCTCCGCGCGGCATCGAGAGTACGTAGTCGGTGAGCAGCGGCCGCAACGCCAGGTAGGAGGTGCCGCCGGCCGAGGTGATGAGGCTGCCCTCCGGCTGACCGATCAGGCTGTCGTGCGCCAACCCGCCGCGATGCGTGTGGTACGTCGCCCCCTCCTCCAACACGACGGTGTACTTGCGGCCCTTGGAGTCGGTGAGCTGGACCCGATCGCCGGGTCCGAAATTGCGATTCACACCTTCTTCTCTCTGCGGATGCCTTTCGGCGAGGGCTGGGGAAGGTCGGTGGCCGGCGATGCGGCGGGCTCCGGGTGACGCCGCTGCCGGCCGGCCGCCGCCACGATGTCGGCCCGGCTGAGCACTCCGGACGGCTGTCCGGCGTCGTCGATCAAGAGCAGGAACGGAACACCGACACCCCGTACCCGCTCGACCACCTCCCCTGGGTCGTCGTCGACCAGCACGATCGCCTCGGGCGGCACCGGCCGCGCGACGAGTGACGACGGCGCGCGCGGACTGTCGGCGGCCAGCACGCGGGCGGCGGGGATGTCGAGCAGTCCGGCCGACAATCCGTCCGGCCCGACGAGCAGGACGGAGCGGCGCTCGGCCGTCTCCAGCGCGAGCGTCACCGGGGCCTCGGCGGGCAACTGCGCGACCGGACGGGCGAGCGACGCCAGCGTGACACCGCTCGGCCAACGGACCGGGGCGCGGCGACCACGTTCGGCCGCCGCACCGACCGCGACGAAGGCCGCCATCAGCACGGCGATGCCGGCCGGCAGCAGCGCATCGAAGCCGTCACCGACGAGCAGGGCGACCGCCCAGCCGGCGAGCAGCACCGCGATGAGGTAACCGCCGACCACGGCCGCCGCTGTGCCGCGCCGGCGGTTGCCGGTGACCCGCCATACCCCGGCCCGGAGCACCCGGCCGCCGTCCAGCGGTAGTGCCGGCAGCAGGTTGAACAGGGCGACCAACACATTCGACAAAGACAGCAGGGTGATCAGCAGCCATGGCACGGTGCCGGCCTCGGTCAGCTGGGCCACCAGCCACGCGACGCCCGCGAGGACGCCGGACACGGCGGGCCCGGCCGCGGCGATGACGGCCTCCTCCCGCGGCGACCGCGGCACCCGCTCGAGCTCCGACACACCGCCCAGCAGGTAGAGGCGCACGGCGGTGACCTTCATCCCCAGCAGCCGGGCGGCCAGGCAGTGTCCGAGCTCGTGGGCCAGCACGCTTGCGCCCAGCAGGATGCCGAGCATGACCGAAACGGCCACCGCCACCGAGGACGCGGTGCCGGGGATGACGTTCATGATCACCGGGACGCCGAGCGCGCCGATGACGACGACCGAGAGCACCCAGGACGGCGCGACCGTCACCGGCACGCCCGCGATCCGCGCGACCGGCACCACGCGCGGCGTCAGGCGCCGGCGCACCCGGGCGGGCGAATCGCTGCTGGTCACCCTGCGAGGGTAGTGGCACCGGGCGAGCCGACCCGGCCTTCGGACGCCGGCCGGCGGCCGCGACGCGACACCGGCCTGTCGGTTTGCGCCCGCTGTCGGACTCCTGTCCTACCGTTGGCGACATGACGATCACCACCGCCGAACCCGCGGCCGGCAGCGGACCCGTCCCGCCGCCGGCGGTCAGCGCGCGTCCGGCGGCGGTGGCGACGGTGGCGACGGAGCCGGAACGTCCGCGTCGCCGACTGGCGCTGTCACCGTCGCGGGCCGGCGATTTCAAGGCGTGCCCGTTGCTGTACCGGTACCGGGCGGTGGACCGGCTGCCGGAGCCGCCGAGCGCGCCGGCGGTGCGCGGGACGCTCGTGCACACCGTGCTGGAGCAGATGTTCGGCCAGCCCGCGGCCGACCGGACGCCCGAGCGCACCGTCGCGCAGGTGCTGCCGACCTGGCAGGCGATGACGGCGGAGTACCCGGCGCTGTCCGGTGTGGTGGATGAGGAGCAACTGGCGTCCTGGTTGGCGTCCGCCGAGGAGCTGGTCCGGACCTACTTCCGGCTGGAGAACCCGGCGAACTTCGACCCCGAATCGTGCGAGCTGGCCATCGAGATCGACCTCGAAGGGTCCGTTCCGCTCCGCGGCTTCGTCGACCGGATCGACGTCGCGCCGACCGGCGAGCTGCGGGTCGTGGACTACAAGACCGGTCGCCCACCCGGCCCCGATTTCGAGGCGGGCGCGCTGTACCAGCTGAAGTTCTATGCGCTGATGATCTACCGGTTGCGCGACGTCGTTCCCACCCAGCTGAAGCTGATCTACCTCGCCGACGGGTTGACGCTGCAGTACGCCCCGTCGGAGGCGGAGCTGGTGCGCTTCGAGGTGGGCGTGGCCGCTCTCTGGTCGGCGATCAGCACCGCCCTGCAGAGCGGTGATTTCCCGGCGCGTCGCAGTGCCATGTGCCAGTGGTGCGCCCATCGATCGCTGTGCCCGGAGTTCGGCGGGGCACCCCCGCCGTACCCGGGTCCACCCGCCGTCGACGGCGAGCCCGGTGAGACGCCGTCGGGGGCCCAGGAGTTGGGTGTCGCGGCGGCGGAGTTGGGTGTCGCTGCGGCCGGGCGGGTCGGCTAGAGCCGGCAGGACCGGATGTCCGAGGCCAGGATCGCCTTGGCGCCGAGCTCGGCGAGCGCGTCCATGACCGGGTTGACCTCGTTGCGGCGGACCATCGCACGCACCGCCCGCCAGGCGGGGTCGGCCAGCGGTGCCACCGTCGGCGACTCCAGCCCCGGCGTGATCGCGGTGGCCCGGTCCAGCAGGTGTACCGGGCAGTCGTAGTCCAGCATCAGGTACTGCTGCGCGAACACCACGCCCTGCAACCGGCTGCACAGCTGGCGCGCGGCCGCGGATACCTGCACCCCGCGCCGGCTGAGCAACACGGCCTCGGATGCGCAGATCACGTCACCGAACGCCACCAGCCCGTGCTGGCGTAACGAGCGTCCGGAATCCACCACGTCGGCGATCGCATCGGCGAGGCCGAGCTGCACGGAGATCTCCACGGCCCCGTCCAGCCGGATGACCTCCGCCTCGATGCCGTGGTCCGCCAGGTCCTTGCGAGCCAGGTCGGGGTACGACGTGGCGACCCGCTTGCCGGCGAGGTCGGCGATGTGCCAGTCATGGTCGGCCGGGCCGGCGTACCGGAACGTCGAGTAGCCGAAGCCGAGGCCGATCAGCTCGTCCACCGGGGCACCGGAATCCGCCGCGAGGTCGCGCCCGGTGATGCCCAGGTCGAGTTCACCGGATCCGACGTAGACGGCGATGTCCTTGGGTCGCAGGAAGAAGAACTCCACATCGTTGGCGACGTCGAGCACGGTGAGGTCACGCGACTCGTGGCGCTGGCGGTAGCCGGCCTCGCGCAGCATCGCCGCTGACGGTTCACTCAACGTGCCCTTGTTGGGCACGGCGACTCTCAACATCGTCACTCCTTGTCGGCCGCCCACACGGTGTGGACGGTGGCGCTTCATGGGGCTGGGCTTGCTGCTGGTGGTGACCGCCAGGACGGCCCGAGGGTCTTTTCGAGGTCGAGTTCGGTGGTGCCTCGGTGCGGAACCCGGTCGGCGCGACCGGGTGCCGGCGTCCGCCCGGCCCTGGACCCGACCGCATGGAGACGGGCTGTCCACCCCGGTGCCGTATCCGCCAGGTCGAGGGCAGGCCGACGAGAAGGGCCGACCCCGCGATCAGAGATGTCGGTAGACCTGCTCCAGCGTGATGCCGCGGCCGATCATGATGACCTGTGCCCGGTACAGCAGTTGCGAGATCTCCAGCGCAAGGCTGTCGTCGTCCTCGTGCTCGGCGGCCAGCCACACCTCGCCGGCCTCCTCTAGCAGTTTCTTGCCCTGCGCATGAACACCCGCATCCAGCGCCTCGACGGTGCCGGAACCCGCCGGACGCTTCGCGGCGCGATCGGTGAGTTCCACGAACAGGGTGTCGAACGTCTTCACGGGGTCCGATTCTCGCAGAGCCGACGGGCCGCCCGTGCCGCCCGCATGTCGGCGACCGGGCCGGCCGGCCAAGCTTGCTCCGCAGGTGTTGTGGCGGTCAGCGTCTCGATCGAGTCCGCGCCGACCCGATGGCCGCACCGCCGGCGTCAGATCAGCTTGGCTGCGCGCCGTCGGGCTTTGGCGGCGGCCGCCGCGGCCGGTTCCGGCGTCCGCACCGGCGTGGCTCTGGTCGCCGGAATCTTCTTCGCGGTGCCATTGGCGGCGGCGCGAGCGCGCCCGTTCGCGGCCCCATCGTTCCCGGCCACGCCGTTGGAGCCCGAACCGTTCACGGCGACCCCGCTCCCACCACCGTCGACGGCGGCCCGCTTCGGAACCGACCCGTTGATCGCGGCCGGTGACGAACCCGCGGTGATCGCCCGAGCTGCCCTGCCCGCCAGCACCGGCGCCAGGAACTGGCCGGTGTACGAGTCGGGGTTCGCGGCGACCTGCTCGGGCGTGCCCTGGGCGATGACCCGGCCACCGCCGGAACCACCCTCCGGACCCATGTCGATGACGTGGTCCGCGGTCTTGATCACGTCGAGGTTGTGCTCGATCACGATCACGGTGTTTCCCTTGTCCACCAACCCGTTCACCACGCCCAGCAGCTTCTCGACGTCCGCGAAGTGCAGCCCGGTGGTGGGCTCGTCCAGCACGTACACCGTCCGACCCGTCGAGCGCTTCTGCAGTTCCGACGCCAGCTTCACCCGCTGGGCCTCGCCGCCGGACAGGGTCGGCGCCGGCTGCCCGAGCCGGACGTACCCGAGCCCGACCTCGACCAGGGTCTTGAGGTGCCGGTGGATCGGGCCGATCGCCTCGAAGAACTCGGCGGCCTCCTCGATGGTGGTGTCCAGCACCTCGGCGATGTTCTTGCCCTTGTAGTGCACCTCGAGCGTTTCCCGGTTGAACCGGGCGCCCTTGCACACCTCGCAGGGCACGTAGATGTCCGGCAGGAAGTTCATCTCGATCTTCAGCGTCCCGTCACCGGCGCACGCCTCGCACCGGCCCCCCTTGACGTTGAACGAGAACCGGCCCTGCTGATACCCGCGCACCTTCGCCTCGGTGGTCGAGGCAAAGAGCTTGCGGACGTGGTCGAACACCCCGGTGTACGTCGCCGGGTTGGACCGCGGAGTGCGGCCGATCGGCGACTGGTCGACGCCGACCACCTTGTCGACCTCGTCCAACCCGGTCACCCGGGTGTGCCGGCCCGGCACCAGCCGGGCGCCGTTGATCCGGTTGGCGAGCACGGCGTGCAGGATGTCGTTGACCAGCGTCGACTTGCCGGAGCCGGAAACACCCGTCACCGCAATGAGTGTGCCGAGCGGGAAGTCGACGGTCAGGTCGCGCAGGTTGTTCTCCCGGGCCCCGACGACGGTCAGCTTCCGGCGCTTGTCGACCGGCCGCCGGACCATCGGCACCGCGATCTCCCGCTTGCCGGAGATGAACGCCCCGGTCACCGACTCCGGCGCCGCCTCCAGTTCCTCGACGGTGCCGGAGACCACCACCTGGCCGCCGTGCTCGCCCGCCCCCGGCCCGATGTCGACGACCCAGTCCGCGGTCCGGATCGTCTCCTCGTCGTGCTCGACCACGATCAACGTATTGCCGAGATCCCTGAGCCTGGTGAGGGTTTGGATCAGCCGGTGGTTGTCGCGCTGGTGCAGGCCGATGGACGGCTCGTCCAGCACGTACAGCACGCCGACCAGTCCGGACCCGATCTGGGTCGCCAACCGGATGCGCTGCGCCTCCCCGCCGGACAGCGTCCCGGCCGGCCGGTTCAGCGACAGGTAGTCGAGCCCGACGTCCAGCAGGAACCCCAGCCGGGCGTCGACCTCCTTGAGCACCCGCTCGGCGATCATCCGGTCCCGGCCGGACAGGATCAGCCCGGGGAAGAAGGCGGCCGCGTCCTTGATCGACATCGCCGACAGCTCGGCGATGTTCTGCCGTCCCAGTTCCGCGTGCTCGATCGACACGGCCAGGATCTCCGGCTTCAGCCGGGTGCCGTGGCAGACCGGGCACGGCACCTCCCGCATGTAGCCCTCGTACTTCTCGCGGGCAAAGTCGGAGTCGGTCTGCGCCGCGCGCCGCTCGAGATACGGGATCACACCCTCGAATTCGGCGTAGTACGAGCGCTGCCGGTTGTACCGGTTCCGGTAGGTGACGTGCACCTGCTCGTCGACGCCGTGCAACACAGCCTTGCGGACGTGCGGCGGCAGCCGGTCCCAGGCGGTGTCCATCGAGAAGCCCATCACCTCGGCGAGGCCCTGCAGCAGTCGGGTGAAGTACTCGCTGGTCGTACCGGCCGACCACGGGTGGATCGCACCGCCGCCCAGCGACTGCGACCCGTCCGGCACGACGAGCTCGGCGTCGACCTCCTTGCGGGTGCCGAGGCCGGTGCACTCCGGGCAGGCGCCGAACGGCGAGTTGAACGAGAACGACCGCGGTTCCAGTTCATCCAGGGCCAGCGGGTGATCGTTGGGGCAGGCCAGCCGCTCGGAGTACCGGCGCTCCCGCTGCGGATCGTCATCGGGCAGGTCGACGAAATCGAGGATGACGACGCCGTCCGCCAGCCCGAGCCCGGTCTCCACCGAGTCGGTGATGCGCTGCTTGGCCGACTCCCGGTTCACCAGGCGGTCGACGACCACCTCGATGGAGTGCTTCTCCTGCTTCTTCAGCTTCGGCGTCTCGGTCAACTGGTGGACGACCCCGTCGATCCGCACCCGCGAGTAACCCTTGGCCTGCAGATCGGAGAGCAGGTCGACGTACTCGCCCTTGCGCTCGCGGATCACCGGCGCCAGC
Organism: uncultured Actinomycetota bacterium; assembly: GCA_963785455.1. Classification (GTDB taxonomy): domain Bacteria; phylum Actinomycetota; class Actinomycetes; order Mycobacteriales; family Nakamurellaceae; genus Nakamurella. The sequence goes on from CAWAVL010000018.1 coordinate 111,567, forward strand.
ACCTGGAACCGGGTGCCGGCCGGCATTTCCAGCACCCGGTCGACGATCTGCTGCGGCGTCTGTTTGGAGATCGGCTCGCCGCACACCGGGCAGTGCGGGTGCCCGATCCTCGCGAACAGCAGGCGGAGGTAGTCGTAGATCTCGGTGATCGTGCCGACCGTCGACCGCGGGTTCCGCGAGGTCGATTTCTGGTCGATGGAGACGGCCGGCGACAGTCCCTCGATGAAGTCCACGTCCGGCTTGTCCATCTGCCCGAGGAACTGTCGGGCGTAGGACGACAACGATTCGACGTAGCGCCGTTGACCCTCGGCGAAGATGGTGTCGAACGCCAACGACGACTTCCCGGAGCCCGACAGACCGGTGAAGACCACCAGGGAGTCGCGCGGCAGGGTGATGTCGACGTTCCGCAAATTGTGCTCGCGGGCGCCCCGCACGATCAGGTGGTCAGTCACGATGAACCATGCTAGGCGCGACGTCCGACAGCCCCTCATTCCGCTGATCAGCGCACTGCGGCAAGGATGACCGCATGACGACGAGCGAAACCGGACCGATCCGCTGGGCGTTGGCCGGGTACGGCGCCGGCGGCCGCACCTTTCATCGCCCGCTGATCGCCTCGACCGGCGGACTGGAACTGGTGGCGGTGATCACCGGTAGTCCGGAGCGCCGATCACAGGTGCGGGACGACGTCGACGGAGCCACCGCGGTCGGCTCGCTCACCGACCTACCGGCGCTGGGCGTGCACGGGGTGACCATCAGCACGCCGAGCGGGACGCATGCCACACTCGCCCACGAGGCGCTCGATCTCGGGTTGCACGTGGTGGTGGACAAGCCGTTCGCGCTGACCGCGGCCGACGCCCGGGCACTGGTCGAGCACGCCGACGCCGCGGGCCGCGCGCTGATCCCTTATCAGAACCGTCGGTGGGACAGCGACTTCTTGACCCTGCGCGCACTGATCGACGCCGGCGAGCTCGGTGACGTGCACCGGTTCACTTCGCGGATCGACCGTTTCCGGCCGGTCAAGGCCAGCTGGCACGGCGGCACGGCCGAGCAGGGCGGCGGCACCCTGCTCGACCTCGGCCCGCATCTGGTCGACCAGGCGCTGACCCTCTTCGGACCGGTCGAGACCGTCCATGCCGAGTTGCGCACCCTCCGCCCGGGCGCGCAGGCCGAGGACGACGTCGAACTGCACCTGCAGCACCCGAGTGGCGTGCGATCCACGCTGGCCGCGGGGATGGCGTCCGCCGCACCCGGTCCCCGGTTGCACGTCAACGGGGCGCGCGGCGGCTTCGTCATCGATGGGTTCGACGTCCAGGAGGAGCAACTCAAGGCCGGCGGCTCCCCCGCGTCGCTGGGTGAAGCGTGGGGTCAGGAGCCCGAATCTGCGTGGGGCACCCTCTATACCGGGGACACCTGGCGGCGGGTGCCCAGCGAACGCGGCCGGTGGGACAGCTTCTACCCCGCCGTGGCGTCGGTGATCGCCGACGGCGGCGCCCCGCCGGTCGACGCCCGCGATGCAGTCGCGACCGCGCGGGTTCTCGACGCGGCCAGGGAGTCCGCCGCGACCGGATCTGTGGTCCGCCTGACGTGACGCCGGCACCGCGGGCATTGCAGACCGGCCGGCGACCGGCCAGGGTTGGCACAGCCGCCGGCCCCGGTGGGAAGGACGAAGCGTGGAACCCTCGTCGGTCACACCCGGACAGCGGCGGGACCGCCCGCACCGCCTGGTCGCGGACCGGTACCGCCCGGAGTGGCTGATCGGTCGCGGCGCCACCGGCACGGTATGGGCGGCGCACGACGAGTTGCTGCGCCGCCGGGTCGCGCTGAAGAAGATCGACATCCCGCGGAACGTCACCCCGTCCGTGGCCGAGGACCTGCGCCGGCGGACGCTGCGTGAGGCGCGGGCGGTGGCTGCCCTGTCCAGCCACCACGTGGTGACCCTGTACGACATCGTGGCCGCCACCGATACCGGTCCGGTCCTGGTGCTGGAGTTGGTGGACGGCACCTCGCTGGCCCGGATCCTGGCCGACCGCGGTCCGCTGGCACCGGGCGTCGCGGCCACCGTCGGAGTGGCGGTGGCGACGGCGTTGCTGGAGGCGCACGCTCTGGGCATCACGCATCGGGACGTGAAGCCGTCGAACATCCTCATCACCAGGCAGGGCCTGGTGAAGCTCAGCGACTTCGGCATCGCCCGGCGGGACTCGGAGAGCTCGATGACGTCCCCGCGAGTGGTGCTCGGCTCGCCCGCCTATCTCGCTCCGGAGCTCGCCGTCCGCGAACCCCCCGGTCCGGCCTCGGACGCCTGGAGCCTGGGCGCCACCCTGTTCACCTGCGTGGAGGGGCACCCGCCGTTCGACAGCGGCACCGCGATCGCCACGGTGGCCGCCGTGGTCGACGACCCCGTCCCACAACCGGTCCACGCGGGTGCGCTGCGCCCGGCGATCACCGGGCTGCTGGTGAAGTCACCGCAGCTGCGGATGACCCTGGATCGGGCGATCGTCATCATGCAAGGCGTCGCCTCCGACCCGTCGGGTATGGACACCGGCCTCGGCCGGTATGTGCGGACGTCCGATCGAGCCCAAGGGAGAGGATCGTGAGATGACCGAACCCGCCGACGAACCTGCTTCGGACGGGCTGCCCGCGGCCGGCCGTACCGCCATCATGCAGCTGACGGACGCGGCCGCGCGGCTGGACGACGCCCTGGCCGCCGTCGTCGAGCACGGCGGCGCCGACGCCTTCGGCGCGTCGTCGCTGCTGCCCGGATGGACGATCGGACACGTCGTCACCCACCTCGCCCGGAACGCGGCCGGGCTCGGGCGGGTACTGGCCGGCGCCATGGTCGGCGAGCAATTCGAGCCCTATGCCTCACCGCAGGCGCGCAACGACGACATCGAGACCGGCGCCCTGCGGACCACCGATGCCATCCTGGTCGACTTCCGGGCCGCTTCGGCCCGTCTGGCGGAGACCATCGACACCGTGCCACCGCACACCTGGTCCGCCACTGTGGATCTCGGCCGCGGCGGGCCGACCACCGCCGATGTTCTGCTGGCCACCCGACTGGCCGAGGTCGAGGTGCATCACCACGACCTCGGTACCGACCCGGGCCTGGCACTGCTCACCGACGACCAGGCCGCAACCCTGCTCGCCGCGATGCTCCGGTCGTACGTGCGCGTCCGCGGGGTGCGCGGCGTCGTTCTGCTTCCCGATGGCCGGAACCCGGTCACGCTGGGGGACCTCCATGATGCGGCCCGGCCACCGACCGTCGCCGGCCCGGCCGTCGACATCGTCGGATGGCTGAGCGGCCGCACGGACGGCGCCACGCTGCGCAGCGACGGCGCCCTTCCGCCGCTCCCGGACTGGTGAGCCGCACGGGCCAGGAATACCGTGCGCCCATGAGCACCAGCGCAGCCGACCCGAACGGCACCTATACCGGCCACGTCGATGCACGGGGTCCGGCAGCGACCCGCGACCTGCCGGACATCACGGTCACGAAGATGTCCGTCGGGCCGATGGACAACAACGCGTACCTGTTGACGTGCAAGGCAACCGGTGAGGCGGTGTTGATCGACGCCGCCGACGACGACGACCGGCTGCTCGACCTGGTCGGCCCGGACCGCCCCCTGCGGGCCGTGATCACCACGCACTCGCACCGCGATCACTGGCAGGCGCTGTCCCGGGTGAAGGCGGCGACCGGCGCCAGCACCTACGCCGGAACCCATGACGCCGATGCCATCCCGGTGCACACCGACACCCGGCTCGACCACGGGGACTCGGTGCCGATGGGCGACTGCACGCTCGAGGTGATCGCGCTGCGCGGGCACACCCCCGGCTCCGTCGCACTGCTGTACCGCGACCCGAACGGTCGCCCGCACCTGTTCACCGGCGACTCGCTCTTTCCCGGCGGCCCGGGCAAAACCGCCGGCACGCAAGACTTCTCCGCACTGATGGACGACCTGGAGGAGCGCGTGTTCGGCACCCTGCCGGACGACACCTGGGTGTATCCCGGACACGGTGACGACACCACGCTCGGCGCCGAACGGCCGCAGCTGCCGGAGTGGCGGGCCCGCGGTTGGTGAATGCGAGCCCGCCGTGCCTCGTCCGCACGTCGTCAGTCGGCGACGGCGACCGGCTGCCTTGCCGGCTGCGGTGAACCGCCGAGCGACGTGGTGATGCCGGCAGGAGCCGGCGCGGTGCCGGCCTGCCGCAGAACGACGAATGCAGCGATTCCGCCGAGTGCGACCAGCTCCGCGGCCATCAACCCGCCGGTCCAGTAGCCGCCGAGGAAGGCGGCGGTCGGGGTCGGCGCCGCAGATCTCGGCCCCGCCGAAGTCGGCCCCGCTCTCCCGGGAGGCGGTGATCGATCACGCGGAGTGGATGGCATCGCAGGGGTCGGTGATGAAGGCAATTGTCGCCGCCGCAATTTTCCGATTCTTGCCGAGCTCGAACTCGATCGCGATCTTCGACCTGACCCTCGATTCGTTGTTCGAGTTCGATTCGTCGTTCGAGTTCGGGTCGGCCGGTTGCTGGACGGCCCGCGACGCACTGGCCGGTCCTCGACATCGCCACAACACTGTCGTAGACTAATTAGCGAACGTAACGACCGTAGGCCACTGCCCCGACACTGTTTCCGAAGGTCCTCAGATGCAGACAGAACCGCCGGGCACGATCGCGCTGCCCGTCCCGAGCACATCGCGCTCGACCATTCCCAACGGTGAGCGCTCCAAGGGTGAGCGCTCCAAGGCTGAGCGGCCGACGCTCGCAGACACGGTGGCCGGCAGTCGCCAATCTCTTGCAGTCTGGGTGCTGGCCTTCGCTGCGATGGTGTCGTTCATGGGAATCGGTCTGGTCGATCCCATCCTCAAGCCGATCGCGGCGAACCTGGACGCGACGCCCAGCCAGGTGTCGCTGCTGTTCACCAGCTACCTGCTGCTGACCGCGTTCGCCATGCTCATCACCTCGTTCGTCTCCAGTCGATTCGGCGGCCGTACCACCCTGATGTTCGGGCTCGGCGTCATCATCGTGTTCTCCGCGCTCGCCGGGACCTCCGACTCGGTGGCCGCACTGGTCGGCTGGCGGGCCGGCTGGGGTCTGGGCAACGCCCTGTTCATCGCCACCGCGCTGGCCGCGATCATCGCCGTCGCCCGCGGCGGCGCGGAGAAGGCCGTCACCCTGTACGAAGCCGCGCTCGGGATCGGCCTGTCCGTCGGCCCGCTGGTCGGCGCACTGCTCGGTTCGGTGAACTGGCGTGCGCCGTTCTTCGGCGTGGCGGTGCTGATGGGCATTGCGCTGCTGGCGATCTCGCTGTTCCTGAAGGACCGGGTCCCGATGGCCCGCAACGTCCGCCCGGCCGACCCGCTGCGCGCGCTGGGGCACGGCGGCCTACTGGTCCTGGGCATCGCAGCGCTGCTGTACAACGGCGGCTTCTTCGCCGTGCTGGCGTTCACCCCCTTCACGCTCCCCTACGGCGCCTACGGCATCGGCTTCCTGTTCTTCGGCTGGGGTGTGCTGGTCGGTGTCTTCGCCGTCTGGGTCGCGCCGCTGATGCACCGCCTGCTCGGCCTGACGAGATCCTTCGCGGTGGCCATGACGACGTTCACCGCACTGCTCCTCGGGTCGGCACTGTTCGTCGACAACCACGTCGCCGTCACGGTTCTCGTCGTCGCCTGTGGTGCGCCGCTGGGCGTGCTGAACACCCTGTTCACCGAAACCGCAATGAACATCTCGCCGGCCCCGCGGCCGGTGGCGTCCGCCGGCTACAACTTCGTCCGCTTCCTCGGTGGCGCCGTCTCCCCGTTCATCTGCGGCAAGCTCGGCGAGAACGTCGGGCTGTCGGCGCCGTTCTTCTTCGGTGCCGCGTGCGTGCTGGGCGGCGTCGGGGTCCTGATGATCTTCGGCCGCCGTCACCTGGGGGCGATCACCGCCCATCATTGACCACGGACCTCTCCCCTGACCAATGCGTACGATGAGCATGTCCGAGACCGATGTCTTGGGGGGAGTAGGAATCATGGCGCTCTCAGAGGGCGAACAGCGCAGGCTTGACGAGATCGAGCGCGCCCTGCGCAGCGAGGATCCGCGCTTCGCCGACACGATCACCATCACCCGTGTCCGCCGGCACCGGAAGGTGCTGGCCGTCTCGGTGTTCGTGATCGGGATGATCGGCCTCGTGGCCGGGCTGGTCACCACCGATGCGTCGCTGTGGGCCGGCGTCGCCGTCGTCGCGGTCGGCGTCGTCGCGATGGTCGCGGGCGCGCTGCTGTACCTGCGGCCCGGCGGCCTGCGGCTGTCGGCGCTGCGCCCGCGATCGCGACGGTCATCCGTCCCCCGCGGACGACGCCGGCGCTGACCCACCGGCCACCTCGACCCACCGGCGCACCTCGACCCACCAACCCAGCTCGACCCACCGCCCACCTCGACCCACCAACCCAGCTCGACCCACCGCCCACCTCGACCCACCAACCCAGCTCGACCCACCGACTCCACCCACCGACCCGGCTCGACCGACGCGTGACCGCGGCTGCCCGATCCATGACCGATGTCATGCCGGATCCGTGACGCACGACGGATACCCGCGCGACGCCGGCCCGGCTTGCCGCTCGCGGCCCGGCCGATGCCGGAGCCGTGGACCGGCGTCGACTGGGACGCCGAACCTGAGTGGCCCTGGTCGTCGGGGGCCGGTGACGGGCCGCAGCAGCTGTACCGGCTGTGGCGGGACGCGGTGGTGCGGTGCCGCGCTGCGGTCGCCGACATGCTCGCCGACGGAGGCCTGGACCGCCCCGTCCGGTTCACCTTCGAACCGAGCGAGGTCCCGAACGCGAGGAGGGTGCTCGTCGACCTGCACGACGAGTACGCCCGGCACGTCGGTCACGCCGATCTGTTCCGCGAGGCGATCGACGGGCTGGTGGGTGAGGATCCGCCCCAGCATTGAGGGTCCCGACGACGTCGTGGTCAGTCGGCCGACCGCCTGTCGCGTCGTTTCGACCCACGCCCGGTCGGCAGCGCCCCGACCGCGGCGTACTCACCGCGATCCAGGAAGCCGGCGGGCCGACATCGTCAGAGCGTTCGCCACCCCCGACTTCGATACCGCAGATCGAGGCGGTGAATTGCGCGGTGGTGCAGTCGGTCGGCGAGTACACCGAACCCAACGGTGCGGTGTCGGTGGTCGCATCCTGCGACATCCTCGACTTCACCGACGGTCTGGTCACGACCATCAGCTCGTACACCGTGGAGCTGGCCGGGTCCGGCCGGCAATGAGCGCGGCGGTCCGGTCGGTCAGCGCCGCAGCAGAGCGTCGAGCTTGCTGAACGAGCTGTCCCAGCCGTCCTTGGCGGCCGACTCCATCGCCGCCGCGTAGGGGCCTTGCTGGATGATCAGCCGCGTCCGACCGTCGCCGAGATCCCGGAACTCGATGCGCAGGGTCATGGTGGTCGGTTGCTGGACACCGGGCACGCCGACGAACTCCTCGGTGCCGATCAGTGCCTCGTTCTCCACCACGTCGAGGAATCTCGCGTTGACCGGCGAGGTCAGCTGCGGATCGTCCTTCTTCACCATGACGAAGCGTTGGTGACCGCCCGGTTGCGGGTCCAGTTCGACGGTCTCACGCGGCACCGTGAAACCGACCGGGCCGAACCACTCGGCGATCTCGTCCGGATCGGTGAAGGCGCGGAACAGCCGCTCTCGGGATGCGTCGAAGTCTCTGCTGATCACCAGTTCGCCGGTCGTCGCGTCATGGGTCGCCGTTGTCTCGGCGCTGCTGTCTGTCATGCACACGATCCTCGGCTCGACGTGATGGTTCCGGTGGTGTTGCCAGGTGTTGCCAGGTGCTGCCCGGCGGGCCCGTGTGGCTGCCGCACTGTCGGTGGCCCTGCGTACCGTGTTCCCATGCCGGTGGACTTTCAAGTGGTCTTCGACTGTTCGGCCCCGCACGATCTCGCAGACTGGTGGGCCGCGGCCCTCGACTGGGCGGTGGAGCCCAGCGATGAGGACTTCATCCGCGGCTTGATCGCGGCGGGCCACGCCTCCGACGGTGACACCACCACGCACCGCGGGGTTCTGGTGTGGAAGACGGGCGCCGCGATCCGCAACCCGGACGGGCCGATGTCCGGGCCGGGCGGACGGCGGATCCTGTTCCAATTGGTGCCGGAGCACAAGACGGTGAAGAACCGCCTGCATCTGGATGTGCGGGTCGGCCAGGAGAACGTGGACGCGCAAACGCAACGCTTGATCGCGGCCGGCGCGACCTTCCTGCACCGGGGTTCCGAGGGACCGCACGAGTGGGTGACGCTGGCCGACCCGGAGGGTAACGAGTTCTGCGTCACCTGACGGAGCGCGCGGGTGCGGCGACCTGCAGGGTGAGCCATCGGGCGATCTCCTCCCCCGCGAGTACGCCGGCGGCGGCGGTGACCACGACGTGATCGGCGGCCCACCCCAGTTCGTGCAGTTCGCCGTGCCGGGGCCGGATCGCGGCCTCGGCGAGCGTGAGCAGTCCGGCGTCGAGCGCCCCGTCACCAGCGGCGATCAACCGGTCCGCGCCCGCGCGGCGCAGCACCTCCGCCACCGCCGCCTCCTTGGTCAGTGCGCGTGGCAAGGCATAGATCTTGCGTCCCTGCATCGACACCACCCAGTTGCGGGCCGCGCACCACCGCGCCCAGCCCGGCACGAATTCCACCGGCAAGCGGTCGAGATCGACGACGAGATAGCAGAACAGGTCGTCGGCGATGCGGCGACTGCGCACCCATGCGCCCTGCGTGCGGCGCTCCAGTTCGGGCACGATCTCGGCCAGGCCCGCGCCGTCGCCGGCAGTTCGCCGCTCGACATGCCTGCGCCACGCGGGGTCGGGACGCCCGTCCACCAGGATCTGCCCGCCGTTGCTGGTCACCGCGAACCGCACCGGACCGACCGGAAGGACGACGCGGCCGTACTGGACCGGGGTTCTCGTCGTCGACGGCACCAGAACGCACCCTGCGGCGAGCCGCTCCAGCCACCTGCCGGCCGCGGCCGTGATGAACGACTGCTCCCTGCCGTCGAGGCGTTCGACGCACAGCAACGGGGGCACGCCGTCCGGCGGCAGGGCGGCATCGGTCGCGGACCGCGAATAGATCAGCGTCCGGTCGAGGTCGGCCGCCACCACCGTTTTCGTTCCGGTGTTCACGCGTGGTCCGATGTCGCTGTGGCGCCGTCCCCGTCGAGCGGCCGGACCAGCCCCACACAGGAGTACGCGAGATCGGGAACGACCTCGACCGGCACGCCGCGATCGGCGGCCAGCAGCCGCAGGTGACGGTGATCGGGGTGTTCCGCTTCGCGGACAAGGATCTTCCACGGCACCCGCCGCAGCAAGACCCTGGTGGTCTCCCCCACGCCGGGCTTGACGAAGTTGACCGACTCGATGCCGTATTGCGCCCGGATCCGCTCGACGGCGGCCCAGCCCTGGAAGGTGACCGTCCGGTCCGCCGCTGCAAGCGCCGGAACATCTTGCAGCACAACGGGATTCGCCTCGTCGAAGCGGGCGGCGACGGCATCGAGGAAGACCGCGGACACATCGGACGCCGCCAGTTGGCGGTAGAACTTGGCGCCGTGGAACTGGTCCGGTCGCAGCAGCGCCCGGTTGAGCACGGTCCTGGACACCAGGCCGGACACCGTGGAGTTCAGGCACGCCGAGGCGATGAGGAAGTCGTCACGGGTGCCGAAGGTGCGCACGCAGTGGCCGGGGTCGGCCAGCACGGCGAGTTCGTCGGAGAACCGGGGGCCACCGGCCGCGGCCACCTGTGCCAGCGCCGCGGTGAGTTCCCTGGCGATGGCGCCCTTGCCGGTCCAGCCGTCGACGAACACCACCGACGCCGGATCGTGGTGCGCCGCCAGGTACGCCAGCGCGGTGCTGTCGATCCCCCGGCCGCGCACGATCGACACCGCGTAGTGCGGTAGGTCCACCGCGTGCATCCGGCTCGCCCAGCGGCGCATCAGGATGCCGACCGGCGTCCCGGCCCGCGCCAGCGACACCAGCACCGGGTCCGGTCCGCGTTCGGCCAGCACCAGTTCGGTGGCCGCGCCCACCGCGCGCGCCAGCCGGGACGCGGATGCGCAAAGCACGTCATCGAACAGCGCGCGGTACTCGGCGTCCGGCTGGTATTCCACGGGCAGGGACTCGGCGTAGTGCGCGCGGCCTGCCTGGATATCCCGTTCCCGGGTCGCGACATCGCCCTCGAGGTCGGCCCCTGACAGGTCGGTGAGCAGCCAACCGACCTCGTCCGGCCGGTAGCTGCCGAATGCTGGGCCGCGCAACGGTTCCGGCAGCCCGGTCCCGGGTGACCGGGTGACGGCCCGATTCACGGCGCTGGGCCGGAGCTGACGGCGCCGGGGACGACGGCCGCGAGGACGACGCGGGCGCCGGTCGCTGCACCGACCGCGACGCCGACACCCGCGGGACCCGGCAGTTCCGACCCGTCATGGACGATGACGACGGCGTCGGGTTCGGTGGCGCCATCGGCAGCGGGTCGGGCGGGGCGTCCGGCGCCGTCTGACCCGTGCGCGTTGTACAGGCACCGGGGATCGGTGCGCGGCCCGCCGTCGACGAGCGACCGGAAGTCGATGCGCCGCCGGATCGGGTACCCGGCTTCGTCCAGGGCATGCACGGGTGACCGGGTGGTCGACTGGAAATCCACCGCGCGACCGGTCCGACCGGACAGCGCGAGCGCAAGACGCAGCGGCAGGTACATGAACTCCTCGGTTCCCACGACGAGAATGCGCTCGGCGTCACGGATCTGCGCGCGGACCGCGCCGGCGACCTCATCGACCGCCGCCGTGAACGGCTCCTGCTGCCCGGGTGAGAATCCGTGGGCGCCGCCGGTCGGGACGTCGGCGGGCCAGCGCAGCGAGACCACCGACAGGTCAGGCGTTGCACCCGCGAGGTCAGCCGCCGGCCCGGTGGCGGACAGGTCGGCGGCGATCCGCTCGGCCGCGTCCGACGGCACCGTCACCGCGCCGCGCACCAGGGACACCACGTCGATGCTGCACCCGAGCCGGTCCGCGACGGCCGCCCGGTGCGCGTCGGACTCGGCGGAGCGGACGTCGACGAGTCCGGCCAGCACGTACCGCCGCCGCGGCCGGATCCCGTGCAGCACCTCGATCACGTTGAGCGCCGTCGCTCCGGTCGACAGCTCGTCGTCGACCAGCACCACGGTGTCCGCCTCCAGCACGCCCCGGTCCGCCGGTCGCAGCAGATGGCCGGTGGCGTGCGAATGCGGCTCGACGAACTCTGCCGCGACCGGCACCCCTGCGGACCTCCGCCGGGTGGAGTGCAGATAGTTCGAGCCCACTTCGTCCGCGACGAGATGGCCCAACGCCGTTGCGGTCTCGGCGAACCCCAGGGTGAGGACGTCGTCCCGCTCGCGCTTCGATCGCCGGTCCAGGTACTTCAGCAGGGCCCCGGGATCAGTGCCGGACACGGCCGCGGCGGCCGCTGCCGACCACGCCGCCGGGACCTTCCCCCGGTCGGCATCCAGCGTGCGGGCGATCAGCGCGCCGAGCAGCCGCCCCATGCCGGCGGTGACCCGTGCATCGACCGGGATGTGCTTGCCCAGCACCGTCGAAACCAGCAGCTGAGCGCGCCGCGGATTGCGCCGCAACGCCGGCCGCACCATGGCGTCCAGCCTCAGCCCGACCGGGGATCCGTCGTCCACCAGGGTGATGCCGTAGTTGCGTACCACCACGGACGTCACGCCGCCTCCTGCAACGCGTTCAGCACGTCGATGTGCGAGATGCCCTGCGCGGCGACACCGAAGACCCGGGCGCGACGCAGGGTCCGCTCAGCCCAGATCCGGTGCGGGCGGATCTCGTTCATCTTGTTGCCGTAGCCGGACCGGCGGACCCCGCCGTCCGCGGCCGCCGGATCGAGGACGTCGACAGCATCGCCGTACTCCTCGTGCGGAACCACGGCGAGCGCGTGCACCGGCGCGACGTGCGACGGGTGGATCACGGATTTGCCGGTCAGCCCGTTCGCCCGGTCCAGCAGTGCCTCCCGGATCAGCCCGTCCAGGTCGCGGCTCATCAGCGTGCGCCGCAGCCCCGTCGCGTGCCGCTCGTCGAACGGGCTCTGCCGCAGCTGCGGCCGCAGGATGCGCTCGTGGTTGGCGAAGTACTCCCACACCGGCCCGGTGATCGCGAACCCGGTCCCGTCGCCGCGGCCCAGGTGGTTCACCACGTGCGCGATCAGCTCGGCGGCCACGCCCACGTCGTAGATCGACAGGTCGCGGTCGCGGCGGATACCGAACAGCCCGCACAGGTCGGTGGCACCGATCCGCACCGAAAGCACACTGTCCCGGTGTCCGTCGAGCAGGCCACGCAGCCCGATCAGCTCGCGCTCCCGGGTCTCCCGGTACAGCACTTCGGGCGTCTCCAGCACCGGCATGGCGTACAGCGTTCGCCCCACCGCCCCACCGGCGTCGGCGACCGCCTGCAGCAGCACGGGCCCGTTGGCCACGGAGAACTTCGGCAGGACGAAACCGCTGACCACGGCGGGGGCGTCACGCAGATGCTCGACCAGCCGGTGGATGTGGCCCGCCGAGCGGACCCGCACGAACAGGAGCGCCTCCGGGGGGTCGTCCTGCAGGCACCGCAGCGTCTGCGCCGTCGAGGCCAGCGCCGTGTCCACCGCGCCGTCGGAGATCGCGTCCTCCAGGTCGATCACCATGGATTTGGCGCCGGCCAGGGCCTGCCGGCGCAGTGCACCGGTCAGGTCCGGCCGGGTGGCGGGCACGTACAGCGTTGCTCCGAGTGCGTGCGCCAGCAGCTGCCGGTCGCTGTCCCGATCGAACGATTCGGGGGCACACTCGAACAGTGCGGCGATGGTGGCATCGCCGAGCTGGTCGAAATGGCGCATACGCCTGCCTTCTGGGGGTGGGTGCGTCCGACCCGGGGAACTCTGCCATGCCGACGGGAGTTGGCGTCAAGGACGCCGGCAGGGTGCCCCGCCGGCGGATGAACAGGTGTGTCGGCGCCGCGAGCGGCCGCCGATGGCAATTGTCCACACGGGCAGCAAACGAACGGCGAAAGGGACAGTTATGGGTGTGAGCCTCTCCAAGGGCGGCAACGTCTCGCTGACGAAGGCGGCTCCTGGCCTCAAGGCCGTCGCGGTCGGACTGGGCTGGGACGTCCGGTCCACCACCGGGACCGATTTCGACCTCGACGCCAGCGCACTCGCGCTGGCCGAAAACCACAAGATCCTCTCCGACGAGTACTTCGTGTTCTTCAACAACACCAGCTCCCCGGAGGGTGCCATCGTGCACGCCGGGGACAACCTCACCGGCGAGGGCGAGGGCGACGACGAGGTGATCAACGTCGACCTCAGCTCGGTGCCGGCCACGATTTCCTCGATCGTCTTCCCGGTCTCGATCTACGAGGGTGACTCCCGCGGGCAGTCCTTCGGTCAGGTGCGCAACGCCTTCATCCGGGTGGTCGATCAGTCCTCGGGCACCGAACTCGCCCGGTACGACCTCACCGAGGATGCGTCCACGGAGACCGCCATGGTGTTCGGTGAGCTGTACCGCAATGGCGCGGAATGGAAATTCCGCGCCATCGGGCAGGGTTATGCCTCAGGGCTGGCAGGGATCGCGCGCGATTTCGGCGTCAATCTCTGACCGTGCCGCATCGTTCGTCACCTCTGCAACGGCCCATCGGTCCGCACCCAGCCCGGGTGTGAACCGGTGGGCCGGCAGCCTTTTCGGGAAGCGTCGCCATGCATCTGAAGATCTTTCTGTGGTCCTACATCATCACCGGTCTGTCGCTGGTGGTCGCTTTCCTGTACGGCGGGTGGTCGGCGGTCGTGCTGTGCGCGATCCTCGGCATCCTGGAGATCTCGCTGTCGTTCGACAATGCGGTGATCAACGCCACCGTGCTGGAGCGGATGAGCGACTTCTGGCAGAAGATCTTCCTCACCGTCGGCATCGTGATCGCCGTGTTCGGCATGCGCCTGCTGCTGCCCCTGGTGATCGTCTGGCTGGCGGCCGGGCTGCCTCCGCTGGAAGCCTTCAACCTCGCGATGAACCCACCGGCCGATGACGCGGCATATTTCCCGGACGGCTCCCCCAGCTACGAAACGCTGCTCACCGACGCGCATCCGCTGATCGCCGCGTTCGGCGGGATGTTCCTGCTGATGCTCTTCTTCAGCTGGCTGTTCGAGGAGCGCGAGCACACCTGGCTCAGCTGGCTCGAGAAGCCGTTGGCCAAGGGTGGCCGGTTGGACGCGATGGCCGTGCTGGTTTCCTGCATCATCCTGCTGGTGGTGTCCGAGACCCTCGCTGCCGACCCGGAGACCGTGCTGTTCTCGGGCCTGTTGGGGCTGGTGACCTATCTGGCGGTGAACGGCCTGGGCACCGTGTTCGAGAACAGCGAGGAGGCCGAGCCGATCGACTTCGAGCATCCGGACAAGGTGCGCGGCGGCAACGGGACCAAGGTGACCAAGCTGGCTCGGGCCACCGGCAAGGCCGGCTTCTTCCTGTTCCTGTATCTGGAGGTGCTGGATGCGTCGTTCTCCTTCGACGGCGTGATCGGCGCGTTCGCCATCACGTCCGACCCCATCCTGATCGCCCTCGGGCTGGGCCTGATCGGCGCCATGTTCGTCCGGTCGCTGACCGTCTACCTGGTCCGCAAGGGCACGCTGTCCGAGTACGTGTACCTGGAACACGGCGCGCACTGGGCCATCGGCGCACTTGCGGTCATCCTGATGATCTCCATCGGCGTGCACGTCAGCGAGTTCATCACCGGATTGCTGGGCGTCGCCTTCATCGGCGCCTCGTTCCTCGCCAGCATCCGCCGCAACCGTGCCCTGGCCGCGCACGGCGAACAGGTCGGGACCGTGCACGCCTGACCGGCCAGACCGCCGCCGCAGTCCTGCCCATCGAACAAAGGATGCCACCGCGATGCCCATCGACTACACGAAACGCCCCCGCCCCGAACCGGCACCGGAACCGGAACCGGCGGCACCGGGACCGGCGGCGAGCCCGCCCGCTACTGCCGCACCGTCCGGTAACCGGAAAGTCACCCTGACCAAGGGCGCGCCGCGGGTGTCGCTGACCAAGACCGGCAGTGTCGCCGGCATCGCCAGGGTCAACCTCAACTGGTCGTCCACCGCGCCGCCCGCCCCTCCGCCCGCCACCGGCGGGCTGTTCTCCCGGATCAAGAGCGCAGCGACCGCGGTGCCGGTGTCCAAGGGCGTCGACCTCGACCTCGGATGCCTCTACGAGCTGGCCGACGGGCGCAAGGGCGTCATCCAGGCCCTCGGCAACGCGTTCGGTTCCCTGGACTCGCCACCCTGGATCGAATTGGACGGCGACGACCGCACGGGCACGGTGGCGGGCGGCGAGAACATGTCGATCAATCTCGGCCGGCCGGGTCGGTTCAAGCGGGTGCTGATCTTCGCGATGATCTACGAGGGTGCGCCGAACTGGGCGGCCGTGGACGGCGTCGTCACCCTCACCTCCGCGGGCGGGCAGCAGTTCGAGGTCCGGCTGGACGACGAGGGCAAGGGTTCCCGGATGTGCGCGGTCGCCCAGCTCGTCGAGGCCGGCGGCGACCTGGTCTTCCAGCGCGAGGTGCGCTACATCGAGGGCGGCCAGATGGCGCTCGATCAGGCGTACGGCTGGGGAATGAACTGGGCCCGGGGCCGCAAGTAGCCAGGAGCGCACCCTCGACGACGGGGGCTCCCGAACGACGAACGGGCGGCACCGGCCGGTGCCGCCCGTTGTCCTCGGGTGCCGAGCGCTCGTGGCCGGCGGGGCCGGGCAGGGACGTCAGAGATCGAATTCCGTCGGGTCGATGCCCACCGCGTTGCACGCGTCTCGCACGGCGGCCCGCTCCTTGGCGTCGAAGTCGCCGTCCGCGCCGCCGATGATGATCCCGATCTGGATGACGGCCCGCGCCTGGTCCGGCTTGCTGCGCAGCTTGCCGATCGTGGCAATGGCCTCGACCTTGCCGAACTCGAAGTCGCCGGCCAGCTTGCTGCAGTACCAGTCGAACTTCTGTCGCAGCTCGTCGGGCGGGAAGATGGCCAGCACGGAATTGCTCCGGATCAACGACGCCGTTCTCGCCTGCTCGGCGGCGTCGATCGATCCGTCCGCCGCGGCGATGAGCGCGCACATCGCCATGCTCGCGTTCGCGAACTCCTTGTTCTTGAACTGACCGGCCTTGGTGGTGAGCTGACTGTTCATCTCGCGGGTCTTGAGCTTGAGTGAATCCCAGAACGCCATGCGACGCCTTCCTGTGCGACGGCCGGATCATGTCCGGGTGGTGTTCCCCCAACGGAGAACGCCACTGCGCCGCAACGGGTTCCGCTGTGGCTTGTGCCGGGCCGGACCGGCCCCGACGCCGGCCGCAGTGCGGTGATGCCCGACGGTCACGGCCATCGGGCACCGCTGCCAAGGGACTGCAGCTGTCAGAGCGACTGCAGCGCCAACGGGACGAGCTGATCCGCCGTTCGGGCATTGCCCGGGTTGCCGATGGCGGTGAAGGCCCACCCGGTGCCGGCCCGGGACAACCGCGCCATGACGATCGCCGTGTGCGTTCCCGAGCCACTGAGTTCGTAGCGCACCAACTCCCGGTCGCGATCTGCGGAATCGACGACCCGGGCGGTGGCATTCTCGATCTGCGAGAAGTTCTGGCCGCTGAACGAGTTCACCACGAACACGATGTGCGCGACGTTGGGCGGGACCCTCGGCAGATCGACCATGATCGACTCGTCGTCACCGTCGCCCTGCCCGGTCAGATTGTCCCCGGTGTGCATCAGCGATCCGTCCCGGGACCGCAGGTTTCCGTAATACACGATCTCCAGCACCTGGCTGTCCGCACCGAACAGGATGGCCGACGCGTCGAGATCGACGGACACCTCCTTCATCCCGCCGAAAAAGCCCTTCTTCTTGATGGTGTCCCACCCCAGACCCATCCGTACCTGGCTCAGGCTGCCCCCGTCCTGCTTGACCAGGCTGACGGTCTGCCCCTTGCTCAGGTTGACGCCCACAATTGTCCTTTCGTCGGTGTGTTTGCTCTTCGGTCAACGTGCCGATCAGAGATTGACGCCGTAATCCTCCACAATGCCGGCCAGGCCGCTGGAATACCCTGACCGATGGCGCGGAATTTGCACTCGCTGCCGTGCCGGTACAACTCGCCGAAAACCATGGCGGCCGGGAGTGCGCCGATGTCAACCGCGATCACCTCGTCGTCGCCGGCCCCGGCGCCGTCACGGTTGTCGCCCTGGTGTTCGATCGCGCCTCGGGTGAGCGGCGCTGGTTGAAGAAGATGAAGTACTGATCGGACAGCACCCGACCGTCCGCGCCGATGCCGAGCGCACTGGCCTCGAGGTCGAATCTGACCCCGGTGGTCGTGCGTGCGTCCCATCCCAGCCCGACGGTGATGGCGCCGAGGCCGGGAGCCGCCTTGGTCAGCGACAGGTTCCCGCCCTTCACCAGACTGATCGCCATCCGCAACTCCTTCGGTGCATCGGGGCGGCGACCGACGGCCACCGCCTCGAACAGTTCCGCGGTCAACCCTACTGTCAGCCGACGTTGACGCCGAAGTCCTTGGCAATACCGGCGAGTCCGCTGGCATACCCCTGGCCGATGGCGCGGAATTTCCATTCCTGGCCGTGCCGGTACACCTCACCGAACACCATCGCGGTTTCCACGGAGGCGTCCTCGGTCAGGTCGTACCGGGCCAGTTCCGAACCGTTGGCGAGGTCGACGACGCGGATGAAGGCATTGCGGACCTGACCGAAGGATTGCTGGCGATTGTCGGCGTCGTAGATCGACACGGCGAAGACGACGGAGGAAACCTGCGGCGGGACCTGACGCAGTTCGATGTTGATGACCTCGTCGTCGCCCTCGCCTTCACCGGTCAGGTTGTCCCCCTGGTGCTCGATGGACCCGTCCGGAGACTTCAGATTGTTGAAGAAGACGAAGTAGTCGTCGCCGAGCACCCGATGGTTCTCGCCCAGGGCCAGCGCGCTGGCGTCCAGATCGAAGTCGCTGCCTGATGTGGACCGCACGTCCCAGCCGAGACCGACGCCGATCGAAGACAGGTTCGGCGCGGCCTTGGTCAGGCTGACGTTGCCACCCTTGGTCAGACTGACACCCATTGCGACACATCCTTTCTGCAGTTTGACCGGAACGTCGACGCGACGTCCCCGCTCGACGGCCGGTGGATCGTCCACCGCCACCGGCCTGCCAGCCTACGGGGCGGGGATGTCAGTCGACCGGTGTGCGGTCGTCCAGCCAGGTGATCCGGTCGAAACCGTAGCCACGGCACGCTTCCCGGATGGAGTGACCGATCAGGTCCACCTCCGACCGCAGCACCAGTTGCCCGCGGACGTTGTACGCCGACGCCAGGACCGCGACGGCGGCGGTCGGTGGCAAATCGATCGGCATCTCGATCCGGTCGCCGGCGAACGTGGTGACGAGCAGCGTGCCGGCCCAGCGCAGCGGGCTGCCGTCGCCGGAGAAGGCGTACACCACCAGGCGTTCCAGGTCTGCGACCTGACGCAGGTCCACAGCGATCCGCTCGAACTGCTGCCGCGAGGCCATCAACACCGGCCGGCGGGTCTCGTTCGGCGGCGCAAACCGGCGGCCGGTGTGGTGCTCCACGGTCGAGGACCGGCCGGAGGTCAGCTGGTAGGCGGCGCCCATGCGCAGGTCGCCGACGGACGCGGCGACGGCCGCCTCGAGGGTCAGGGTTCCGACGCCGGACTGCAGCCGGGTGAGGGTGACGGTCGGGTTCTGCGGTCCGAGGATGGTGGGCACACCCGGACGGGTGCGCGGTTCGGGCCGGCGGGCGGGCGGTTGGCGGCCGGCGAGCGTACCGCCGGCCGGGACGGCGGCAGGGCGTCCGGCGGCGGGCGTCGGGTCCGGAGACGTGTCGGCCGCAGTGCGCCGGTGCGGAGCGGTTGGCGCGGTGCCGGTGGGTGTGCTCCTGATCGGGACCTCGCCGAGATCCAGGGACGTGCTCCCACCGGGGTTCTGCCTCGCACCGGGCGGCGCGGCCGGCGGCGGCGACGCGGGTGCGGACAGGTCCAGCAGGTCGTCACCCGGCGGCCGAGCCGGGGCGGGCGTCGACGGCGCGGCTGACGGAGCCGTCGGGGAGGACAGGTCCAGCAGGTCATCGCCGGCCGACCGGGCAGGTGTCGGTCTCGGCGGTGCCGGAGCCGGGGCGGGCGCCGCAGCCGCCGGGCCGGGCCCGGACAGGTCCAGCAGTGAACCGGTGGCGGGTGGCGCCGCCGGTTCGTCCACGTTCGGCGGCACCGAGGCGCTCGGCCGGGTCGGCGCCGCGGCCGGTGCCGGGGCCGGGGCGGGCCGGCGGGCTGCGTTGGCCCGCGCGCTGGTCCGGCCCGAGATGAAGTCCGCGATGGCCGGGTTGGGCTTGTTGACCGGCCGGGACCGCCGGCGCAGGAAGGTGAGGTCTGTTCGGGTGCGGGCGCGTTCCGGCGCGCCGGCGTCGATCGGCGTCACAGCGGCACCCCGTAATCGGCGGCGATGCCCTTGATGCCGTCGTCATACCCCTGGCCGATCACCTTGAACTTCCAGCCGGTGGAATGCCGGTACAGCTCCCCGAGGAGAATCGCCGTCTCCGACCGGAGCGCCGGCGCGAGGTTCTCCGACCGCACGAGTTCCTGGCCGTTCGACAGGTCCAGCACCCGGATCACGCAGTCCCGGAGTTGGCCGAGCGTCCGCCGGGCACCGGGACCGTCGTTGATGTACAGGGCCACCACGATGCGGTGGATGTCGGCGGGCACGTCACCGAGGTCGACCTCGATCTGCTCGCGGTCGTCGCCCAACGCCGCGGTGAGTTGGCTGACCGAGAGGTCGGGCGAGGTGAGCTGGTTGAAGAACACGAAATACTCGTCGGACGGCGCCCGACTGTCCCGATCGCAGAGAATCGTTGCGGCCACGAGATTGTCGGACAGTGCCTGCTCGGCGCCGGCATTCCAGCCGACGCCCAGCACGACGCCGGTGAGGCTGGGGATTTCCTGGGTGAGCGCCACGTTCGCGCCGCGCTTCATCGGTGCCGCCATCTAGAGGTCCAATTCCGAGTGGCCGAATTTAGTCCGCAGGAAACTCCCCTGCGCCGCAAGGGCGTTGGCGTCGTGGTTACGCACCGCGGTCAACACCTCGGCAGCGGAGCCGAGCAGGAAGTCCAACTGCTCCTCCAGCGCGGCAGTGGGGGTCACCGCTCCGCGCCGGGCGTGTTCCCGGGAACCCGGATCCAGCGCGAGATAGGTCCGCAGGGTGGTGGGCAGGTAGTCGCGCAGGATGCCGTTGAGCGAGACGCGGGCGTGGATGTCGAGCTCTCGATCCCGGGTGGTGTGCAGGACGGTGGCCACCGTATCGGTGATCCGCCGGGCCGCCACGACGCTGGCCGTCGGCAACTGACCGGCGGAAGCGTTGATGAACCGGTTGAGCCGGAACATCTCCGCGGCCAGTTCCGCCGGGCTGTCGGGTTCGGGGTTCCGTGCTGGCGGCGCCTCGGCGGTGTCCTGCCGCCCGAACAACCAGTTCATCACCACGCCGACTGCATCCTTCCGATTCCCCGCCGTCACCCGCCACCGCGGGAGGGCTCACCCCGACGGCAGTTCTCCGCGCCGGACGCGTTCGAGATACGGCTGGGCGCGGGTGATCTGGCCCTGCAGGGCATCGACCGTCTGCGCCATGCTGTCCACCGCCTGCGCGCGGAACGTGTCCACGGCGTCCATCGTCTGGAACACGTTGTCGAAGGCGGCCTGCAGCTTCTCCACCGCGACCGTCGAGCTGGCTGCCTGCTCGTTGATCTGTGCGCCCTGGATCTTGAGCTGCTCGGAGGTCCGCTGGATGAGGTCGCCGGTTGCGGCGTTCAGCCCGGTGATCTGGTCCAGCACCAGCTTCTGCCGGGACAGTGCCTGCGACACGATCACCGCGGTGCGCAGCGCGGCGATGGTGGTGGTCTGCGCGCGGTCCACCCCGCGCATCAGCTCGAGGTTGTTCTTGCGCACCAGGTCCAGCGCCATGTAACCCTGCACCGCCACCGCCATCTGCGTCATGATGTCCTGCCGGCGCTGCCGGATCGGGAACAGCGCGTCGGACCGCAGGGTGTTCGCCTCCTCCGTCTTCCCGGCGGCCTCGAGGAGATTGACCTGGTCGGCGACCGCCTCGTCGAGCGCCTGGGCCAATTCGTTGTACTCGCCGAGCTTGCCCATCAGCGCCCACATGTTGGCCTTCTCGACCTCGATGCTGGCGTTGTCCTTGCCGAGCTCATCCTTGCCGGAGGCAAGCGACCGGACGATCGCGTCCAGCTGGCTCTGCGCGGACTGGTACTTCGCGAAGTAGTTGTCGATCTTGCTGCCGCCCGGGATCCACTTCAGCACCTTCTTGATCCCGGTCAAATCCGCGCGATTGGGATCCAGGTCGGTGATCTGCCGGCGCAGCTCGGCGAGCGTGCCGGCGACCCGCGTCTGCGCATCATTTCCCCCACCGCCGCGCGCGGCACCGACGGCGGCGGCCGGGCGCTCCAACATGCGGTTCGAGACATTCGCCGACTCGCGCATCTCCCGGTCGCCGAGCGCGGTGATCGACTCCACCTTCTTGGCGAATTCCGGTGAGCGGACGTCCAGCGACGCGAGCTCCATCGCGAAGGACGCCGCCCTGGTCTGCAGTTCGGTCTTGCGGGCGTCCGCGACGGGTACCGCACCGGCCGCCTGGTCAGGAGCGACGACCGGCACCGGGGCCGGCGGGGTCAGCACCAGCGCGCCGCTGCTCGCCGCCGGCGTGGGTCCCGGGGTGGACGCGCCACCGGCGCCGAGATCGAGGTCGGTCATCAGGGAACTCCTTCGAGGTGGACGGCGCGACGCACCCGCCGCGGCACCGCTGTTCGTGATCATCCGGGGGCAGGTCCCCATCGTAGGACGGGAGCACTCGCGGAGCCGGTGACCACCGGCGGACGGTGGCGGGAACGGCGCTGACAGACGCAGCGACCGGGCGATGCAGCGGCCGGCTCCATCGGTCGGCGAACGGTCGGGAACGTGATGGAGTGGGTCGGTGCAATTCTTCCCTGAGCAAACGAAGCAGATGAACGGCTGGCCGGCGTGCCGATGACCGCCCGCATCACCCCGAAGAGTGCCGTCGCGATCGTGTTTGTCGCGGCCATGTTCATCAACATCATCGACGCGACCGTGGTGAACGTGGCGCTGCCCACCATCGCCGCGGATCTCGGGGTGCCGGTGGAACTGACCGCCACGGTCAACATCGGCTTCCTGGTGGCCGTCGCGGTCGCCATCCCCGTCGCCGGCTGGCTCGGTGACCGGTACGGCGCCCGGGAGGTGTTCGTGCTCTCGCTGGGTCTGTTCACGGCCGCCTCGGCGGCCTGCGGGCTGGCCGCATCGGTGCAGCAACTGGTGATCTTCCGCATCGTCCAGGGCATCGGCGGCGGTCTCATGACGCCCGTCGGGATGAGCATGCTCTACCGCAGCTTCCCACCCGCGGAGCGGGTGCGGCTCAGCCGCATCACCAACATCCCGATCGCGCTGGCACCGGCGATCGGTCCCGTCCTCGGCGGACTGCTCGTCGAAAAGGCAAGCTGGCGCTGGATTTTCGGGATCAACGTGCCGATCGGGGTGATCGCCGTCGCGTTCACCCTGATGGCCGTCCCGCGGATGGCCCGTAAGACCTCCAGCCGGCTGGACGTGCCCGGGTTCCTGCTGGCGGCGGTCGGTTTCGCGGCACTGATGTTCGCGGTGTCCGAGGGTGCATCCCGCGGCTGGACGACGCCGTTGATCATGATCCCGGGACTGGTGGGCATCGTCCTGCTGTCCCTGCTGGTGATCGTCGAGGGGCGGGTCAGCGCCCCGATGCTCAGGCTCCGGCTGTTCGAGCTGCGGCTGTTCCGGTCCGCGAACCTGATCACGCTGGCGTCGTCGGCGGGCTTTCTGGGCGCGCTGTTCGTCTACCCGCTGATGCTGCAGACCACCTTCGGGTACGAGCCACTGACCGCCGGGCTGCTGACCTTCCCGGAGGCCATCGGGATCATGATCGGCACCCAGATCGCGGCCCGGCTGTACCGGCGGATCGGGCCGCGGCGGCTCATCGCGGCGGGGCAGGCGACGGTGGCGGTGGTGCTGGTGACGCTCGCCCTGGTGGTCAGCAGCACTGTCCCGGCGGCCGTCCTGGTGCTGCTGATGCTGTTGCTCGGCGTCGGTCAGTCGCACACTTTCATGCCGACCCAGGCCTCCGCATTCGACACCGTCGCGCCGGAGAACACCGGCGCGGCCACCGCTTTGTACAACGCCACCCGGCAGGTCGGCGCGGCGGTGGGCGTTGCTGCTGCGGCCACCGTGATCGCGACCATCGGGATCGGCGGCACCAACGGTGCGTCGCAGGAGAGCCGGGCGTTGCTGCCGTTCCAGTGGGCGCTGGTGGGCTGCGCCGCCTTCGCGGTCGCCGGGGCGCTGATCGCGGCCCTGACCGTCCGGGACGCCGACGCTGCGCCGAGCCGTGGGTTGGCCCCGAACACCCGCTCCACCGGACCGCAGGTGACAGCCACGGGCCGGGGTGCGGACGCGCCGGTGCCCGCTGACACCGGTACAGAGACGCCGGTGCCCGCCGACCGGACCGGGTCGGCGGGCACCAGCTGACCCGTTCCGGATGCACGCCCGGACCGGGTGGGTCGTCACATCCCGGGCACCGCCTGCACGTCGGCCACCTTGTCCTTGCCCGCGTTGATCAACGTCAGCGACGCCACGATGGCGATGCCGAAGATGATCGCGGAGCACAGGAAGGCCACCCCGAAGCCGTGCACCTGGGACGCCGCGACGGCCGCCCCGATCGCCTCCTGGGACTGGCCGAGCGGCGGGTTGGCCACCAGGAACGACGCCGTCGCGGTCGCCGCGATGGTGTTCAGCAGCGCTGTCCCGATGGAGCCGCCGATCTGCTGCGTCGTGTTCACCACGGCACTGGCCACCCCGGCGTCGTCGTGATCAACACCGACGAGCGCGAGGTTGGTGGTGGACATGAAGATGAAGCCCATGCCGATCGCGATGATCAGCATCGCCGGCAGGATGGTGCCGAAGTAGGTGGTCTCCAGGCTGAGCCGGGACAGCCACAGCATGCCGATCAGAGCCAGCGTCAGGCCGGCCGGCACCACGATGCGCGGCCCGATCCGGATGGTCAGCTGCGACCCGATGCCCGCACCGATCACCACGCCGGCACTGAACGGCAGGAACGCGAAACCGGCCTGCACGGGCGTGTACTGCAGCACGCCCTGCAGGTAGTAGGTCAGGAACAGGAACACCACGAACAGTCCGGCGCCGACCAGCAGGCCGACGATGTAGGCGCCGGCCCGGTTCCGGTTCTCCACGATCCGCAATGGCAGCAGCGGTGCGCTGGACCGCATCTCGACCAGCACGAAACCGATCAGCAACACCGCGGAGGCGGCGAACCAGCCCAGCGTGTTGACCGATCCCCAGCCGTGCTCGGCCGGCTGCGTGCAACCCCACACCAGCGCGCCGAGGCCGGCGGTGGCCAGCACCGCACCCGGGATGTCGTAGTGGGTGGATCCCTCGACCTTGGATTCCCGCAGCACTGGAACCGCGAGCAGCACCGCGATGATCGCCACCGGGATGTTCACGAACAGGCACCAGCGCCACGAGGCGTACTCGGTCAGCACGCCGCCGAGCAGCAGGCCGATGGCCGCGCCGCCGCCGGCGATGGCCCCGAACACCGCGAACGCCTTCGCCCGCTCCTTGGCTGCGGTGAAGGTGACGGTGACCAGTGACAGCGCCGCCGGAGCCAGCATGGCGGCGAAGGCGCCCTGGAAGGCGCGGGCGATGAACAGCTGCCAACCCACCTGCGCGGCGCCGCCGACCGCGGACGCCAGCGCGAAGCCGGACAGCGCGATGATCAGCACCTTCTTGCGGCCGACGTAATCCGCGATCCGGCCGCCGAGCAGCAGCAGCGCGCCGAACGGCAGCGCGTACGCGGTGACCATCCACTGCCGGTCGGCGTCGGAGATGCCCAGCGCTGCCTGCGCCTGCGGCAGGGCGATGTTCACGATGGTGGCGTCCAGGATGACCATCAGCTGCGCGATGCCGATGACCAGCAGCGCGATCCACCGCTTGGGGTCGAGCGAGAGGTCGTCGACGTCGTGATCGGTCGTCTGCACGTCCGCGCGGCCGTCCTGCCGTGCGGCGCGCAGCGCCTCGATCTCCTGCGGGTCCGGCGGGGCGGCGTGTGCTCCGTAGGCGAGTACTTCTTCGGGTGGTGGTGTTGGCACAGCTACTCCTGCTGCTTGGCGTCGCCGGGCTCCGGTTGGGGCCGGCACAGGGTTGACACCGGATGGGCGTCAAAACAATCGGCGCGGCGACGCCACTGACGCCGCGCTTCATGGCCGAGTATCACGCACCGCACCGACAGTGGGTCAACACGGTTTTCCCATCCGGCAACGTTCCGCTTTGCGCCGAATATTCCATTGCCCGCAAACATCCTGCCGACGGGTGGCCACCTGACACGATGGTGCGGCGCACGTGCACCGTCCCGGTCCGCCGAGAAAGCAGACAGATGCCAGAAGTTCAGCCGGTGGTGTTCTTGGTCGTCGGGGTGGTCCTGGTCGACGGCATTTCCGGCCGGATCAGGCTGCCCGCGCCGATCCTGCTGGTGATCGCCGGGATCGCCGCCTCGTTGATCCCGGGGTGCCGGACTACACGGTCAACCCGGAGATCGTGCTGTCCGTGCTGATCCCGCCGCTGCTGTACGCGGCGGCCACCGAATCGTCGGTGATCACGATCCGCACCCTGCTGCGGTCGATCACCCAGCTGGCGGTCGGCATGGTGATCGTCACGGCGCTCGCGGTGGCCGTCGTGATCCACACGATCGTGCCGGACATGCCGTTCGCCGCGGCCCTCGCGCTCGGCGCCATCGTCGCCCCGTCCGATGCCGTGGCCGCGGTTGCGGTGGCCAGGCGCGCCGGGCTGCCGCGGAAGGTCGTGACCGTGCTGGAGGGCGAGTCGCTGTTCAACGACACCACGTCCCTGGTGCTGCTCCGGGTGGCGATCGTGGGCATCAGCCTGGGAACCCTGTCGATGGGTGATGCGGTGGCGCAGTTCGCGTGGGCGACCGCGGGTGGGTTCATCGTCGGCACGGTTCTGGGGGTGTTGCTGTCCGCCGCCCGGCGCTACACCCGGTCCTCCCTGGCCACCACCGCGCTGTCCCTGGTGACCGCTTCCTGGCGTACCAGGTGGCCGAGATCCTGGACGCCTCCGGCAAGCTCGCCGTGGTCATCACCGGGCTGATCCTCGGTTTCCGGGCCCCGTACGACCTCCAACCGGAGGTCAGACTCACCCTGCGGGCCACCTGGGCCTCCCTCCAGTACGTCCTGGAGGGGTCGGTGTTCGCGCTGATCGGCCTGCAGTTGTGGACGATCGTCACCGCACCGGACATCGGTCGGCGCCCGGTGCTGGTGATCTCCGCCACCGTCCTGCTCACCGTCATCGCCATCCGGCCGGTGTGGATCGTCCTCACCGGCGGGGTCGGGCGGCTGCTGCACCGCCCGCGCCGGTTCAGGTCCTGGCGCCCGCACGCGGCGATCTCCTGGGCGGGCATGCGAGGGGTGGTGTCGTTGGCCGCCGCCCAGACGTTGCCCCTCGCCACGCCGTACGGCTCGCTGCTGCTCACCTGCACCATCGCAGTCATCCTCGGAACGCTGGTCGTGCAAGGACTCTCGCTGCCGAGCGTGATCAAGGCGCTGCGGCTGCGCGGCGACCCGGACGCCGACCTGCGGAAGGAGCGGGAGGCCGCCCGGGCGGAGGCCGGCAGGGCGATCAACGACGCGGTCGAGCGGGAGATCGCGGACGGCACCCTCCCACAGCCGGAGATCGACCGGATGCGGGCCTGGGTGGCGTTCCGGGACTGGCGCCGGATGGCCGACCGGAAGGCCCGCGCCGGTGCCGATCCGGCCGCGGGCATCGACCGGGCGGCACGCTGGAACCGGGACATGGTCGCGATCGAACGCGACGTGTTCGTCCGGATGCGGAACGACGGGCGGCTCTCCGAGGACGTGCTGCGCGAGGTCCAGTACGGCCTCGACCTGGAGGAGGCGCTGCTCGAGCAACGCATCGCGGACGCCAACGGGCACCTCGACCAGTTCGCCCCGAGCACGCCGGACGGCCTCCCTCCGGCACCGGCCGGGCGGACCGCTGAAGGTCAGGTCGCGGACGGCAGATGACGCCCCCACCAGTCGAGGATTGCCGCGAACCGCTGTAACCGGTGCCGGGGCCGGCCGGACCGGGACAGCTCGTGGCCCTCCCCCGGGAACAACAGCATCTCGGCGTCAGCGCCACGGTTCTTCAGCGCCACGAACAACCGCTGCGCCTGTTCGACCGGGCACCGCCAGTCCTGCTCCGAGTGGATGATCAACAACGGCAGCGCGATGTCGTCGGCGTGGGCCAACGGCGAGGCCTGCCACAACGCCTCACGTTCCGCGCCGACATACGCCTGCGCAAAGTAGTAGCCGATGTCGCTGGACCCGGCGAACGAATCCCACGCGTTGACGGCGCGCTCACTGATCGCCGCCACGAACCTGTCCGGCGCGTGCGAGGCCAACCAGGACGTCATGAACCCGCCGTAGGAGCCGCCCATCACCCCGACCCGGCCGGCGTCGCAGTCGGGCCGTTGGAGGGCGGCGTCCAGCAGGGCGAGCAGGTCGTCCACGTCCACCGTGCCGAGTGCGCCGACCACCGAGCGGCCGTGCGCCTGCCCGTACCCGGCGGAACCGCGCGGGTTGCCGAGCACCACGGCGTAGCCGGCACCGGCGTACACCTGCGCCTCGTCGAAGAACGCGGGCCCGTGCGCGGCGAACGGGCCGCCGTGCACGACGAGCAACACCGGATGCGGACCCGGCCCGTCCGGGGTGACCAGCCAGCCGTGCACCGGGTACCCATCCGGCGCCGATGCGGTGAGTTCCGTCGCCGGCCGGAGACCGGCGGCGGACAGGCGCGCGCCCAGGTCGGTCAACCACCGGCTGCGGCCGGGCGTTCCGTCCGCGGCGAGCTGCGCGGTGACGACCTCCGCCGGGCTGCCGCCGTCGGCCACCACTGCGGCGACCGTCCGTCCGCGGACGTCGAACGAACCGACCACCGCGCCCGACCCGACCACCACCCCGAGATCGGCCGGCGGCGCACCCTCGGACGCCAGCGGGATGCTCCGTACCGCGACCGCGCCCCGGTCGAGCACCGCGGCGAGCACCCGATCCCCGACGACCTGCGGCCGCCCGACGGCGCGTTCCACGTGCACCGTGGCGCGATCGGTCAGCCGGCGCGGCCGGCCACCGGTCAACGGGACGGCCCAGACCCCCAGCGTCTGCGCCACCGCGTCGACACCGTCGAATTCTGCGCCGAGGTAGACGACGTGATCGCCGGCCGGCACCGGCCATGCAATCGATCCTCGGGCCCTGATCAGCGTGGTCCCGCGGGTCGGACCGGGCGCCTGGGCGTCGGGTTCCGTCGCGCTGGCATCGGGGTCGGACGGGACGGTCAGCACGGCGAGTTCATCGGTCAGGGCATCAACCTCGGTGGGGCGCACGTACAGCAGCCGGTCGTTGCCGGCGAAGCAGGGATCGGCGATCCCGCACGGCTCATCGGTGAGCTGGACCGGTGACCCGCCGTCCAGGTCGAGCAGGAACAGCTGGACCGGCTTGTCGACGACGAAGCCCTCGCCGTCCAGCCGGTAGGCGCGCCGGGTGATCCGGCGGGGTGCCTCCGCGGCGGCCGGGATGTCCTCGTCGGTGCCGTACCGACCGGGCTCCGGCACCGCGGCGGTGTAGGCGACCCGACGGCCGTCCGGGGAGAAGACGACCGGCCCTGCGCCGAGCGGGTGCTGGGTCAGCTGTCGGGCTTCACCGCCGTCCAGCGGCAGCAGGAAGAGCTGCGCCGGCCCGGCCTCGTCGGCGCGGCGGAACACCACGCGGCGACCGGCGGGATCGGCGACCGGATCGGAGTCACGCGGCCCGCCGGTGAGCTCCGTCGCGACGGGCAGGTGCTGCGCCCCGGTGTCGGCGGCCGCCGACGGGATCCGGTGCAGGGTGCCCCGATACAGGTCACCGTCCACGTCCGGAACGGTGACGGCGACGACCACGGAGCCGTCCGCGGCGATGGCCGGTCGGCTCACGGTGCGGATCAGGGCGATGTCGGCCGGCTTCACCGGGGCAATCTCTCATCCGTGCGAAGGACCGGGGCTGCCGGCCCCCCGTGGGTCCGACCGGTCTCGGCGTGACCGGTGGCCGGGGCGCGCTCTGGCACCCTGGTGGAATGAGCGAACAGGACATCCGGGATCACGGTTCGGCCGGTACTCCACGGTGAAGAGTCGCTTGCGCCGCCTGTTCAGCACGCGGGAACGGAAGATCACGGCAGCCGTCCTCGCCATCGCACTGGTCGCTGCCGTGGCCTGGGCCGCTTGGCCCACGCCTGCTCCGCCGGCCATCGCCACCCGGGACATCACCATCTCCGCGCCCGGCGGCCCCGGCGTCGCCGAGCCGGTCCAGCTCGACTCGACCCTGTATCTGCCGGCGCAGACCCCCGCCCCCGCGGTGATCATGGCCCACGGCTTCGGCGGGTCGAAACGGTCCGTCGCGTCGGACGCGCAGGATCTGGCCCGCGCCGGGTTCGTGGTGCTGGCCTACTCCGCGCGCGGATTCGGCGCCTCCACCGGGCAGATCGGCTTGGACTCGCTGGACTACGAGATCCCGGACGCCCGAGCGATCGTCGACTGGCTGGGGCAGCAACCGGAGGTGACCCAGGACGGCCCGAACGACCCGCGGGTGGGTGTCACCGGGGCGTCCTACGGCGGCGCGCTGTCGCTGATGCTGGCCGGCACCGATCCCAGGGTCGACGCCGTCGTCCCGCTGATCACCTGGAACGACCTGGAGCAGGCACTGTTCCCGAATGCGCAGGCCACGCCCGCGGACCTGCAGGCCGGCACCCCGGCGGCCGCGTCCGGCGTCGGCGACGGCGTGTTCAAGAAGTTCTGGACCTCCACCCTGATGGCGTCGATCACCACCGGTGCCGCGCTGTCCGCCTCCCCGACCGGGGTGGCCCAGGGTGACAGCGGGGACAGCGGCTTCGTGCGGCGCGGCGGTTCGGGCACGTCCACCGCGCCGACGCCGGCCGCCGAGTCCGATCAGCCCGCGACCGGCTCCGGATCCGCTCCCTCCGGTTCCGGGTCGGCTCCCGCGGCGGGCGGCGCATCGTCGACGGCGTCCCTCGCGGCGACGTGCGGGCGGCTGCGGGTGGACCTGTGCGCGGCATACGCCCAGGCGGCGCAGACCGGGCGGATCACCCCCGAGTTCTCCGCGCTGCTCGAGAAGTCCAGTCCCAAGGCCGTTGTCGGCAACATCACGGCACCGACCCTGCTGGTGCAGGGCGAGCGGGACACCCTTTTCCCACTCAGCGAGGCCGACGCCAACGCCAGGGCGATCGCTGCGAGCGGCGCCACGGTGGCGATGACCTGGTACAACGGCGGCCACGACGGCGGCAGCCCGGACGCCGCCACCGAGGCCCGGATCACCACGTGGTTCCAGCACTACCTCGCCGGGACCGGCCCCGTCCCGTCGACGGCGTTCCAGTACACGGTTGACGGCCCGCTGTCCGACACCGGCTCGGCGCGCAGCCGCACACTCGAGGCACCGAGCTACCCGGGGCTGACGGAGGGCTCGACGACCAACCGCTTCCCCATCACCCTCGGCGGTGCACCGCAGTTCGTCGTGAACCCGCCCGGCGCGTCACCCGCGTCCATCTCCAGCCTTCCGGGCCTGTCCGGGCTGGCGTCCACGGCGCTGTCGACCTTCGTCGGCGGGTTGCCCGGGCAGACCGCCCGGTTCGCCTCACAACCGTTCGGTGAGCTGACCGTCATCACCGGCACACCCCGGGTCACGGTGAGCGTGTCGCGGCTGCCCGTTCCGGGGACGGTGCAGGGCGGATCGGGCTCGGGCGCGTCGGCCGGTGCGAACGACGGTGCGGTGCTCTATGCGTCACTGGCCAAGGTGTCGGAGGGCGGGACCCGAACGCTGGCCGGCGGCGCCGTCGCGCCCATCCGGTTGACCGACCTGCCCGCCGACGGCGCACCCGTCACGGTGACCGTTGATCTGCCCGCCACGGCCCTGCAGGTCGAGGCGGGGTCGACCATCGAGGTGGCGCTGTCCACCACCGATCAGGCCTTCGCCGGACCCACGGCGCCTGCGGCGTACCGCATCTCGTTGGCCGACGGATCCCTCGGCGGGACGTCGTCCGCGTTGATCGCCGGCGGCGTCAGCGTGCCGGAGGTCCCGGGGACGAGGGTGTCCGCGTCGGAGATCCCGGTCTTCCAACTCGTCGGTCTCGTTGTGCTGGCGGTGATCGCCCTTTTGGGGTTGATCTTTGGCGGCCGGGTGCGGTCCCGTCGCCGGGACGTGGACCCTGCACTCGTCGGCGTCCCGCTGGCCATCACCGGTCTGGGCAAGTCGTACCCCGGCGGTGTCCGGGCCGTGACGGACGTCGGCTTCCGGGTCGAGGCCGGGCAGGTACTGGGCCTCCTGGGACCCAACGGCGCGGGCAAAACCACCACGCTGCGGATGGTGATGGGCCTCATCGCGCCCACCGCCGGAGAGATCCGGGTCTTCGGCCACAAGATCCGGCCGGGTTCGGAGATCCTCTCCCGCATCGGCAGTTTCGTCGAGGGTTCGGGATTCCTTCCGCACCTGTCCGGCAAGGCCAACCTCGACCTGTACTGGAAGGCGACCGGCCGACCGCCGGCCGACGGTCACCTGACGGAGGCGCTCGCGATCGCCGGGCTCGGCAAGGCGGTGAACCGCAAGGTGCGCACCTACTCGCAGGGCATGCGGCAGCGGTTGGCGATCGCGCAGGCGATGCTCGGCCTGCCCGACCTGCTACTCCTGGACGAGCCCACCAACGGATTGGACCCGCCACAGATCCACGCCATGAGGGAGGTGCTGCGGCGGTACGCGGCCACCGGACGCACCGTTCTGGTGTCCAGCCACCTGCTGTCCGAGGTCGAGCAGACCTGCAGCCATGTCGTGGTCGTCCACCTCGGTCGCACCATCGCGTCGGGGACGGTGGCCGACCTGGTCTCGTCCTCCGGTGAGATGGTGTTCACCGTCGACGACCAGGAAGCGGCCGCTGCGGTGCTGCGCACCATGGCCGATGACGTCGAGGTGACCGAGACCGGCGTGCAGGCCGACCTGCGGGGCGTCGCACCCGCGGCCGCCGTGTCCGCCCTGGTGTCCGCCGGGATCGCGGTGACGACGGCCGCACCGCGGAACAGGTTGGAGGACGTGTTTTTGGCGTTGATCGGGGCCTCGGGTTCCGACGGTTCCGGCACCCCCACGGACGCCGCGGCCGGCGCCGGCATGCTTGCCGGCGCCGCCGGCACGTTGGATCCGCCGGCGGCTACCGGCCAGGACGGCGAGTCGGATGACGGCCACCGCAACGGCGCGCCGCGCGGCGCCGGCAACGACACCGAGCCGCGAACCCCCGTCGGTTCCGGCACACAGCATGGAGGTCCGGAATGAGTCCCGTTCACCACGATCGGTCGGCGGACGCCGCCGTCGCCGCGATGAACTCCGTCACGGCGGCCGTACCGGTGTCCGACGCGGGCACGCCGGTGGGTTTTGCCGTGGGCCGGACCCTGCCGGTCAGGGTGGAACTCAGCCGGCAACTGCGGCGGCGCCGCACCCAGTTGGCGCTGGGCTTCATGGTGCTGCTGCCGGTGATCCTGGTGATCTCCTTCGCGTTCGGCAGCAACAACGGCGGCCGTGGGGCGGTGTCGCTGGTCGACCTGGCCACCTCCGGCGCCATCAATTTCGCGATGGTGTCGCTGTTCTTCTCCGCGAGCTTCCTGCTGATCGTGGTCATCTCGCTGTTCTTCGGCGACACGATCGCCTCCGAGGCGTCGTGGTCGTCGCTGCGGTACCTGCTGGCCATGCCGGTGCCCAGGACGCGGCTGATCCGGCAGAAGGTACTGGTGGCCGGCCTGCTGTCGGTCCTGGCGCTGGTGATCCTTCCGGTGACGGCGCTGGTCATCGGCGGATTCGCGTACGGCTGGAACGCGCTGTCGACGCCGGTCGGCGAGCAGTTCACCTTCGGCGAGGGACTGCTGCGGCTGGGCATCATCGTCGCCTACGTCGCGGTGCAGCTGACCTGGGTCGCCGGGCTGGCGCTGCTGCTGAGCGTCTCCACCGATGCTCCGCTGGGCGCGGTCGGTGGTGCCGTGCTGATCTCGATCCTGTCGCAGATCCTCAACCAGATCGACGCGCTCGGTGACATCCGGAACTGGCTGCCGACCCACTACTCGTTCGCCTGGACCGGCGCGCTGGTCGACCCGGTGCGGTGGGACGACATGATTCGCGGGGGGTTCGCGAGTCTGGCCTACGCGGTGCTGTTCACCGCGCTGGCCGTGCTGAGGTTCAGGCGCAAGGACATCACCAGCTGACCCGGGCCGCGGGTGACCCGGTGTAGGCGTCGCGGGTCGCTGGCGGGTTTCCGTGGGCCGAACGGCCGGCCGCGGGATCCTGGGGTTGCCGATGGCGCTGGTTATTGCACGGACCGTCACCGACGGTGTTCCGGACGGTGGAAGGTGCTCCCTTTCGGCGTCATCCGGTTGAGTGTTCGATGTCGCCCGTCGAGCGGCTGACTGATCCCGGCCCGCTCGATAGGGTACGGCCGACCGGTGGAACCAGTGCGGGGCATGGAAGATCCCAGTGCCAGCCGGGTCACCCCGGTGCAGTGCCGTAGTGCCCCGCAGGCAGGTCGCCATGTTGAGTCGATTGAAACGCGTGATCGTCGGACGCCCGCCGCAGTCCCGCGCGGTGCGGGAACCCGCACCCGTTCCCAATTTTGCCGACGTGCCCGATCTGCAGGCGGGCGCACCCGGCGGCCTCACCGCGGTGGACCGCTCCGCAATGAGCCGCTACCTGGGACGGGCGGTGCTGGACGTGGAACCGCTACGGGCCCACCTCATCGGCCGGGCCGGCGGCCCGGTGCTGCCGGGGCAACCCGATCGCCATCTCCGCACCGCCGGTTGGCGGGTCTTTTTCGAGGACGGGATCTACGTCGACGTCCGGTTGCAGCCGGTCGGTGTGGTCGGCAGCGCGTTCCCCGACCTCCAGGCCCGCTACCTCGCCCGTCGAGGCGAGTGGGGAGACGCCCCGCCCTCGTCGACCAGCATCACCTTGGACGCCGTCGGGTCCATCGACGACACACCCCACGAGACCTATTACCAGGGGGAAGTTCTCGTATCGCGCGGCGCGAAACACGAAGCGGTGGTGGAAGCCTCGAGTTTGGCCTCGCCGCGCTTCCGCGAAACGATGGCCGGCATCGCCGCACTGGCGCTGCGGCTGGTCACCGACTGAGCGTTCATCGGGCAGGCCGTTCGTCGACCACTGACCGTTTGGCTGCCGGAGTGCGCGTTTGGCTGCCGGGGTGCGCGTTTGTCTGCCGTGCGCGAGGCCACCGACCGGCTGGGAGATGCCACCGATGGCCGGCGCAACCTACCTACCTACCTACCTACCTACCTACCTACCTACCGGCTCGCTCACACCGCCGACCTCCGCAAAGCGCGTGTCACCGGACGGCCGCGATCACCCCCGCCGAGTCCATGTCGCGGATCTCCCGCTTCAACTCCTGGATCTCGTCACGCAGCCGGCCGGCCAACTCGAACTGCAGATCCCGTGCCGAATTCATCATCTGATCCGTCAACTGCTGCACCAGGTCCGCCAGTTCGTTCCGCGCCATCCCGACCGTGTTGTGCCCGGCGTACACCCCGGAGGTCGCGCGACCCGGACCCTTCTCCCCCGCCGCCCGACGGCCGCGGGAGGCGCTGCGGCCGGAGCCGCCCTGGCGGATCGGCGTCGCACCCTCGACCGAATCCTCGGCCTCGGCATATACGCGCTCGAGAATGTCGTTGATCTTCTTCCGCAGCGGCGTCGGGTCGATCCCGTTGGCGGCGTTGTAGTCCTGCTGCTTCTGCCGCCTGCGGTTCGTCTCGTCGATCGCCCGTTCCATCGACGGAGTGATCTTGTCTGCGTACATGTGCACCTGGCCGTTGACGTTCCGCGCGGCACGGCCGATGGTCTGGATCAGCGAGGTCTCCGATCGCAGGAAGCCCTCCTTGTCCGCATCCAGGATCGCCACCAGCGACACCTCGGGCAGGTCGAGGCCCTCGCGCAGCAGGTTGATGCCGACGAGGACGTCGAACTCACCCATCCGCAGTTCGCGCAGCAACTCGACCCGGCGCAGGGTGTCCACCTCCGAGTGCAGGTACCGGACCCGGATGCCGAGCTCCAGCAGGTAGTCGGTGAGGTCCTCGGACATCTTCTTGGTCAGCGTGGTCACGAGCACGCGCTCGTTCCGCTCCGTGCGCTGCCGGATCTCACCGATCAGGTCGTCGATCTGCCCGCGGGTCGGCTTCACGACGATCTCCGGGTCCACCAGCCCGGTCGGCCGGATGACCTGCTCGACGAATTCGCCGTGTGCCCGGCCCAGTTCGTACGGACCCGGAGTCGCGGAGAGGTAGACCGTCTGGCCGATGCGGGCCGCGAACTCCTCCCACGTCAGCGGGCGGTTGTCCAGGGCCGACGGAAGCCGGAAACCGTGGTCGACCAGGGTCCGCTTACGGGACGCGTCGCCCTCGTGCATGGCGCCGATCTGCGGCACGGTGACGTGCGACTCGTCGATCACCATCAAGAAGTCTTCGGGGAAGTAGTCGATCAGGGTGGCCGGCGCGGAACCGGCCGGCCGTCCGTCGACGTGCCGGGAGTAGTTCTCGATACCGGAGCAGAAGCCGACCTGCCGCATCATCTCGATGTCATAGCTGGTCCGCATCCGAAGCCGTTGCGCCTCCAGCAGTTTCCCCTGCTTCTCCATCTCGGCGAGGCGCTCGGCGAGCTCCTGCTCGATCGCGGCGATCGCCTTCGCCATCCGCTCCGGACCCGCGACGTAATGGGTGGCGGGGAAGATCCGCAGCGATGGGACCTCGCGGACGACGTCGCCGGTCAACGGGTGGAGGTAGTAGAGCCGCTCGATTTCGTCACCGAAGAATTCGATCCGGACGGCAAGTTCCTCGTAGGCCGGGATGATCTCCACCGTGTCGCCGCGCACCCGGAACGAGCCCCGGGTGAACGAGACGTCGTTGCGGGCGTACTGGATCTCGACCAGCGCCCGCAGCAGGGTGTCCCGGTCGACGTTGTCGCCGACCGCCACCGGCAGCGAACGGTCCATGTACGACTGCGGCGTGCCGAGGCCGTAGATGCAGGACACCGACGCCACCACGATGACGTCGCGCCGGGACAGCAGCGACATGGTCGCGGAGTGCCGCAGCCGCTCCACGTCGGAGTTGATCGACGAGTCCTTCTCGATGTAGGTGTCCGTCTGCGGGACGTACGCTTCCGGCTGGTAGTAGTCGTAGTAGGACACGAAGTACTCGACCGCGTTGTTCGGGAACAGCTCACGGAGTTCGTTCGCGAGCTGGGCGGCGAGCGTCTTGTTGGGTGCCATGACCAGTGTCGGGCGCTGCACCTTCTCGATCAGCCAGGCGGTGGTGGCCGACTTCCCGGTGCCTGTCGCGCCGAGCAGCACGACGTCCTTCTCGCCGTTCACGAGCCGCTGTTCCAACTCCTCGATCGCGGTCGGCTGATCGCCGGACGGCGAGTATTCACTGACCACCTCGAAGCGCCCGGTGGAGCGCGGGATGTCGCCCACGGGCCGGTGTTCGGAGACCGCGATGACGGGATGTTCGGTTGCGAATGCCACGTATCCACGGTACGCGGGGGGTCCGACAGCGCCTTTTATCCGGCACATCCGGCTGGCCGCCGGCCCGGTGGCCGGCCGGATGTGCCGGTGGCCGGCCGGATGTGCCGGTCGGCGGCGGGGTCGGCGGCCGGGTCGGCGGCCGGGTCGAGCGCCGACTCGCGGGCAGGCGCGCCGGTCGAACGCCGACTCGCGGGCAGACGCGCCGGACGACCACCCTCAGTCCGGCTCCGGCGACCACCCGGTGCGCTCGGCCCAGCTCAGCCCACGCGGATAGGCGGCGGCAATCCAGGGTTCCTTCGCCAGGGCGTACCCGTCCGCCGTCGAATCGGCCGCATGCCGGACCGACGCCTGCTGCTTCAGCTCGGCGTAGTCGGCGAATTCCGCCGGATCAGAGGTCAGCCAGTCGCGGAACAGCAACGCCCACCGCCAATTCGGCGCATCTCTCACCCTCAAGTGGAGGTTGATATTCTGCCCCGGATCGGCGTTGAGGTGCAGTCGTTTCGCCCAGCGATCGGGCTCGTCGTCGGCTCTGCCCGGGTTGCCGGGGTGCGCCTCGTCCCGGTTCACCCCAGGCAGCCGTGGGAACCCGGCGGTGGCGAGGACGGGTGCGAGATGGTCGGCCGCAGCGAGATCCGGAACGGTCAGCTGCAGGTCGATGACATCCTTGGCCGGCATGCCCGGCACTGCGGTGGACCCGATGTGGTCGACCCGCAGACCGCCTGCGGCCACGGACACCCGGGCGGCGAGCCGTGCTCCCGATGCAGCCCAACCGGGATCCGGCGGAACCAGCCGCGGGCCGCTGCGAGGTGCCGGTCGTCCCGCCCGAACGTTTTCCTCGAAGGGCACCAGCCGACGGGTCCACAGGTCCGCGACGGCAGCCTCCAGGACGTCGACCTCACCGTGGTTGTGGACCAGCACGTCGCACAGCGCGGCGCGTTCGTCATCGGCCAGTTGGGCCGCCATCCGCGCCCTGGCATCGGCCGCCGACAGGCCCCGGCCCCTCAGCCGCCGGACCCGCACGTCCGGGTCCGCAACCACACCGATCACCAGGTGGAAGGAGGCCGCGACCTGCAGCGTGGTCAGCAGCGGGATGTCGTTGACGACGACGGCATCGACCGGTGCCGCCCGTTGCAGCTCGGTGAACCTGGCCCGGACAAGCGGATGGGTGATGCCCTCCAGCTGCCTGCGGGCCGGCTGGTCGGCGAACACCCTTGCGGCCAGCGCCGCCCGGTCCAGCGCCCCGTCCGCGCCGATCATGGCCGGGCCGAACGCTTCGGCGATCGCCGCGAGCCCGGGGGTCCCAGGGGCGACCACCTCCCTGGCCAGTTGGTCGCTGTCGATGACGACCGCGCCACGGTCGCGCAGCGCCGCCGACACCGTCGACTTGCCCGCGCCGATGCCGCCGGTGACCGCCACAGTGATCATCGATCGGACCCTCCTGCTCGTCCCGCCGGTGCCGCCCCACCGCTCACCCGCCGACACGCCTCGCCGCCTCCGGGCCGGGGCCCAGCCTGCCACGTAGCGTTATCAGGCAAGCAGATCCGCTCCCAATCGCGGTGTCCGGGCCTGGCAGGACGACACCGCACCCACGAGGAGACGCCGTGAGCACCATCAGCATCACCCAGGTCGCCGCTCCGCCCGCCGGCCGCCACCGGCTGGGGCGGCCCGGGCTGGTTCCGGTCCACGCGCTGGGCATCCTGGTCCGGCGCAGGTTTCTGTCCTGGTTCCGCGTCGGCCGGCATCGCTGGACCGCCCCGCACGCCGGCGCTGCGCAGCCGTTGCCGGCGCCCGTTCCGACCGCCGTCTGACCGGCTCGCGTGACAACCGCCGCCTGACCGAACCCCGATCGGACCGGCCACCCGTCACGCACGCGGTCGGGTCAGCGCAAACACCACCACATCGACTGGCACACGAAGGCCCCGGCCAGATGGCCGGGGCCTTCGTCGCGCCGATCAGCCCTTCAGGATCCGGGCCAGCGCGGCCTCGGCGACCTTCGGCAGACCCTGTTCCAACGCGGCCGGCGGAATGTCGGCCGAGGCCGCGATGGCCAGCGTCCAGTTGTCGTACGGCATGATGATCAGCCCGCCGTCCCGCAGCGCGATGGTGGCGGGGTAACCGCTCACCGTCGTGTCCGAGATCTTGGCGTTGTTGTCCGTCTCGTTCTGCACGGTCACGTCGACCTGCTTCTGGGCGGCCGCGGCGTCGGTGTACTGGGTGAGCGCCATCGAGACCACACCCGACTTCTTGTCCCCGCTCAGCCCGTACAGGCAGCGGATGCGGCCCAGCTGCCCGGCGTCCTTGTTCAGCTCGGCGACAGTGATTTTCAGCCGGTCGTTGGGGATGTCCTTGTTGAAGATCTTCTTGATGTCGGCGGCACTGAGGATGGAGGCGCAATCCACCTTCAGCGGGTCGACCTTCTTGATCGGCGCGGGAGCCGCAGAGCTCGACGCCGCGGCGGACGACGCCGGCTTCGACGAGGCCGGTGCGCTGGCACTGGCAGGAGCGGAGGCGCTCGCCGACGCCGCTCCGCTGGCCCCGCTCACACCACCGGATACGGTGACAACCGCGGTGACCGTGCGCCTTTCGCCCGCCGAGTCGGACCCGCAGCCGGACACGAGCAGCAGGGCGGCGGCCGTGGCCGCGACAACGATTCCGTGACGTCGCATGCCTTCACCGTAATGTCCGGCGCGACCCGGGCGAGCCACAAACGGCGCGGCGGAGCGGCGTGTCAGGTCACAAATTGCCAACAGGGCCGTCACCGGATCCGGTGACGGCCCTGTTGGCCGAACTCAGCGACAGCTGGTCGCGGAAAGCGTCAGCTCCCGGCCAGCCGCTCCCGCAGCGCGGCAAGCTGCTCGTCGTTGACCAGGGAGCCGGACGGGGTCTCCGGATCGGACGGCGCGGCGCTGCCGGACGAGTAGTTGCTCGGCTCCGCGGCCTCCGCGTCGGCCACAGCGGCCGCGGCGATCTGCTTGAGGTGGGACTCGTAGACGGCGTGCGCCTCCGAGTACTGCTTCTCCCACGCCTCGCGCTGCGCGTCGAAACCTTCGAGCCACTCGCCGCTCTCGACGTCGAAGCCCTCCGGCGGCACGAAGTTGCCGGCGTCGTCGTAGTGGTCGACCACGCCGTACTGGGCGCGGACCTCGTCGAACTCGGTGTCGGTCGTGATGCCCTCGTTGGCCTGCTTCAGCGACAGCGAGATCCGGCGCCGCTCCAGGTCGATGTCGATGACCCGGACGAAGATCTCATCGTCGACCGCGACGACCTGTTCCGGGATCTCCACGTGCCGGCCGGCCAGCTCGGAGATGTGCACCAGGCCCTCGATGCCGTCATACACGCGGACGAACGCGCCGAACGGAACCAGCTTGGTGACCTTGCCGGGCACGACCTGACCGATGGCGTGGGTCCTGGCGAAGTGCCGCCACGGATCCTCCTGCGTCGCCTTGAGCGACAGCGAGACACGCTCCCGGTCCATGTCGACGTCGAGCACCTCGACGGTGACCTCCTGGCCGACCTCGACAACCTCGCTCGGGTGGTCGATGTGCTTCCAGGACAGCTCGGAGACGTGCACCAGGCCGTCCACACCGCCGAGGTCGACGAACGCGCCGAAGTTGACGATCGACGAGACGACGCCCTTGCGGACCTGGCCCTTGCCGAGCTGGTTGAGGAACTCGCTGCGGACCTCGGACTGGGTCTGCTCCAGCCACTGCCGGCGGGACAGCACCACGTTGTTGCGGTTCTTGTCCAACTCGATGATCTTGGCGTCCAACTGCCGGCCGACGTACGGCTGCAGGTCGCGGACCCGGCGCATCTCGACCAGGGACGCGGGCAGGAAGCCACGTAGCCCGATGTCGAGTATCAGACCACCCTTGACGACCTCGATGACGGTGCCGGAGACGACGCCGTCCTCTTCCTTGATCTTCTCGATGGTGCCCCAGGCGCGCTCGTACTGCGCGCGCTTCTTGGACAGGATGAGACGGCCTTCCTTGTCCTCCTTCTGGAGAACCAGGGCCTCGACGTGCTCGCCGATCGAGACGACCTCGCTGGGGTCGACATCGTGCTTGATGGACAGTTCGCGCGAGGGGATGACACCCTCGGTCTTGTAGCCGATGTCGAGCAGGACCTCGTCGCGGTCGACCTTGACGATGGTGCCCTCGACGATGTCGCCATCGTTGAAGTACTTGATCGTGAGGTCGATGGCTGCGAGGAAGTCCTCAGCCGACCCGATGTCGTTGATCGCGACCTGCGGGGCGGTGACGGTAGGGGTGGACATGTGGTGGGGTACTCCGGAGGGTGGATTGGTGGGAACCCGGCGTTGCCACTGACGGGGCGGACGGCAGGTCCGGACGGTCGGCACGCGGCGGGGCAGATTTCATCCGGGGCGACCGAGGACGACGCCCTGCACGAAGGCGATGCTGACGGTGCCTGACCACGTTGAGGTGGCCGGATGAGTGCGGCCTGCTCCATTCCGAGACAGCACAGACCCACAGCGCGGATTCCAGGGTACGGCATCGGCCACCCGATCGAGTACCGCCCGAAGGTGCTGCCGGGCATGCCTGTTGTGCATGGCGATGATCATCGGTGAACCGGTGCTCGAGCGATGCCGGTGCGGCGCTCGACGGTGCGGACGCGAGGCTGAGCCGTTGCTCGCGGGCCGGGACGGAGCCGCCACCGGGCGGCGTCGGAGCGGTGCGACGATGGTGCCGTGCCACGCCTGGACCCGTCCATCGTCACCGCGCCTCCGGAGTCGGCGGTTCCTGCCGCCGCCGCTTCCCCTGACTTGCCCGCCGCCGCTTCCCCTGACGCGCCCGCCGCCGGGACGGTGTCCGTGCCCACTCCCGGGTCCTCACCCGCCGCACCCGCCGCACCCGCCGCCGGGTCCGGGCCGGGTCCGACCGCCGCGTCGCCGCCCATCGGGCCGACCAGGCCCCGCCGGCGCGGCGCTGACCAGGACGTGTCGCGGGCGGCGAACCGGCGGTGGTGGGACGCCGACGCGCGTGCCTACCACGCCGAGCACGGCGAGTTTCTGGGTGATCTGGACTTCGTCTGGTGCCCGGAGAACCTGCGGGAGTCAGCGGCCCGGCTGCTCGGTGATGTGACGGGCCGCCGGATCCTCGAGGTCGGCTGCGGTTCGGCCCCGTGTTCGCGGTACCTGCGCACCCGCGGCGCCGAGGTGGTCGCCTTCGACCTGTCGGCAGGGATGCTGGGTTTCGCGACCGGCGCCGCGGGTCGGACCGGCGTCGCGGTACCGCTGGTGCAGGCTGATGTCTGCGAGATGCCGTTCGCAGACAACAGTTTCGATCTCGCGTTCTCGGCGTTCGGGGCGATCCCGTTCGTCGCCGACTCGGCGTTGGCGATGCGGCAGGTCGCCCGGGTGCTGCGGCCCGGCGGTCGGTGGGTGTTCTCGGCCACGCACCCGATGCGCTGGGTGTTCCCGGACGATCCCGGGCCCGCCGGCCGGATGGCGATCCAGTCGTACTTCGACCGCGCGCCGTATGTCGAGGTGGACGAGCACGGCGTCCCGGCCTACGTGGAGCACCACCGGACGTTGGGCGACCGGATCCGCGAACTGGTCGGCGCGGGTTTCGTCGTCGAGGACGTCATCGAGCCGGAGTGGCCGGACGGCTTCACCGGGGTGTGGGGCCAGTGGTCACCGGAGCGGGGCGAGATCTTCCCGGGGACGGCGATCTTCGTCAGCAGTCTGCCCGGCTGACGCGTCGCCGGCGCCGTTTCTACCGGCCGTATCCCTACCGGACGGATCCCTACTGGCGTATCTCTACTGGCCGTATCCCTGCTGGCCGTAGCCCTGCTGGACGGGGGCGCTGCCCTTCTGGACCTGGTTGGCCCACGCCCGCAGCTCCGCCAGTTCACGCTGGATCGGCCACTGCTTGTAGGCGAACACCAGCAGCATGACGACGTTCGCGATGGGCACGAGCAGGATCAGGATCCACCACCCTGAGTAGCCGGCCTTGGTGATGATCTTGATGTAGGCGATGACGAAGACGATCCAGATCGCCACGCCGGCGATGATCGCCACTGTGAGGGCCGCCGTGCTCAGCCCGGTGCTGTTGACCGTTTCCACGTCCATGGCTGCTGCCGCCTCGCGTTGTCGGGTGCCGGCGTCCATCACCGACGATGCACAGAGCGTAACCGACTGGCTGCAGTTTTCGGCCGGAATGCGGTCAGTGAGCTGCGGCGTCCCAATTCGGACCGGACCCGACGGACACCTCCAGTGGCACGGCCAGCGGATAGGCACCGGCCATCTCCTCGCGGAGCACGGCCGTCATGGCCTCCTGCTCCCCCGCCACCACCTCACAGACCAGTTCGTCGTGGACCTGCAGCAACATCCGGGACCGCAGGCCCTCCCGTTCGATCCGCCGTTGCACGTTCAGCATGGCGACCTTGATGATGTCCGCGGCGCTGCCCTGGATCGGTGCGTTCAGCGCGATCCGCTCGGCCATCTCCCGCTTCTGCCGGTTGTCGCTGTTGAGGTCTGGGACGTAACGGCGCCTGCCGAACACGGTTTCGGTGTACCCGTCGGTCCGGGCCTGCGCGACGGTCCGCCGGAGGTAGTCACGGACCCCGCCGAAGCGAGCGAAGTAGGCCTCCATCTGCTCGCGGGCCTCGTCGACGGAGATCTTCAGCTGGCCGGACAGTCCGAACGCCGACAACCCGTAGGCCAGGCCGTAGGACATCGCCTTGATCCGCCGCCGCAATTCGGGCGTCACCTGCTCGGCGGGCACACCGAACGCCCGCACCGCCACCGCGGTGTGCAGGTCCTCACCCGAGTTGAACGCCTCGATCAGCCCGGCGTCCTCGGAAAGGGTGGCCATGATGCGCATCTCGATCTGAGAGTAGTCGGCGGTGAGTAGTTCGGCGGCGTGCCGGCCGGGGACGAACGCGCGGCGGATCTGCCGCCCCTCGTCGGTGCGGATCGGGATGTTCTGCAGGTTCGGCTCGGTACTGGACAGCCGGCCGGTTGCCGCAACCGTCTGCTGGTAGGTGGTGTGGATGCGGCCGTCGTCGCTGACCGACTTACGCAGGCCCTCGACGGTGGTCTTGAGTCGGGTCACGTCCCGGTGGCGCAACAGGTGGGTGAGGAACGGGTGCCCGGTCTGCTCGTGCAGGTTGACAAGCGCGTCGGCGTCCGTCGTGTACCCGGTCTTCGTGCGCTTGGTCTTGGGCATGTTCAGCTCTTCGAACAGCACCACCTGCAACTGCTTCGGGGAGCCGAGGTTGACCTCCTTGCCGATCTCGGCGTACGCGGCCTTGGCGGCGATCTCCGCCTCCGCCGAAAACTGCGACTGCAGGTCGTCGAGGTACTCGACGTCGACGGCGATGCCGTCCCGTTCCATGATCCCGAGCACGGTCATCACGGGAAGCTCCATGTCGGCGAGCAGTGATCCCTGACCGAGCGACTCCAGATGCTTCTCCAGTGCGTCGGCGAGGTCGATGATCGCCCGCGCCTTGACCATGTCCCTGGTGTCGACGTCCCGGGCGGCGTTCTCGTCCTCGTCGGGGATCAACGACAGCTGCTGCTCGGTGTTCGTGCTGTGGTCCGGATCCAGGCTGCGGTGCAGGTACCGGTGGACCAGGTCGTGCAGGTCGAAGGTGGCCTGGCCCGGCCGGGCCAGGTACGCGGCGAGTGCGGTGTCGCATGCCACGCCGTCCACCGGCCAACCGCGCGCGGTCAGTGCGTTGATCGCCGGCTTGAGGTCGTGGCCGACTTTGGTCGGGGTGGGATCGGCGAACCACGCCGCGAGCGCGGCCTCGTCGTCGGGGTCCGCGCCGAC
The DNA here is from genome assembly GCA_963785455.1 of uncultured Actinomycetota bacterium. Lineage (GTDB taxonomy): Bacteria > Actinomycetota > Actinomycetes > Mycobacteriales > Nakamurellaceae > Nakamurella. The sequence continues at coordinate 156,144 of CAWAVL010000018.1, forward strand.
GACGTCGACCACCGCTGCGGCACCGTCCGCCGCCGCCAGGGCGAGGGTGTGCACGTCCCCGCCACCGGGCGCCCAGGTGCCCCTGATGTGCAGGCCGACCCGACCGCCGGCGTGATCGGCGAGCCACTGCCGCACGGTGCCGGTGGCCAGCCGGGCACCGGCGACCTCGAATCCCTCCGTGCTGGTCTCGTCCTCCTGCACGAAGGTCTCCAGCAGGCGTTCCCTGAGTACCCGGAACTGGAGGTCGTCGAAGATCTTGTGCACTGCCTCCCGGTCGTACGGGACCGCAGGGAAGTCGGTGACCGGATCGGCGTCGATGGGCACCTCACGGACGAGCTCGGTGAGCCGCCGGTTCATCAGCACACTGGTCAGGTTCACCCGTAGTGCGTCACCGACCTTTCCGCGCACTTCGTCCACCCGATCGGTCAGCGCGGTGAGGCTGCCGAATTCGCGGATCCACTTCGCCGCCGTCTTCTCCCCCACGCCGGGGATGCCGGGCAGGTTGTCCGACGGATCGCCGCGCAGGGCGGCGTAATCCGGGTACTGCAGCGGCGTCAGGCCGTACTTGGACTCCACCTCCTCGGGCGTGAAACGGGTGAGCTCGGACACGCCGCGCTTGGGGTAGAGCACCGTCACACCGTCCGAGACCAATTGCAGCGCATCACGATCACCCGTGCAGATGCGCACCTGCATGTTCTCGGCGACCGCGCGCATGGTGAGCGTCGCGATGACGTCATCGGCCTCGTAGTTCTCCGCCGTGACGATCGGGATCCGCAGCGCCGCCAGCACCTCTTTGATCAGCTCGATCTGCCCGTTGAACTCCGACGGCGACGCAGTCCGGTTGGACTTGTACTCGACGTACTCCTCACGCCGCCAGGTCTGCCGGGACAGGTCGAACGCGACCGCCACATGGGTGGGGCGCTCGTCGCGCAGCAGGTTGATCAGCATGGAGGTGAAGCCGTACACCGCATTGGTGAACTGGCCGGTGGTGGTGGAGAAGTTCTCCGCCGGCAGGGCATGGAACGCGCGGTAGGCGATCGAGTGACCGTCCAGCAGCAACAGCACCGGCCCGGTCGGCGCTGCCGCCACCGTTGCGGGGGGCGCGCTGCGGGCGGTGGCGCTACGCGCCCTGGTACCTGTCGTCGTCGGACTCACGGGCCCGAGTCTAGGGTCAGGCACCGACAGCCCGGTCCGCTCAGGTTGCCGCCCGGAGCGCCGCCGAACACCCAGCAACCGATGTCGGAGAACTCGATGACCGCCTTGCCAGGACCCGCCGGCCTCCGAGCACTGCGGGAGCTGCCGCAGCCTCCGGACCCGCGGGCCGTGCTGGCGATCGTGCGGGAGATGCGGGGCGAACTGGCCGAGAACCTGGGCATCGAGCTGACCGAGTACACCCGCGACCGGGTGGTGGCCACGATGCCGGTGGCCGGCAACCGGCAGCCCTTCGGCCTGCTGCACGGAGGCGCCAGCGCCGCGCTGGCCGAGACGACGGGCTCGTTCCATGGGTCGCTGATCGGCGACGGCAGGATCCCGCTGGGCATCGAACTGAGCTGCACCCATCACCGGTCCGCGGCTCACGGGCTGGTGACCGCGGTGTCCGTGCCGGTCCACCTCGGGCGCACCCTGTGCACCTTCGACATCGTGATCAGCGACGAGAAGGACCGCCGCGTCTGCACGGCCCGGTTCACGGTGCTGCTGCGCGAGGTCTGAATAGCAGCGGGTCCCGCAGGCTAGACCGTATGGGGAGGCCGGCGTCTCGCTCGTAAGTTGACGTGGGTCACCACCGCGATTGGGCGCGGTGGCCAGAACACAGTTACGGGAGACGCCGGTGATGCAGAATCGTACTTGCGTGGGGCTGGATGTTCACGCCCGATCGGTGTGGGCGTGCGCCGTGGACGATGAGTCCGGGGAGATGCGGACGGCGCGGATCTCACCGAAGACCGCGGAGATCGTGAAGTGGGCCAAGGCGTTGCCGGGCTCGGTTGAGGTGGCCTACGAGGCCGGCCCGACCGGGTTCGGCCTGGCCAGGGCGTTGATCGCCGCTGGGGTGCAGTGCCACGTGTTGGCGCCGTCGAAGATGGAGCGGCCGTCCGGGGATCGGGTCAAGACCGACAAGCGCGACTGCGAGTGGATCGCCAGGCTCGTGCGGCTCGGTGAGCTGCCGGTGGTGGTGATCCCATCGGAGGGCCAAGAGGCCGCCCGTGACCTGGTGAGGGCCCGGGAAGATGTCCGCGGCGATCTGATGCGTTCTCGGCACCGGCTGTCGAAACTGCTGCTACGGCAAGGGATTGTCTACGAGGACACGGCATGGACGGCGGCGCATGACAAGTGGTTGCGGGCGCAGTCCTTCGACAAGCCGGGCGTGCAGTTCGCGTTCGACGAGGCCTACGACACCGTGCTGACGACGCTGGCCCGCAGGGACCGGCTGGACAAGGCGATCCTGACGCATGGCCGCCGAGCCCGCCTGGTCGCCGGTGGTGGCCCGGTTGGGCTGCCTGCGCGGCGTCGGCACGTTGACCGGGTTCGGCCTGGCCGTGGAGATCGGCGACTGGCACCGATTCACCGGCAACAGCATCGGCTCGTTCCTGGGGTTGACCCCGTCGGAGCATTCCTCCGGCGGCAGCCGATCGGTCGGCTCGATCACCAAGACCGGGAACGGGCACGCCCGACGGTTGCTGGTGGAGTCGTCCTGGCATCACCGCAAGCCGTATCGGCTGTCCGCGGAGATGATCCGCCGCCGGGATGGTCAGTCGCCGCTGGTTCGGGCCAGGGCCGATCAGGCCAACCGCCGGCTGAACCAGCGGTGGCGAACCTTCGACGCCCGGAGCAAGCGGCCGACCGTTGCCGCGGTCGGTGTAGCCAGGGAGCTGGCCGGCTGGTGTTGGTCGCTGGCCGTCATGGACGGGGAAAAAGACAACAGCGCAACGAACAGGCAGAGGTAAGCAGCCCTCGCCTCACAGACCGCCGGCGGGAGGACCGTCCGGGTTGACAGGCAACGCGTGGAGTGACCCGCGATCCAACTATGAGTAGCCAAAGTTGTTGACAGATAACATCTTTCAACAGCACCGGTGATGCTCGCTCCTAGACAAGCGGAACGCTCCCGACGAACAACGGTCATGCGGTAACCAACCCGCGCATATCAGCCTGACCGCGTGTCGAGACCGCCTCTCACCCGGATACCTCCCGTCGGCTTCAACCTCGATCCACCGCGTAGCGACTTGTTGATCTTGCAATCATGTAGTTGATCTTGAAGTGGTGCGGATGTGACGTTGGGCATCGGGGATCGACCGATCGGTTATCGGGATGTCCTGGTGGTGCCGGTCGGGCCTGTGGTGGCGGTCGGATCGGTGGGTCAGGCCGCTTGGGGTGGTGCTTGGATGGCGTCGAACATTCTCATGAATGGTCGTTCTTGTCGGGAGTTCGCCGGCAGGTGCAGCGTGTAGATCCTGGCGGTGCTGGATATCCGGGCCGGGATGTTGATCAGCTTGGCTCTGACGGTGCTGGTCCGGGCCTTGGCCAAATCGCCGCCGGCCAGGACGCCGGCGGCGCGGGCCAGGTTGTGGGCGATCACCGCGCAGGTCAGCCAGGCGGCGTTCGCATTCATCTGACCTGACGGAAAATGGCCCAGCGCAGAGCTTTTCAGGTCGGCGATGACCTGTTCCACGATGGCATGGTCCCGGTGGTGGGACTCGGCGAGCAGCATCGGCTCGGTGCTGTTGGTGAACACGGCGTGGTGCCGGTGCACGCTGAACAGTTCATCCTGACCCTGCGGGGCGGTCTTCGGATTGAGGCGTTTGACCCGGCGGACGATCAACCGGGCAGTGACCCGGTGCTTCTTCCCCTTCGAAGTGAACGCGGTGTAGCCGGTCTCGGCGACCTGCGCGTCGGAGATCCACCGCTGCTGCTCAACATCGAAGATCGCTTCCGGGTATGCGATGTGCACCCACGAGTCCTCGGGAATCTGACTGATCGCCTTCAGCACGGCCCTGTCCATCCGGGCGGTGATGGAGAACTGGGCCTTGCCCTTCATGATCGCGGCAACCACGTTGTGGTTGTAGAACGCGGAGTCCAGGCGGCACCGGATCACCGGGCCGGCGCCGGCCTTGCGGGCGGCGCTGATCGCGTCGGACAGGAATTTCCCGGCGCCACGCGCGGAGTTCACCGCGCCCTTGCGGAGCCGGTGACCGACGATGATCGGGGCGCTGACCGGTGTGGACACGATGCCCAGCAACGCATTCAGGCCCTTGACCTTGTTGTACCCGTACCCGACACCCTGCTTCTTGTACCCGTGGGTTTCCCGCATCGTGTCATCGACATCGAGCCAGCACACGGCGTCGCGGTGATCGTTGTGCCCGGTCAGCAACGGCACCAGCTGGGCCAACGCGGTCAGGAACCCCACAGCGACCGCACCCAACTGCCGGACATGACCGAAGGTGAACGCCCGCAGGAACGTGCCCAACGTCGACGGCGCCTTCACCCCTGGCAGCACCTTACCGACGGCACCCTCCCGCAGCACATCCAGGTCATCAATACTGTCCGCGCCGGTGAGCATCCCGGCCACGATCGAGCACACCTTCGCCGCAGCATCACACCCGGCACCACCTGGCACCGTCAGCTTCGCGGTCACCCGGGCGCCCAACCCCGCGCGGCGGGCCAATCGCATCACCGGGACCAACCCGGCCGAGCTGATCAGGTTCGTTTCATCGAAGGTCGCGTCGACCTTCGGGATCTGGGATAGTTGCATCTCGCGGATGGCTTTCTTGTCGGGTGTTTTGGGGACTTCGCAATCACCATTTTGCCTGATCAGGGGCCATCCGCCCCTCAAAGCCACACCCAATTACATCAATTCACGCGGTGGATCCAGGTTCAATCAGACACCCCCGGCGTCTCATCCAGACGGGGGAACTTCAGCCTGACCACTTGACAGGAATCATCCCCATATCAGTTGGACCGGGGGACGTGCGGAACCGCGAAGCGGACTCCTTCGGCCGCGAGTCGCTCGTCGTAGACCTCGGCGAGATCCACGAGCGCCTCGTTGGAATTGCCGGTGTACGACGGTCCGTGCATCAGGCCCAGGGTGCCCGGATGCAGATCGGCCAGCGAGCGGATGGTGGCACCGGTGGCGGGGGTGAGGCAGGTTGCACCGAAAATGTCTTCCGTCGCGATCGCTGGGCCGATGATGTCGCGCTCGGTGGTGGCGGGCCCGGGTCCGACCGCGGTGAACAGGTCCCCGCAGAACAAGGTCGACGTGGTCTCCTCGAACAGCAGTCCGGCATCCCAACCGTGTGGCACGTGGGGAGTCTCGATACGGCGGACCTGCCTGCCGCCTAAGTCGATCGTCTCGGCGTCCCGCAGCGGGCGTGGTGGCCGGTCCGCCATGTCATTGATCGACAGATTGCAGCCCAGTTCCCCATGGGCGACCTGCGAGTGCGGCGCCGCCGTCAGCCAGGCGTTCATCGCCCCGCACTCGTCGGCCTCGACATGACCGAAGGAAATCCACCGGAGCTTCTGCACAGGAATGACAGTGGCCGCTGCGGCCGCGACGAGCGGGAACAAAAGGCCCGTCAGAAGGCCCCTGGCTCTTTCAAGTTCGATCGGCCCGGACGTGCGCTCCAACTCCATTTCCGCATTTTGACGGACGGATGTCGACGGTCGCAAACGTCGATTCCGGAGTGTCGACGCTGGCGGCAAAGTTGTCTGCACCGATACTCGCCAGCAGGGCGCGTGTCTGTACAGAAGACATCCATCAAGATGTACGCTTGGTCAATGGACGTACCGGTGAGCACCCTGCGAGCGGAGCTCTCGAGCTGGATCGAGCGTGCCAAGGCAGGCGAGGACGTCGTGATCACCGAACGGGGAATACCGGTGGCGCGGATCCTGGCCGTCGACTCGGCCCCGCTGCTCGACCAACTCACCCAGCGCGGGTGGTTGAGCAAGCCGAGCACCGCGCGGCCCAAAGCGCGCGGTGCCAAAAGAGCTCGCTCGACCGGGTCGGTGTCCGAACTCGTCGGCGAGCAGCGTCGCTGACACCTCCATGACGGTCGTCTATTTCGACAGCAGCGCCTTCGTCAAGCTGGTGGTCGAGGAACCAGGCAGTGAGTTGGCTGCGGAACTATGGGACGGCTGCGACGCGGCGGTGTCGAGCCGGTTGGCCTACCCCGAGGTCCGTGCGGCCTTGTCCGCGGCGGGCCGGGCTGGACGACTGGCACCCGTGGAACTCCGGCGCGCCGAAGCTGCGTGGGAGGACTACTGGTCAGCCACCCGGGCGGTCGAACTGACCGCCTCGGTGGCCGCCGAGGCGGGTCGGCTTGCCGGGCTGCATGCGCTCCGCGGCGCGGATGCTGTGCACCTGGCGAGCCTGCTGGTTGTTGGCGACACCACCGTGCTGTTCGCCGTCTGGGACCAACGTCTGCGTTCCGCTGCGGCCGAAGTCGGCGTGTTGGTCACGCCGCGGGCGTAGCCCACCAAGTCGTAGCCGCCGATACGTCGCTACCCAGGTTGCCCGAACGATCATCCGCGGATGGTTTCGTCCGCCGGTGTCACGCCGAGTTGCGAAGTTCATGCTCGACGGCGCGGCGGATCCATGAGGACAGGGACCGGTCATCGGCTTCCGCGCGCCGACGGACCTCGTCGAGCAATTCTGGTGGAAAGCGGACAGGCACCATTGCAGACAGCCGCGGTTGCCGGCGCTGCGGCGGTCCTTGCGGCTGCTGGTTCCCCGGCTGCGCGTAATACTCGTATTTCTCGTCTGGCGTCATCGGCGTCTCGGTGCTCATCGATCCTCCGGTACTGAGTGGCAAGTCCCTGCGCGGCCTCGTAACAGCCGATTGGGCGGCAGCGGTGCGGATTGCCGCTGCGTGACGGTGCAAGCGGCACTACCAACACTCGGTCGGACACCGCAGCGCACATCAGCCAATGCGCTGGCGGCTTGGCCGGGTAGAACAGCGGGTCACTGGCCCACACATCTTCGACGTCCTCGATCCCCAGATACGGGTGTTTGAAGAGGTGCGTGGCCTGCGCGTCGATCTCGAACGGGGTCCTGTTCGTCCAACAGGTCCGGGTCGAATCGGTCGTCGGCCACCACCCAAGTGTATTACAAACGAATACGCAATGCATCAGTCTTCGGTCCGCGCACCCGCCCAAAGGGCAGGTACCAAGACAACACGAACCATCGTTGCTCCTGGTCAAGGAGTGTCACCGCTCGTAGCCGCCGCCGCGCCGTCTGGTGGTCAAAGGCGGCCATGCTGGGACAGGGACGGGGGTTGTGATGGTCAGCGAAGAGCTCAACGGCGCCGTGCTGGCGCTGGCGAACGCCGACCGGACCCTGTCCGAGAATGCCAAGATGTTGATCCTGGGCGCTGGGATAGGTCGGATAGTCTCCGCATAGCTTCTCGATCCGAGCGGCAGGGAATCGGGTCGGCCGCGGGTTGTTGGTGTCTGGGGGGACATGGAGGAACTGCCCGAGGGCTTGTACGAAAGTCTGTTGACGTCCAAGCTCGGGCGGCGGCTCGAGTCCAGCGCGGACCTGGAACCTGTGCTTCGACTGGTGGACCTGGCCGAGCAGCCGGATGTGCTCGCCCGACATGTGCGCGACGCGGCCCAGCGGGCACTCTCGTCCCAGCGAGACCCAGTCAAACGCGTCGAACTGGTCAACGCAGTGCTGGGATTGCTCGAGCAGACCGACGATCAGGCGACCGGTGACCCGCGTCAGTTGCTGTCGCTCAGCCGGGCCGTGGCGCCCGGGATCACTGTCAGTTCGACCATTCGCCCGGCGATCCCGTTGTCCGACGCCGCTCTGCTGACCAACGCCCCGAACGAACCGTCCCTGGGTGCCGAGATCAGAGCAGAACTGGAGACGGCAGATCAGGTCGACCTGTTGTGCGCCTTCGTGAAATGGCATGGCCTCCGCGTACTGGACGCCGAGCTCAAGCGGCTCCGCGATCGGCGCAGACCGCTGCGCGTGGCAACCACCACGTACATGGGCGCGACGGAGCGCAGGGCCCTTGATCGCCTCGTCCGAGAGTTCGGCTCTGAGGTCAAGATCCAGTACGACGCGAAGCGGACGAGGCTGCACGCGAAGGCGTGGTTGTTCCGCCGGAACACCGGATTTGATACCGCCTATGTCGGGTCGTCCAACCTGTCCCGCGCAGCGTTGCTGGACGGTGTCGAGTGGAACGTTCGGCTCTCCCAGATCGCGACTCCGACTTTGATGGCGAAGTTTGTCGCCACCTTCGACACCTATTGGAATGACGCCAGCTTCGAGACCTATGACCCCGACCGGGATCGAGATCGCCTCGACGACGCGCTGCGGGAGGCGTCGGGACAGTCGCAGTCGAACGGCACGATCATCTCGCTGTCCGGGCTTGAAGTCCGGGCATATCCATATCAAGAAAAGATGCTCGAATCGCTCGCGGCCGAACGCGCCGTGCATGATCGCCACCGCAACCTCATCGTCGCCGCGACAGGCACCGGCAAGACCGTCATCGCCGCCCTCGACTACCGGAATCTCTGCGAATCCGATACCCCGGACAAGCCCTCGCTGCTGTTCGTGGCGCACCGGCAGGAGATCCTGCAGCAATCCCTCCGCACCTACCGTGAGGTCCTGGCCGACGCCAATTTCGGTGAGCTGTATGTCGGCGGCGCAAGGCCCGAGCGATGGAGGCACGTCTTCGCTTCCGTCCAATCATTGCATTCCTACGGCGTGACGAATCTCCCCGCGGACGCCTTCTCCATCGTCGTCATCGACGAATTCCATCATGCTGAAGCGTCCACCTATCGGGCATTGCTGGATCACCTGGAACCCGCGGAACTTTTGGGTCTCACAGCGACGCCCGAACGTGCCGACGGGGTAGACGTCCGATCGTCTTTCGGCGGCCGGACAGCCGCCGAACTGCGCCTCTGGGATGCGCTGAGCGACGGGCTCTTGACCCCGTTCCACTACTTCGGAATCGCAGACGGCACCGACCTGCGTTCAATCCAGTGGTCCCGAGGTGGCTACGACCTCGGGACACTGTCCAACCTGTACACCGGCAACGACGCGCGCGCTGCCATCATTCTGAAGAACTTGAACGACAAAGTCACCGACGTCGGCGGGATGCGGGCGTTGGGGTTCTGCGTGTCAGTTGCGCACGCGAAGTACATGGCGCGCGTATTCAACGACGCCGGAATACCAGCGCTTTCGGTCACCGGCACCACCCACGACAGCGACCGCGCCGAGGCGCTCCGTGCGTTGCGGGAACGACAGGTCAACATCCTGTTCACCGCCGACCTGTTCAACGAGGGCCTCGACCTGCCCACAGTCGACACCGTCCTGTTCTTGCGGCCGACCGAGAGCGCGACGATTTTCCTGCAGCAGCTCGGACGCGGTCTGCGACTCGCCACCGACAAACCCGTCCTCACCGCACTGGATTTTGTCGGGCACCAGCGCAAGGAATTCCGGTTTGATGTCCGGTACCGCGCGTTGACCGGTGCGAGCCGGCGGGGACTCGCCCACCAGGTCGAGCAGGGGTTTCCCTTCTTGCCGTCCGGATCGCAGATCATCCTGGACAGGCAGACCCAACAGTTGGTGCTCGACAACATCCGAACCCAATTGACGAACCGATGGGCGTCGCTGGTGGGTGAGCTACGGAGCTACGGAGACATTGACCTGGCCGGGTTTCTCCACGAATCACGCATCGAACTTGCCGACGTGGTGCGCTCGAATCGCAGCTGGACCCGGTTGCGGCGCGATGCTGGTCTGCCCACGAGAGCTGGGCAATCACGAGAGGAGGGGTTACTCAAGCGAATCCGCTCGCTCGGGCATGTCGACGATAAGGACCGTGCCATCGCCTATCAGGCCTTGCTGGCGGACGATGCTGCCGGCTACTCCGACCTCAACCCAGCCGACCAGGCCTTCGCCCGAATGTTGCTGTTTTCGCTCTGGCCGGGCGGCGGATTCACCTCCTATGAATCGGGCCTCTCCTCGTTGCGGACGGAGCCTGCCGTGCGGGACGAGCTGCACTCAGTCATCGACGTGACATTCGATCAAGCTCGGCACGTCACACTCGAGCCGAACGACCGTCTCGCAGGACTGAATCTTCGGATCCATGCTCGATACCAGCGTGAGGAAATACTTGCCGCCCTGGGTCACGCGTCGATGACGCGGGTGCCAGCGGTCTTTCGGGAGGGTGTGTTGCGCGCACTGGATTGGGATGCCGATGCGTTCCTGATCACGCTCAAGAAATCGGACACCGACTTCTCGCCGTCCACGATGTATCGCGACTACGCCATCAGCCCAGACCTTTTCCACTGGGAATCGCAATCCACGACGTCAGTCGACTCGCCCACAGGTCAGCGATATCTCAACCACCGACGCCTCGGCTCGTCGATCCTGCTGTTCGTCCGCGATGGCAAAACGAACGAAATGGGCACCGAGCCCTACATGTTCCTTGGGCCGGCGAACTACCTGAGCCACACCGGAGATCGGCCGATTGCCATCACCTGGAAGCTGGATAATCCCATGCCGTTGGACGTCTACGATGCGGCTCGGGTGGCCGCCGGGTAGTGCTCAGCTGATGGTGATCTCGCCCATCTCATCCCAGCCCGAACCGTCCACCTTCCGGCTCACAATCTTGGGAGTTGAGACCAGCGCCTGCGGGAGGGTCTCGCGCGTCGCGGTCGCGAAGTGCTCGCTGTTGACGTGGGCGCCGGCCGCGTCGTCGTCGGCGAACGCCTCGACCAGGACGAAGGTGTCCGGCTCGTCGATGCTGCGGGACCACTCGAACCACAGGTTGCCGGGCTCGGCGCGGGTGGCCGTGGTGAACGGAGTGGCCAGCTCGACGAACTTCTCCGTCCACTCGGGCTTGGTCTTGAACTTGACGACGATGAAGTACATCGGATTCCTCCCGTGCCGGCGGTGTCGGGCCAGGCTAACCACCACTTCGAAGATTCGCGACCGACCCCTCGCCGTCCGGCCGAACCGCGGTTACGGTGTGCCCAGGCGTGCACACCGCGGTGCTGCCGGCGAGGAGAAACCCCATGGGCGACAGCGGCGATGACCGGAAAGAGCGGCAGGAACCTCAGGATCCGGTCGAGCTGCAGCGCGACACCGCCGAGAGTTCGGCCACGGGGACCGGGCTGACCGCCGCGCAGGCGGCCACCCTCGTCCGTCTGTTGCGGGTGGCGTATCCGCACCCGAGCTTCCCGGACGCGCCGTACCGGCGGACCGCCAAGAGTGTGCAGGACGCCGACTCCGATCACCTGCTCGCGGCCGGACTGGCCGAGCTGGACGAGATCGCAGGTGGCGACTTCGGGTCGCTGTCCGACGCCGAGGCAACCGCCACCGTCGAGCGGATCGCGGACAGCGCCTTCTTCAAGCTCGTCCACTCGACCACCGTGGTCGCCCTCTACGAAGACCGCGAGGTGTGGGAGATGCTTGGCTACGAGGGCTCCTCGTACGACAAGGGCGGCTACCTTCACCGCGGGTTCGACGACCTGGACTGGCTGCCCGCGGCAAGGATCACCGAATACACCGATGAGCCGCGTCCCGAACTCGTTCACCCAGCGGAGGCCTGAGCATGGCGACCATCGAGCACGACGACCCGGTCGTCGTCATCATCGGATCCGGTGCCGGCGGTGGCACCATCGCCCACGAGCTCACCACCAAGGGCGTCAGATGCGTCCTGCTCGAGGCCGGCCCGCATCTGACCGCCGACGACTACGTCAACGACGAGTGGCCGGCATTCAAGCAGATGGCTTGGCTCGACATGCGGACCACCAGCGGTACGTGGCGGCTGGCCCGGGATTTCCCGAACCTGCCCACCTGGATCGTCAAAGCCGTCGGCGGGACCACCACCCACTGGGCGGGAGCGACCCCGCGGTTCCTGGAGCACGAGTTCCGGATCCGCAGCGTGTACGGCGATCTCGACGGCGCCAACATGCTCGACTGGCCGATCACCCTGGAAGAGATGGCGCCCTGGTACGACAAGGCGGAGATCGCCATGGGCAGCACCCACCGGCACGGACGGGCACCGCTGCCCGCGAACAACAACTACACGGTGATGGCCAACGGCGCCGAGAAGGCCGGTTATCGCTACTACGCGACCGGCCCGTACGCCACCAACGCCGAGCCGTACGACGGCCGACCCGCATCGGTCCAGGACGGCTTCAACTTCCAGGGCGACAAACACGGTTCCAAGTGGTCGACGCTGGTCCGCGAGATCCCGCGGGCCATGGCCACCGGCAACCTCGACCTGCGCCCCTTGAGCCACGCGGTGAAGATCACCCACGATGACAGCGGCACCGTCAACGCCGTCGAATACCTGGATGCCGCAGGTGCTCTGCACCGACAGGCCGCGAAGGTGGTCTGCGTGGCCGGTAACTCGATCGAGTCGCCGCGACTTCTGCTGATGAGCGCGAGCTCCCTGCATCCGGATGGTCTGGCGAACTCATCGGGGCAGGTCGGTCGCAACTACATGCGGCACATGACCGGATCGGCCTACGGGCAGTTCGAGAAGCCGGTGCGGATGTACCGGGGCGAGACGATGGCCGGGATCGTCGCCGACGAGGCGAAGCACGACACCTCCCGCGGGTTCGCCGGTGGCTACTACATGGAGACGCTCTCGCTCGGCCCGGCCTTCCTGGCCAGCTTCATCGAACCGGGGGAGTGGGGGCGCAGCTTCACCGAAAAAATGGATGCCTACGAGCGCACCGCAGGGATGTGGTTGGTTGGCGAGGACCTGCCGCAGGAGTCGAACCGGGTCACCCTCAACCCAGATGTCAAGGACCAGTGGGGGCTGCCGGTGCCCGACGTGCACTACGACGACCACCCGAACGACGCCGCGATGCGGGACCACGCCTACGCCGCCGCGGATTCCATTTACGGTGCGGCCGGGGCGATCTCGGTACACCACACCCCGCCGTACCCGTCCACCCACAATCTCGGGACCTGCCGGATGAGCGAGCGGCCCAAGGACGGGGTGGTGGACCGCTGGGGCAAAGCGCACGACGTGGCGAACCTGTTCGTCAGCGACGGCTCGGTCATGACGACCAGCGCTGCCGCGAATCCAACCCTGACCATCGTCGCGCTCGCCACTCGGCAGGCCGACCACATCTGCTCGGAAATGGCGGCCGGCCGGCTCTGACAACCCCGGCCGACCCGGCCGGCACCGACGTCACCCGACGGCAACCCACAGTCGCGAACCTGCATGGCCCGGACACAGCTGCCGTTCACTCGTCTGCCTTGCATTGCGTATTACATTGGCGCGATGGCCGAGACGATCACATTCCGACCGGACGACGACGCGTTGCGCGCCCTGGCGGTGCTGACGAAGGACGGGACCACCGTCTCCAATGCTCTGCGATCTGCGCTGATCGATGCCGCTCGGCTTCGCGCGCAGGACAGGCTTCGCGCCGAGTCGGCAGCGCTGGCGGCCAACGAGCAGGATCGGGCCGAGGCGGCGCAGGTGCTTCGTGACATGGAGACATTGCGTGCGTGGTGAGGTCTTCGGGCTGCGCACTCCGCGCGGCAGTCGAGGGCACGAGCACTCCGGTGCTCGCTTCGCGGTCGTGGTGCAAGCCGACATCTTGGTCTTGTCCACGTGGCTGGTGGCACCAACCTCGACGTCGGCGCTGGCGGCGAGTTTTCGGCCGGAGATAGAACTGCAGGGCCGTCAGACCCGGGTGTTGGTCGAACAGACTGCGGCCGTGGATCCCCAGCGATTAGGTAAGGTCGTCGGCCGTCTCAGCAACGAGGAGATGCGACACGTCGATGCTGCCTTGCGTCTCGTCCTTGGGCTGATGAGATAGCGACGCCTCGTTCGTCCACAGGACCGTCCACAGAACCGTCCACGAAGCCTTTAGCAATGCTGGCCGTACCACCACAACTGGGCCAAGCGACCGGCGTTGAACCGGGTCCCACACCGAAACTCCCAGCACGTGCTCGTGACACCGAGAAAATGGCTCAAGTATCGTGGCCAGCGCAGGCTAGCCCCACAACACTCCGCCGAGAACGTTGCCCAGTTGCGGGCGCTGCTGCAGAAGTTCGTTCGGATCGTCAAAGCAACCCAAGTACATAGCAGCTGACTCTTGGCCGCCCGACGATCGCCGCGGCGTAGCCGCGGTCGGCGAGTCAGTTCTGCTGATCGATCGACGGTAGGTCCAGCCACTCCTGCCAGCTGAGGTCACGGCCGACGTACCGGGGCTTCCGAAATGGCCAGGCCTGCTCGATCCAGCGCGGAACGAACGCGTCCAGCGCGGTTTCGACCTCAGAACCGGTGTACTCGTCGCGCACCCACCAGCAGATTTCGGCGTCGGCGCCGACCTTCTCCGGTGGGTCGACGTACACGCAGCCGATGAGTTCGCTTTCTGCGTCGTCGAAGAGCGCGTAGTTGAACGACTCGTGGTGCTCCGCCTCAGCTTCGTGACGGGCCAGGTCTTCGCGATCCTGCTCGGCCGTCATGGTGCTCGGTGGCCATCCCCACGCCGTGCCGTAGATCGACCACAGGCGCTCCTGTGACCCCATGACGGCAGGCATGTCCAGGTGGACGTCGGAGGCCCGGATCGGACGGAGGTGAAATCCGCTCATCACCGGTACGACCAATGGGTGGACGAAATCCTGCGGCAGCCAGGCCATGTCGTCTCCTTTCGGGTCATGAGTTCGAACTCAGCCGATGCCATTCCAGAATCGGATCACCTGGGACGCCAAGGCTTCCGGCCGTTCCAATGGAATCAACGTCCGGGCGCCGGTGATCACCGCCGACTCGGCGCAAGGGGCAAACGCGGCGGCGGAGTCGGCGGCGCTTGGGCTCCAGTCGCCCCGGTCATCTGACGCGACGAACAAGCTCGGTACTGCCAGATCGCGCAGTTCCGCGGTGACATCGACACGGTTCAGGATGAACGAGCGCACCGCCAAGGCC
>CAWAVL010000019.1:0-157484 GCA_963785455.1 uncultured Actinomycetota bacterium
CCTCCGTGGTGCTGGGTCTGACGTCAACGGCGCGGCCGGATCAGCATGGATGACAACACCGACGCCGAACCTGCTGCGCCTGACGCCTACCTTTTGGCCGCCGTTCTGACGGACGTCTGGAGGACCGAGCGTCCGCGGATCGTTGCTGCCATCGCACCGCGGACGGGCGATCTGCAGGCGGCGGAAGATGCGGTGCAGGAAGCGTTCGCTGCCGCATCGGTGCACTGAGTGCGGGACGGTGTGCCGACCCGGCCCGGTGCCTGGCTGACGACCGCTGCGTGGCGCAAGGCCGTCGACGAGCAGCGCAGGCAGCGCTTCCCACTCGCCAGCGCCTCGGAAGCCGATCGGGAAACAGCCGGCCCGCGGCGCGCGCTTGCGGACGTAGCCCCGTCGGTCACCGAGGACGATCTGCTCGCAATGATGCTGGTGTGCTGCCATCCTGCGCTCTCGGCCGAGGCTCAGGTCGCGCTGACCCTTCGTCATGTTGCCGGGCTCCGCGACGACCGCATTGCCGCACTGCTGCTGGTCAGCCCGGCCACCGTGACCAAACGGCTGGTGCGGGCCCGCGCCAAGATCGGCCGCGCCAGCATCCCCTTCGGCGTGCCCGACGCGCAGCGGCTCCAGCCGCGCCCGGATCAGCTGCGGACCGTCATCTATCTGATCTTCACGGAGGGGTACCTCCCGGCAGGTCACGACGCACCCGGCGGGGACGACCTGTGCGCCGAAGCGGTCTGGCTTGCCCTGCAGTCGCACGAATTGCTGCCCGACGACGACGAAACAACCGGTCTCGCGGCGCTGCTGCTGCTCCAGCACGCCAGGGCCGGGGCGCGGCGGGCCGATGGCGAGATCGTCACCTTCGCCGCGCAGGACCGGTCCCGATGGGATCGGGGCGCAGTCGACCGGACCAAGGCATTGCTCGCGACAACGGCGTGCACCCCTCCAGGGCCCTACCGGATCGAGGCGGCCATCGCCCTGCTGCATGTCGTCGGCCCGAAGCGTCGAGGCGATCGACTGGCCGCAGATCAGCCGGCTGTACGACATCCTGCTGCGGCTCGACCCGACTCCGGTCGTCGCCGTGAACCATGCCATGGCGCACGGGCGTGCCGCCGGCCCGGAACGCGGGCTGGCGTTGCTCGGCCCACTCCTCGCCGATCCGCGACTGGCCGGCTATCTGCCGATGTGGGCCGCACATGCCGAGTTGCTGGAGCGAAGCTCGGACCCGGGCGCAGCGGCAGCGTGGCGCCGCGCTGCGTCGATGGCCGGCAGCGAGCGGCTGCGTCGACAGCTGCTGCGACGAGCGGAGGCGGCCGCCCGGCCTGTCGGCGTGCGTCCGGCGCCCTGAACCGGCACAGTGACACGCGGTGTCCGGCCACGGCGTCGGAAGCCGGGAAGGGTGCCGATGAGACGAACCCGTAGCGCCGCCGCAGTGCTGGCCGGAGCGACCGTTGCGGCGGCCGCGGTGTTGACGGCCGTGGTTCCTGCGCAGGCGGCTCCCGCCGTTCCGGTGGTCGGGGCCCAGGCCGCGGCGCCCACGACCACGTCGGACGGCACCCGGACACTGGTCGTGGACTCGACCACGGACCTGCCGGTGGAGAACGCCACCATTGCCGTGCAGGGCAAGGGTTTCGACGTCACGCACGGCCTGTACATCGCGGTCTGCGAGGACGGCTCGGGTGCCCCCGAGAAATTGACCACCTGCGTGGGTGGGCCGATCCCGGACGGCAACACCGGCACCGGCTGGGCGCACATCACCGAAAACGGTGATGGCACAGGCGGTGTCCGGGCCGCGTGGGGTCCGGACGGCTCGTTCTCGGTGACCCTGGCCCTGCCGAAGGTGGACGAGGGTGACGTCGACTGCGTCTCCGCCAAGTGCTCGCTCTACACCGCGAGCGACGACCCGACGATCCGCACCGAGGACAACGCGGTGCCGGTGACGTTCGCGGCCCCGCCGCCGACCTCGTCCAGTTCCACCCCGCCGACGTCGTCCAGTCCGACCGCGCCGACCGCGCCGACCGGGCCGACCGGGCCGACCGCGCCGAAAAGCGCCACCGTGCAGGACATCGCGACCCCGGACATCGAAGCGGGCAAGACCCAGCTGGTGATCTTCTCCGGGTTCGCGGCCGGCGAGCAGGTCAACCTGACGCTGTTCTCGGCGCCGATCACGCTGTCCCCGGTCACCGCGGACGGGACCGGTGTCGCGCAGGCCAGGTTCGTGGTCCCCGCCGACATCGCCCCCGGCACCCATCGTCTCGAGGCCATCGGTCAGCAATCGGGGACCGTCGGGGTGGCCAGCTTCCAGGTGACCGCGCCGCCGCCGCCGACCTCGGCGTCGTCGACACCGTCCACCAGCGCCTCGCCCAGCAGCGCGGCGTCGTCGTCGGCGCCGGCCAGTTCCAGCAGCAGCTCCTCCGCGTCGCCGAGCAGCAGTGCAGCTGCGCCGACCACCGCGGTGACGCCGACGAACACCGACTCCGGGACGAACCTGTGGTGGCTGTGGCTGATCATCGGGATCATCGTGCTGGCCGGGATCATCACCGCCATCGTCGTCTACCGGCGGAACAAGGAGCAGGAGCAGCGGGAACGCGACGAGCAGGCGATCACCGATGCGGCGGCGCGGGAGCAGGCGGCGGGGCCGTACGACGCCCCTACCGTGGTGCTGCCGCCGGCCCGGCCGGAAGGACCGCCACCCGGCGAGGACCCGTACGGGCTGCTCTCCGGCCGCGACCACCCGGACAGCCCCACCCTGTACTCGGGGCGGGACCCGGCCGGCCCGACGCAGGTGATCGGGCCGCCGGGTGGCGGCCAGGGCACCGGTGCGGCCGGGCCGACGCCGGGTGAGACGGGGACGGGCCGGCCGGCCCCGGGCTCGCAGGGGCCGACCGATGCGCCTAATCCGCCTGCCGGGCCCGCGGGTGAGCAGCCCGGTGGCGACGGCCCGCACACGCAGGCCTGGACCCCCGACGAGGACGACACCGGGCAGACGGACCGTCCGTCCTAGGCGTGCTGGCTAGGGATGTGTCATGGACAGCACGTCCAGCGCCGCGTCGAGCTGCTCGGCGGTGAGCTTGCCGTTCGCGACATGACCCCGTTCCAGCACAACGGTTTTGATCGTCTTGTTCTCGCGCAGCGCCTGCTTGGCGATCTTCGCGGCTTCCTCGTACCCGATGTACTTGTTCAGCGGTGTGACGATGGACGGTGACGACTCGGCGTAGGCCCGCAACTTCTCGGTGTTCGCGGTGATCCCGGCGATGCACCGGTCGGCGAGCACGCGACTGGTGTTGGTCAGCAGTTTGATCGACTCCAGCAGGTTGCGGCCGATGACCGGCAGCATCACGTTGAGCTCGAAGTTGCCCTGGGTCCCGGCGAATGCGATGGTGGCGTCGTTTCCGATGACCTGGGCGCACACCATCATCGTGGCCTCCGGCAGCACCGGATTGACCTTGCCCGGCATGATCGACGAACCCGGCTGCAGGTCGGGCAGGGCGATCTCACCGAGGCCGGCCGTGGGACCAGAGCCCATCCAGCGGAGATCGTTGCAGATCTTGAACAGGCTGACCGCCAGCGTCCGCAACTGCCCTGAGGTCTCGACCAGCCCGTCCCGGGCGGCCTGCGCCTCGAAGTGGTTGCGCGCCTCGGTGAACGGCAAACCCGTGTCCGCGGCCAGTTGCTCGATGACCGCCGCGGCGAAACCGGGCGGGGTGTTGATGCCGGTGCCGACCGCGGTGCCGCCCAGTGGCAACTCGGCCAGCCGGGGCAGCGATGCCTGCAGCCGCTCCTTGCCGTTGCGGATCTGCGCGGCGTACCCGCCGAATTCCTGCCCGAGAGTGACCGGGGTGGCGTCCATCAGGTGGGTGCGACCGGATTTCACCACCGTCGCCCACTCCGCGGCCTTCGCCGACAGTGCCTGCTCCAGCTGGTCCAGCGCCGGAAAGAGATGGTGCACAACGGATTCGGTCGCGGCGACGTGGATGGACGTGGGGAACACGTCGTTGGACGACTGGGAAGCGTTGACGTGGTCGTTGGGATGCACCTTGCCGTCCAGCGCTGCCGCGGCCACGGTCGCGATCACCTCGTTGGCGTTCATGTTGGAACTGGTGCCGGACCCGGTCTGGAAGACGTCGATCGGGAAATCCCCGTCGAACTCACCGGCCGCCACCCGGTCCGCGGCCTGCCGGACCGCCGCACCGATGTCCTCCGGTACCACGCCGAGCTTGACGTTGACCCGGGCGGCGGCGGACTTGATCAACGCCAGCGCCCTGATCTGGGACTGCTCGAGGGTGCGGAACGAGATGGGGAAGTTCTCCACCGCCCGCTGGGTCTGCGCCTGGTACTTCGCGTTTCTCGGGACCCGGACCTCGCCCATCGTGTCGTGCTCGATGCGGAAGTCGTCAGCGGCGTTCGATCCGGCATCACCGGCTGGGAACTCGACGTTGTGTTCTGCCATGCGAGCAACGCTATCCGGGGTGGTCCGGGGCCGACCAGCCGGCGCCGCCCCGACTCGGTCACACCGGACGATTCGGCCGAACGGCTCCGATCGGCGGTCGTGCAACCATGGACGGGTGGCGGACCGTCGACCGAAGACCCTGCGGGACATGGCCCTGTCCGTCGGCCTGCTGGCCGTGATCACCCTGGTGCTGGTCGGCATGTACGGCGGAGTGAGCTTCTCGCCCGGTGGTCCCACCGACGGTCAGGTGATCACCGCGGACGTCACCGGCGGGCTGCAGAAGGCTGAGCCGCTCGTCGGTTTCCCGCTCGTCACCCCCGCTGCGCTGCCGTCGAACTGGACGCCGAATTCGTTCTCGTTCACCGAGAAGCCCGGCACATCAGGTCAGCCGCCGGCCGCGCGGGCGGGATGGCTGACCCCGGAGGGCCGGTTCATCACGCTGGTGCAGTCCAGCGGCGCCGTTCCGGACGTGCTGACCGCGGAGCTCGGTGCGGCCGCACCGGTGACCGGCACCGTGCAGGCCGGCGGGCAGACCTGGACGACGACCACCGGCCGCCGCTCCGAGCAGGCCTGGTTCCGCACGGCCGGTGACGTCACGTACCTGATCACCGGCAGCGCCTCGGCCGACGACTTCCGCACGCTCGCGGCGCAGGTGAGCTCAGCGAGCTGACCTCCGGGCCCGGCGATCGGCCTTCGTGTTCGGTCAGGGTCGGTCGCGCGCGGTCCACTCCAGTAGCCGGTCCAGCGGCCAGGTGTTGACGATCCGGTCGACCGGCACGCCGCATTCCTCCGCGCGGGCGCATCCGTACGGCTGCCAGTCCAGCTGGCCAGGAGCATGCGCATCGGTGCCGATGCTGAACAGGCAGCCGGCCTCCACGGCCTGCCGCAGCAACCGGCGGGGTGGATCCAGCCGCTCGGGGCGGCTGTTGATCTCCACTGCGACCCCGGCGCCGGCGCAGGCTGCGAAGACCCGGTCCGCGTCGAACGAGCTCTCCGGGCGGGTGCCGCGGCCGCCGGTGACGAGCCGTCCGGTGCAGTGCCCGAGGATGTCGGTGTGCGGGTTCCCGATCGCCCGCAGCATCCGCCTGGTCATCGATCCGGCGTCGGCGCGCAGCTTGGAATGCACCGAGGCGACGACGATCTCGACCCGGCCGAGCAGCTCATCGGTCTGGTCCAGGGTGCCGTCCTCGTTGATGTCGCACTCGATGCCGGTGAGCAGGCGGAAGTCGCCGAGGTGCTTGTTGAGGGTGGCGACGATCCGCATCTGCTGCTCCAGACGCTCGGCAGTCAGCCCGTTGGCGACGGTCAGCCGCGGTGAATGATCGGTCAGCGCCTGGTATTCGTGGCCGAGTTCCATGGCGGTGACGGCCATCTCCTGGATCGGGCTGCCGCCGTCGCTCCAGTCGCTGTGCGAGTGCAGGTCGCCGCGCAGCGCGGCCCGGATCGCCTCGCCGCCTGTCACCAGCGGGTGCAGGTCGCGTTCGAGGTCGGCGAGGTACTCGGGCACCCCGCCGGCCACTGCCTGCTGCACGACCGCCGAGGTCTTCGGTCCCACTCCGCGCAGCTCACTGAGAGTTTTATCCCTGGAACGCCTCTCGAGCTCCGCCGGGCCGAGCTCGGCGATGGCGAGCGCGGCGGTTCGGAAGGCGCGCACGCGGTAGGTCGGCGCCTGGGACCGCTCGAGGAGGAAGGCGATCCGCCGCAGCGCGGCCGTCGGGTCCATGCAGGGCAGGTTATCCGCCGGTTCGCTCCGGTAATGTGACCACCTTCACCGGCGCCGGTGGTGCCGCGCATGTCATCCTGGGTCGCGCGGTGAAGGCACGTTCGCCGGTCTGCGCGACTATCGCGTTCCTCGATCGGGCCGGGAGGTCTGGATGCTCCGTCCGATGCTGATCGGAAAGATCCACCGGGCGACCGTGACGGCCGCCGATCTGAACTACGTCGGGTCGATCACCATCGACGCCGACCTGCTGGACGCCGCGGACCTGCTCCCCGGGCAGCAGGTGGATGTCGTGGACGTCACCAACGGTGCCCGGCTGACGACCTACGTGATCGCCGGCGATCGCGGAGCGGGCGGTGTCGCGATCAACGGCGCCGCCGCGCATCTGGTGCACCCGGGCGACGTGGTGATCATCATCGGGTACGGCATGCTCACCGACGCCGAGGCCCGGACCCGCCAGGCGGCCGTCGTCTTCGTCGACGCGGACAACCACATCGCCTCACTGGGTCACGATCCCGGCGATGTCCCTGTCGGCTTCGGCCTGATGCCGTCCGGCATCGGCAGATCCTGACCCGGTCCGCGCCGGCGTCGTCCCGCTATCCGTCCGATTGTTCGCCGTCCGATTGTTTGCCGTCCGACTTGCGCAACGCGGTCTCGACCCGCTCCCGGGCGCCGTCGAGGAACCGCGTGCATTCGGCCGCCAGGTGCTCACCGCGCTCCCACAGGGTGAGCGACTCGTCCAACGACAGCCCGCCGGACTCCAGCTGCGCGACCACCGCGGCCAGCTCGTCGCGGGCGTGTTCGTAACTGGCACTGGGACTCTGCGTGGCGGCGGGATCGGGGTCGCCCGCCCTGGTCGTGTCGGCTGCCGGGGGCATGGCTTCTCCTGTTGCTCACTGGTGGTGCTGACTGGTGGTGCTGTCGCGGTGGTGCGGTGACGGTGCCGGTGTCGCGCTTCGTCGGGCGGGCCGATCACGGCGCCGCCTCCACCGTCGTGCTGGTGGCATGGATCGCGCCGTCGGCCACCCGGATCCGCAGCGGCGTGCCGACCGGAGCGTCGGCCACCGAGCGGACGACGTGCCGGTCCGCCTGCACCACCGCGTAGCCGCGGGCCAGGGTGGCCGCCGGTCCCAGCGCGGACAGCTGAGCCCGCCGGTGCGCGATGTCCCGGTCAAGCCGTTCGAGCAGCATCGCCAGCTGGGAACGGCCGCGGCTGCGGAGCCGCTCCACCTCGACCGCTCGGTGGTTGATCGGCGTCAGTGGGTCCGCCAGCACCGTCGCCGACGTCAGCCGACGCAGGCGTGCCTCTTCGGTGCTCACCCATCCGGTCAGCGCGCGCCGGGCCCGGCCGCGGAACTGTTCCACCTGGCGCAGTTCCGCCGCGGCGTCCGGGACCACCCGCTTCCCGGCGTCGGTGGGCGTCGAACACCTCAGGTCGGCCACGTCGTCGACGATCGGGTGGTCGGGTTCATGGCCGATCGCCGAGATCACCGGCGTCCGGCACCGGGACACGGCGCGGCACAACGTCTCGTCGGAGAACGGCAGCAGGTCCTCCACACTGCCACCGCCCCTGGCCAGCACGATGACGTCGACGTCCGGATCGGCGTCCAATCGGGCCAACGATTCCAGCAGCTGAGAAACGGCGAGAATGCCCTGCACGGCCGGGTTCTCGACCCGGAAGCGGACCGCCGGCCAGCGAGCCCGGGCGTTGGCCAGCACGTCGGATTCGGCGGCGCTGGCCCGGCCGGTGATCAACCCGACCACCCGGGGCAGGAACGGCAACGGCTTCTTCCGCTCCGGCGCCGTCAGACCCTCCGCCGCCAGCAGCCGGCGCAACCGCTCCAGCCGGGCCAGCAACTCACCGAGCCCGACCGGGTGGATCTGGTCGACCCGGAAGGTGAGGGACCCGCGGGCGGGATAGAACTCGAAGCGCCCGTGCACCACCACGCGGGATCCCTCGGTCGGCGGCGGGGTCAGCGAGGTGAGCATGCTGCGCGAGCAGACCACCTGCAGTGACATCGACACCGACGGGTCGCGCAACGTCAGGAACGACATCTGGGACCCGGACCGCAGCGAGATCTCCGCGAGTTGACCCTCGACCCACGCGGCCGGCGCCCGCGCCACGTACTGCGCCATCCGCTGGGCCAGCGCCCGAACCGGCCACGGGTTCTCCCGGCTGGTGTCCCCGGCCTTCGCGGGCAGCGGTGGGCGGGCGCCATCCTGACCACCGCCGGCGTTCGACGGCCCTCCGGACGGATCGCGGGAGAGCGCGCTGCTCACGGGTTCTGGGCGTCCAGCGTGACGAGCCGGTTGGTGAGCAGCGTCAGGAACGGCGGGCGGTTCTCGTTGTCGCGTTCGAACTGCAGCAGCACCGACACGTCGTCGGCGGACAGGTTGCGCAGGTGACCGCGCACCTGGGCCAGGGTCAGCCGTTCGTAACCGGGAAGCGGCAGGTCCGCGTCATCGCCGGGATCGCCGGCACCCGGGTCCTGCCCCGCCGCCGCGCCGGGCCCGTCGCTGAGGACGGCTTCGATCTCGGCCTCTTCGTCCAGGGTTTCCTCGAGCGCCTCGGCCAGCACCGCTTCGGCCGCCGCGGTCTCCTCGAGCTCGGTTTCCAGCACGGCCTCGGCCGCAGCGTTCTCGGCCACCGCACGGTCGAGTTCGTCGGCCAGGACGGATTCTTCCACCGCGGCCTCGACCAGCGCCTCCTCCAGCACCTGTTCCTCGGCGGCCACCTCGGCCAGCGTCTCGGTGAGAGCTGCCTGTTCCGCAGCGTCCTCCAGGGCCTCCTCGGCGGCCTCTTCCAGCGCGGCCTCCGCAGCCGCCTGCTCGACAGCCTCTTCGATGGCGTCCTCGATGGCCGCTTCCTCGGCGGCCTGCTCGACAGCCTCTTCGATGGCGTCCTCGATGGCCGCTTCCTCGGCGGCCTCCACCTCCGCCTCCTGCAGCACGGCCTCCTGCAGCACGGCCTCCTGCAGCACGGCCTCCTGCAGCACGGCCTCCTGCAGCACGGCCTCCTGCAGCACGGCCTCCTGCACCACCGCGGCCTCCTGCACCGCCGCCTCTTCCAGGACGGTCTCCTCGATCAGCGCCTCGCCGAGCACGGCATCCTCGACGAGCGCCTCCTCGACCTCGGCGGCTGCCTCGTCGGCGGCTGCCTGCTCGACTTCGTCGGAGATGTCGGCGAGCGCCTCGGCGTCGGCGCCGGTGGCCACCGCTTCGACGATCTCGTCGACCACCGCGTCCGCCTGCTGCTCGTCGAGCTGCTGGCCGGCGTCATCGGCCGCGATCAGCGACTGCTCCACGACCACCTCGGGGACCTCCACCGCCGCGGCCATCGCGGTGGTGGTCTCTGGCGGCAACGAGGTCGTCTCCGGCGTGGTGAGGTGACGGCCACCGCTGCCGTTCGAGTCACCGCCGGCCGCAGGCTCGTGACCTCCGGCGCCCGCTGTTGCTGTCCCCGAGCCCCGATCGATGCGCCGGTCGGGCCCGGAGGCGGTGGTCCGGCCGGTGGATGCGGTACCCGGGCGGGTGGGCGGGATGGCGGGCTCGTCGTCGTCGAAGCGCGCCCACGAGGGGTGCTCCTGGGGAGCCCCGATCACCCCGCCGAGCAGTTCATCGCCCCTGGTCGCGAGGGCGGCGATCTCCTGCTGGACCTTCATCGACAGTCGCATGGCGTTGCCCACCAGCGACA
Source organism: uncultured Actinomycetota bacterium (assembly GCA_963785455.1). Lineage (GTDB taxonomy): Bacteria > Actinomycetota > Actinomycetes > Mycobacteriales > Nakamurellaceae > Nakamurella. Next base: position 9,859 of record CAWAVL010000019.1, read on the forward strand.
CCGGCAGCGCGGGAATGTCCTCGGGGAGCGCGCGGACGCGGTCGATCCCCGCACCCAGGATCCCGGCGGCGACGCGGAACGGCAGCGGAAGCGTGATGGCCATGCCATCAGCCTGCCCCATCGGCCGCGACCGTGTCACCGCGGCCGACCGATCCGCCTCCAGGACGGCCCCGCCGCGCGGGAGCCGGCCGGATGAGATGTGGTGTCGCCCACCGGCGGGTGCGTGCGCCGCTCCGTGGCCTCGGCCGTCGCCCCTACGATGGACGGCATGACGTCACCTGCCCGCCGTGTCCTGCTCGCGAGCCCCCGCGGCTACTGCGCCGGCGTCGATCGTGCCGTCGTCACGGTGGAGAAGGCGCTCGAGCAGTACGGGGCGCCGGTGTACGTGCGCAAGCAGATCGTGCACAACAAGCACGTGGTGGCGAACCTGGAGGCGCGCGGAGCGATCTTCGTCGACGAGACCGATGAGGTGCCCGAGGGTGCACTGGTGGTGTTCTCCGCGCACGGGGTGTCGCCGGCGGTGCACGACGAGGCGGCCCGGCGGCGGTTGCAGGTCATCGACGCCACCTGCCCGCTGGTGACCAAGGTGCACAAGGAGGCCCGCCGCTTCGCGTCCGACGATTACGACATCCTGCTGATCGGTCACCGCGGTCACGAAGAGGTCGAGGGGACCCACGGGGAGGCGCCGGAGTCGATCCAGGTGATCAACGACCAGGCGGATGTGGACAGCGTCGCGGTGCGCGATCCGGAGAAGGTGATCTGGCTCTCGCAGACCACGCTGTCGGTCGACGAGACGCTGGAGACGGTGGACCTGCTGCGCAAGCGGTTCCCGCTGATGACGGCGCCGCCGAGCGACGACATCTGCTACGCCACCCAGAACCGACAGGAGGTCGTCAAGCAGATCGCCCCCGACTGCGACCTGGTGATCGTGGTGGGCTCGAAGAATTCGTCGAATTCTGTGCGGCTGGTCGAGGTGGCGCTGGACGCCGGTGCGCGGGCGTCCTACCTCGTCGATGACGCGAGCGAGATCGACGAGCGGTGGCTGCACGGCGTCGCAACGGTCGGCGTCACGAGCGGGGCGTCCGTGCCCGACGACCTGGTGATGGGCGTACTCCAGTACCTGACCGAGCGTGGCTACCCCCCGGCGGAGGAGTTCACCGCGGCCAAGGAGACGTTGACGTTCTCGCTGCCAAAGGAATTGCGCAAGGATCTTCGTCCGGCGACCGCCTGAGCTGACTCCGACCCGTGCGCGGTGCGGGTTCAGACGATCGGCGGGTGCGGGTTCGGGCCCGCCGCGGGGCGCTCAGACGTGTGAGGCGGTGGTCCGGGCTGCCTGCCGGCTGCCGCGCATCGGCTGCGCCAGGATCCTGATCAGCCCGATCAGTACCGCCGCCGCCGTGCCCAGCGCCATCGTCGGGAACGCGCCGATGATTCTCAGTCCGGTGCTGTACAGGCCGCCGGCGTCGGTGAACAGCATCCCGCCCAGGACGATGCCGACGACCAGCACGAGCGGCGGTTGCACCATCGCGGTGAAGATCGAGCCTCGGCGAACCAGCAATGCGGCGAGCACCACGCCGGCGTAGAAACCGATCCGCAACCCCCAGGACAGCGTTCCGGTCGTCACGCCGTCAATGGCGGCGCCGCCCAGCGTCAGGACGACGGCGACGGCGACGACCGCCCAGGACGGGAGGCCCCGCACGCCGGGCAGCACTGACACGTCGGCGACCGAGGGTCGGCTCGCGGTATTCGTCGTCACCCGTCCACGGTAGCGTCCCACGCCCGGCGGGCGGCACTGCGCAGTGGCATCACCTGCGCCGACGCGGCGTCATCGGTGACCGGCTCGGCGGCCGTGCCGGGGGCGTTCCCGGGGCCGGGCTCGGCTGCATGTGGTCTCCGGGGGAGCAGGTCGATCTGCTCGGGCACCGGCAGTTCCTCCCCGGTGACGCCCAGGTCGGTGAACCGCCGGGCACTGACCAGCACCCTGGTCTCCATGGACCGCACCGTCTGGTTGTAGGACTGCACGGCGCGTTCCAGTCCGGTGCCGAGGCCGGTGAGGTGACCGACCAGCGTGCCGAGCCGCCCGTGTAGTTCACGGCCCAGGGCGTGCACCTCCGCGGCCGATGCCGACAACCGCTCCTGCCGCCAGGTGAAGGCGATGGTCCGCAGCAGTGCGATCAGCGAGGTGGGAGTGGCGATCACCACGTTGCGGCCGAAGGCGTGTTCGGACAGCCCCGGATCCACCGCCAGAGCGGCGTCGAGCAGTGGTTCGCCCGGGACGAACAGCACCACGAACTCCGGGGCCGGCTGGAAGTGCCGCCAGTACGCCTTCGCGGCGAGCGCGTCCACGTGGCCCCGCAGTGCCCGGGCGTGCGCGGCCGTCAGCGCGGCCCGGCGGCGATCATCGGTGCAGTCCAGCGCCTCCAGCCAGGCGGCGAACGGCACCTTCGCGTCCACCGGGATGAGCCGGCCGCCCGACAGCCGGATGATCATGTCCGGGCGCACACCGGCACCGTCCACGCCGGCGGCGTGCGCACCCACCTGGGTCTGGAAGTCGCAGTGCTCGACCATGCCGGCCAGTTCCACGATCCGCTGGAGCTGGACCTCGCCCCAGCGGCCCCGAACCTGCGGGGCGCGCAGCGCGCCGACCAGTGAGCGGGTCTGGTTGCCCAGCTCGGCGGATGTCCGGTGCAGCGCCGCGACCTGCTCGCGCAGTCCCGCATAGGCGCCGGCCCGGTCCCGCTCCACCTCGAGCAGCCGGTCCTCTACCCGCTGGAGGGCGGCGGAGGCCGGCGCCAGAACGGCGGCGACCTCGCTGCCGGCGCCGGCGCGGTCGGGTCGCGGTGCCGATCGGCCGATCAGCAGGCCGATCGCCAGCCCGGCGAGCAGCAACAGGGCCCCGAGCAGCAAGGCGGTCGCGTCCATGGCCAAGATCATGGCGGGGACCACCGACAACGCCACTGCGACAGGCGCGGAAGGCGAAAGGGGCCCGCATCGATCAAGCGACGCGGGGCCCTTTCCACGCTGCCGGACGTCCCGCCCGGGCAGTGCCGGCCGAATGGCCCGGCCCGCGGCTACTTGCCGGGGATGTAGTTGAACTCGTCCGGGTTCGGGCCGGTCCGCTCGTCCTTGTTCAGCGCCGAGATCAGGCCCATGTCGGGGTCGGAAAGCTCGAAGTCGAAGATCTCGAAGTTCTCCCGCACGCGGCTGGGCGTCGTGGACTTCGGGAACACGATGTTGCCGAGCTGGATGTGCCAGCGCAGCACCACCTGGGCGGGCGTCTTGCCGTAGGTCCGGGCCAGCTCGGTGATCACCGGATCGCCCAGCACGCCGCCCTGCGCGATCGGCGACCAGCCTTCGGTCGCGATGCCGTGCTCGGCGTCGAACGCACGGAGCTCGTCCTGCGTGAGGTAGGGGTGCACCTCGATCTGGTTGACCGCGGGGACGACAGTGGTCTCCTCATGCAGCCGCCGCAGGTGATGCGCCTGGAAGTTGGAGACACCGATGGACCGGGACCGGCCGTCGGCGTAGATCTTCTCCAGCGCGCGCCACGTCTCGACGTAGTCGCCGACTGCCGGCAGCGGCCAGTGGATCAGGAACAGGTCGATCTGTTCGAGACCGAGGTCCTGCAGCGTCCGGTCGAACGCCTTCAGCGCGTCGTCGTAGGCGTGGAACCCGTTGTTCAGCTTGCTGGTGACGAAGACGTCGGCCGGATCCAGGTCGGACTGCGCGATCGCCTGGCCGACCTCCTGCTCGTTGCCGTACATTTCCGCGGTGTCGAGGTGCCGGTAGCCGACCTCGAGGGCGGTGGTGACCGCTGCGACGGTGTCCTCGGGCTTGATCTGGAACACCCCGAAGCCGAGCTGCGGGATCTCGACGCCGTTGTTGAGCCGGATGGTGGGCACGGTGGCCGTGGTTGATGCCGTCACGAGTGACTCCTGATGGTTGGTCTGTGGTCGGTGCGGCCGCTGCCCGCACACCGTCGGCTGGACAGCAGCCGGGGTGGCGGCCACCGACCGTACGCCCGCGGTCTGCGGGCGCCGGAAGCATCGGTGCCCACAACCGGTGCGGCAGAAACGTCCCGACGGTCCGGGCCGCCGACAACGCACGGTGACGACGACAGATGAATGCGCCGTTGAAATCCGCCGAATGGGTCTGGTCGGGCGACGAAATCACCACACTTTCTCCCGGCTCGAAACGTCGCCCTGGCACGGTATGATTCGCCGCATGTCTGCACAGGGTGTGTCTCTGGTGTGCTGCCGCGAGGTCGACCTCGTGCGCGTCGCCAGCGCAGCCTGTTGTTCCGCCGTCTGACATCCCGCCGTTTCCTGCGCCGGGCTGTGACGTCGGCGCCCGGGCCTGTGCGCCCTCCCGTGTCGGTGTGACGGTTTCCGGCCTGTCCGCAAGGATCTTCCGTGCCCCCTGGAAATGTCACTGCACCGCTGCCTGCCGTTGCCACGGCCGCTGCCGCGCCCCGCCACGCCGAGACGACGCCGGCGACCCCGACTGCCCCGCGTACACCGCGGCGCCCGCGGTCGGACGTCGCCCGCGGACAGGGGCAGTGGGCTCTCGGCCACCGGGAGCCGCTGAACCCGAACGAGCGGTTGAAGAAGGACGACGACGGCCTGCACGTCCGCGCCCGCATCGAGAACCGTTACCGGTATACGGGTTTCGACGGCATCGATCCGAGCGATCTGCGTGGCCGGATGCGCTGGTGGGGGCTGTACACCCAGCGCGCCCCGGGGATCGACGGCGGCCGGACAGCCGTCCTCGAGCCCGAGGAGCTCGAGGACAAGTACTTCATGCTGCGGGTCCGGATCGACGGCGGCCAGCTGACCCCGGCCGGGTTGCGGGCCATCGGCGGCGTCTCCACCCGGTACGCGCGGGACACGGCGGACCTGACCGACCGGCAGAACGTGCAGCTGCACTGGGTACGGATCGAGGACGTACCCGACATCTGGCAGGCCCTGGAAGAGGTGGGTCTGAGCACCGCGGAGGCCTGCGGTGACACCCCGCGGGTCATTCTGGGCTCACCCGTGGCCGGCGTGGCCGCCGACGAGATCATCGACGGAACCCCCGCGGTGCAGGAAATAGTCCGGCGTTTCGTCGGCAGCGAGGAATTCTCGAATTTGCCGAGGAAGTTCAAGACAGCCATTTCCGGTTCCCCGCGGCAGGACGTTGCGCACGAAATCCACGACGTCGCTTTCGTCGGCGTCGTGCACCCGGAGCACGGTCCCGGGTTCGACCTGTGGGTGGGCGGTGGCCTGTCCACCAACCCGATGCTCGGCCGGCGGCTCGGCGCGTGGGTGCCGCTCGACGAGGTGGCCGATGTCTGGGCCGGCGTGGTGTCGATCTTCCGCGACTACGGCTACCGGCGGCTACGGAACCGGGCCCGGCTGAAGTTCCTGGTCGCCGACTGGGGGCCGCAGAAGTTCCGGGAGGTCCTGGAGACGCAGTACCTGCACCGCGCGCTGATCGACGGCCCGGCGCCCGAGGTGCCGGGCGGGCCGCGGGACCACGTCGGCGTGCACGAGCAGAAGGACGGCCGGTTCTACGTCGGCGTCAACCCGACCGTCGGCCGGATTTCCGGTTCGCTGCTGACCGAGGTCGCGGACCTGGTGCAGGCGCACGGCTCCGACCGCATCCGGATGACCACCGATCAGGGACTGGTGATCCTGGACATCGCAGCGCACCGGGTCGATTCGCTGGTCGAGGGCCTGGCCGAACTGGGGCTGTCGGTCAGCCCGTCCACCTTCCGCAGGAACATGATGGCCTGCACCGGACTCGAGTTCTGCAAGCTCGCGATCGTCGAGACAAAGGCCCGTGGGCAGGCGCTGGTGGACGAACTGGAGCGGCGGCTGGGCGATCTCGACGTGCCGTTGACGATCAACATCAACGGCTGCCCGAACGCCTGCGCGCGCACCCAGATCGCGGACATCGGGCTCAAGGGCATGATCGTCACCGATTCCAGCGGTGCGCAGGTCGAGGGGTTCCAGGTCCATCTCGGTGGTGGGCTCGGGCTGGACGCCGGATTCGGCAAGAAGCTGCGCGGCCACAAGGTGACCGGCGACGAACTCGCCGATTACGTCGAGCGGGTGGTCAAGACCTTCGACGCGCAGCGCGACAGTGGTGAGCGGTTCGCGCAGTGGGTCGCCCGGGCCGACGAGGCGGCGCTGCTGTGAGCGGGGTCCGCCGGTGAGCGAGAACCGGGCACCGGCGCAGTACTGCCCGTACTGCGGTGAGACGAACCTGTGGCCGCACGAGGCCTCGCACGGCGCGTGGAGTTGTCGCGACTGCTACCGGGTCTTCGCGGTGCGGTTCATCGGGCTCGCCGGCCGCGGCGGCGCACCGGAGGGTGCCGATGTGCCGGTGGTGATCTCATGATCAGCACGCTGCGCAGCGCGACCGAGCTGGCTGCCATCGCCGATCGTGCCGCCGCGGAACTCGACGGTGCGCCCGCCGAGGAGATCCTGCGCTACGCCGCCGAGCACTTCGGCGGTGGGCTCGCCGTGACGGCGTCCATGCAGGACACCGCACTGGCGCATCTGGCGTCGACCGTGCTGCCGGGCATCGATGTGCTGTTCCTGGACACCGGCTACCACTTCGTCGAAACCCTGGGTACTGCCGACGCCGTCGAGGCGGTGTACGACGTGACGCTGCGCCGGTTGCTGCCGCTGCAGACGGTGGCCGAGCAGGACCGCCAGTACGGCAAGGACCTGTTCGCCCGGGATCCCGATCTGTGCTGCGCCCTGCGCAAGGTGGCTCCGCTGGAGGCGGCGTTGCACGGGTACGAGGCGTGGGCGACCGGCGTCCGGCGGGTGGAATCGCCGACCCGGGCCGACACGCCCGTCGTGCAGTTCGACGTCAAGCGCGGAAAGGTCAGGTTCGCGCCGCTCGCCGACTGGTCGGACCAGGACGTCGCGCGGTACATCGCGGCGAACGACGTCCTGGTCAATCCCTTGCTCGGTCCGCAGCACCCGTCGATCGGCTGCGAGCCGTGCACCCGGCGGGTGCTGCCCGGCCAGGACGCCCGGTCCGGCCGCTGGGCCGGGCTGGCCAAAACCGAATGCGGGATCAACCGATGACGACGACGCAGAACGCGCCCGCCGTCGACGCCGGCACCCGGGGCGGCGCCCGCGCCGGCAGCACCGTCTGGCTGACCGGCCTGCCGAGTGCGGGAAAGACCACGCTCGCGCTCGCCCTGGGGGACCGATTGCGGCAGCGGGGCGGCGCGGTGGAGATCCTGGACGGTGACCAGGTCCGGACCCACCTGTCCGCAGACCTCGGATTCAGCCGCGCCGACCGCGAAACCCAGGTCAGCCGAATCGGTTTCGTCGCCGAGTTGCTGGCCCGGCACGGCGTCACCGTGCTGGTGCCGGTGATCGCCCCGTATGCCGACGCCCGGGCGAAGGTCCGCGCCCATCACGAGGCGCGGGGCACCACCCTGCTGGAGATCCACCTGTCCACCCCGCTGCAGGTCTGCGCGTACCGCGACGTGAAGGGCCTGTACGCCAGGGCATTTCGCGGCGAGATCAGCGCGATGACCGGCGTCGACGACCCGTATGAGGTACCGGCGAACCCGGATCTGCGGCTGGACACGTCGACGACGGACCTGGACGGCTGCGTCACCGCACTGCTCGAGTTGCTGACCGCGAGGGGATTGCTATGACGACCATCGAGGCGCCCGTGAGGATTCCCGCCCGGCCCGGCGGCACCCGGCTCGTCAGCCCACATCTGCGTGCGCTGGAGTCGGAGGCGATCCACATCCTGCGGGAGGTGGCGGGACAGTTCGACAAACCCGTCATCCTGTTCTCCGCCGGCAAGGACTCGGTCCTGGTGCTGCACCTGGCCCGCAAGGCCTTCTTCCCGGCGGCGCTGCCGTTCTCCCTGCTGCACGTGGACACCGGGCACAACTTCCCGGAGGTGCTCGAGTTCCGGGACCGGGTGGTGGCCGAGGGTGGGCTGCGGCTGCAGGTGGCGAGGGTGCAGGACTGGATCGATGACGGCCGGCTGGCCGAACGCCCCGACGGCACCCGCAATCCGTTGCAGACCGTGCCGCTGGTCGACACGATCGCCGAGCAGCAATTCGACGCGGTGATCGGCGGCGCCCGCCGGGACGAGGAACGGTCGCGGGCGAAGGAGCGCATCTTCTCCCTGCGGGACGCGTTCGGCGGGTGGGATCCGCGGCGGCAGCGGCCTGAACTGTGGGGGCTGTACAACGGCCGGCACGCGCCCGGCGAGCACGTGCGGGTGTTCCCGCTGTCCAACTGGACCGAGCTCGACGTGTGGAACTACATCGAGGCCGAGGGCATCGACCTACCGGAGATCTACTACGCGCACGACCGAGAGGTGTTCGCCCGCAACGGGATGTGGCTGTCACCGGGGGAGTGGGGCGGCCCGCGCGGCCGCGAGGTGCTGCAGCGGCGGCGGGTGCGGTACCGCACCGTCGGCGACATGTCCTGCACGGGGGCGGTGGACTCGGGCGCCACCGATGTGCGCGCCGTGATCGAGGAGATCATCGCGACCCGGATCACCGAACGGGGAGCCACCAGAGCCGACGACAAGCTCGGTGAGGCCGCCATGGAAGACCGCAAACGTGAGGGGTACTTCTGATGACCGCCGCACCCGCCGCCGCGCACGAGCTGGCCGAGGAACTCCGCGGCTCGCGACGCCTGCTGCGCTTCGCCACCGCCGGCTCGGTCGACGACGGCAAGTCGACCCTCGTCGGCCGGCTGCTGCACGACTCCAAGTCGGTGCTGTCCGACACCCTGGACGCCGTCCAGCGGACGTCGGAAGCCAGAGGGCTTGACACGATCGACCTTTCGCTGCTGGTCGACGGGCTGCGGGCCGAGCGCGAGCAGGGCATCACGATCGACGTCGCGTACCGGTACTTCGCCACCCCGGCGCGCACCTTCATCCTGGCCGACACCCCGGGGCACGTGCAGTACACCCGGAACACCGTCACCGGGGCGTCCACCGCCGATCTCGTGGTCATCCTGACCGACGCGCGCACCGGCGTGGTCGACCAGACCCGCAGGCACGCCGCCGTCGCCGCGCTGCTCGGAGTTCCGCACCTGCTGCTCGCCGTCAACAAGATCGACCTCGTCGACTACGACCGGAATGTGTTCGACCGGATCGCCGCCGACTTCGCCGCGTACGCCAAGGACCTGGGCATTCACGAGGTCACCGCCATCCCGGTCTCGGCGCTGCACGGCGACAACGTGGTGACCCGCTCCGAGCGCATCGGCTGGTACCGCGGGCCGAGCGTGCTCGAGCACCTGGAAAGCGTCGAACTGGATGACGACTCCGCGGCCGGTGAGCTGAGATTCCCGGTGCAGTATGTGATCCGCCCCCGCACCGCCGACCTACCCGATTACCGCGGGTACGCCGGCCGCATCACCGCGGGCACGGTGCGGTCGGGCGACGAGGTGCTGGCGTTGCCGTCCGGCCTGCGGTCGGTGGTCACCGGCATCGACACCGCCGACGGCCCACGGGACGTCGCGGTCGCCGGTGACTCGGTGACGCTGCTGCTCCGTGACGACCTCGACCTCTCCCGGGGTGACCTGCTCGCCGGTGTGATCGCCGCACCCTCGCCCGTCACCGCCTTCCGGGCAACGGTCACCCAGCTGGCGGAACGGCCACTGCGCCCGGGGACCCGCGCGCTGCTGCGGTACGGCACGAGCACCACCCGGGTGCAGGTCACCGCGCTCGATGCTCTGCTGGACATCGACAGCCTCACCCTGCGCCCCGCGCCTGCCGCGCTGTCCCTCAACGACATCGCCGTGGTCAGCGTGCGCACCGCCGACCCGCTGCCGGTCGAGAACTACCGGCCGGGCGGCGCCGTCGGCTCTTTCCTGCTCATCGACCCCGCCGACGGCACCACCCTCGCCGCCGGCATGGTGGGCGACCGCCGCGCCGCCCTGCACCCCGAGGAGGACTTCTGATGCACCGCCCGACCAATGTTTCGCCGGCGAGGTCGCTGCGATGTCCGCGGCCGGCCGTCAGCGGCCGTGACTTCGCGCTCTCTCCCGCCAATCTCCCCACGCCCGGTCCCTGAGACCTGAGCTTCCCTAAGGACCACGCTCGTGTCAGATCGCCTCTCCCGGCGCGTCTTCGGTCACAAACGGGGCCGGCTCATCGCTGCGGCCGCTGTGGTCGCCCTCGTCGCCCTCACCGCCTGCTCCTCCTCCAGCACAGCCGCCGAATCGAGCTCTGCCGCCTCGACGCGCCAGGCCGCCCCGTCGGCGTCGAGCGCGGAAAGCCTGCGGCTCGGCTACTTCCCCAATGTCACCCATGCGGTGGCCGTGCTCGGCGTCGGGAACGGCACGTTCCAGCAGGCTCTGGGCAGCACGAAGCTCGAGACATCGACGTTCAACGCCGGTCCCGCCGCCATCGAGGCGCTGCTGTCCGGCGCCGTCGACGCGACGTTCATCGGCCCGAACCCGGCGATCAACGCCTTCGTCAAGTCGAACGGTGACGCACTGCGGATCGTCGCCGGGGCCACCGACAACGGCGCCGCCCTGGTGGTGAAGCCGGAGATCAACTCACCGGGCGACCTCAGGGGCCGGACCCTCGCCACTCCGCAGTTGGGTGGGACGCAGGACATCGCGCTGCGGAAGTGGTTGCTGGACAACGGCCTGAAGGTGCAGACCACGGGTGGCAACGATGTGGACATCGTCAATCAGGAGAACTCGCTGACCCTGAACCTGTTCCAGACAGGCGGGATCGACGGCGCCTGGCTGCCGGAGCCGTGGGCGTCCCGACTGGTCCTCGAGGCCGGCGGGAAGACTTTGGTGGACGAGAAGACCCTGTGGCCGGACGAGAAGTTCCAGACCACCGTGCTGGTCGCGTCGCGACAGTTCCTGCAGGACCATCCCGGCACCATCGAGGCCCTCATCGAGGGTGAGATCGACGAGATCGGCGCCATCAGGGCCGATCCGGCGCAGGCGCAGGAGGATCTGAACGCCGCGATCGCGGAGTTGACCGGGAAACCTCTGCCGGACAACACGATCCAGGCGGCGTTCGGCAACATCGAACCCACCTGGGACCCGCTGGCCGGGACCCTGAACGCGATCGCGCAGCACGGCGTCGAAGCCGGAACGCTCAGCCAGGCACCGGATCTCAACGGGATCTACGACCTCACAGCACTGAACAAGGTTCTCGCCGCGGACGGCAAACCATCGGTCAGTGCTGCCGGACTCGGCACGGAATAGAGGAATCAGATGACGACACTCGTCGGCGAGCCACTCCTCGCCTACCCGTTGGACGACCCGCGGATCGTGCCACCACCACCGGAGGTCTCGGACGGTGATGTCGCCGCTGTCCGGATCGACGGGGTCAGCAAGGTGTTCTCCGGTCGCCGCGGAAAGGTGGCGGCACTGGACAACATCAGCCTGTCGGTGGCTCCCGGCGAGTTCGTCTGCCTGCTGGGCGCCTCCGGGTGTGGGAAGTCCACCCTGTTGAACCTGATCAGCGCACTGGACCACGCCAGCAGCGGCACCGTCACCACCACGGGACGGCCGGCGCTGATGTTCCAGGAGTCGGCGCTGTTTCCCTGGCTCACGGCGGGGCAGAACATCGCGCTGGCACTGAAGTACGCCGGGGTGCCGCGCAAGCGGATCAAGGGTCGGATCGACGAGTTGCTCGACCTTGTCCGGCTGTCGGGGCACGCGGACCGCCGGGTCCACGAGCTCTCCGGCGGGCAGCGGCAGCGGGTCGCGCTGGCCAGGGCGCTGGGCCAGGACAGCAAGGTGCTGCTGATGGACGAGCCGTTCGCCGCACTCGACGCGATCACCCGGGACGTCATGCACGACGAACTGACCCGGGTCTGGAAGGCGACCGGCAACAGCATCGTGTTCGTCACGCACAACGTGCGCGAGGCGGTCCGGCTCGGGCAGCGGGTGGTCCTGCTGTCCTCGCGACCGGGCCGGGTGGTGCGGGAGTGGAAGGTGTCCATCAGGGGACCGAGGACGATCGAGCACCCCGAGGTCGGCGCGCTCGCGGCGGAGATCACCGTGCGGCTGCGAGAGGAGATCGCCAGCCATGCCCGCGCTTGACGACGAGGTGATCAGCCGGGACGAGGTCGAGCGCGAGGACACCGCCGCCGTCGGCGCCGGCCTGGACGTGCTGGAGGAGCCCGACCGGTTCCGGGACCCGTGGTGGCGCAGGCTGGGCAGTTCCGTGGTGCCGCCGATCGTGGCCCTGCTGGTGGTGCTGATGGCCTGGGAGATCGTCTACCTGCTGGGGGTCAAACCGGAGGTGATGCTGCCGTCGCCGGCGGCGGTGTTCGACGAACTGCTGCGGCTGCTGCAGGGCGGGCAGGCCTGGGAAACGATCTGGACCAGCCTGTCGCGCGGCCTGATCGGCTTCCTGTTGGCCATCGTGGCGGCCGTGCCGATCGGCTTGGCCATCGCGCGGTTCAGGTGGCTGCGGACGTCGGTCGGGCCGTTGCTGTCGGGGTTGCAGTCCATGCCGTCGGTGGCCTGGGTGCCGCTGGCGATCCTGTGGTTCCAGATCAGCCCGGCGATGATCTACCTGGTGGTGCTGCTCGGCGCCGTCCCGTCGATCGCGAACGGGCTGATCGCCGGCATCGACCAGGTCCCGCCGCTGTACTCCAGGGTGGGTCACGTTCTCGGGCTCGGCTGGTGGGGTCACGCACGGCACGTGCTGCTGCCCGCGGCGCTGCCCGGGTTCCTCGCCGGCCTGCGGCAGGGCTGGGCGTTCTCCTGGCGGTCGTTGATGGCCGCCGAGCTGATCGTCACCTCCTCCAAGCTCGGATTCGGCCTGGGCCAGTTGATGAACCAGGGTCGCGACCTGTCGGATGCCCCACTGCTCTACTCCGGCCTGATCCTGATCTTCGTCGTCGGCGTGGGGGTCGAACTGATCATGTTCCGGCCGCTGGAGCGGGCGATTCTCGACGCCAGGGGGCTGTCGGCGAAGAAGCGCTGAGCGAGCCGGGGTTCGGGAGCGTTAGCCTCCAGAAATGACCCGCCACGCCCCGCCGCTGATCGGTCTCGCGCACGGCAGCCGTGATCCCCGTGCCGCGCGCACGGTGGCCGAGCTGATGCGCGCGGTGCAGCGGCTGCGGCCTGGACTGCTTGCGGTGCCTGCCTTTCTGGACCTGTCCGTACCGGATCTGCGCACGGCAGTCGCCCGCCTGCGCGCCGAACACGGCGTCGACGAGGCGATCGTGCTGCCGTTGCTGTTCACCGAGGCTTTCCACGCAACGGTGGACACCCCCACCGCCGCGCGTGAGGCCCAGGACGCGACCGGTGTCAGCGTGCGGCTCGGCGGGATTCTCGGGACCGGGGATGAGGTGATGCGCGCCCTGCAGGATGCGGCGGACAGGGCGCACATCGGAATCCACGAGGCGATCGTGCTGCTGGCCGTGGGATCGAGTGAGCAGCGGGCCAACGACGCCGTGCACCTGCTGGCCGACCGGTGGAGCGATCACCGGGTGGGTCCGGTGTGGGCCGGGTTCGCCACCGCAGAACCCAGGGCCGCCGATGTGCTCCAGCGGGCGGCCGCGTCCGGTCGGCGGGTGGGCATTGTGCCGCTGTTCGTGGCGCCCGGATTGCTGCTCGACGCGATCGCCGAACAGGCGCTGGCCCTGGACGCGGAGATCGCGCAGCCGCTGGGGATCTCGCTTGCCGAACTGGTGCTGCAGCGCTACGACGAGACGCTGGTCACCGCTGCGCCCTGAGCCCTTCCTTCCCGGTCGGTCAGCCGCTCGTCACGGTGACGTAGATGAAGATGCCCAGCGCGATGATCACCACCGCGGCGACGGCGATGGTGATCCAGAACATCACCCTCGGCCGGGCCTCCACCTCGGCACCGATCCACTCCAGTTCCTCTCCCGCGGAGCGGCGATGAGTGTCGTTGCCGTCGGCGGGGCTGTTGTCCCCGGAAGGTGTGCTCACGGGCGGGAGTCTAATCGGCCGCGGCGGGCGAGGGCTGTCCGCCACAGGTGCATTCCCGCGTACGAGCGGTAGGGGCGCCAGCGTTCCGAGCGCGCCGCCAGCGATCGCGGCGCGTCCGGCAAACCGAGCAGGGCGGCGCCCTTGCGCAGCACGAGGTCCCCGACGAGCAGCACATCGGGGTCGCGCAGCAGTCGCATGGCCACATATCCCGCGGTCCAGGGTCCGATGCCCGGCTGGGCCACGAGGTCCGCGGTCAGGCCGGTCGTCGTGCGGCCGGAGTCGACGAGCAGCGAACCGTCCGCCAGCGCCGCCGCGGCGGCGCACACCGCGTGTACTCGGCGGCGCGGGCCGGCATTGGCCCCCGGTCCGAGGGCGCTGATGGCGGCGGGCGTGGGGAACAGGTGGGTGAGGACACCGTCGGGTTCCGGCAGCCGGTCGTCGACGGCGTGCACCAGCCGGGCCGCCGCCGTTCCGGCCCCGGCGACCGACACCTGCTGGCCCAGGATCGTGCGGATCCGCGGCGAACGGCCGGCGCACCGGGAGGTCGACCTCCGCAGCTGGCATCGGCACCCTCGACACTGTGCCATGAGGCGCTGTCGGCGCCGTCCGATGGCCACCCGCACACTGGGACCGTGCAGAATCCGCCGCCCACCCGCTGGGAAACCACCGTCACCGGCGACCGTTGGGACTTCTACGTGCAGCGGTTCGACCGGGAGCACGCGGCAGGTGCCGACCTGGAGGGGGAAGCTCGGTTCGTCGACGTGCTGGCTCCCCGGGCCGCCCGGGTGCTCGACGGCGGTTGTGGGACCGGCCGGGTCACCGCCGCGTTGCACCGCATGGGTCACACCGTGATCGGCGTCGACCGGGACGCCGGGTTGATCGACATCGCCAGGCAGCGTAATCCAGGGCCGACCTTCGCGGTGTCCGATCTGCTGTCGCTGGATGCGGGGGCATTGGCCGCCGCCGGCGGGCCGGCCGAGTTCGACGTCGTCGTGCTGGCCGGGAACGTCATGGTGTACGTCGCCGCTGGGACCGAGCGCGCCGTGCTGGCCACCGTGTCGGCCCTGCTGGTGTCCGGTGGCCGCTTGGTCTGTGGCTTCTCGACGGACCGCGAGTACACCGTCGCCGACCTGGATGCCGACGCGGCGGCCGTGGGTCTGACCGTCGAGCACCGGTTCGCCACCTGGCACCTGGACCCGTGGCGGGACGACGCCGATTGGGCGGTCACCGTTCTGCGCGGCCGGATCGAGGCGGCAGGGGGAACGAGCCGGCGACCGTAGACTGACGCCTCGTGAGTCTGACCCTCGGCATCGTCGGCCTGCCCAATGTGGGCAAGTCCACCGTGTTCAACGCCCTGACCCGTGCCAACGTGCTGGCCGCCAACTACCCCTTCGCGACCATCGAGCCGAACGTCGGTGTGGTGCCGATCCCGGACCCGCGGCTGAACAAGCTCGCGGACCTGTTCCACTCGGTCAAGACCGTGCCGGCCACCGTGTCGTTCGTCGACATCGCCGGCATCGTCAAGGGCGCCAGTGAGGGTGCGGGGCTGGGTAACAAGTTCCTGGCCAACATTCGGGAGGCCGACGCCATCTGTCAGGTGGTGCGGGTTTTCGCCGACGACGATGTCGTGCACGTGGACGGCCGCGTCGACCCGCTGGCCGATGTGGAGACGATCAACACCGAGCTGATCCTGGCCGACCTGCAGACGCTGGAGAAGGCGATCCCGCGGCTGGAGAAGGAGGCGCGGAACGCGAAAGACCGCAAGCCGGTGCTGGACGCCGCGCAGGCCGCGAATGCGTTGCTCGATGCGGGTCAGACGCTGTTCTCCGCGCGCGCGACCCTCGATCTGGCTGTGCTGAAAGAATTGTCGCTGCTGACGGCAAAGCCGTTCCTGTACGTCTTCAATGCCGACGAGTCGGTGCTGACGGACGAGGGCCGCCGTGCGGAACTGGTCGCGGCCGTTGCGCCGGCCGACGCGGTGTTCCTGGACGCCAAGGTCGAGTACGAGTTGCTGGAGATGGACGCCGAGTCGGCCGCAGAGCTGTTGGAGTCGGTCGGACAATCCGAACCGGGGCTGCACGCGTTGGCGCGCGCCGGTTTTCACACCCTGGGCCTGCAGACCTACCTCACGGCCGGGCCCAAGGAATCGCGGGCCTGGACCATCAAGAAGGGCGCGACCGCACCGCAGGCGGCCGGCGTCATCCACACCGATTTCGAGCGGGGCTTCATCAAGGCCGAGGTCGTCTCGTATGACGACCTGATCGCCGCGGGCTCGATGCAGGCGGCGAAAGCAGCTGGGCGCGTGCGCATCGAGGGCAAGGACTACGTGATGTCCGACGGTGACGTCGTCGAGTTCCGGTTCAACGTGTGAATCGGCGCGTTGGCGCAGGTCAGATGTAGGTGCTCCCAGTCCACAGAGTCGGGCAAGAAATTCGGCGCGATGGGTTCGATCGGCTGCTTCGGGCCAGGGCCCTTTCCGGGCGCCGGTCCCGGACGGGGCACACCGGACGTGCCGTCGATCGTGAGCTCACGACCCGCCTCGCGTGTCGCTGACGGTTCGTTTCACTGCGAGTCTGCGACCAGTGCCCGTAGCAGTTGCACCATGTATTCGGCCGCGGACCGGTCGTCGACGATGACGGGTGAGGAGCCGGGCGGTCCGGTCGCGAGGGGCGTCTCGGCCAACGACTCGGAGAGCAGGCCCCGGAAGAAGGGGTTCTCCAGGAGCGGGCTGCTCTCGAGGTACGCGACAAGCTGTGTGACCTGATCCCTCTTGCCTGCGTGGTGCATCATCCGGACGAGCTCGATTGCGGCGACACCGACACCTTGCATGTTGCCGGTGTCGACGAGGTCTTCGACGTGCTGGAGGAGGAGCGCGTAGGCCTTCTGGGTGTCGCCGCGTCGGAATGCCACCCGCGCCGAGACGGCAGTGGTGGGGGTGTGGGTTCGGGCCGGCACCTCGATCTGGGCGGCTTGCTCAAACAGGTCGTCGGCGCGGTCGTGGTCGCCTTGGAACGCGGCGCCGTAGCCGTGGAGCATCAGGGTCCAGTTGAGCAGGGTGGGCGGACCGTGAGTGCGGTATCGCTCGGTCAGCACGGGTGCCAGCTGCTCGAGCTCGGAGAAGCGGCCGAGGTTCAGGTACCCGGCCAGGATGTCGGTCTCCATGAGTTCGGCGAGGAACGGTTGTCCGCGGCGGCGACGTTCGGCCATCGCCTCGGGGACGAGGTGCAGGAGTGCGTCCCAGTCCTCGTGGGCGAAGGCCCTTCCGTGTCGCACGAGCGGACTGTCCGGCTCCGGGTGTTCCTGGACAAGTCGGTCGTAGGCGTCGGGACGCTGCGCGAGTGCATGGCGGTGGGCGGCCCACACCAGGCCGAACACGGTCAGCTGCCGGTCGCCGCCGCACGCCTCGAGCACGCGTTCGGCCCAGGTGCCGATTTCGTGCCGGCTGCGGAGAAGGACCTCGCCGGCGACGGGTTCGATGAGGTCCACCACCTGACGGAGCTGACCAGAGACGAGGGCTCGCTCGACCGCCGTCCGCAGCTCGGGCCAAAGTGTTTCCAACCGGTCGACGCCGGCGACCTCCTGTGGTCCGGTGAGCAACTGGTGAACCTGCCGGATCTCGCGCATGCACCAGTCCGCGTGGCGACGCTGTGCCTTCTCGGCCTCGCCGGACCGGGCGAGAGTCTCGGCGGCGTACTGGCGGATCGTTTCCAGCATTCGGTATCGCCGCTCGGTGCGGCGTCCGGTTACCACGGTCAGCAGTGACCGGTCCACGAGGCAGCCCACGAGGTCGTCGACGTCTACCGCGTCGAGGTCCTCGCCCGCGGCGACGCGCTCCGCTGCGTCGAGGTCGAACGGTCCACCGAACGTGGAGAGCCGGCTGAACACGGCTTGCTCGGCGGAGCTGAGGAGGTTGTAGGACCAGTCCAGGGTCGCTCGAAGCGTGCGGTGCCGTTCCACCCGGTCCCGCCGGCCGCCGACCAGGAGCCGGAGCCGGTCCTGGAGCCGGTCGAGCAGCTGCGGCGGGGTGAGTGTGCGAGAGCGTGCAGCGGCGAGCTCGATGGCCAGCGGCACCCCGTCGAGGCGACGGCAGATCTCCGTCACCTCTTCCCGCCAGTCGGCCAGGTCGAAGTCAGGGTCGAGGGCGAGGGCACGCTGCGCGAACAGCTCGGTGCCGGCTCCTGCAGGGTCCAGTGGCGGCAGCGGGACGAGTTGCTCGGCGCCGATCGCGAGCGGCTCCCGGGAGGTGGTCAATACCCGGACGCCCGGGCAGTGGTCGAGGAGAGCCTGACACGTCGCGGCGGCGCTCTCGACGACGTGCTCGCAGTTGTCGAGGACCAGCAGGGTCTCACGCCGCCGCAGAGACCCTGTGACGGTCTCCACGGGTTGCTCGCCCGGTCCCTCGGGGAGGGCGAGTGCCTCCAGCACGGACCGGGCGACATCGTCGTGGCCCGCTCGGTCCGAGAGGTCCACCAGGTGCACCCCGTCTCGGCCGGACGTCCGGGCCCGGGTAGCGACGGTCAGGGCGAGGTGGGTCTTGCCGATGCCACCGGGCCCGGTCACCGTGACCACTCGCGACACCTCCAGGTGCCGCTCCACCTCCGCCAGCTCCCGGCGCCGGCCCAGCAGTGGGGGGACCCGCGTGGGCAGGGTGGTCGGCCGGGAGGCGTCCGGTGCAGTCGCGGGGGTGGGGGCAGCAGGGACCGGGCGCAGGTTCTCGTCGTGATCGAGAATCATCGTTTCGACCTGCCGCAGCCGCGGGCCGGGCTCGACGCCGAGCTCCTCCGCGAGCCGCTCTCGGAGAGTGCGGTACGCCGCCAGCGCCTCGGCCTGTCGGCCGGCCCGGTAGAGGGCGGTCATCAGCAGCGCCCACAGCTCCTCGCGGAACGGGTGCTCGGCGGTGAGCCCGGTCAGGACCGCGATCGCGTCCCGCGGGTCGTTCTCCACGAGCCTCCCCATCCGGGCCTCGGTCGCCTCCACCCACCGCTCGGTCAGCCGGGCCGCCTGCGGCGCCAGTCCCGGTGCGTCGAGTCCCGCGAGCGGCGGCCCTGCCCACTCCCTGAGCGCAGCGTCGACGTCACCGGAGGCCAGGCGGTTCTCGAAGCGGGCGGCGTCGACGCAGCCGGGACCCAGGGCCAGGCGGTACCCGGCACCCGAGCGCTCCACGGCAGTGGTTCCGAGCGCCGCTCGGAGTTGCATCACGTAGGTCTGCAGGATCTTCTCGGCCGTCCGGGGCGGGTCCTCTGCCCAGACCAGGTCGACCAGCCGGGCGACCGGGACGGTCTCGCCGCAGGCCAGCGCGAGCGCTGCCAGCAGGGTTCGGCTCTTCGGCGCGCCGAGCTCGACCGTGTCGCCGGCCACCGTGGCCGCGACACCGCCCAGCAGGCGGATGTCGATCGGCCCCGGAGCCTGCTGCTCGCTACCGGCCACCGCGTGACGCCCCTTCTGCCGTGGAGACCGCGCACCGTCTGGACCCAGGCTCGACCCGATCTGGACCATGTCTCGACCGGCTCCGGGGAGCGTCGAGCCATGAACACAGTCAGGACGACCTCGAATCCCGTCAACATCATGCCCACGACGTCGCGGCGCTGGTCAGCGCGCGCGGTCGCCCGGACCGCCGGCGTCCTCTACCTGGTCATCTTCACCTGCGGGCTCTTCAGCGAGCTCTACGTCCGCGGGACACTGGTGGACCCGGCCAGTGCCGCAGCGACCGCGGCGAACATCGCCGGCTCCGAGGGCCTGTTCCGCGTCGGCTTCGTCGCGGACATCTTGATGGTGCTCAGCGACGTCGCGGTGGCGGTGCTGCTTTACGTGCTCTTGCGCCCGGTCAGCAGGACGCTGTCCGCATTGGCGGCGGCGTTCCGGCTCACCCAGGCCGCCGTGTTGGGCTCCATCCTGCTCGCCCAGTTCGCCGCACTGCTCGTGCTCGACCCCGCCGGCCCCGGCGCCGGGCTGTCCACAGACGTCCGCGACGCGCTGGTGGGGCTGACGATGCAGGCGCACTCCTACGGCTACCTGATCGGCCTGGTCTTCTTCGCCGCCCACCTGCTGGTGCTGGCCTACCTGCTCATCAAGTCCTCCTGGTTCCCCAGCTGGCTCGGCGTCATCCTGGGCGTCGCCGGTGTCGGGTACGCCGCCGACAGCTTCGGCTTCTTCCTGCTCCCCGGCTACGACGGCACCCTGTCGCCGGTGCTGTTGGCACCAGCCGTCATCGCGGAGTTCTCGATGATCGCCTGGCTCCTGCTCAAGGGCGTGAGGCTTGACGCCTGGCGCCGCGACGTCGACGGCGTCGACTCCCGGACGGGGGTGACGGCATGAGGGCCGTCGTCCAGGAGCGCTACGGCGCCGCCCACGAGGTGCTGCGGGTCCGAGACGTGCCCCGCCCCACGCCGACCGGGGAGCAGGTGCTGGTCCGCGTCGAGGCCGCCGCCGTAGCGGGCGACGACTGGCACCTGATGGCCGGCTGGCCCTACGTCGCCCGCCCTGCCATCGGACTGCTCCGCCCCCGCCACCGGATTCCCGGCCGAGAAGTCGCCGGGGTGGTCGAGGCCACCGGCCCCGAGGTCCGCGACCTGGTGCCCGGCGACGAGGTCTTCGGCTGGTGCGAAGGCGGGCTCGCCGAGTTCGCCGCGGTCCGCGAACAGCAGTTGGTCCTCAAGCCCCCCGCGCTGTCGTCGGTGGAGGCGGCTGTCGTCCCGGTGTCGGGATTCACCGCGCTCCAGGCGCTCCGGGACGCCGGCGGAGTCCGCCCCGGACAGCAGGTCCTCATCGTGGGCGGCTCCGGCGGCGTCGGGACCTTCGCCGTCCAGATCGCCAAGGCGCTGGGCGCCGAGGTCACCGCCCTGCAGGGGCCGGGCGGTGGCGACCTGGTCCGCGAACTGGGCGCCGACCACGTCCTGGACCACACCCACGACGACGTCGCCGCTGGTCCGGCGCGGTTCGACGTGGTGGTCGACCTGGTCGGCGCTCGCCCGATGGTCGAGTACCGGCGTGCGCTGCGCCCCAACGGCACTCTGGTGCTGGTGGGCGGCAGCGGCGGTCGCTGGTTCAAGGGAACGGGCCGCTTCCTCCAGGCGGCAGTGCTGAACCCGCTGGTCCGGCAACGGCTCCGGGTACTGGTGCATCAAGACGAGACCGAGGACCTCCGCACCCTCGCCCAGTTCGTCCAGGACGGCCTGCTGCGGCCAGTTGTCTCCGCGGTCTACCCGCTGGAGGATGTAGCGGCCGCCGTCACCCACTTCCATGGCGGACACGGCCGCGGAAAGGTCGCGGTCGCGGTCACCGAAACCACCTGGCGGGAGGTACAGCGTCATGCGTGAACCCACCACTCCAACCGCCACCTCGCGGCCCCAATCCCAGATGTCGGACCCCATCGGCTTTCCGGATCCCACGATCGTCGCCGTCAACGGTGTCGAGCTGGAAGTGTTCGAAGCAGGGCACCAGCACGCTGGGAATCCGATCGTGCTCTGCCACGGTTGGCCCGAGCACGCCTTTTCCTGGCGTCACCAGATGTCCGTTCTGGTGGACGCGGGGTATCACGTGATCGTCCCGAACCAGCGTGGGTACGGGAAATCCTCGTGTCCGCCGCAGGTCTCGGCGTACGACATCGAGCATCTCACCGGCGATCTCGTCGGTCTTCTCGACCACTTCGGGTACGCCGACGCGACGTTCGTCGGACACGACTGGGGTGCGAACGTCGTCTGGGCGCTGGCACAGCTGCACCCCGAACGGGTCAACGAGCTGATCGCCCTGTCGGTGCCGTATCAGGAGCGTGGAGAGCAACCGTGGATCGAGTGGATGGAGGCCGTGTTCGGCCCGGAGTTCTACTTCGTCCACTTCAACCGGCAGCCCGGCGTGGCCGACGCCGTGTTCGAGGAGCACACCGAGCAGTTCCTGCGCAACATGTTCCGGAAGAACGCACCGCCGCCGGAGGCGGGCCCCGGTATGTGGCTCATCGACCTCGCCCGAGCCGAGGCGCCACTCG
The DNA here is from genome assembly GCA_963785455.1 of uncultured Actinomycetota bacterium. GTDB lineage: Bacteria > Actinomycetota > Actinomycetes > Mycobacteriales > Nakamurellaceae > Nakamurella. The sequence goes on from CAWAVL010000019.1 coordinate 31,756, forward strand.
GAGATCCGGTCATGAGCGACGACGAACTGGCCGTGACGGTGGCCGCCTTTCAGATCTCGGGGTTCACGCCCAGCATCAACTGGTATCGGAACCTCGACCGCAACTGGCACCTGCTGGGCGAGGTGGATCCCATCGTCCACCAGCCGGCACTGATGATCTACGGAGAGCGCGATCCCGTTGCTGCGGCACCCAGGCTGAAGGACTTCGTGCCCAACGTCGACGTGGTCTCCTTGGACTGCGGCCACTGGATCCAAGAGGAGCTGCCCGACCAGACCAACCGGACGATCTTGGAGTGGCTCAGCCGTGACCGAGTCACGTGACCCGTGCTCCTCGCCACGACTGGGACACGAACGCGGTCTCCCCACGGCATCGCGGGCATCGCAGGATGCGGGGGTCTCGGTGTGCGTCAGCACCGGCTCTTCCGGTCGGTGATGGCCACCAACACGATGGTGGTCTACGGGATGGTGACCTCGGTGGTGAAGAGGTGATCGTCTGATGATGCAGATTCAGCCGCCGTTTTCCAGAGCAATCCGGGATTTGAGCCAGCCGGTTCATACCGGCATGATGGTCTATCCCGGTGACCCCGCCGTCGAGGTGAGCCCCGCTTTGACGTTGGATCGCGACGGGGTGGCCGTTGCCGCAGTGCGCCTCGGGTCGCACACGGGTACGCACCTGGATGCACCCGCGCACACCGTCTCCGGCGGCCGGACAACGGGTTCCGTCGGGCTCGACGAACTCACCGGTGATGCGCTCGTCGTCCACCTGCCGCAGCTGCCGCCTCGGTCGGCGTTCGGATTGGACGCCATCGACGGGGCCTTGGAGCACGGTCTGCCGGATCGGCTACCCGGCATCGTCATCCTCCATACCGGCTGGTCACGGCACTTCTCTGCGCCGACCGCCACCGAACACCCGGTCCTGCAGGCGGCCGCGGCGTCCGAGCTGATCCGGCGCGGCATGCACGTGCTCGCGGTGGACATCCTCAGCCCCGACCGCACCGAGCCGGGTTCCACGGAGTTCCCGGTACACGCCGCGGTGCTCGGATCCGACCGGCTCATCGTGGAGAACCTCACCAATCTCGCCGGCCTGCCGCAGACGGTGCAGGTCGCGTTCTACCCGCTCGCCATCGACGCCGACGGTGCGCCGGTTCGCGCCGTTGCACTCGACCATGCCTCCAGCACAACTCATCTCGGTGCGCATGGCGCGCACTCGCAGTTCGTTCCCGACAACGGAAGGCACGCATGAATCCGGAACCGATCGGTACGCCCAGTGCGGTGGAGGTCGCGGGCTTCGCCGGACCGGAGACTTTCGCCCGGCTGCCCTGGCTGCCCCGGTTGCCCCGGCTTCGGCCCGGTGGACCGGGCCGGCGTCGCTGCCGGATTCGTCAGGACGGCCCGCCGTCGCGCAGTTCCCGCACCAGCGACGAGACCACAGCCCTGAGGCTGCCCCCGTTGTCGGCGGCCACCCGCAGCTGGCGCTGGTAACTGGCACCGCGATCGACGATGTGCTGCACGTTCGCCAGTTCGCCTGTGCAACCCAGATCCCGCGCCACCGGTTCCAGGTCGGGCAGCAGCGCATGGAGGTCTTCGATGACGAGACGTTCGTCGCCGGCGGAGTTCTGGATGATGATCGCGTCCATGCCGTAGCGCGCCGCCCGCCACTTGTTCTCCCGGACGAACCACGGCTGCAGCGCGGCCACGGCGTCGCCGGCGTCCAGCTGCCGCGAGAACCGTTCCACCAGGCACTGTGTCAACGCGGCGAGGGCGCCGATCTCCCGCGACGTGGAGATGCCGTCAAAGGTGCGGACCTCGATGGTGCCCCACTTCGGTGACGGCCGGATGTCCCAGCGCAGCTCGCCGAGTTGGTCGATGACGCCGGTGTGCAGGAGGTCGGCGGCCATCGACTCGTATTGCTCCCAGGTGTCGAACTGGGGCGGTAGCCCGGCCGTCGGCAGCTGCTGGAACATCAGTGCCCGGTTGGAGGCGTATCCGGTGGTCTCTCCTGCCCAGAACGGGCTGGACGCGCTGAGCGCCTGGAAGTGCGGAAGGTAGGTGAGCAGACCGTTGAGGATCGGCAGCACCTTGCGGCGGTTCTCCACCGCGACGTGGACGTGCACTCCCCAGATCATCATCTGCCGGCCCCACCAGCGGGTGCGGTCGATCAACGTCTCGTAGGTCGACTTGCCAGGCGTGACCTGCTGCTGGAACCACTGGCTGAACGGATGCGTGCCGGACGAGATCAGGTCGACGCCGAGCGGTTCGGCGAATCCGATGGCCCGTTCCACCAGCCGGGTCAGGTCGTCGACCGCGTCCCGTGCCCGATGGTGCGGTGCGCTGACGATCTCGATGGTGTTGGTCAGCAATTCGTTGGTGATGTGCGGGTATGCCCGCGCCTGGCCGAACCGGGCCAGCAGGTCCGGTGCCGCCGCGGTGAGTCCCCCGCTGCGCCGGTCGACGCAGGCGATCTCCCACTCGATGCCGAGGCGCGACCGCTCCGCCCGGGTGAAGTCGATACCCATCAGTGATTGATCCTCGTCGAGGTGTCGGGTGCTCGGCGCAGACGGTGAATCGACCCTACAGGCGCCCTCGACCGGCGTCGGCCCGGGTCGGCGGGTCGTGGTGGCAGCATGGACGTCGATCATCGGCGAGCGAGGGGACGTCCGTGCGCGGAGACGGCAACGGCTGGACCAGATGCGCTTTCGGTCACCGGCATTGGGGGCTGTTCGGCGCCGCGGGGCTGCTGCTTCGGCGGCCCGGCCCGGGCGCAGACGTCAGCGTGCTGATGCAGCACCGCGCGCCGTGGACCAGCCTGGGTGACACCTGGGGGTTGCCCGGTGGTGCCCGGGACAGCCACGAATCCTCGGTGCAGGCAGCCCTGCGGGAGGCGGGAGAGGAGGCCGGGATCGCAGCGGCCGCGGTGTCGGTGGCCGGGGAGTGGACGGATGATCACGGCGGCTGGGCCTACGTCACCGTCATCGCTGACGCTGCGGGGCCGCTGACGATAGTCGCAAATGCCGAGAGTGCCGAGCTGCGGTGGGTGCCGCGGACCGAGATCGACGCGCTGGCACTGCATCCCGGGTTTGCGACCACCTGGCCCACGGTGCGGGAGCACGTGGGCCGGGCGCTGTGACGGTTGCTGCTCAACCCGTCGACAGGCACACCGGTGGCAGTTCGAACCAGCGCAATTGCTCGAAGTCGTCGGACAGATCGCGGGTGTGCTCGGCGACGACGTGGTCCGCGCCGGTGTCGGCCCGTTGCATGAGGGCGGCGGCATCGCGCAGATACCGTGCCAACTCGGTCTCCGGGGCGCGGTCGTGTCGGCGCGGGTAGCACATGGCGCCGTTGTCGTCGTAGCAGATCTCGGACAGCCGCAGCGGCGGTTCGGCGGCGCCGAGACGATGACGCCACAGGCCCGTCGCCGGATCGAACCGGTAGTCCGGCAGCAACCGCCACCCGTCCCGGGCGATCATCCGAACCGCCTCGATCAGGTAGTCGAAGACGGTGTCGGAGATGAAGTAGTTGAAGTTGATGCGCACCCAGCCGGGCTTGATTCCCTCGCAGCCGTGGGTGATCTCGCGCTCGAAGGCATGTGAGCGGTCCAGGTCGATGCCGAGCAGGCGGTGTCCGTAGGGGCCGGCGCAGGAACAACCGCCGCGGGACTGGATACCGAAAACGTCGTTGAGCACGGCGACCACGAAGTTGTGATGCAGGTAGCTGCCGCTGGGGGCGCGCACGACGAACGACACGATCGACAGCCGCTCCGCGTCCGGGTTGCCGAGGATCTCGATCGATGGTTCGGACTGCCAGGCGGTGATCGCCCGGCGCAGGAAACGCTCTTCCCGGCCGCGGATCACCTCCACACCGACGGCGTCCTTCAGCTGGAAAACCAGTCCGGCCCTGATGGATTCGACGATGGCCGGGGTCCCACCCTCCTCCCGCTGCACCGGGTCGGCGAGGTAGCGGTGCTCGTCGGGATTGACGTAGGCGACGGTGCCGCCGCCGGGAACGTCGGGCACCCGGTTGGCCAGCAACTCGCGGCGCACCGCGAGGACGCCGGGAGTGCTCGGTCCGCCGATGAACTTGTGCGGGCTGAGGAAGATCGCGTCCTTGTACGCCAGCGGCCGGTCGGCCGGCGCCGCCATCGAGATCTCGACATAGGGAGCCGCCGCGGCGAAGTCCCAGAAGGAGAGTGCGCCGTGCTCGTGCAGCAGGGTGCTGATGCGGCAGGTGTCAGTGACGATTCCGGTGACGTTGCTGGCGGCGGAGAACGAGCCGATCTTCAGCGACCGGTCGCCGTACCGTTCCAGCTCGGTGACCAGGCGGTCCGCGTCGATGTGCCCGTCCGCGTCCTGCGAGATCACCACGACGTCCGCGATGGATTCTCGCCAGGGCAGCTCGTTGGAATGGTGCTCGAACGGGCCGATGAAGACGACCGGCCGTTCGTTCGCGGGGATCCGGTCAGTGAGCCGGTAGGTGTCGTCGAGGCCGGCCGGGATTCGCAGCCCGAGGACGCCGATCAACTTGTCGATCGCGCCGGTGCAGCCGGACCCGGCGAACAGCACGACCGTGTCGTCGTCGCCACCGATCGCCCGGTGGATGATCGCCCGGGCGTCCTCCCGCAACCTCGTCGTCTGCAGCCCGGTGCCGCTGGACTCGGTGTGCGTGTTGGCGTAACGAGGGAGCACCTCGTCCCGGATGAAGTCCTCCAGGAACTTCAGGGCCCGACCCGACGCCGTGTAGTCGGCGTAGGTGACCCGTCGCGGGCCGTAGGGCCCGGGCATCACCTGGTCGTCCCCGATGACGGACTCGCGGATGCGCCGGAGCAGGGCGGTGTCGAGCGAGCGGGGTAGATCGACGGCGGTCACCCTGCGAAGGGTAATGGCCGGATCGGTCAGATGGGACGGAACTACTGCGGTCGCTCGGCCTGCGGCAGCTTCGCCACGGTGAGCAGCACGACCGCGTCCTCGAGCGCGACCAGGGCGTGGCGCGACGGCGGCATGAACAGCATGTCGCCCTGCCGGCCGTCCCAACGGTGCCCGTCGGCCTCCAGGCGCACCCGGCCGGTGATGACCTGAACCGTTGCCTCACCCGGGTTTTCGTGTTCCGACATCGAGGCGTTCGCGCGCAGCGCGATGACGGTCTGGCGTAGCACGCGCTCGTGCCCACCCCACACCGTCCGTGCGCTCCGGCCGCTGGTGGCGGCCGATGCCCGTTCCAGTTGCTCACGGGCAAGTGCCTGCAACGACATCTTCTGCATTCGGACAGTCTGCCGGTCGCCGCGGCATCGCGCTGGTCGGCGCCGGCCCGCTGACGACCCTGACGCCCGGTCGGTGCTGCCCGGTTCGGTGCTGCCCGTTCCGGTGGAGCCCGTTCCTGTGATGCACTGCCGAGGTGGCCTCCGTCGATGAACCACCGGGCAGGATCGCGGTGATCGGTGACGTCGGCGGGCAGGCAGCCGCACTCCGCGACGCCCTCGCGGCGCTGGGCGCCGATCCGGAGGACCTGCGGCTGCCCGACGATCTGACCGTCATCCAGCTGGGCGACCTGGTCCATCGCGGCCCGGACAGCCCCGGCGCCGTGGCGATAGCCAGGACGGTGATGGCCCGGCAACCCGGCAAATGGATCCAACTGGCCGGCAACCACGAGGCCTACTACCTGACGCCGCCGAAGTTCCACTGGCCCGAGCGTCTCCCCGAAGAGGATCTCGAGACGATCTACCGGTGGTGGCGGACCCGACAGATGCGGGTGGCGGCGGCCATCGAGGTGGCCGGTGAACCGCACCAGTACCTCGTCACCCACGCCGGCCTGACCGAGGGGTTCTGGCGGCATTTCATCGGTATGCCCGCCGGGGCCGCCGAGTCCGCCCTCGCCTTGAACGGCTTGATCGGCCGGGTCCACGAAAGCTGGCTGTATCGGCCCGGTGTCATGGTGACCGGTGACGTCGACCTGGCTGCCGGGCCGCTGTGGGCCTCGGCACCGGACGAGCTGGTGCCGTCCTGGACGGCGTCGGCCGCTGCCGCGCCGTTTCACCAGATCCACGGTCACAGCAGCACCATCGACTGGGTCACCGGTCGCCGGTACGGCCGGCAGGACCTTCCGGTGGCGGTGACCGAGGACGGGTCACGCCGGCACGCAACGGTTCTCGTCGAGGGCATGGCCATTGTCGGCATCGATCCCGGTCACGGCCGTAGGCCCGCGCCGTCGTGGGAGCCGTTCGTCTTGCACGACGCCCGGGTGGTCGGGCCGGTCACGACCAGCCGATCCGTTCCGCGATCTTCTGCGGTGCAACGCAGTTCGGGATGTCTGTGACGGCGGGGGCCCGGTGATCACGATGCTCGCGGTGGCGAACGACGGTCGCTGCGATTGCTCGCCGAGGCCGCCCGGGCCGGGGCTGTTGCCGCATTGGCCCGGGAGGGCACTGCGGGTCGCAGAATTGTCCGATGGAACGGTTCGTCACCTGTGGTGGATTGCGGCGCCGCTCACTCCGCGTGCGCCCGAGTTGCTGGTGCTGAACGAGCAGGTGGCCCGCACGGTGAAAGCTGTGTGGCACAACGATGCTCTGGCACACTTGGTCCATGGACCAGCCCGAGGCGTCCCTCGATTCCGGTGCCGGTCGTGCGGCCACCGGACAGAACGCATACTCCACCGATGAGCTCGCGTCGATCCTCGCCGACGCCCGCGCCGTCCAGCACCGCACGGTCGCTCTGCGGCGCAGGATCCACCGCCGGCCGGAGACAGGACTCGCGCTGCCGGAGACGAAACAGGCTGTCCTGGAGGAGTTGTCCGACCTCGATCTCACCATCCGGGAGGCCAACCGGACCAGCGCCGTCGTTGCCGTCCTCGAGGGCGCACGGCCTGGTCCTACCGTGCTGCTGCGCGGCGACATGGACGCGCTGCCACTGCCGGAGGACACCGGCCTGCCGTTCGCCAGCGAGCGGTCCGGCGTCATGCACGCCTGTGGTCACGACACCCACGTCGCGATGCTCGCCTCAGCCGCCCGGGTCCTCGCGGGACGGCGGGCTGAACTCACCGGCCGGGTTGCGTTCTTCTTCCAACCCGGAGAGGAGGGCTTCCACGGAGCGAGGGAGGCACTGGAGGAGGGCCTGCTCGGCACCGCCGGGAAGGATGCCGACGGCAACACGGTCGCGGGTGCCTTCGCCCTGCACATCACCGGGATCTATCGCAGCGGGCAGATCAATGTGCGGCCCGGCCCATTGCTGGCGTCGGCGGATCACTTCGTCGCTCGGGTTCATGGTCGCGGCGGTCACGCCTCCGCCCCGCACAATGCGCTCGATCCGATACCCGTTGCCGCGGAGGTGGTGCTGGCCCTGCAGAGCATGGTGACCAGGCGGGTGGACATCTTCGATCCCGCGGTGGTCACCGTCGGCCGGATCACGGCGGGGACGACCAACAATGTCATCCCTGCGGTCGCGGAGATGGAGGGCACGATGCGCACGCTCTCCGACGGCACCCGGGCCGAGGTCCGGCGCCGGGTCCGCCAGGTCCTCGACGGGGTCTGCGCCGCTCACGACACCACGGCCGAATTCCAGCTGATCGAGGGTTACCCCGTGACGGTGAACGACCCGCAGGTCGCCGCGGATGTCTTGGCGGTGGCCACGGCCATGCTGGGGCCCGATGGTGCGGTCGAGATGGCCACGCCGATCATGGGTGCCGAGGACTGGTCGTACGTCCTGCAGCAGCATCCCGGCGCGATGGCGTTTCTCGGTGCCTGCCCACCGGACGTGGACCTGGCGAACCCGGTGCCGAATCACTCCAACACGGTGGTGTTCGACGAGGAGGCGCTGCCCGCCGGGGTGGCGATGTATGCCGCGATGGCGATGCAGTGGCTCAGGTGAGAGTGCTTGTGCGGTAGGGGTTCAGCTTGCTGTGCCGAGGCTTGCCGGTGCCGGTGCCGGTGCCGGTGCCGGCTCCGCGTTCCCGTGCTCGCTCAGCCAATGGGCCACCCCACGAGCGGCGACCCGTCCGGCCCGGTTCGCGCCGATGGTGCTCGCCGACGGCCCGTAGCCGACCAGCTGAATTCTCGGGTCGGCGACGGCCGTGGTGCCGGCGAGTTGGATACCGCCGTGCGGCGAGCGCAGCCGGAGCGGGGCCAGATGTCCGACGGCGGGCCGGAATCCGGTTGCCCACAGGATCGCGTCCACCGGTTCGAACGTGCCGTCGGCGAATCGCACGCCTGTCGGTTCGATCGATCCGAACATCGCTCGCCGGCGGTAGGCGCCCAGTTGCTCGGCCATCCGTTCCTGCTCGCGCAATGCAAGTCCCGTCACGCTGACGACGCTCCGCGGTGGCAGGCCTCTACGTACCCGGTCCTCGACGAGTGCGACGGCTGCGCGGCCCGCATCAGGGGTGAAGTCGTCTGACCGCCACACCGGCTCGCGGCGGGTGACCCACAGCGTCTCGGTGACGAGCGCCAGTTCGCCGAGGAACTGAACTGCAGAGGCGCCCCCGCCGACCACCACCGTCCGCCGACCCCGGAAGTTCTCCGGGCCCGGATAGTCGACGGTATGGAACTGTTCGCCGGCGAACGACTCCATGCCCGGGTAGTGCGGCACGAACGGCCGTGACCAGGTGCCCGTCGCATTCACCAGGGTCTTCGCGTGCCAGGCGGTGTCACCCGAACTGAGGACGAGGGCGTCGCCTACGCCGCGGACGTGATCCACGACGACCGGCCGGATGACGGGCAGCCGGTGCCGCCGTTCGTAGGCGGCGAAATAGTGCGGCACCACCTCGTTGGCCTGCTCGGTCGACTGCCCCGGGGACCGGGAGTCGGGCAGGGCCGCGACGCCGTGCACGTCGGCCATGGTCAGTGAGTCCCACCGGTGCTGCCAGGCGCCGCCCGGAAAGTCGTCTGCATCGAGGACGACGTGCTCGATGCCCAGCCGTTGCAGGTGGTACGACGACGACAGTCCGGCCTGGCCGGCGCCGATGACGATCGAGTCGTAGAGCTTCACCTCTGGCTCAACAACGTGGGACGCCAGTGAATTGCCGGCGTGATGGTGAAGCCGGCCACGGTGGTGGCAAGGCCGGCGCAGTGCCGCAGACACAGGAAGTCCGACGGCCGTCGGATCGTTGCTCCGGAATCCCTGCCCGGCTTCGGGACCGCCGCCATCAGCCGGCCTGCAGTTCCCAGATCTGTTCTGCGGCACGGCACATGTCGGAGAAGGTGCCACCCCGGGCGATCAGCTCGTCCGGGGAACCCTGTTCGATGACCCTGCCGTGGTCGAGGACGACGACGTGGCCGGCGGCCAACCCGGCCGGGAACTGCCGCAGCAGCGGGTCGGCACCGGCGGCGGTCAGCGCCGCCCGGATGCAGGTGTCGTCGACCTCCCGGGAGACGGCGCCGAAAGCGACGTTGTCGCGCAGACTCTCCTGATAGCGGCCGGGTTCCTGCAGCAGCGTCGCCACGTCCGTGTGCCACTGGCTCGGAGGCAGCCGGCCAAGATCGGTACCGTCCCATCGCACGGCACCCGCAGTCGGCGGAAGCAGGCCGGCCAGGACGGCGGCCAGCGTGGACTTGCCGGAGCCGTTGGGCCCGACGACCGCAACCACCTGCCCCGTCCGGAGCGTCAGGGTGATCCCGCGCAGTGCCGGCACCGACGTCCCTGGATAGCGCAACTGCACGTCGTGCAGCGACACCGTCAGCGGGTGAACCGCGGCCGCGGCGGTGTGGGGTGGCGTCACCTCTGCACCCGACCGGGGGGCGTTGCCGGTCACCGCGGCGTAGTCGTCGACGAACTGGGCGGCTTCCTGCAGTTGGCGGATCCCGGCGGCGGCGTCGGTGAGCCGGCCACGCAGCGCCGCTCCGGCGGCTGCTGCGGCGACCGCCTCCGGAATGGCGATGCGCCCGCCGATCAGCAGGACGAAGAGCGATCCGAAGCCGGCCAGCAACAGCAGACCGCCGGCAACCCGGGCGCCGAGTTGGCGGCGCGCCTTGTCCCAGGCCGCGCTGCTGATCTCGGCGTAGCGCTGCTCGGGACAAGGTGCGGTGCCGGTCGAGCAGCACCGGCGTGAGGTCGAGACTCCTGATCTCCGCGGCCCTCTCGCGACGGGTCAGCAGACCGGCGAGGTAGATCCGCCGACGCTCCAGCCGGGACAGACCGCGGACGGTCTGATAGGTCTGTGCACCGTCCCGGCGCGCCGCCCACCACAGCGGAACCGCTGCCGCCAGGGCCACCACGGCGAGCCACGGTTGCACGGTCAGCACGGCGATCGCCAGGGCTCCGGCCCCCACCGCCCCGGAAAGCAAGACGCCGAGCCCCACCGCGAGTTGCGACGGCCGGACCAGCGCACCGGTCTCGACCCGTTTGAGTCGGTCGAGGACCCTCCGGGCGGTCGAAGTCGCTCAGCGGGATGCTGCCGGCCACCCTGAGCACTTCCGCGGTGGTCACCGCGGCCAGCCGTTCCCCCAGAACGGCCGCCAGGGCCGGCTGCACACACTGACACAATGCACCGATCATCAGCGACCCCAGCAGGAGCACTCCCGGGCGGCCCATTGACGCCAGATCCACTGCGGTACCTGGGCTGTCGAGCAGCCCCGCGGTCACCAGCTGGAGGCCCTGGATGGCGCCGACCATCGCCAGCGCCTCGACAACCTGGACGGCCAGCACCGCATCGAGCAGCCGGGGTGCGGCGCGCCGGCTGACGCCGAAACCGCGGTGCAGCATGGGCAGCAGGCTGGCCGTTCCGCCATCCGCCGCGGCTTCCGTGGCGCAGCCGCCCGCGCTACGCGGCGACGAGGGCGAGCTCATCAGCAGCGAACCTGGCGAACGCCGCCGTCAACGGCATGCCGGACATGCCTTCCAGGAACAGGAACTGACCCTGCGGGTTGACCTCGAGGAACACCGGGACGCCGTCCGGGCGGATCTTGAGATCGAACACCCCCATCCGCGGGCCCAACCGGGTCACGACCGCCCGCAACGCATCTTCTACAGCGGCGTCCAGAGTCACCGGTGTCACTCGCATGTCACCGGCCAGCCGCCAGTCCAGGGCGGCGCTGCTGATCCGGGCCGCGTAGACGTCGTTGCCGAAGACCTGCACCCGAAGGTGGTCGGTACCGGGTATCGCCTCCTGGTAAATGGTCGGCGACAACCGCATCTCGTCGTCATCGACCAGCGACTCCAGTGGCACCCGACCTGCCTCCAGTGCCGTACCGAGCAGGCCCGTGAGGGTCTTGCCGATCACCACCCCGCCCATGGACCGGGTGAACTCGCCGATGGCGGCCGGATCACTGCTGACCAGGGTGCGCGGCACCGTCAACCCGACCTGCTGGGCGACCTTCAGTGGAGCAGCTTGTTCTGCGCCCGCTCGGTCGCGTAGGGATCACTGAGCCAGGTGCCGGTGAACCCGCGAGGAACGCCCCGCGCAGCGCAGCCCGACCGTCCTTGACGACCAGTTGCCGCATCGCCCGGTCGGTCACCACGCCGGGGACCTCCGGGCGGCCGTGGCAGCGGCGCCACCACACCAGCCGAAGACGGGCCAGGCCGACCACCCGACCGTCCTCGGTCGGCAAAGTGGTCGCCGCCGGGTCGTCGCTGTGCCAGGTCACTCCCCCGGCGGCCGGGATGCGGTCCGCGGCCACGATGGCGACCCGCACACCGTAGGTGCGCCGATTTCCTGTTGGACGAGGTAGGCGTGAATATCGCCGCTTCCAGTGTCACTATCGCCATTTCGGTCATCAATGCAGTCCTTTCATGTGCCGGCCAACCGGGGAAGTACCTGGAATCGCAGCGATTACTTGTCGCAGCGATTACTTGTCGCGGCTGTTACTTGTCGCGGCTGTTACTTGTCGCAGTCGTCCCAGCCGTCATCGCTGCCCGAGATCGAGCCGCCCGGCCACTTCGGGCGCTGCATCTGCGGTAGCCCGGCGAACGCGTTGCGCTCCCAGCGATCCAGCCTTTCCGGATGCACGTAACCCTCGTGCGTGCGGGTGAACCGGCCCGCCACCGGCGCCGTCAGCAATGCCTGCATCACAACCTCCTGATCCCTGCCGGGGCCAGCGCCCAGCAACGCGGAATCAGAGCAACGCGGCCCGCGAGGAATGCCTTTGTTGCGGCAACAGGTGCCGTTTGAGTGCAGTTTTCACCGGATCGGGTCATGATTGCCCGGCGCCATTGCCGGCGGTGGGGCGAACACATTCAATGAGCCCACATTCATGAGGATCCGGAACATGCGTGAAGGGCGGTCACTGATGCCGCGCTCAGGCCCGCGGTGCAACGACACCGTCCATCGCAGCGGGCTGGGTGGTGCTCGGCCGTGCCGGCATGTCAGGCACTTGAATGCACGGCCGGGGGAGCACCTGCCGGCATCTTGCGGCGAATCATTGGCCATCTCGAGAATGCGTTGATGGGCAGCCTCTCTGGGCCCGCTGTGGCCTGGCCGGGTCCTGGCCCGGCCAGGCAGTCCCGATGCAATCAGCACGAGCCGGCGCGGTCGCGGGCCCGGCCGGCGGTGTTGGCCGCCACTCGCTGACCGCACCCATCTTGACCAACGCCTCGCTGGTCGCGGGATGCCGGAGGCGTTCCGCCGAAACCGTTGATCGGTGCGAGTCGGCAGCAGGAGCCGTCGGCTCTGCCGGTCAACGGTCCCAAGCACCGGGGGCGTGGGCCAATCCGGCGCCACGGCCGCAGGCCCCGCGCCGGCCCGGGAAGCTGCAACACTTCTCGCGCGCCGTGCCCTCTGCAGACGGATGTTCTCGCCGGCCGTTGCCTTGCCGGGATCGTCGATATAGACTCGTACACATGTTCGAGTCGCATGGTGCGGGCAGCGGAGACAGTGAAACCGACACCGCGCTGTCGGCGGCCGAGCTGGCGACCTGGGTGACCCGGCTGCGGGCGGTGAACACCGGCGCTGATGACCCGGAGCTGATCGACCAGATCACCGAGCTGGAACGGATCAAGTCGGCGTGCGCAGCGGCCCAGGCGGCCCTGACCGCGGCGTTCGTGGCGTCCCGGACAGCAGGGCTGACCCAGACCGAGCTGAAGAAGGAAGGCGCCCACCGCAGCATCGGCGCGGAAATCGCGTTGGCCCGGCGGGACTCCCCGTTCCGCGGGAACCGGCACGTCGGGCTGGCCCGGGCACTGACCCGGGAGATGCCGCACACCCTGCACGCTTTGCGCTCGGGAACGATCAGTGAATGGCGGGCCACCCTGCTGGTCCGGGAAACCGCCTGCCTGTCGGTGGGCGACCGGGCCGCGGTGGACCGTGAACTCGGCCCCCGGCTGGGATCGATGGGCGACCAGCAAACCGCCCAGGCAGCGGCGATCATCGCGCAGCGCCTGGACGCCGCCAGCTGCGTGAAACGGCACCGCAAGGCCGTCGGCGACCGCCGGGTCAGCATCCGCCCCGCCCCGGACACCATGGCGTACCTGACCGCGCTGCTCCCAGTCACGCACGGCGTCGCGGTCTACGCCGCGCTCACCCGGCACGCCGACACCGGCGCCGCCACCGGCGACACCCGCAGCCGCGGGCAGCTGATGGCCGACGAACTCGTGCACCGCATCACCACACCCACCGCCGCCACCCCCACCAGCGGCGCCGGCATGCCCACCACCGCCACCCGGGGGGCCGGCCGCGCCCACCCCGCCGGCCAGCCCGGCGAACGAGTCCCCGATCCGGAGCACACCGACCTCAGCCCCGCCCCGAGCGATCACCACAACACCAATCACCGCGACAGCAACGGCCGCGACACCAACGGCCGCGACACCAACGGCCGCGACACCAACGGCCGCGACACCAATCGACCGCGACACCAATCACCGCGACAGCGAAGACCCCGCCACAACGGCGCGCGACACCGACATCGACGACATCGACCACATCGACGACATCGACCAACCCGACGGGGTCGGTATCGACGGGGTCGGTCCGGTGCCCCCGGGGGTCGGCATCGACATCCACCTGGTGATGACCGACCGCACCCTGCTCGGCGACGACACCGAACCGGCGATCCTGCTCGGGTACGGGCCCATCCCCGCCCCGATCGCCCGGCAGCTGATCCGCGGCGCCCCACCCGAAACCAGGACCTTCCTACGCCGCCTCTACACCCAACCCGACACCGGGCAGCTGATCACCGGTGACACCCGGCGCCGGGTGTTCAACCACTCCATGCGGCAATTCCTCATCGCCCGGGACCGCACCTGCCGCACCCCCTGGTGCGACGCACCGATCCGGCACGCCGACCACGTCACCGCCCACCACCGGGACGGGCACACCACCATCGACAACGGGCAAGGCCTGTGCGAACGGTGCAACTACACCAAGGAATCACCCGGCTGGCACTCCACGATCGACCCCGACAGCACCGGCATCACCATCACCACCCCCACCGGCCGCACCACCCGCAGCGAACCACCACCACCCCCACGATCCCAGCCATGGCCGCTCACCAACTGCGACGCAACACACACCCAGCCAGCAGCAGCGTCATGAATCTGCCACTACTCGTTCTCGCGCGAGCAACCCGCTGTCAGCCCGCGACAGGCACCGCCGCCCCTCCGAGGGCACGGTCATGATCGGCACTGAGGCGAGCCTTTGCTTGCTGGAAATACCCGGCCTCATGGATCACCCTGGTCGGGTGACGGACAAGACCGAATCCACCCATGACGAACCGCACAACGCGGGCCTTGCCAGCCGGCTGAACTGGTTGCGGGCCGGTGTCCTCGGAGCCAACGACGGCATCGTGTCGACGGCCGCGATCGTCCTCGGTGTAGAGGGTGCCACCGACAGTCGGGGTCCGGTGATCCTGGCCGGGCTGGTGGGACTGATGGCCGGCGCGATGTCGATGGCCGTCGGCGAGTACGTCTCGGTCTCCACCCAGCGCGACACCGAGCGTGCCGTCCTGGAAAAGGAACGGCGGGAGCTGGCCGAGACTCCTGAGGAGGAATTGGACGAGCTCACCGCCATCTACGCCGGTAAGGGCATCGACGTGGACCTGGCCCGGCAGGTAGCAATGCAACTGACCGAACGCGACGCGCTGGGCGCGCACGCAGAGGCCGAGCTCGGCATCGACCCCAACGAACTGACCAATCCGTGGCACGCCGCCCTCGCCAGCTTCGTCGCGTTCGTCGTCGGTGCCGCCATCCCGCTGGTCGGCGTGTTGGTCAGCGCACAGCCCTGGGTCACCGTTGTCGCCGTCGTCATGGCCCTCATGGTCACCGGTTCGCTCAGCGCGCGGCTCGGCTCCGCCCCGGTGGGCAGGGCGGTGCTGCGCAACATCGCCGGCGGCCTGATCGCGATGGCCGTGACGTACTTGCTCGGCGGACTCGTCGGCGGGTTGATGCCCTGACGGCCGACCGCGCCCGGCAGGGACTTTACGATCGACGGGCGGCACCGCCGCGGGGGTCGATTGACTGGAGGTCGGTTCGTCGTGCTGGGTGCGCTGCAGCGGTTCGTCGCATCCTCCTGGGCGCCGTGGGCCCTGCTGGCCGTCACCCTGGTCCTGCATGTGCTGGCCACCCTGGTCGGTAGCGACCCGTTCCTGATGGTGGACCTCGCCGTCTACGTGGACGGCGCGCGCCACCTCACCGACGGCACGCTGTACGACTTCTTCTCCGAGCCGCTGCACCTGCCGTTCACGTACCCGCCGTTCTCCGCGATGATCTTCACGCCGATGACCTGGTTGCCGTGGACCCTGCTGCGCGTCCTTTGGCAGTTGGCCTCCTTTGCGGCCCTGGCGGTCATGGCGTACTGCACGCTGAGGCTCCTCGGCCGTGCCGGCAAGTCCGCGCCCCGGCCCCTGCAGCACGTGCGCGGCATCGTCGTCACCACCACCGCCCTCGGCCTCTGGCTGGAACCGGTGCGGACCACGTTCAACTACGGGCAGATCAACCTCTTCCTGTGTGCGCTGCTGCTCGCCGGAGCCGTCGCCGGCAAGGAATGGCTCGCCGGCGGCTCAGTGGGCCTCGCCGCGGGCATCAAGCTCACGCCGGCGATCACCGGGCTGTACTACCTGTTGCAGAAACGGTGGTCGGCCGTCATCTGGTCCGCCGTGTTCTTCGCGGTGACCGTCGCTGCCGGCGCCGCCCTGCTGCCGAACGAGACCTGGCGGTTCTTCACCGCCCTGATCTTCGATCCGGCCCGCACCGGGCCGGTGTGGTCGGCGATCAACCAGTCGCTGCGCGGAGCCATTGCCCGGCTCGCCGGCGAGGACATCACGTCGATCTGGCTGGTCGCCGCCGCCGCCTCCGCGGTGCTGGGCATCTGGGTGACCTGGGTCTGCCTGCGCGCGGGCGACCGGGCGGCCGCGCTGCTCGCCGTCCAGTTCACCGGGTTGCTGCTGTCCCCGATCTCCTGGTCCCACCACTGGGTGTGGGTGCTGCCGTTCCTGCTCTGGTGCCTGTTCGGTCCCCGGCAACGGGTCCCCGCGGTCCGTGCGATGGCGATCGCCTGGGTGGTCGCCGCCTGCAGCTACATCGTCAGCATCCTCATCGCGCAGCAATACATCGACCAGCCGGCGTCCCGGCCACTGTGGCAGTCGGCGCTCGGCGTCATCTACCCGCTGCTCGGTGTCCTGACGCTCGGCCTGTTCGCGATGGTCAACGTGCGGCTCCGGGCGCCCACGCAGGCGGCCGGGGCCGAGGGTATTGCCGCACAGTCGTAGACTGTTCTGCGACACGGGAGTCCGGTGCGCCGGGCTGAGAGCGGGACACGAAGTCCCGGACCGTCGAACCTGATCCGGATCATGCCGGCGCAGGAACGTCCTCTCCTTCGAAGACCCCGTGCCTGACCCCGCGGAAGCGGAAGGGGCACTTGATGCGCAGAACACGATTGATGTCGACGATCACCGCGACCCTGGCCCTGGCCCTGGCGGTGACCGGCTGCGGCGGATCCACCGGATCGGCGGCATCGTCGTCGGCGGGCTCAGCCGGCGCGGCGCCGACGTCCGCCGGCTCCGCGTCGGGTGCGGTGACCCTGGTGACCCACGACTCGTTCGTCATCGACGACAAGATGCTGGCCGACTTCGAGAAGTCCTCCGGCCTGAAGGTGACCATCCTGGCTCAGGGCGACGCCGGCGCGATGGTCAACCAACTCCTGCTCACCGGCAACAACCCGCTCGGTGACGCCGTTTTCGGGATCGACAACACCTTCGCGTCGCGCGCGCTCAAGGCCGACATCCTGGCGCCGTACACCTCTCCGGCCGCGGCCGCCGGAGCCGACAAGTTCGCCATCGGCGACGACCGGCTGACCGCCGTGGATTACGGCGACGTCTGCGTCAACGTCGATCACCGCTGGTTCGCCGCCAAGGGTTTGGCCGAGCCGAAGACCTTCGAGGACCTGGCGAAGCCGGAATACAAGAACCTGCTGGTCACGCCGTCCGCGGCAACATCGTCACCGGGTCTTGCCTTCCTGCTGGGCACGGTGGCCCACTTCGGTCAGGACGGCTGGCAGGCGTACTGGACGAGCCTGAAGGACAACGGCGTCAAGGTGACCGGCGGCTGGACCGACGCCTATACGGTCGACTTCTCCGGTAGCTCCGGCAAGGGTGACCGGCCGCTGGTCGTGTCCTACGCGTCGTCGCCACCAGCCGAACTGCCGAGCGGGGCCGGCGCGTCGGCGACGCCGCCGACCGGTGCGCTGCTGGACACCTGCTTCCGGCAGGTCGAGTACGCCGGGGTGCTGGCGGGCGCGAAGAACCCGGCAGGCGCGCAGAAGCTGATCGACTTCCTGCTGTCACCGACCTTCCAGGCCTCGGTGCCGGACGCGATGTACGTCTACCCCGTCGATACCGGGGTCGCCCTGCCCGCATCGTGGAAGGCCGCCGCTCCCATCGCGCCAGACCCGGCAACCCTGGACCCGGCCGTCATCGCCGACAACCGCGACGCGTGGATCTCCGAGTGGTCCGACCTGGTCGAGGGCTGAGATGAGCGCGGTCACCGCGCTGCCGCCGCAGCAGCTGCCGTCACCCCAGGACCCACCGGCAGGCGCTCGTCGCCGGACGGGCGGACACCGCCGGCTGCGGGCCGGCGGTCTGCTGCTGATCGCGGCGATCCCGGTGACGATGTTCGCGCTGTTCTTCTTCTACCCGGTGGGCACGCTGATCGGCCGCGGCCTGTTCCCCGGCGGCGCACTCGACCTGGCCGGCGCGGCCGACGCGCTGGCCAAACCGCGGGTGCTGCGGATCTCCTTCTTCACCGTCTGGCAGGCCGCTGCGTCGGCCGCGCTCGCTGTCGTGCTGGGCGTGCCGGGTGCCTATGTGTTGTACCGCTGTGCGTTTCGGGGACGCGCGGCGGTCAGGGCACTGGTGACGGTGCCGTTCGTGCTGCCCACGATCGTTGTCGCTCTGGCGTTCCGCACGCTGTTCGCCGCTGACGGCGTGCTCGGTGGCTGGCGCCTGGACGGCTCGGTGGCGGTGATCCTGATGGCGCACGTGTTCCTCAACTACGCCGTCGTGGTGCGCACCGTCGGCGCATCCTGGGCGCACCTGGATGCCAGGCCCGCGGAAGCGGCCCGGACCCTGGGCGCAGGTCCGGTACGCGCCTTCCTCACCGTCACACTGCCCGCGCTGCTACCGGCCATCGCCGCCGCGTTCGTGATGGTGTTCCTGTTCTGCGCCACCAGTTTCGGCATCATGCTGATCCTCGGTGGATCCCACTACGGGACGCTGGAGACCGAGATCTACCGGCAGACCGCGCAGATCGGCGACCTACGGGCCGCCGCGGTGCTCTCGGTGCTGCAATTGCTCCTCGTCGTCGCGGTGCTGGTGGTGGGCGCGCTGATCCGGCGGCGCAGCGAGGCGACGCTCAGGTTGCGGGCCGCGGTCGACGTCGCGCGGCCGATCCGCGCCGCGGATCTGCCCGCGGTGCTGATCACCGCGGTGGTCGGGGCGCTGTTGGTGGCGCCGCTGGTGGTACTGGTCCTTCGATCGCTGCGGACGCCGGCCGGGTGGGGGCTGGACAACTACCTGGCGCTGAGCGGGGTGGGGGAGAGCAACGTCCTCATCGCCCCGGTGACCGCCGCCGTCGGGTATTCGCTGCGGACAGCCCTTGCCGCTGCCGCGCTCTCGGTGCTGGTCGGTGTCGCGCTGTCGGTGGTGCTGGCCCGCCGCCCGCGGCGCGACGCACCGGGTGGGCGGCTGGCCGGCCGCGCCGTCGGTGCGCTGGACGCGCTGGTGATGCTGCCGCTGGGGGTCAGCGCGGTCACCGTCGGGTTCGGCTTCCTCATCGCCCTGGACGCACCGCCGCTCGACCTGCGCTCGTCCCCGCTGCTCATCCCGATCGCGCAGGCGATCGTCACGATCCCGCTGGTCGTCCGGATGGTGCTGCCCATCCTCCGCGCGGCGGACGATCGGCTGCGACAGGCCGCGGCCGTGCTCGGCGCCGGGCCACTGCGCGTCTGGTGGTCGGTCGACCTGCCCATCATGTCCAGGGCACTGGCCGGAGCCAGCGCGTTCGCCTTCGCCGTCGCGCTGGGCGAATTCGGCGCCACCAGCTTCATCGCGCGCCCCGAAACGCCCACGCTCCCCGTCGTCATCGGGCGGCTCATCTCCCGCCCCGGATCGGTCAACGCCGGCATGGCGCTCGCCGCCGCAGTCGTCCTCGCGGTGCTGTGCGCCGCCTCGGTGTTCCTCGTGGACGCGGCCTTCGGCGGCCGCCGCGGCGAACCCGGTATCGGCGGGTTCTGACCATGCTCGAGCTCACCGGCGTCACCGTCACCTACGGCAGCACGGCAGCCGTCTCGGGGGTGGACCTGACCGTGCCCGACGGGACGGTGCTCGCGCTGCTCGGCCCGTCCGGCTGCGGCAAATCGACCCTACTGCGGGCCATCGCCGGGCTGGAACCCGTTGCCGCAGGGGCGATCCGGTGGGACGGCGCCGACCTGACCGGGGTGCCGGTGCACCACCGCGGCTTCGGTCTGATGTTTCAGGACGGCGTGCTGTTCCCGCACCGGGACGTCGCCGGCAACATCGCCTACGGGCTGCGGCGCGCCGGGATGTCCCGCGCCGAGGCAGCGGCCCGCGTCGACGATCTGCTGGACATCGTCGGCCTGTCCGGCTTCGGTCGGCGGCGGGTGGGCACGCTGTCCGGCGGGGAGGCGCAACGCGTCGCGCTGGCCCGTGCCCTCGCGCCGAGGCCCCGGTTGCTGTTGCTGGACGAACCACTCGCCGCGCTCGACACCTCCCTGCGGGAAAGACTGCTCGCCGACCTCAGGGCGGTGCTGACCTCGACCGGAACGACGGCGGTCTTCGTCACGCACGACCAGTCGGAGGCGTTCACCGTCGCCGACCGGCTGGCGGTGATGCGCGCCGGCACCGTGCGGCAGGTCGGCCGGCCGCGGGAGATCTGGTCCCATCCCGCCGATGAATGGGTGGCCGGCTTCGTCGGGTACACGTCGGTGCTGGACGCGCCGGCTGCCGAGATGCTGCTCGCCCGCGCCGGGCACCCGCGCCCGGAGGCAGCGTTGACAAAGACAGCGTTGACAACACGGCTCGCGTTGCGGCCCAGCGCACTGGTGGTGGACCCGGCCGGCCATGTCTCCGGCCAGGTGGCCTTCACCTCGGCGTCACCGGACGGTCTGCAGCTCACCGTTGCGGTCGACGGCATCGGTCCGGTGCGGGCCCTGGCCCCCGCGGATGCCGCGATCGACGCCGGCGCCGCGGTCCGACTGCGGTTCGACCCGGCCGGGACCGCGGCACTGGCCGTGACCGGCGAGCGGGTCCCGGCGGCCGCCGGTCCGTAGCGGTCGCAAGTCGGCCGTTCCGGCGGGTCCGTAGGGTGGCGTGTCGTGACCGTGCTGCGGGCGAGTGCCGTGTTCGACGCCCCGGCGACCGTGCTGACCCGGGTGCTGCGCCGGACCGACCTCTGGACCCGCACCGCTCGCGCGATGGATGCCACGGCGGACCTCGCTCCCGCCGCCGACGACCCGCAGGCGCCGCTGCGCGACGGCCAACTGGTCAGGATCCGCGCCGCCACCACCCGGCGGATCGATGTGCTGCTACCGCCACGACCGCTGTTGTTGCGGGTCCGGATGGCCGACGGCGAGCCGCCGGGCTTCCAGGCGGTGGCGGGACCGCTCAACCGGTGCGACCTGGTGTTGACGGTGATGCCTCAGCAGGGCGGCTGCCGGGTGGAGGTCACCGCCGATCTGGCCGCCACGTCACCGGCCGTCTCCCGCACCGCCCGCCGCCGGACCGGCCGGGCGGCCCGGCTGCTGCTCGGCATCGCGGTGCTGGTCCTGGCCGAGGAACCGGCGGTGGTCGCCGCCGCCATCGTGCGCGACGGCACGGTCCTGGTGGCCCGGCGCACGGCTCCGGCGGCCCTGGCCGGAAAGTGGGAATTGCCGGGCGGCAAGGTACAGCCAGGGGAAACGGAACAGGCGGCGCTGCGCCGCGAGCTCGTCGAGGAGCTCGGGCTGGTGCTCACCGTCGGTGAGCGGATCGGCGACCCGGTCGAGCTGCCGGACGGGGCGACCCTGCGGTGTTACGCGGCCGCCACCGAAGGCGACGCGCCGACCCTCGCCGAGCACGACGAACTGCAGTGGGCGGACGCCAGCGAACTGGACACCATCGATTGGCTGCCGGCCGACCGGTTGTTGATCGGATCGCTGCGGCGGCTTCTGAGCCGGTCGTAGCCGGTCCGTCACGGGGCGCTACTGTCGGCGGCGATCGTCCCGATCGTCCCGACTTCGTTGCGCACATGACACATGCCGGGAACAAACGACGTGGCAGTATGCCTCGGATGAGCTAAGCCGCGGGCTGCCGACCCGGTCCCCGCCCACACGCCTTACTGGGAGTAATTGTGAACAACAGTCCCCGACGCTCGCTACGGCGGGCCGTCATCGGCCTGACCGCCGCCGGCGCACTCGTGCTGAGTGCCTGCGGCTCGAGCAGCAGTTCCAGCGACTCCTCGTCGTCGGCGGCGCCCGCCGCATCCGATACCTCGTCCGCAGCTTCCGGTGCCTCGGGTGCCGAATCGACGGGGGCCACCGGGTCGGGCAGCGCATCCGGCCCCAGCGACGCGGACATCGCGGACGCCAAGGCGGTGCTGATCGATCCGAACGCGCTCACCGTCTGCACCTCGCTGTCCTACAAGCCGTTCCAGTTCACCGAAGGTGACCAGGTCGTCGGCTTCGACGTCGACCTGCTCGACCTGGCGGCCGCCAAGCTCGGCGTCGAGCAGAAGATCATCGACACCCCGTTCGAGGGCATCAAGTCCGGTGACGCCACCGCGACCGGGAAGTGCGACGCGGCCGCGGCCGCCATGTCGATCACCCCGGAGCGGCAGAAGGTGATGCTCTTCTCCGAGCCGTACTTCGACGCCAACCAGGCGCTGGTCGTGCCCGAGTCCAGCACCGCGACCGACCTGGCATCGTTGTCCGGCAAGCGGGTCGGCGGTCAGACCGGCACCACCGGGCTGGATTACCTGAAGGCGCAGAAGGACGCGAACGGCTACGAGATCGTCGAGTACCAGGACTTCCCCTCGCAATCGCAGGCGCTGCTGACGGGCCAGATCGACGCGGCCGTCAATGACATCCCGGTCTGGAACCAGGTCGTCACCGACAACGCCGGTCAGGTCAAGGTCGTCGCCCAGTTCGACACCGGCGACAAGTACGGCGTCGGGATGAAGCCCGGTGCCGATTCGCTGAAGGCGGTCATCGACGGCTCGATCAACGAGGCCAGGGCCGACGGCACGTACGACGAGATCTACATGAAGTGGATCGGGACCCCGCCGCCGAGCGCCAGCAGTGGCGCCTCAGGCAGTGGTTCCGCGGCGAGCAGCAGCGCCGCTCCCAGCAGCTGACGCCGTCACGTCCGGTGGCCGGCTCCGCGCCGCGCCGCCGGACGTGATCGCTGGAAACACCAGCCCCTGCAGCCCGAGGAGTGTCGATGGCCATCACCCGCCGCCAACGCGCGAAGTACTTCCGCTGGGTGCAGTACGCGATCGGTATCGCGGTTCTCGTGGTCATCGGGTTCCTGGCCGACTGGTCGCAGTTCGCCAAGTCGTTCCTGAACATCGACGTCGCGCTGCAGATGTTCCCCGAGGTGCTCACCACGGGGCTGAAGAACACCCTGATCTACACCCTTCTGGCATTCCTGTTCGGCTTCGTGCTCGGCGTGATCATCGCCCTGATGCGGCTGTCCGACGTCCGGGTCTACCGCTGGCTCGGCACCGCCTATGTCGAACTCTTCCGCGGGCTGCCGTCGCTGCTGGTGCTGTTCCTCGTCGCCCTCGGCATCCCGCGAGCCTTTCCAGGCTTCCAGTTCCCGGGCGGATTCTACGGCCAGGTCACCGTCGGCCTGGGACTGACCGCGGCGGCCTACATGGCCGAGACCATCCGGGCCGGCATCCAGGCGGTGCCAAAGGGCCAGGTCGAGGCCGCCCGCACGCTGGGGATGTCACCGGGCCGCACGTTGCGCACGATCGTGCTTCCGCAGGCCTTCCGCATCGTGATCCCGCCGCTGACCAACGAGATCATCCTGCTGGTCAAGGATTCCTCGCTGGTCTACGTGCTGGGGGTGACACTGAGCCAGTACGAGTTGACGAAGTTCAGCCAGAGCAAGGTGGTCGAGTTCGCCAGCTCGACCCCGCTGGTGGTGGGCGGGTTGCTGTACCTGGTGATCACCCTGCCGCTGTCACAACTCGTCCGCCGACTCGAGATCCGCCACGCAAGGGCCAGGTGAGCACCGTGACCGCACAACCGGTCGACAAGAGCGTCCCCGCCATCTCGATCCAGGGCCTAGTCAAGTCCTTCGGTCCGGTCGAGGTACTCAAGCACATCAACCTGGACATCTATCCGGGCGAAGTGGTGTGCGTCATCGGCCCGTCGGGGTCCGGGAAGTCGACGCTGCTGCGCTGCGTCAACATGCTCGAGACTCCAACCGGTGGCAAGGTCTTCATCGGCGACGACGAGATGACCCATCCCGATTGCGATCTGGACAAGGTCCGCACCCATATCGGGATGGTGTTCCAGAACTTCAACCTCTTCCCGCACCTGTCGGTGCTGAACAACCTGACGGTCGCGCAGGTCAAGGTGTTGGGCCGGTCCAAGCCAGAGGCCGAGAAGATCGCGATGGAGAACCTCGAGCGGGTCGGCATGGCACACAAGGAGAAGGCGTTTCCCGCGCAGCTCTCCGGTGGCCAGCAGCAGCGGATCGCGATCGCCAGGTCACTGTCGATGTCGCCGAATTTGATGCTGTTCGACGAACCCACCTCGGCCCTGGATCCCGAGCTGGTCGGCGAGGTGCTGGCCGTGATGAACGGCCTGGCCGCCGACGGGATGACGATGATGGTCGTCACCCATGAGATGTCGTTCGCCCGGGACGTCGCCGACCGGGTGGTGTTCATGGACGGCGGCTACATCGTGGAGGAAGGCACCGCCGAGCAGGTGATCGGCAATCCGCAGCACGAGCGCACCAAGTCTTTCCTGGCGCGGGTGCTGAACCCGACCGCCGTGCCGCTGGGCGACGATTTCACGGCGCCTCATCAGCACCGGCAGGCGTCGCCGGGCGGCGCGCAGGACGCGATCGATCCCGACCTGCGGCCGATGCCAGGCTTCCCGGGGATCAAGAAGGCGGACTGACCCTCACGGCTGGTGCGGGTCCGTGCGCTCCTCGTCGGCGAGGATCTCCTCCGGCCGCGGTGGCACGTTCTCGTCGTCCTCCAGCACCCGCAGCGGTAGCTCCGGCAGGCCATCCGGACCGATCGGGAAGTCGCCGGCGGATTGTTGCGTCATGGCGGTGAATGTAATGGACAACACCGACCTCCGGACCGGACGGGACGAGGCCGGTCCACACCGCCGGTAGACTCGGAAGGCTGCACTGCGCCGGATTGCCGGGTGGGTGGCCGACCGGCGCCCCGCGAATACCAGGCGGTGCGCCACCCCAATCCGAGGAGTAGATCCAGTCGTGGCTGTCCGTTCCATGCGTTCCGACCTGCGAAATGTGGCGATCGTCGCCCACGTCGACCACGGCAAGACCACCCTGGTCGACGCCATGCTCTGGCAGTCGGGCGCCTTCCGTGTCGGCTCGGCCGTCACCGACCGGGTGATGGACTCCGGTGACCTGGAGCGGGAGAAGGGCATCACCATCCTGGCCAAGAACACCGCGGTCAGGCGCGGGGACATGGTGATCAACATCGTCGACACCCCCGGGCACGCCGACTTCGGCGGCGAGGTCGAGCGGGCGCTGATGATGGTCGACGGCGTCGTGTTGCTGGTGGACGCCTCCGAGGGCCCGCTGCCGCAGACCCGCTTCGTGCTCCGCAAGGCGCTCGAGGCGCGGCTGCCGGTGGTTTTGGTGATCAACAAGACCGACCGCCCGGACGCCCGGATCGACGAGGTCGTCGACGAGACCTACTCGCTGTTCCTGGACCTGGACGCCGACGACGAGCAGATCGAATTCCCGATCGTGTACTGCGCCTCCCGCGCCGGCCGGGCCTCGCTGAACAAGCCGGGCAACGGCGAGATGCCGGACTCGGAGAACCTCGACCCGCTGTTCGACACCCTGCTCGAGGCGATTCCCGCGCCGACGTACACCGAGGGCGCGGCGCTGCAGGCGCAGGTCACCAATATCGACGCCTCGCCGTTCCTCGGCCGGATCGGGATGTGCCGGATCATCGAGGGCACCATTCGCAAGGGCCAGCAGGTGGTCTGGATCCGGCAGGACGGCAGCGTCCAGCGGACGAAGATCACCGAGCTGCTGATGACCGAGGCGCTGGACCGGGTACCGGTCGAGTCCGCGACCGCCGGCGACCTGATCGCCGTCGCCGGCATCGCGGACATCACCATCGGCGAAACGCTCGCCGACCCGGAGAACCCGGTCGCGCTGCCGCCGATCCACGTCGACGAACCCGCCATCTCGATGACCGTCGGTATCAACACCTCCCCGTTGGCCGGGAAGGACGGAGGCACCAAGCTGACCGCCCGGCAGGTGAAGAACCGGCTCGACGCGGAATTGGTCGGCAATGTCTCCATCCGGGTGCTCGGCACCGAGCGGCCGGACACCTGGGAGGTGCAGGGCCGCGGCGAGCTGGCCCTGGCGATCCTGGTGGAGACCATGCGCAGGGAGGGCTTCGAGCTCACCATCGGCAAGCCGCAGGTGGTCACCAAGATCGTCGACGGCAAGGTGCACGAGCCGTTCGAACGGCTGACGGTGGACGTGCCCGAGGAGTACCTCGGGGCCGTCACCCAGGTGCTCGCGCTGCGCAAGGGCCGGATGGAGGCGATGACGAACCACGGCACCGGGTGGGTGCGGATGGAGTTCCA
Source organism: uncultured Actinomycetota bacterium (assembly GCA_963785455.1). Lineage (GTDB taxonomy): Bacteria > Actinomycetota > Actinomycetes > Mycobacteriales > Nakamurellaceae > Nakamurella. Next base: position 57,969 of record CAWAVL010000019.1, read on the forward strand.
CGTGCCGTCCCGCGGCCTGATCGGCTTCCGTACCGAGTTCCTCACCGACACCCGAGGTACCGGCATCGCGCACCACGTCTTCGACGGTTACGAGCCGTACGCGGGCGAGCTGCGCGGGAGGCCGACCGGCTCGCTGGTCGCCGACCGGGCCGGCAAGGCAACCCCGTTCGCCATGTTCAACCTGCAGGAACGCGGCACCATGCTGGTCCCGCCGACCACCGAGGTGTACGAGGGGATGATCGTCGGCGAGAACTCCCGCGCCGACGACATGGACGTCAACATCACCAAGGAGAAGAAGCTCACCAACATGCGGCAGTCCAGCGGTGACGAGCTGGTGCACCTGGTGCCGCCGCGGTCGCTGTCGCTGGAACAGGCGCTGGAGTTCTGTGCCGACGACGAGTGCGTCGAGGTGACGCCGAAGGCCGCGCGGATCCGCAAGGTGGCGCTCGCGGCCACGGATCGGGCCAAGCAGCGGTCGCGCAACAAGTGACACGACGGAGGTGAGCTGACGGCGTCCGTAGGGTTGGGTGCGTGGGGCACGACCGGGGATGGCGACGTCGGCAGGCGGTCGTGGTCTCGGTGGCACTCGCCGGCCTGCTGACGGTCACCGGCTGCACGCCGCCCGGGCTGCCCCCGCCGATCACCCCGTCCGGTCCCTCCCAGAGCGCCGGCGCAGCCCCGGCAGCCGGCACGGTTGTCGTGGGGCTGGACGGCAGCAACGGTCCCATTCCTGGGTTCAACCCGTACTCCATCGCCGATTTCTCCCCGGGCTCGCAGGCGACGGCATCGCTGGTGTTGCCGTCGGCGTTTGTCGTCGCCGGTGACGGCACGCTGCAGCCGGACACCGATGTTGTGGACGCGGCGGAGGTCACCTCCACGGAACCGTTCGTCGTCACCTACACGCTCGACCGGAAGGCTTCCTGGTCCGACGGCACACCGGTCACCGCGGAGGACTTCTCCTACCTGCGGGAGCAGCTGCTCGTCCAGCCGGGAACGGTCAACCCGGCCGGCTACCAGCTGATCGACGACATCCGGTCCCGGGATGCCGGCAAGACGGTGGAAGTGCAGTTCTCTCAACCTCTTCCGGACTGGCAGACGCTCTTCTCGCCGCTCCTGCCGAGCCACTTGATGAAAGATTTCCCCGGTGGATGGGGAGCGGCTCTGACTGCAGAGATCCCGATTTCCGCGAACCGGTACCGGATGACTTCGTACGACCCGGTGACCGGTCAGGTGGCCCTCGCCCGCAACGACAAGTACTGGGCGTCCCAACCCGGGCCGGCCGCCGTGGTGCTCCGGCTCGGCGACCCGCCGGACCTGTTGGCGGCCTTCCTCCGCGGTGACGTGCAGGCACTTTGGTTCGCGCCGGACGGGCCGATGGCCGGCGCACTGGAGGAAGCTGTGCCGCAGAACCGTCGGGTGACCGTCCCGACCGGGGCATCGGTGCAGCTGATTTTCAACGCCGCGAACGGCCCGACGGCCGACCGAAACGTGCGAGCGGCCGTTGCGGCCGGCATCAACCAGGCGGCCGTCGCAATCGATCTCACGGACGGCTGGTTGGCCGGCGGCCGTGAGGTGACGTCCCAGGTACGGTTGCCGTCGCAATTATCCAGCTCGGCCGGACGACCACCGATCGCCACCGGCGACCCTGCCGTTGCGCGAGCGGCACTGGCCGCGGCGGGATACACCAGCGGTGGCCTGTACGCGACCCGGGCCGGGCAGGTACTGCGGATGACCCTGGGGTATCCGAGCGGGTATCCGCGGCTGGCCACTGCGGCCGCCACGATTCAGCGGCAGCTGGGAATGATCGGCATCGAGGTCGATCTACTATCGGACGGGGCTCCGGAACTGGTCGATACTCGGATTGCAGCAGGGACCATCGATCTCGCGCTGATACCGGTCCCCAGAGGAATTTCGGACGCGGTATCGGCCGCGTCGGAATTTGGCTGCCCGGCCGATCCGTTGGCGTCGCCGGAAACGTCGCCAACCCAGGCGGGCCCGACGCCGGAAACCACCGCCGTAGCGAGCACCACCACGGCTGATCCTGCTGTCGGCGAAGTCATCCCGCAGCGCACCGGCAATCTGTCCGGGTACTGCGAGCCGGCAGTTCAAGTGGAACTCGCGTCTGCAATGACCGGTGGCGCGCCGGTCGGTGTCGTCGACGGCAGGCTCTGGATCGACCTGCCGGTCTTCCCGCTGCTCCAGCCATCCACCGTGTTCGTGGTTGACGAATCCCTGCGGTCGGTGCTGGATTCGCCGCACGAGGGATGGACCTGGACCGGTCCGCTGAGCGGCCTGTCGGGGTGGCCGATCTGAGCGGCAGTCCGTTTCAGACGCATTCTGCCTGATCGTCCGGAGGTTTTCGTTCACCTTGGATCACAATTTCCTGAGCCGGTGCAACAGTCCGCTCCAGGTACTCGTAAGGTCTGTCGGTCCGACGCGGGGTGACGCGTGTCGCCGCTGATTCCGCCGGTCGGTCGAAGGGGACTGCCCGGGGAGGTCAACGTCCGCCACGAGGAGGATTGAATGAGGAAACTCGGGCAGTGGGTGGCACTGCCCTGGCAGCCGCGGCCGTCCTGGTGCTGGCCGCGTGCGGTGGGTCCGTCGGCGGCAGCTCGGACACCACGGCTCCGACGGGCGGCGGCGATTCCGGCACGGAGTCCGCGCGTCGGGAAGTGCGACTGCGACAGGCAGCGGCCCCATGGCCGACACCATCAACGTCGGCCTCGAGCAGGCGCCGGGTGGCTTCAATGGCTCAGCTCGGCGGCGAACAGCGTGTACACCGGCTATGTGGACAACCTGACCCAGTCCGACTTCGCGACGATCCAGCCGGACAGCATCGATCAAGCCGAACACCGAATTCGGCACCTACGAGAAGACCTCCGACGACCCGCTGACCGTCACCTACACGTTCAACGACAAGGCGGTCTGGTCGGACGGTGTGCCGATCGACTGCGACGACGCGATGCTGGCCTGGGCCGCGCTCTCGGGCAGCTACCCGACCGGCAAGAAGGACGACAGCGGCGTCGAGATCGATCTGTTCACACCGGCCTCGACCAACGGTTTCTCCCAGATCAAGAAGCCGACCTGCAAGCCGGGCGACAAGACCTTCACCTTCGTCTACGACGAGCCCTACGCGGACTGGGAGGCCCTCGACCACCGGCTCGCTGTTCATGCCTGCGCATATTGCGGCCGAGCAGGGAAAGCTCGATTCCGGCGGACAACGGCGCCGCACTGATCAGCCGCGATCGAGAACGACGACATAGCAAAGCTCAAGCCCGTCGCCAACTTCTGGAACACCGGCTGGAACTACCAGCCCGATCTGCCTTCCATCCCGGATGTCGAACTGCTGCCCACCTCGGGGCCCGTACAAGTACGACAACGGATCCAACGGCACCCTCACCGTCGTCGCGAACGACAAGTGGTGGGGTACACCGCCGGCCACCCCGACCTTCGTCTTCAAGGTGATCAGCCCTGAAGAATGGGTCCAGGCCATGGCGAACGGCGAGATCGATGCCTACGATCCCTCGAACCCGACGCAGGACATCGTATCGCAGGTCGAGGCGCTGGGCGACATGGTCAATATGACGTCGGCGAGGGCTTCACCTTCAGCCATGTCGATTTCGACTCGTCGCCGCAGGGAAAGCTGAACGACACCAAGGTGCGCCAGGCATTTCTCGAAGTGCATCCCGCGGCAAGAACTGGTCGACAAGTTCGCGAAACCGGTCTTCCCGGAAGCCCAGATCCTCAATCTGCGGGAGTTCCTGCCGGCCCAGGCGGGCTACGAGGAGATGCTCGAGCAAATTCCGGAGGCGACCCAATACAACGAGGTCGACATGGCCGGCGCCAAGCAGCTTCTCACCGAGGCGGGCGTCAAGCAGCCGTACGACATCCGCCTCATCCGTTCGTCGACCTCGGACTTACGCGGCCAGCAGATTGCGGTGATCAAGGGTTCCTGCGACCAGGCCGGTTTCAACATCATCGACCAGCCCGATCCGGACGTGTTCACGACCTTGACCACCCGCGGCACCTGGGACGCCACCATCTTCGGCTGGTCGGCGTCGGGACTGGTCGCCTCCGGCGAGTCGATCTACGTGACCGGCGGCGAGCAGAATTTCGGTGGTTACAGCGATCCCACCGTTGACAAGCAGTGGAAAGAGGTTGTCCGGACCGTCGACCGCGCCAAGGCCGACGAGTTGAAGGTGCCGATGGAGCGGGCGCTGTGGACGAACCCGTACAACGCGACGCTCTATGCGACGCCGAACATGACCGCCCAGGCCGCCACCATCCAGGGCGCCGTCATCAATCCCACCCAGACCGGTTCCACCTGGAACGCGATGACCTGGACGAAGTCGGCAGGCTGACCAGTCCGAGCCGGCAGCGGGCGATTCTGGCCCGCTGCCGGCCCTCTCGGATCGGCAGTTTTTGACGGCCACACAGGCGTGGCGGAGCGGCGGAGGAAGGCTGAATGCTGGTCTTCGTGGTGAGACGTCTGGTCGTCTCGTTCTTCATCCTGTTGGCCTCGACGGCCCTCACGTATTTCCTCGTCGCCTACTCGGGCAACCCGTTGCAGGACCTGCTCGAGCTGCGCGGGCCGCAACGGGACGCCAAGATCGCGCAGCGAACGCAGGACCTCAACCTTGATCAGCCGGTGTGGATCCGGTACCTGCTCTGGCTGCAGGACGTCGGGCGATGCATCACACCGTTCGGTGGTGCCTGCACGCTGGGCAGCGATCGGAACGGCGGTGCGGTGCTGCCGCAATTGCAGACGGCCATTGGCTCGACCCTGCGACTGGTGGTGGTGGCAACCATCCTGGCCCTGCTGCTGGGTGTCGTCACCGGAATCGTCACCGCACTCCGCCAGTACAGTGTTTTCGATTACGGCGTGACATTTGTTGCGTTCCTGTGCTTTTCGCTTCCGGTGTTCTGGATCTCCACACTGCTCAAGCAGTACGTGGCCATCGACCTGAACACCTGGCTCGGCAACCCGGTGATGACCGTCGGCGGGATAGTGCTGCTGTCGGTGATCGTCGGTGTGTTGTGGGCCCTGGTCATCGGCGGCGACCGACGCCGGGTGCTGACCGTCTTCGCGGTTGGCACACTGGCCACCGGGACCGTCATGTACACGCTGCTGACCACCGGTTTCTTCGTCGAGCCGTATTTCGGGATCCTGGGCGTCTTCATGTTCGGCGCCGGTGCCGCGGTGGTCTGGACGGCCCTGTTCGCCGGGCTGCAGCACCGGGGTCGGCCCGTGCTGGTGTCCTCGCTGGCCACGGTGGTGACCTGCACCGCGGTCGCGTTGGCCGTGCAAGGCGTGCTCGCCGACGCCGACTGGTTGATGGTGTTCGCGATCGGCCTTGGATTCATCGCCATCGGGATGGCCGTGGGATGGTTCCTCGGCAGCCCCGCCCGGCGACTGGCAATGCGGGTCGGCGGCGTCACCGGGTTCACGATGACGATCCTGGTGGTGGTCGACCAACTGCTGCGGGCCTATCCTGCCCTGTTCGCGGCCACCGGCGGACGCCCGATCAAGACAACCGGCTCGGCGACCCCGAACCTCAACGCGGACTTCTGGGTCGAACAGCTGGATTACCTGATGTACCTGATCCTGCCGACATTCGCGTTGATGCTCGCGTCGTTCGCGCTCTACACCCGCTTCACCCGGGCCAGCATGCTGGATGTGATGGGCCAGGACTACGTGCGGACCGCACGGGCGAAGGGCCTGAACAATCGGACGGTCGTCGTCCGGCATGCGTTCCGCAACGCCCTCATTCCGCTGGCGACCCTGATGGCATTCGACTTCGCGGGCATCTTCTCCGGGGCGATCGTCACCGAGACGGTCTTCGGCTGGAGCGGGATGGGCAAGCTGTTCTCCACGTCGCTGACGAACATCGACCCGAATCCGGTGATGGCGTTCTTCCTGGTGTCCGCGTCCGCGATCGTGTTGTTCAACATGCTCGCCGACATCGCCTACGCCTACCTCGACCCGCGCATCCGATTGGCGTGATGATGGCCCACGACATCGACTCAGAACCCGAACGCGATTCCGAACAGGACGCCGAACGGATGCCGGCACCCAACGTTCCAGCCACCGAACTGGAGATGGAGTCCCTGGCCGGCGTGGACAACGAATTGGCCGAAGCCGGTCTCGGCCCTTCCCCGATCCGGCCGGTCGCCGCGAAGACCGAGTTCCGCATCATCGCCCGGCGATTCTTCCGTCACAAGGCGGCCCGGGTCGGACTCATCGTGATGGCACTGATCATCCTGCTGGCCTTCACCTCGATCGGCTTCGGCCCGATTCCGGGCTGGTGGAAGTACACCTACACCGACTTCGAGCCCACTCTGACCGACGGCGGCGCCCCCACGCTGTCGTTGTTCCCGCCGGCCTGGGGTGATCACCCGTTCGGCCAGAGCAACGAAGGTCGTGACTATTTCGCGCTGACGATGCGGGGGCTGCAGCAGTCGTTGATCATCGCGTTCATCGTCGGCATCGTGAGCACGATCATCGGGACGATCATCGGCGCGGTCTCCGGCTACTACCGTGGCCGGGTCGAGTCCGTCCTGATGCGGTTCACCGACGTGATGATCACCATCCCGCTGCTCGCTGTGGCCGCGGTGATCAGCAGTCAGATCGGCGGATCCGGCGTGATCGGCCTGGCGGTGCTGCTCGGTTTCGTCACCTGGACGGCGCTCGCCCGCATCGTTCGCGGCGAGTTCCTGTCGTTGCGGGAGAAGGAGTTCGTCGACGCGGCGCGCTCCGTGGGCGCTTCCAGCCGGCGGATCATCTTCCGGCACATCCTGCCGAACACCATCGGCGTGATCACCGTGTCGGCGACGCTCGCGATCTCCGGCGCGATCCTGCTAGAGACCGCGCTGAGCTTCCTCAACTTCGGCGTGAAGAGCCCGGACATCTCGCTGGGGCTGCTGCTCCAGCAGTACCGGCAGGCGATGGACGTGCGGCCGTACCTGTTCTGGTGGCCCGGTGTGTTCATCGTGCTGATCTCGCTGTCCGTGAACTTCATCGGCGACGGCTTGCGCGACGCCTTCGATCCGCGGCAGAACCGCGCCAAGGCCTGAGGAACACGATGCCGGCTGACGATGTTTTCGAAACCCACTCCACAAGGGCGGATCCCCGACCGCGGGAGGCCGTCCTGCGGGTGCGCGACCTGGGCGTCGAATTCCGCATCGAGGACACCTGGGCGATGGCGTCGGAAGGCGTCAACTTCGACATCGACCACGGCGAGGTGCTCGCGGTCGTTGGCGAGTCCGGCTCGGGCAAGTCCGTGTCCGCGATGTCGATCCTCGGCCTTCTGCCGCCGAACGCGCGCATCAAGGGCAGCGCGACGCTGCAGGGCCGCGAGTTGATCGGTGCACGCGAGGCGACCTTGCGCGCGGTGCGCGGCAAGGACATCGGGCTGATCTTCCAGGAGCCCATGACGGCGCTCAATCCGGTGTTGACGGTCGGGTTCCAGGTCAGCGAAGTGCTCCTGAGCCACTTCGACATGACACCGCAGGCCGCTCGGGAGCGAGTCCTGGAACTGATGCGGCTGGTCGACCTCCCGGACCCCGAGGGCCGATACAACCTCTACCCGCACCAGCTGTCCGGTGGGCAGCGGCAGCGCATCATGATCGCGATGGCGCTGGCCTGCGACCCGGTGCTGCTGATCGCCGACGAGCCGACGACGGCGCTGGACGTGACCGTGCAGGCCGAGATCCTCGACCTGCTGCGAGATCTGCACCACCGGCTCGACTCTGCGATCCTGCTGATCACTCACGACATGGGCGTGGTGGCAGATCTCGCCGACCGGATCGTCGTCATGCGGGAAGGTCACATCGTCGAGACGGGCACCGCCACAGAGGTTTTCGGCCATCCGAAGGAGCCTTACACCCGAGATCTGCTGGCCGCCGTTCCGCACCTGGGTACCGAGGCCGCCCCAAAAGCGGACGAGCAGGAGATCGTCTCGCCGCCGGGGACGCCGGCCCTCGAAGTGGTCGACCTGGTGCTGGAGTACCCCGGGCGCGGTCGGGTGCCCGCTTTCCGTGCGGTGGACAAGGTCAGCTTCGCCATTCCGCAGGGCGAGGTGCTCGGGCTGGTGGGTGAATCTGGCTCGGGCAAGTCCACGATCGGGCGTGCGGTGGCCAGCCTGCTGCCGATCACCGAGGGTTCCATCAACATCGGCGGGACCGACATCAAGGGCCTGTCGAAGCGCGATCTGATGCCGATGCGGCGCAAGGTCGCGATCGTGTTCCAGGACCCGGCGTCGTCGCTGAACCCGCGGATGACCATCGGGGAGTCGATCGGTGAGCCGCTGTTCCTCCACGAGAAGCTGCGCAAGGCCGAATTGGCCGGCCGGGTCGAGGATCTGCTGGACTCGGTCAGGCTGCGCAAGGACTACCGCTACCGCTACCCGCACGAGTTGTCCGGTGGCCAGCGGCAGCGCGTCGGCATCGCCAGGGCGTTGTCGCTGGGGCCGGACCTGCTGGTCGCCGACGAACCCACCAGTGCTTTGGATGTGTCGGTGCAGGCGCACGTTCTCGAGTTGTTCAAGGACCTGCAGGCCGAGTACGGATTCGCCTGCCTGTTCATCAGCCACGATCTCGCCGTGGTGGAGATTCTGGCGAAGCAGATCGCGGTATTGCACCGAGGTCAGCTGGCCGAGGTCGGCACTCGGCAACAGATCCTGCGGAGTCCGCAGGATGCCTACACGAAACGACTGCTGGCTCCGGCGCCCGGTGCCCGACCCGGCAGAGCAGCAGATCCGTCGCGAGGACCGGCGGGCGATGCTTGCGGCGGGCCTGATCGGTGCCGCCGAGGACCCAGGTTCCCCAGCGGGGACCTCACCGGGCCAGACCCTGTCGTTGTGACAGCGTCCTCGAACGTCGCCCCTAGAACACGAGGGTCAACAGGACACCGGCAGCGAAGACGGTGACAGCCGTGAGAATGCCCGTGGCCCAGCAGACGCGGACTGCTTCGGGCGGCCGGGTCGCAGCTTCGACCAGCGGCTGCCAGCGGCGCCTGACGGCGACCGCGGCCGCGCCGGCGTCGCTGCGCAGTCCGGCGCTGGCCGGGATCTCGTCGACCCGTCCCAGCCAGCCAAGGGTCTTGCGTTCCTCGTCGGTGACCCGCGCGGCGCCGAATCGGCCGCTCGCCGGCGCTGCCCACGCCTGATGACGGCCGCCATCCGCGGTGGCCAGCGTCAGCGTGTACCTGGTCTGGATGTCGGTGATCGCCGAATACGGAATGGTCACGTCACGAACGACATTCCGCAGCACGACATCGTCCGGCCCCACGATCACCCGCGGCCGGCCGCAGGCGGCGTAGACGACGGTTGTCGCCAGCCCGACCAGGGGAAGTTGGCTCGTTCCGAGCGACCATCCGCCGGATTGCGCGGCGGCGGCGATCCAGACAACCCCCAGCAGCGCCCACAGCACGCATGCGGCGATTCCGGTGCTGGGGCGGAAGACGAACACGTCGGCGTTCCGCGTCCTGCGCGATGACATGGAGGTCACGGCTCAGGGTCGACACACTGACGGGCATGCCGCGCCCACTACGCAGCGTCATGCCGACGCCGTGCCGGATGACTGACGGCGATCACCCGATGCGCCGAAGATCGTCTCGTTCATCGCCGCGGTATGTGAATACCCTGTTGCCGACTCGCGCGTTTGCGGCGGTTTGCGCGGTTTCGTGCGTCACGGTCACCGGCACCATCACCCTTGGGTCACGATTTCATGGCCTCGTGCGCTCAGACGCCGCGACAACTCGTAAGGTCTTGAGGTCAGACACGAGGGTGACGCGCGTCGCACCGACCAGGTCCGGCCAACAGTGGCCGGTCCGCCGGGCGCAATGGCTGTCACAAGGAGGAATGTCAATGAGGAGAACTCGGGCAGTGACTTTCACTGCTCTCGCAGCCACAGCGGCGCTGGTCATCTCGGCGTGCAGCGGCACCCCGGGGCAGCAAACCAGCAGCAGCGCCGACGCGCCGGCGCAGTCATCGGAAGGCGCAGCAGCCAGTTCCGGCGCCGCCGCCGACGGTAGCGGCGCCGGACCCACCTCCCTGCCGGGCGCCGAGAACGTCGGGAAGGTCGGTGGGTCTGGTTGCGGTATCCCGCACGGACCGTACGAGGAGCCGGCCACCAAGGGCGGTGACGTGCGGGTGGCGTGGAACGATCCGCCACTGTCCTTCAACAACAACACCACGCACTCCAATGCAACCGCCAATGCCAACATCCAGTACCTGACGAACACCGGGTTCACCTATTTCGACCAGGATCTGAACCTCATCAACAACGACCAGTTCGGCACCTGTGAGGTGATCTCGCTCGATCCTCTGACGGTGAAGTACACCGTGAACGAGGGAGTCAAGTGGTCCGACGGGGTGCAGATCGGCGCGGCCGACATGGTGCTGTCCTGGGGAGCGCAGAGCAACCAGTTCAACGACGAAGAGGCGGCGACCGACGACGAGGGCAACCTGCTGCCGTCGGCCGGGGTGGCGTTCGACAAGGTCGACCCCTCGTTGTCGCTGATCGAGGAGTTCCCGACCATCAGCGATGACGGCCGGTCGGCGACCTTCGTCTGGTCCGAGTTCTACGTCGATTATCAGCAGGCCAGCCCGGTCAACAGTGGGTCGGCGGGAACGCTGATCCCGGCCCACGTGGTCGGCGCCAAGGCGCTGAAGGCCACCGACCCCGAGGCCGCCAATCAGGCGGTGATCGACGCGTTCAAGAACAAGGACAAGAAGGCTCTCAAGCCGATCGCAGACTTCTGGAACACCGGCTTCGATGCCGACCAGTTGCCACCCGATCCCAGCCTGTACCTGTCCAGCGGTCCGTACGTGGTGACCGCATACCAGCAGCGCGCCAACCTGCAACTGGAACGCAACCCCGAGTACAACTGGGGGCCGATCCCGTCGGTGGACAAGATCAGCTACTCGATCATCGGTGATCCCACGGCCGCCGTGCAGGCGCTGACCAACGAGGAGATCGACCTGATCTCCCCGCAGGCGACCGCGGACATCTATCTCGCGGTGAAGGGCCTGGCCGACCGCGGCATCGAGGTCAAGTCGGGATTCGAGGGCACCTATGAGCACGTCGACCTGGTGTTCGAGAACAAGGGTCCCTTCGACCCGGCTACCTACGGCGGGGATGAGGACAAGGCACTCAAGGTGCGGCAGGCCTTCCTGAAGACCGTTCCGCGGCAGGACATCGTTGATCGGCTGATCAAGCCGATCAACCCGGACTCGACGGTTCGCAATTCGTACACCACCGTGCCTGGCTCACCGCGCTACCAGACGATCGAGGAACAGAACGGCATGGAAGAGGCCTACGGTGCCGTGGACGTTGCCGGTGCCAAGGCCCTGCTGCAGGAGGCTGGTGTAAAAACCCCGGTCGACGTGCGGCTGAAGTTCGCGGCCAACAACCCGCGGCGATCCAACGAGTACGACCTGATGAAGGCGTCCGCACAGGATGCCGGCTTCAACCTGGTCGACAAGAGCAGCCCCAGCTGGGGCACCGAACTCCCGGCGATCGAGGGCTACGACGCCTCGCTGTTCGGGTGGCAGTCCACCTCCACCGGGGTTTCCGAATCACAGGCAAACTTCGTGACCGACGGCGCGAACAACTACGGCAAGTACAGCAGCCAAACCGTCGACGACGCCTACGAAACCATCACCAGTAAGGTGCTGGAGCCGGAAGAATTGACGTCGGAGCTGGTCACCGTCGAGAAGACACTGGTCGACGACGCGTTCGGCGTGACCCTGTACCAATTCCCGGGCGTGACCGCCTGGAACAGCAACCGGGTCACCGGGGTCTCGACCATCCCGCTGTCCCCGGGTCCCTTCTTCAACTTCTGGGACTGGGAAGCCGTCGGGTGATCTGACCCGTGCTCGACGACAGGGTGCCGGACCGGCTGCATGCAGGGTCCGGCACCCTGTTGCGTTCGCCACGGCAACCTGGTGCCGTGTGCCGAACTCGTCGTGCACTCCCCCGACCGGTACCCAATGGCTTGAAGGCTTAAAGTCTGCACACGGGCGCGAGCGGCCCGTTCTGCTGTGTGAAGGGGTGTGATGCTCGATGGCGATGTACGTCGTTCGACGTTTGATTGCCGGATTCTTCGTCGTCCTGGGCGCCTCGTTCATCGTCTACATCCTGGTGGCCAACGCCGGTGACCCACTGACCCCGGCGTACGGCATCACCGACCCGGTCGCGAGGGAACAGCGGGTCGCCTCCCTCACCGCGGCGTTGAATCTCGACGTCAATCCCGTGCTGCGCTACTTCCTCTGGCTCAAGGGCGTCGCCGGCTGCGCCGTAGGACAGTGCGACTTCGGGCTCTCGATCACGACCAACCAACCCGTCGCCGCCGACCTGCTCAGTCGAATGCTGATCACCCTCAAGCTCGTCCTGGCCGCCACGGTCCTTGCCGTGTTGATCGGCATCGCCATCGGCATCGTCACCGCCCTGCGGCAGTACTCCGGATTCGATTACACCGTCACCTTCTTCACCTTCGTGTTCTTCGCGCTGCCGGTCTTCTTCGCGGCTGTGCTGCTCAAGGAATTCGTGGCGATCCAGTTCAATGACTTCCTCGCCGATGGCGCTCGAATACCCTGGTGGTTCATCTGGGCGGCGGCGATCATCGCGGCCCTGACGGCGTATTCGTTGACCGCAGGTGAGCAGCCCCGTCGGTTGTTGTTCGGTGGGGGTGCCGCGGTCATCGTCGGCGGGATCTTCTACTACATGTCGGTGACCCAGTGGCTGCTGGACCCGGGGCTCGGACCGGTCGTGATCGCGATCCTCGGCGTCGCGATCGCTCTGGGTGTCACCGAGCTGACGGCCGGCGTGAGAAACAGAAAAGCGCTCAATACTGCGCTCACCACCGCGGGTGTCGGCCTGGTGTTGTGGTACCCGCTCCAGTTCGTGTTCTACGAGGGAATGACGTTCTGGCTGTTGCTGGCCCTCGCGGCGCTTGCCATCGTCGTGGGCATCGGGATCGGCTACCTGTGGGGGGGCGACGACCGGGGACTGTCGGCCCGAACCGGCGCGCTCACCGCGTTCTGTATGGCCGCCGTCATCTTCCTCGACCGCTCGATGCAGGCCTGGAATGCCTACAGCAGCTCGCCTTCGATCCGCGGGAGGCCGATCAAGACCATCGGCGACGCGCAACGAGGTCTGGAAGGAGACTTCTGGATCAACACCGTCGACGTTTTCACACATCTTCTGCTGCCGACGATGGCGTTGATCCTGATCTCGTTGGCCAGCTACACGCGTTACACCAGGGCGAGCATGCTCGAGGTCCTGAACCAGGACTACATCCGTACGGCCAGGGCCAAGGGCGTCACCGAGCGCACGGTGATCATGCGACACGCCTTCCGCAACGCGCTGATCCCGCTCGCCACCATCGTCGCCTTCGACATCGGTGGTCTGCTCGGTGGTGCAGTGATCACCGAGACGGTCTTCCAGTGGGACGCCATGGGCCGGCTGTTCCAGACCGGTCTGCTCAACAGTGATCCCAACCCGGTGATGGCCTTCTTCCTGATCGTCGCGGTCATCGCCGTCGTGTTCAACATCATCGCCGACCTGCTGTATGCGGCGCTGGATCCGAGAATCAGGGTGGGACAATGACATCGACTCCCGGAGTGCCGGAGACATCGACTCCCGGAGTGCCGGACGTTGACCACGTTGCGGTTGCCGGCGCCGGCGGCGACGGCGACGGCGAGCCGGACGGCACGCCAGAACCGGACGAGGTCACCTTCGAGCAGAAGGAAACCGTCGGGCTCTCGCAGTCGCAGATCGTCCGGCGCCGCTTCTTCCGGCACAAGGGCGCGATGATCTCGCTGTTGGTACTGATTGCGATCCTGGTGCTGTCGGTGACCAGCATCGGCATCGGTCCGATCCCCGGTTGGTGGCAGTGGACCCCGTACGACCGGCCCGTGCCGCTGAATCCACGCGGTGAGCCAACCCTGTCATTGCCCTTCTTCGGTGGCACCGGGTTCGAGATCGGTTCCCATCCCATGGGGCAGGATCAGACCGGCAGGGACCTGTTCGCGGCGATCATGCGTGGCGTGCAGAACACCATGGTGGTCATCGTCGTGCTGGGTATTCTGTCCACCACGTTGGGCGTTGTGATCGGCGCGGTGTCCGGCTACTTCGGCGGCTGGTGGGATGCGGTCCTCATGCGGCTGACCGACGTCATCATCATCATCCCGGTCATCCTGATCACCGCCGTCGCCGGTTACGCCCTCGGCGCGAGCGGTGTCTTCACCGTTGCAATCGTGATGGGACTGTTCTTCTGGGTCGGGCTGGCGAGGCTGGTCCGCGCCGAATTCCTGGCATTGCGAGAGCGGGAGTTCGTCGATGCCGCGCGGGTTGCGGGTGCGTCGTCGGGCCGGATCATCTTCAAACACATCCTGCCCAACACGGTCGGCGTCATCGTCGTCAACATGACTCTGCTGCTGGGAGCCGGCATCCTGACCGAGGTTGCGCTGAGCTTCCTGGGGTTCGGTATCCGTCCGCCCGACATCTCGCTGGGGTCGTTGATCTCCGAGTACCAAGGCGCATTGACCACTCGTCCCTGGCTGTTCATCTGGCCGGGCGTCTTCGTCATCGTCATCGTGCTCTGCATCCAGTTCATCGGAGATGGCTTGCGCGATGCCTTCGACCCGCGACAGAAGCGCATTCCCAAGCAGAAAGACCTGAAGGAGGCCGACCAGGCGGACCGGGCCCCGGCGGGTTCGAGTTGAGGTGGTCCCCGTTCGCCCGGTCAGAGCAGTATCCCGACCACGCTCAACGTACCGAGCGCGGCCAAGCAGACAAGAGTGCCGATGTGCCAGGTCACCGGTGCCCGCTCGAACTCCAATCGAGGGTTGTCCAGGTGACCGGCATCGCGCAGCATCTCCCATGTCTCGCGGATCGCCCATGCCGCCTGGCCGCTGGGACTGGTGGGCGAATCGCCCGGCCGAATGCTCCGGTCCGAATCATGGGAAGACCTCGGCAGGTGTCGCAGATCCTGCTCGGTGACCCTTCTGGTGCCGTGTCTACCTGGCGCCGGCGCCGCCCACGCCCCGAACGTTCCGTAGGCCGTTTTCAAGGTCAGCGACCACTTCGTGTCGATCTCCTGGATCGACGGCCAAGGCAGCCGGATGGTGCGGAACACGTTGACCAATACAACACCCGATGCGTCGACGTGGATACGGGGATTCCAGAACAACGCCCAGACGAGCGCCGTCACCAACAGCACCCACCACCCGTAGCGCAGCAGCCCGGCAACACCGTCCCCGACGATCAGGGCCAACAACCCGATCCCGCCGATCACGAAGATTCCTGCTGCCAGCGCTCTGCTTGCGGTAGGGCGGTAGGTGGTCGACACCAGTCAATAGTTGCACCAGCGTGGAAGGTGGTCCGGCAGTGACGACGACAGCCGTGGATGCCCCAGTTCTCACCGTCCGTGACCTGGACATCGATTTCTGGGTGGACGGTGTCTGGTACCCGGCCGTCGTCGGCGCCAACTTCGACCTCAGCCGGGGCGAGGTGCTGGCAATCGTCGGCGAATCGGGATCCGGCAAGTCCACGACCGCGATGTCGCTTCTCGGCCTGCTGCCCAGGAACAGCCATGTCCGCGGATCCATCGAACTCGGCGGCCGGCAACTCGTCAGCGCCGACGCACGGGATCTGCGTTCGATCCGTGGCCGCGACGTCTCCGTGATCTTCCAGGAGCCCATGACGGCGCTGAATCCGGTTTATACCATCGGGTTCCAGATCGGTGAAATGCTCCGCAGCCACAATGCAATGTCTCCCAAAGCGGCCCGCGCGAGGGCGATCGAGCTGCTGACCATGGTCGAGATTCCTGATCCCGAAAGGCGGATCGACTCCTACCCGCACCAACTGTCGGGCGGCCAGCGGCAACGCGCGATGATCGCCCAGTCACTGGCCTGCGACCCGGAGTTGCTGATCGCGGACGAACCGACCACCGCTCTGGACGTCACCGTGCAGGCCGAGATCCTCAAGCTGATGCGGGATCTCAAGCACCGGATCGATGCGGCCATCGTGCTGATCACTCACGACATGGGTGTGGTCGCAGACATGGCCGATCGCGTGCTCGTGATGAAGGACGGCCGGATCGTCGAATCCGGCACCGCAGACGAGGTGTTCAATCGACCGATCGACCCGTACACGGTGCAGTTGCTCGATTCCGTCCCGCACCTCGGAGCGGTGACCAACGCCGACGAGCTCGAAACGATTGCCGGACTCGACCCGTCACAGGGTGCGCCCGACGTCTCAGGGACTCTCACCAAGCCGGTCCGGCAAGCAACAGCGGAGGTTCACCGGGCCGGGCTCGCGGACGGCGTCGATCCCATCGTCGAGCTGGTGGACGTGGCCATCGAGTATCCCAAGCGCGGTCGCACGCCGGCCTTCCGGGCCGTCGAGGGGGTGACCCTGCAGCTGGGTGTCGGCGAGGTGATGGGCTTGGTCGGGGAGTCCGGTTCGGGCAAGACCACGATCGGCCGGGCTCTTGTCGGTCTGTTGCCGATCGTGCAGGGATCGGCGAGTGTGGTCGGTTCGAGTCTGGTCGGGGTGAAATCCAAGGATCTGCGTAACGTTCGCCGGGACGTGAGTTTCGTCTTCCAGGACCCGGGTTCGTCGTTGAATCCACGGCTACCCATCGGTGAGTCGATCGGGGAGCCGCTGCTGTTGCATGGTGAAGCAAAGGGAGCGGCGCTGAGCAAGCGGGTCGAGGAGTTGCTCGATCGGGTGGAATTGCCGAGGTCGATGCGCAACCGCTATCCGCATGAGTTGTCCGGCGGCCAGCGGCAGCGAGTCGGCATTGCCAGGGCGCTGGCACTCGAACCCAAGCTCCTGATCGCGGATGAACCGACGTCTGCGCTCGATGTGTCCGTGCAGGCCAAGGTGCTCGATTTGCTCCAGGAGTTGCAGCAGGAGAAGGGCTTCGCCTGCCTGTTCATCTCGCACGACCTTGCCGTGGTGGAGATCTTGTCCCGCCGGATCGCCGTGATGCACCACGGGCACCTGGTGGAGTTGGGCACCCGCGAACAGATCCTGAACGATCCTGCGCAGGGGTACACCAAACGGCTGATCGCGGCAGTGCCTGTGCCGGATCCCGACGAGCAGCGCCGGCGCCGTCTGGAACGCGACGCCATTCTGGCGTCCGGTGTCGGGCTGGACGACGAAGACGCCGAGGACGGCGTGATGGCCGATATCACCGAACAGGAGGCCCGCACCCGCGCCAAGGAGGAGCAGTCGACACAGGGCCCCGGGCCACACCTGGGTGGTCTCTGACAGCCGGGCGACTCGCCGACCATCACCTCAATCCGTTTACTCTCCCGGTCATGCCTCACACCCTGCTCACCGTGCACGCCCATCCCGACGACGAGTCGTTGACGATGGCCGGCACGCTCGCCGGGGCGACGGCCTCCGGAGCCCAGGTCACCCTGCTCACCGCGACGCTGGGGGAGCAGGGTGAGGTGATCGGCGACGAGTTGCAGGGGCTGACCGCCGACCGGGCCGACCAGCTGGGCGGCTACCGGCTGACCGAACTGCGGGCCGCGTGCGCGGCGTTGGGGATCTCCGACCACCGGTTTCTCGGCGGCCTCGGGACCTTCCGTGACTCCGGCATGGCGGGAACGCCATCGGCCGGTCATCCGCGGGCGTTCGTCCGGGCCCGTTCCGGCGGCCCGGACCACGAGCGGGCGGTGGCGGCGGTGACCGCCGTCATCGACGAGGTCCGTCCGGCAGTGCTGCTCACCTACGACGCCGACGGTGGCTACGGGCATCCCGATCACGTTGCGGCGCATGAGGTTGCAGTGGCGGCCGCGGAGAGCGCCGAATGGTCGGTGCCCAGGGTGCTGGCCGTCGTCAGGCCGCGGACTGCCACCACGACGGCGTTCCTGGCCCTGGCCGCCGCGACCCCGGCACCGCACGGCTACAGCCGGGCCGCGGCCGCCGATACCGGGTTTCTGGCCGATGATGACGCGGTGGCCGTCGCCGTCCCGGTCGCGCCGCACGAACGGGCGCGAGAGTTGGCGTTGGCGGCCCACGCAACGCAGGTCGAGTTGCTGGCGGACGGCTTCGCGCTGTCCAACCGCATCGCCCAACCGCTGGCCCGGTTCGAGTACTTCCGGCTGCTCTCCGGCATTGCGCCGCCCCGCCGCGCGGACGGCTCGCCGGCCGCTGACGTGTTCGCGGGCCTGGCATGACCTCGCGCGACCTGGTGCCGGAGGCCGCGCCGGAGGAACCGGATCCGGGTGCCGTCGCGGGCGTGCTGCCGAAGGCGGGCGCGGAGCCGGTGGACTGGTTGCTGGTCGGGCTGATCAGCGTGCTCACGGGATTCATCGCACTGCTGGGCCTGGCGTTCCTGCCGCTGTACGTCGGGTCGGTGCCGCTGCCCATCAGCGTGCTGCTCGGCATCGCGGCGATGATCGTCGCCCCGCGCGTCTGCTACCGGCTGACCGGATCACTGGCCGCCGCGGTGGCCCCGGTGCTGGTGTGGTTCGCCGTCTCCGTGTGGTTCGTCCTGAAGTACAACCGGTTGCTGCCGATGCTCCCGCTGACCGTCGTGCAGGGACAGTGGCGGGTGATGCTGTTGCTCGGCCTGGGTTCGCTGGCCGCCGCCGCCACGATCGGCCTGATCTGGGCGGACCGGCTCAAGGTGCGGATGACGGGGCAGCAGGCGCCGCACCCCGGGGCCGCTCCCGATCCCGCGCCGCTGGATCCGCCCGCGTCGGGCTGAGCCGGCGGACGTGCTCGCGGCGGTGTCGGTGATCACCGGGCGTCGGCAGCGGGGTTGTTCGAAGCCGGCTGGGCGTCGGGGGATACTGGTTTGTGCCTCTCGGCCGCCGCCATGGCGTGCCGACCAATGCGTGGAGAACCGACGTGACATATGTGATCGCCGAGCCCTGTGTGGATGTCCTGGACCGTGCCTGCGTCGAGGAATGTCCGGTGGACTGCATCTACGAGGGCGGCCGGATGCTGTACATCCACCCCGACGAGTGCGTCGACTGCGGCGCCTGCGAGCCGGTCTGCCCGGTCGAGGCGATCTTCTACGAGGACGACGTGCCCGCCGAGTGGGCGGACTACACGCGCGCCAATGTGGACTTCTTCGACGAGCTGGGTTCTCCGGGCGGGGCATCCAAGGTCGGGAAGATCAACCGTGACGATCCGCTGATTGCGAAGCTCCCACCGATGGGGGAGGAGAGCTGACTCCGCCAGGGGGCGACCGGCCGGCCCCCTCGCAGGGGGTCGCTCCACACGGATCCGGCGGGCCGTCGCCGACAACGTTGGCGGGTGGCCGCGGCACCGTCCCGGCGGTGTCCCGGCTTCCCGAGTTCCCCTGGGACCGGCTCCTTCCGGCCAAGCAGAAGGCGCTGTCCCATCCGGACGGCATGGTCGACCTGTCGGTGGGCACACCGGTGGACCGGGTGCCGCTGCCCATCCGAACCGGTCTGGCCGACTCGTCGGAGGCGCCCGGATATCCCACCGTGCACGGCACGATCGCCGTCCGCCGCGCCTATACCGAGTGGCTCGCGCGTGCTCACGGGGTGCCGGATCTGGACCCGGCCGACGTGATGCCCACCATCGGCTCCAAGGAGCTCGTCGCCTCGCTGCCGACGCTGCTGGGGCTGTGTGCCGGCGACATCGTCGTCATCCCGGAACTGGCGTACCCGACGTACGAGGTGGGCGCCATCATGGCCGGGGCGAAGGCGATCCGCGCGGACTCGTTGACCGCGCTGGGGCCCGATCGGGTGTCGCTGCTGTGGATCAATTCGCCGTCCAATCCGACCGGGCGGGTGCTGGGCGTCGACCACCTCGTCAAGGTGGTCACCTGGGCCAGGTCCAGGGGCGTGGTCGTCGCCTCCGATGAGTGCTACATCGACCTGGGCTGGGATTCCACGCCGGTGTCGATCCTGCACCCGGACGTCAGCGGCGGTGATCACCGCGGACTGCTGGCGGTGCACTCGCTGTCCAAGCGGTCCAACATGGCCGGTTACCGGGCCGGATTCGTCTCCGGTGACCCGGAGATCATCGCCCGGTTGATCGCCGTCCGGCGGCACCTCGGCGCCATGGTGCCCGCACCGGTGCAGGGTGCGGCGCGGGCCGCCCTCGACGACGACGGGCACGTGCTGGCGCAGCGCAGCCGGTACAGCCACCGGCGCGCGAAGCTGTACGAAGCGTTGGACCGGGCGGGATTCCAGGTGTTCGGCGAGGCCGGCCTGTACCTGTGGTGCAGCCGCGGCGAGTCCGACATGGGCACGGTGGACTGGTTCGCCGACCGCGGGATCCTGGTCGCCCCCGGCAGCGTCTACGGGCACGGCGGCGCCAACTTCGTCCGCATCGCGCTCACCGCGTCGGACGAGCGGGTCGCCTCGGCGGCGGCGCGACTGGAGAAGTGGTCCGGGCGGCGCTGACCCCGACCGGCGGATGATGCCACATTGTCCACCCCATAGGGGGACTGGCGCAGCCACTTTCGGTTATCGATACTGGGGCTCGCTCCCCGAACCGCCCGCTGCGTACCACGTGTGCGGAGGCGCACCGGGCGGCGGGATGCAGACGGTGACAGCGAAGGGGTCGGTATCGAGTCATGCGCCCTCCCCGACGAACGGTGCACCGGTCACCCGGCCGGTACCTGATCGGCGCGGCCGCGGTGATCTGCCTGTTGACGACTGCGGGCTGCAGCCGCAGTCAAGCGGGGACTCCCAGTGTCGGATCCGGTGACGTTCCCACCACCACGGCCGGCGACATTTCTGCCGGCCCGACCTCATCGGTACCGCAGTCAACCGAGAGCTCGTCCACCAGCGAAGGTTCCGGCACCGGTGCGGTGCTGAGCACGGAGACGGTTCAGGACCTGGTGTTCCGCCCGCTGCAGAAAGAGACCGACGACTTCTGGGAGGAAGTGTTCGGGCGAGCCGGGCTGTCCGACAGCGTCTCGGCGGCCATGGAATTCGTCGCTGCGGGCGACGGTGTGAAATGCGACGGGCAGCCGTTCCCCGCCGATGACGACAACGTCGGGCCGGCGTATTGCCCCGAGAAGGATCACATCCTGGTCGGCGACGCATTCGTGGCCGCTCTCGGATCGTCCCGGATGCTTCGCGCCGACGGTTCCTTCGTGGCTCCGGCGGACGAGGTCGGGCTGTACTTCCTTCTCGCCCACGAGTGGGGCCACAACATCATCGCGGAATTGGCGCAGGACCGGGATCTCACGGTGACCGGTGTCCCGGAGGTGGAACTGGAGAACCTGGCCGACTGCTTCGCCGGAATGGCCATCGCCGGAGTACCCCACGTCTTCAGCGAGAAGGATCCGGACAAGGTCCTCGGGCCGGCCGAGTCGATGGACGAACCGTACGGGGGACGGCACGGCACCGCCGAACAACGGCGCAAGGCAATCGCGACGGGCCTGGACAATCCGTACGAGGATCGTCAGGGCTTCGCCGACACGCTCGACCGGTGTGTCGAGGCTTACGCCCCTTCACTCGTCAAAGGCCCGCTGACCGGCGCCGGGACGGCGCGCCGGTGACCGGTCAAACGGCCAGGAGCAACTCGCCGACCGCCCGCTCGACGTCCCGGTCGAGCTGGAGCGCCTGGATGCGGGACAGCCGCAGGCCCAGCGGTTGTCCGGACGTGGCGATGGCGTGGATGCGTTCCTTGACGCCGAACTCGATCTGTGCCCGGTCGAGCAGGTGGAACAACTGACCGGAGACGTCGTTGGCCGCCGGCGCGGGTTCCGGCCACAACGTGACGGTCACCGACACGGTCGTCGCGACATCGTCGACGCTGACGGTGGTTCGGTCGCTGCCCGTGGTCACCACGGCGTCGACCGGCGCACCTTCGACCGCGGCGGTGGGCAGGCCGGTGGCGGCGAGTCCGAGAAACGTGATGTCCCACCGCCGCCGGCCGGGGATGCAGGACAGTCTTCCGGTTGCCGGGCCGACGGTCAGCACGCCGCTGCGCTGGTCGAACGTCATCGGCGTCCGGACAACCGTGTCGGGGTCGAGGCCGGTGCCCCGGCCGTCGTCCTCGATCAGATCGAACCTGCCGTCCGCGCCGACCACGACGAGAACCTCGAACGCCGCCGGATTGTCCGTGTCGTTGCCCGGGATGGCGTCGGCGGTCAGCGGAACGATGGCGCCTGCCCGGGCCAGGACCGGGATCTCCGCCAGCCCCCGGTACAGCACCACCTCCCGGTCACCGTCGTAGTGCAGGCCGGTGAACAGGTCGGTCCAACGGCCGGCCGGCAACCAGGCCGGGACCGGTGCCATCAACAGCTCCCGGTGCACCGGAGTGGTGACCGGGACGACGAGCAACTGGGTGCCGAAGGCGAACTGGTTCGGAACCCGGTACGCCTGCGCCGCTTCCGGGTGGAGCCAGTACATCGGCTGTACCAGCGGCGCCCCGTCCCGCGCCGCGCGGTGATTCATGGTGTGCAGGTAGGGCAGCAGGCGGTGCCGGAGCCGCAGGTACCTGGTCATGATGTTCTGCGCCCGGTCGCCGAACCGCCACGGCTCCTTGGTGTTGAACGCACTCAGGCTGGAGTGCAGCCGGAGAATCGGCGAAAAGGCGCCCAGCTGCACCCATCTCGTCGCCAGCTCGTCGTCCTTGCGGCCGAACATGTGCCCGCCGATGTCGTGGCTCCACCAGCCGTAGCCGATGTTGGCGGCCGTCGCGGTGAAGTAGGGCTGGAACGCCAGGCTCTCCCAGCTGACCACGGTGTCACCGGAGAACCCGACGGGGTAGCGGTGACTGCCGGGCCCGGCGTACCGGGAGAAGGTCAGTGGCCGGCGCCCCTCGCGGCCGCTGTCGAGGAAGTGGAAGTGGTTGAGCATCCACAGCGGGTCGATGCCGGCGATCCGTGAATGCGACCCGGATTGCCAGTCGATCCACCAGAAGTCGACGCCCTGCCGCTCCAGGGTCCGGTGCAGGACGTCGAAGTACGCGGCGAGGAACTCCGGGTCGGTGACGTCGAAGGCGATCGGATCGCCGCTGCCCGGGTCGCGACCCAATTCCGCCGACATCTGCGGATAGAGATCCTCGAACGCCCGCACGCCGTCGGCCGGGTGCACGTTGAGGGTCACCCGCAGGTTCCGCTCGTGCAGGGCCTGCAGGAAGCCGGCGGGATCCGGGAACAACTCGCGGTTCCAGCTGTAGCCGGTCCAACTGCTGCCGTGCGCAGGGTCGACGTCGACCAGGTGCCAGTCCATGTCGAGCACCGCCACCGACAGCGGGATGCCCTCCGCGGTGAACCGGTCCATCAGCGCGAGGTACTCGTCGGCGCTGTACGGGTGGTACCGACTCCACCAGTTGCCCAGGGCGAAGCGGGGCAGCACCGGCGTGGCACCGGAGACCGCGTACAGCGCGGCCACGGCGCCGGCGTAGTCGCGGCCGTAACCGAAGAAGTACAGGTCGGTCCGGTCGCCGCTGCGCGGTTCCACCCAGCCGGCTCCGTCGAGCACCGGTGTGGTGGAGTCGTCGAGCACCGCGTAGCCCCAGCGCGAGGCCACCCCCGGCTCGAGATCGACGGCCCCGTCGGCGTTGTCGAGGGTCCGGGCGGTGCCGCCGAGGTTCGTGCCGGCGTCACCGAACCGCCAGACGCTGTGATATGAGCTGACGTTGCCGCGGATCTGGATGCTCAGGCCGCTGGTCGTGAACGGGCCGCGGTCGTACACCAGGTGCAGGCGATCGGTGAGGATCTCCAGATGCTGGCGGCCGTCGATCACCCGGTACCGCGGAACGGGCAGGTCGCGGAACAGGGCGAAGGCGCTGGCGCGGTCCTCGAACCCGTCCGCCGAGTACTCCAGCCGCAGCAGACCGTCGGTCAGCACGGTGATCCGGTAGCGGTCGCCCTGCACGACGGCCGCCGGATCGGCGACGGGGCGGGACGGGGTGCGGTAGGGGAGCATCGACCAACTTCCGGACGATCCGACGGTGGGCGCACACCCGTCGCGGCGTGATGCCCTACGGCCGAACGGTTGTCGAGCGGTCAGCGTACCCACCCCGTCATGTCGGTTCGGGGTCGCCGTCAGGTGCCTTCCCAGCGCAGGTCGACGCTGTCGGTGTTCGCACCCCAGCGCAGCTCCAGGTGCCAGCAGCCGGGCTGCGGCATGTCGACGCCGGACGGACCCGGTGCGGTGTCGAGCTCGACGGTGTGCCGCAGGGTGCTGCCTTCCAGCGTCGCGGTGATGACGAGGTGATCGTCCGGTGCCGGGATCTCGCGGGCCACCCACAGGATCTTGTTCGAAGTGCCCGGCGCGGCCGGCGCCCGAAGCGGCGGCTCGAAAACGACCGCGGCGATGTCGCCCTTGGCGCCCAGGGTGAACGGGTTCCCGGCCGGGTCGGTGAAGCCGGCCCGCGCCCACACCGGCAGTGGGCCGGTGTTCAGTGGGCGGCAGGCCGACGGTGCGCCGGGTGTGGTCGCAGTCGCCGCCGTGGTCGGTGCCGGTGCGGCCGGTGTGTCGACGGGGGCCGCCGGCCGCCCCAACCAGACGGCGCCGACGACCGCCGTCACCGCGAGCACCGCTGCGATCGGGCCCGCGGTGAGCAATCGGCGCCGGCGGGATCGTGATCGGACGCGGCGTGCGAGATCGGCATCGTGGGGTGCCCCATCGGCCAACTCTTCCAGGGCGGCCGGCAGCACGTCCTCGATCCCGGTCATGGCGATGTCCTCCTGGTGGGTGATGGTTCGCTGGACAGGGCCACGCGCAGCCGGTCGAGCCCGCGGGAGGCGTGCGAGCGCACCGTCGCCTCCCGGCAGCGCAGTTCCGCGGCGATCGCGGCGTCGTCCAGTCCGAGGAAGTGCCGCAGCACGATCACCGTCCGCTGGTGCGGTGACAGTCTTTGCAGCGCAGCGACAATGGCGTCCCGGCTGACGATCCCCTCGGCCGGGTCGGCGACCGTGTGCGGGTCGGTGAACGCGTACCCGCCCGGCGCATCGGGCAGCGTGGCCGTCGGCTGTTCCGCGTCGCTGCGCCGGCGTCGCTGGTCGAGGTAGCAGTTGGTCAGGATGCGGCGGACGTAGGCGTCGGGGTGGTCGAGGCCGGACACCCGCCGCCACCGTCGGTAGGCCTTGATCAGCGCATTCTGCACGAGGTCCTGCGCGTCCGGCGCGCGGCCGGTGAGGACGAACGCGTACCGCTCCAGCGCGCGGCCGTGCTCGGCGACGTATTCCTCGAAGGTCCGTCGGGGGCCGGCGCCGGGTTCCAGGCCGGTGTCGGCGCCCGCGGGTCGCCGGCCGGTCACGTGTGCCGCCCCGGTGCTTGCGTCATGATCTGAGAACGACCGGCAGCCCGGTTTCGTTGAGGGCAGTGCGCCGATCGCCGACGGCAGGTCAGCGGGCGAATGCCTTGCGTCCGGCCGCCTCCGCCCTCTTCCACGCCGCCGGGTACGCGGCCCGCGCCTGCGCGCGCCGTTGATGGCAGCCCTCGATCACCCGGCCCGCCGCGATGCCCGCCCGCGGATCAGCCGAGGCATCCACCAGCTCGCGCAACCGGTCCTCCAGCACGCATGCGTCCTGATGATCACCGAGCACCTCCTGGAAGTGCGCGAGGGCCACCAGGAAGGCCTCGACGTCGCCCTTTTCGTGCAACAGCTCCGCTGCATACCGGGCGCGCTTGCCGTAGATGCGCAGCTCGTGCAGCTCGTCGTTCGGCGGGTCGTCGCCGAAGCGCTTGTGCAGCTTGCGATGTGCGCGTTCCAGAGTCCACCACTCGTCGGCGGCCAGCTCGTGCAGGTCCGCCCACGGGTCGGCGACCGGCGGCTGGGCCGCGGCCTCGGCCAACTCCTGCAGCAACGCACCGTAGGACGGATCGTCCAGTTCGCTGACCAACTGGTCCCGTCCGGCGATGCGCTCCTGCTCCAGCCGGCTGACCAGGTGCTCCAGCGCGCCGGCGTCCGGATCACCGAGCCAGCCCGCCTCGGAGTGCAACCGGTCGATCATCACGTCGTGGTCACGGATGACGCCCAGCGTTGCGGCGAGTTCGCGGACGTCACCGCGGATCCGGTCGGTGGCGACCCGGTCCAGCGCTGGCCGGGCGGCCTTGAGATACGCGCGCACCCGGCGGGTGGCCACCCGCATCTTGTGCACGTCCTCGATGTCGCCGCCGCGGCGGCTGCCGTCCTCGTGCGCCTTGATGTCGGCGACGGCCTTACCCAGGACGGGCCCGATGGTGTCGGCGATGTCGGTGGGAATGAGCCCGGGGCGGCGGGGCGCGGGACGCGGTGGCGGAGCGAGAACGGGATGCCCGTCACCGTCGAGCCGGTCGGTGTCGACGGTGTGCGGTGTATCGGGGGGATCCGCCGTAGTCAGCGGTGCGGGTTCGGCCGTCGTCTTCGCGTCGTGGTCGCCCGACCCGTTGCGGCTCACCGCGTTCTGGGTCGGGCCGGCGCCGCCCGGCCCGTGGCCGGTCGCGCCATTGGTCGCGCCGTTGACAGCGCCGTTGACAGCGCCGTTGATCGACGCCTGCGCCGCCGGTGAGTTCTTCGCCGAGCCGTTGCTGTCCCCGCCATCCGCGCCCCTGCGCTCTGCCTTGCGGCGCTTGCCGCCACCCTTCCCCCGGTCGGGGTGCTCGTGCAGCGCCTTTTCGGTGTACAGATCCTGGGAAATGACGGGCGCCGGCCGGGGGCCGGCGCGGCGGCGGGTTCTCGGAGGCACGAGACGAGTATTCCGCACCCACCCCGCAAAGCCGCTCGACCCGCCCGATTCGGACAACCGTGACGGTCTGACGGCCGGCCGATCGGGTCAGTGGGCGTGCAGGGCGTTGTTCAGGCCGCCCCACGACCCCGTGCGCGGAACGGCCTCGACACCGCCGGTCAGCGAGTTGCGCCGGTACAGCAGGCCGGCGGCGCCGGACAGTTCCGCGGCCTTGAGTACCGGGTCGGAACCGTCTTTGAGGGTGAGCTTGGTGCCGCCGGTGAGGTAGAGCCCTGCTTCGACGACGCAGCCGTCGCCGAGTGAGATGCCGACGCCCGAGTTCGCCCCGAGCAGGCACCCGGCGCCGATGGTCACCTGCTCCTTCCCACCGCCGGAGAGGGTGCCCATGATCGACGCCCCGCCGCCGACGTCGCTGCCGTCACCGACGATCACGCCCTGCGAGATCCGGCCCTCGACCATCGACGTGCCGATCGTGCCGGCGTTGTAGTTGCAGAAACCTTCGTGCATGACGGTGGTTCCCGACGCCAGATGCGCCCCGAGGCGCACCCGGTCCGCGTGCGCGATCCGCACCCCCGACGGCACGACGTAGTCGGTCATCCGCGGGAACCTGTCCACGCCGAACACCGACAGCCGGACGCCGGCGATCGCGGCTTCCAGCCGTACCCGGTCCACATCATCCGGCGGCACCGGTCCCAGCGAAGTCCAGACGTTGTTCGGCAGCACCGCGAAGATGCCGTCCAGGTTGATCATCCGCGGCCGAACCAGCCGCGCGGACAGCAGGTGGAGTCGCAGGTATGCGTCTGCGGTGTCGGCCGGCGCCTCGGCCAGCGAGCGGATCCGGGTCTGCACCACCCGCTGGCGGACGCCGCGGATGTCGTCCGACCGCTCCGCCAACCGCAACTCGGGTTGCTGCGCGGGCGCCGTCGGTGAACTCAGCAACGCCGGGACGGGGTACCAGACGTCGAGCACGGTGCCGTCGGCGGTCACGGTCGACAAACCGGTTCCGTAGGCGCCGTCGGCCAGCATCTCGGCGGTGGAATCGCTCATGGCGCGGAGCCTATCGGCCACGTGGCGCCGGCCTTCCCGGCACTGTCAAGTGCCGGGCTGCGGGTGTGCACCACTGCGGTGGTGCCGGCGGCCGCCGGACGCGATGAGCCCGTGGCCCGGGAGTTGTCCACAATCGGTGGCCGCCGCTGGCGCCCGGCGGCTGCTCTCGGCAGCGTGCACGGCATGCCGGCCCCCGAAACACCGTGGTTGCTGACCAGGTCCGGTCTGCTCGCAGACGGCTTGTCGGACAGCATGATCCGGCGCGCGCTCGCGGTGGGCAGCCTGATCGCGGTGCTGCCCGGGGTGTACGTGCCCGGCACGTTGCGGGCGCCACCGGACTCCGCTGCCGTGCGCCGCGCGATCGCCGCGGCGGTGCTGCGCAGGCTCGCCGCCGGATCGGTGTTGAGTCACGTGTCCGCGGCGGCGGTGTACGGCCTGCCCGTGCCGGCCGGCGGCCCGGTCGTCGTGCACATCACCCGGCCCCCGCCGGCGAAATCCCGCCGAGGTAGGGCGATCCGGGTGCACCGCGGGGCGCTCGACGCCGACGAGGTGCGCGTCGTCGACGACCTGGCGGTGACCTCGCCGGTCAGGACGGTGCTCGACTGCGCCCGGACGATGCACGCGCCGGGGGCCGCTGTGCTGGTGCGCGAGGCGGTCGACGTGGGCCTGGTGACCGCAGATCAGCTGCAGGACGGGCTACGGCGCCGACCACGGGCGCCCGGACTCCGCGCGGCCACGGCGGTGGTGACCGCGATCACCCGGCCACCGTGATCCGGGCCTGAGCGGGATCGCCGACGGAGGTGTCGGTCCGCCACTCGTTGTCCGCCCACAGCTGCCCGGCGACGGCGACCTCGGTGATGTTCGAACCGGAGCTGTGTCCGACGGCCCAGGCGCCGAGCGACCGCCCGGCGGCCTGCGGTGACAACCCGTCCGGTGCGACGGCGGCCGTTGCCGTTCGGCCGTCGGCCGAGACCGATTGCACCGTCAGACCGCCGTACTCCGCCCCGGCCGATGCGAGAACGGTGGCCAGGGCGGGGGTCGCGCCGTCGGTGCCGGCCGGCTGCGGACGCTGCGGATGGTCCATCGTCGGTCCGGCCGCACCGGCGCGGCAGGACAATTGCAGGGCGGCGTGCCCACTGAGCTCGCGCACCAGCGTCGTCGCGCGCGGCTCCCATCGCGCGTACGCGTCGGGGAACGCCGAGTACTGCACCGCCTGCGCGGCCCGGGTCAGCGGCAACCGGTCCCAACCGGGCACTTCCAGCAGAGCGTCGTAGAACTTGTTCGACGCGTACACCGGATCGCCGATCTGCTGCGCAGTGCCCCATCCCTGGGAGGGGCGCTGCTGGAAGAGCCCGACCGAGTCTCGGTCACCGTCGGGCAGGTTCCGCAGCGTCGACTCCTGGTAAGCGGTCGCGACGGCGATGATCCGGCCCCGCTCGGGGATGCCGCGGGAAAGCCCGACCGCATTGATCGTCGACGCGTGCTGCAACTGCACCGCGGTGAGCTCCACCGTCGGGGAGGCGGCCCCAGGCGTGGGATCACCCGGCACCGTGCACTCCGGGCCGGTCAGGAAGCCGGGTCGCCAGATCAGCAGTCCACCCACCACCGCGGCCGCGAGCACCACGACCAGCCCGATGACGGCCAGACTGATCTTGACAGGGGTGCGCACGACGCCGACGGTACTGTGCCTGTCGTGCCCGAATCCCACACCGAAGACCACACGTCCACGACGGCGGGCTCACCGGTGCCGATGCTCGACCTGCGGTCCGATCCCGCCGATCTGACCGCGGCCCTGGTCGACATCCCGTCCGTCTCGGGAACGGAGACGGTGATCGCCGACGCAATCGAGGCCGCCCTCCGGCGGATCGCGGGTTTGGACGTGCTGCGGGTCGGCAACTCCGTGCTGGCCCGGTCCGACCTCGGGCGGCCGACGCGCGTTCTGCTGGCAGGTCACATCGACACGGTGCCGATCGCCGACAACGTGCCGTCCCGCCGGGACGGCGACACCCTGCACGGATGCGGCACCACCGACATGAAGTCGGGCGACGCGATGCTCCTGCACCTGGCTGCCACGCTCGACCGGCCCGCCCGCGACCTCACGTTCGTTTTCTACGACTGCGAGGAAGTGGAGTACGAGCGCAACGGACTGACCCGGATCCAGGCGGAGTACCCGGAATGGCTGGCGGCGGACCTGGCGATCCTCGGCGAGCCCACCAACGGCGAGGTGGAGGCAGGCTGCCAGGGGACGGCTGCGGTGGCGCTGACGATCCGCGGGCGCCGCTCGCACGCCGCGCGGTCCTGGTTGGGTGACAACGCGATTCACAAGGCGGCCGATGTGCTGAGCCGGCTCGCACGGGTGCAGGGCCGGATTGTCGAGATCGACGGCTGCGAGTACCGCGAGGGCATCAATGCGGTGTCCATCGCCGGTGGGGTGGCGTCCAACGTCATCCCCGACGAGTGCGTGATCAAGGTGAACTTCCGGTTCGCCCCCGACCGCACCCCCGGCCAGGCTGTCGACGCGCTGGCCGAGCTGTTCGGCGACGTGGAGATGACGGTGCTCGACGTCGCGGCGGGCGCGCTGCCGGGACTCTCGGCGCCGGCCGCCGCCGAGTTCGTCGCGGCCACCGGTGGGGCCGCACGCGCCAAGTTCGGCTGGACCGACGTGTCCCGCTTCGCCGCGCTCGGTATTCCGGCCGTGAACTACGGGCCCGGCGATCCGTCCCTGGCACACACGCGCGAAGAACACGTGTCCAGGGAACAGATCCGTGAGATGACGCGGGTGCTGCGCGAGTTCCTGGCCTGACCGGCTGGCCGCGATCCGCGCTCCGACCGGTGAACGGGCGGTGACGGAGCGGCGACCAGTCGCCTTCGCGACCGGGGCGGCGGCCCTGCTTGCCCTCCTGCGTCATTACTGTTGCCCAGGTGACCGAATTCCAGGACCCACGCGCCCCGCTGCCGAACGGACACGTGTCCGAGCGCTTCCGCGGCCCGGTACGGCTGCGCGGTGACCAGCGTGAATCCATCAACAGCAGCACCACCGACCAGCGCCTGCTGGACTCCCGCGGGCCGAGCGACTGGGTGCACACCGATCCGTGGCGGGTGATGCGGATCCAGGCGGAATTCGTCGAGGGCTTCGGCGCCCTCGCGGGTCTGCCGAGGGCGGTCACGGTTTTCGGGTCCGCGCGGACCAAGCCCGGCAGCATGTACTACGGCAAGGCCGAGGAGATCGGTGCCGCCCTGGCCCGAGAGGGTTTCGCGGTGATCACCGGCGGCGGACCCGGGATCATGGAGGCGGCCAACAAAGGCGCCAAGGCTGCCGACGGGATGTCCGTCGGGCTGGGCATCGAGCTGCCGTTCGAGCAGGGCCTGAACCAGTACGTCGACCTCGGCATCAATTTCCGCTACTTCTTCACCCGCAAGACCATGTTCGTCAAGTACTCGCAGGCCTACGTCTGCCTGCCCGGCGGGTTCGGCACCCTCGACGAGTTGTTCGAGGCGCTGACCCTGGTGCAGACCAAGAAGGTGACGAAGTTCCCCGTCGTGCTGTTCGGCTCGGAGTACTGGAGCGGTCTCGCGGACTGGATCCGCTCGTCGGTCGCCGGCGCGGGCAACATCTCCCCGCCGGATCTGGACCTGCTGCACGTCACCGACGACGTCGACGACGTGATCCGGGTCGTGCACGACGCGTACGCCGCCTGGGAGGCGGCGCACTGACGCCCGCCTGGATCGGGCGCGCCGGATGTGGAGGCCGCCTGCGACGGATGGATCGGCCGCGCCGTGGCTCCGCCGTTCCGTGGCAGGATGGCGCGCGTGTTGCGCTGGCTCACCGCAGGTGAATCCCATGGTCCCGCCCTGGTCGCCGTCCTGGAAGGACTGCCGGCCGGGGTGCCGGTGACGTCCTCCGACATCGCCATCCAACTGGCCCGGCGCCGGCTGGGGTACGGACGCGGCGCGCGGATGAAGTTCGAGCAGGATCAGGTGACGTTGCTCGGCGGTGTCCGGCACGGGGTGAGCCTGGGCGGGCCGTTCGCGGTCGAGATCGGCAACACCGAATGGCCCAAGTGGGAGCAGATCATGGCGCCCGACCCGCCGGACGCGGCGACCGCCGAGGCGCTGCGCACGCAGGCGCGTAACGCCCCGCTGACCCGCCCGCGGCCGGGTCACGCCGACCTCGCCGGGATGCAGAAGTACGGCTTCGACGACGCCCGGCCCGTCCTGGAACGCGCTTCGGCGCGGGAGACGGCCGCGCGGGTCGCGCTCGGCACGGTGGCGCAGCAGTTCCTCCGGGTGGCGCTCGGCGCTGAGGTCGTCTCGCACGTCGTGTCCATCGGTGAGGGTGACGCCGTGGACGGCCCGCTGCCGACCCCCGCCGACCGGGACGCCATCGACGCCTCACCGGTCCGGGCGCTGCACCCGGACTCGGCGGCCGCGATGATCGCCGAGATCGAGGCCGCCAAGGCCGACGGCGACACGCTCGGCGGCGTCGTCGAGGTGCTGGTCTACGGGCTTCCACCCGGACTCGGTTCCTTCGTGCACGGCGACCGCAAGCTCGACGCGCGGCTCGCCGGGGCGCTGATGAGCATCCAGGCCATCAAGGGGGTGGAGATCGGGGACGGTTTCACCACCGCCCGCAGGCGCGGATCGAAGGCGCACGACGAGATCGACCCGCGTCACCCCGGCGTGACCCGGCGGTCCAACCGGGCGGGCGGCATCGAGGGCGGCATGACCAACGGCGAGGTGCTGCGGGTGCGCGCGGCGATGAAACCGATCTCCACCGTGCCCCGCGCGCTGGCCACCCTGGATGTGGCGACCGGCGAGGAAGCGGTGGCCATTCACCAGCGCAGCGACGTCTGTGCGGTGCCGGCCGCGGGAGTGGTCGCCGAGGCGATGGTCGCCCTCGTCGTGGCCGACGCGGTGACCGAGAAGTTCGGTGGGGACTCGGTTCCCGAGGTGATCCGCAATGTGCGGGCCTACCTCGAGACGCTGGCCGACACCCTGCCGATCACCGACCAGCCGCCGGCGGACGCGCCGCGGAATGACTGTCCGCACGGTGATGGTCAGCACGGCGACGGTCAGCACGGCGACGGTCAGCATCGGGACGCTGAGCTGGTCGACGCTGGGCTGGTCGACGCTGAGCTGGTAGACGCACCGCCCGCCAAGACCCGATGAGCGAACCGGCCGCCGAACGCACCGGGCCGCTGGTGGTGCTCGTCGGGCCGCCCGGGTCCGGCAAGACGACGGTCGGCCGCGCGCTGGCCAGGCTCACCGGCACCGCGCTGCGCGACACCGACGCCGACGTGGCCGCTGCCGCCGGCCGGTCGATCCCGGACATCTTCGTGACCGACGGCGAGCCCGCGTTCCGGGCCATGGAGAAGGCGGCCGTGGCCGCCGCGCTCGCCGAGCACCGCGGGGTGCTCGCCCTCGGGGGCGGCGCCGTCCTCGCCCCGGAAACCAGGGCGCTGCTGGCGGAGCACACCGTGGCGTTTCTCAGCGTCACCATGCCGACCGGCGTCAAGCGCACCGGCCTCTCGTCGAACCGGCCGCTGCTGACCGGGGTCAACCCACGGGCGACCTACAAGTCCCTGCTCGACGCCAGAGCGGCCCTGTACGAGGAGGTGGCGACGATCGTCGTCCGCACCGACGACATCGGCGTCAACGAGGTGGCCGCGGTGATCGCGGAGAAGTTGGGGCCGGCATGAGCTGCGAACCGGTCATCGTTCGGGTGGCATCGGTGGCGCCGTACGACGTCGTCATCGGGCGGGGGCTGCTCGATGAACTCGTCGCGGCAACGGTCGCCACCGGCGCCGGCCGGGCCGCGCTGATCCACCCGCCGACGCTGGCCGCCACCGCGGAGGTGATCCGGGAGGCGGTCGCCGACGCCGGCCTGGAGGACGTTCACCTGTTGCAGGTGCCGGACGCCGAGGACGCGAAAAACCTGACGGTGCTGGGGTTCTGCTGGAACGTGTTCGGCCAGATCGGGCTCGACCGGCGAGACGTGGTGATCGGTCTCGGCGGTGGCTCGGTGACCGACGTCGCCGGGTTCGCGGCGGCCACCTGGATGCGCGGCGTCGCCGTTGTGCACGTCCCGACCACTCTGCTCGGCATGGTGGACGCGGCCGTCGGCGGGAAGACCGGAATCAACACCGACGCCGGGAAGAACATGGTCGGCGCGTTCTACGAGCCCTCCGCGGTCATCGCCGACCTCGCCACCCTGGAGACCCTCGCGCCGAACGAACTGGTCGCCGGGATGGCCGAAGTGGTCAAGTGCGGGTTCATCGCCGACCCGGCGATCCTCGACCTGATCGAGGCGGACTCCGCTGCTGCCGTCGACCCCGCCGGCGCTGCCCTCCCGGAGCTCGTCCGCCGCGCCGTCACCGTCAAGGCGGAGGTCGTCGCGGCCGACCTGCGGGAGTCCGAACTGCGCGAGATCCTCAACTACGGGCACACTCTCGCGCACGCCATCGAGAAACGGGAGCGGTACCGGTGGCGGCACGGCGCGGCGGTCTCCGTCGGGCTCGTCTTCGCCGCGGAGCTCGCCCGGGCTGCCGGCCGGCTCGACGACGCCACCGCCGACCGTCATCTGACCGTGCTGCACACCCTCGGCCTGCCGACGACGTACGACCCGGACGCGCTGGGTGAGCTCGTCCGGATCATGGGCTCGGACAAGAAAACCCGTTCGGGCACTTTGCGTTTCGTCATCCTGGAAGCGCTGGCCAGACCGGCCCGGCTGGTCGGTCCCGATCCCGTCCTGCTGGCCGCCGCGTATTCGGTGGTGGCCGGCCGGAAGTCGCGGGCCCGGACCATCGACCTGTAGGACAGGGCGATTGACGCCCGCCGCCGTGCGCCTACGATTTGCTGCGTGACCACTGACGCCGCGCCGCTGGACCCCGGCGACCACGCGCGCCGCAGGGCGCTGTTGCGCGCCACCATGCTGCACACCGGGGTCGACGCGCTGTTGGTCACCGATCTGATCAACGTCCGATACCTCACCGGCTTCACCGGATCCAACGCAGCTCTGCTGGTGGTCGGCACGGACGACGAGGACGGCGGTGCACAGCGGCTCCGCGAGGCGGAACTGGCCGGCGCCGTCGATGACGGTGACCCGCGCACCCGGTTCTGTACCGACGGGCGGTACACCACCCAGGCCCAGCAGGAGGTACCCGACCTGCCGCTGCTGGTCGACCGACCGTGCGACCTCGCCCTGCTGCGCCGGGCGCCGGACGGCGTCGTCGGCTTCGAGTCCAGGGCGGTGAGCGTCGCCGATCACGCAGCGCTGCAGGCCACCGCCGCCGAGGCCGACGCGGGCATCGAACTGGCGCCGACCGTCGACCTCGTCGAGGGGCTGCGAGCGGTCAAGGACACCGGTGAGATCGACGCCCTGCGCCGGGCATGCGCCATCGCCGACCGGGCGCTGGAGGAGCTGATCGACGCCGGCGGTCTGCTTCCCGGACGCACCGAGCGTGAGGTGGGGCTGGACCTGGACCAGCGGATGCGCCGGCTGGGGGCGCAGGACCCGTCGTTCGAGACCATCGTCGCGGCCGGTCCGAACAGCGCGGTGCCGCACCACCGGCCGACCGCGGCCGCGCTGGCCGCCGGGGACTTCGTCAAGCTCGACTTCGGCGCCACCGTGGACGGCTACCACTCGGACATGACCAGGACCTTCGTGCTCGGCGCGCCGGCCGACTGGCAACGG
The DNA here is from genome assembly GCA_963785455.1 of uncultured Actinomycetota bacterium. GTDB lineage: Bacteria > Actinomycetota > Actinomycetes > Mycobacteriales > Nakamurellaceae > Nakamurella. The sequence continues at coordinate 93,350 of CAWAVL010000019.1, forward strand.
GACATCTACCGGCTGGTGCACGATGCGCAGGCGGCCGGCCGGGCCGCCGCCGTCGTCGGGGCGACGGGGGCGCAGATCGACGCCGCCGCCCGCGACCTGATCGCGTCGGCCGGATACGGGCCGCAGTTCTCCCACGGCCTGGGGCACGGGGTTGGTCTGCAGATCCACGAAGCACCGAGTCTGGCCCGGGAATCGGCCAGTATCATGGTGCCCGACATGTGCGTCACCGTGGAGCCGGGGGTCTACCTTCCCGGCCGCGGTGGGGTACGCATCGAGGACACCGGCGTGATCCGCGCGGACGGCTACTCCGTCCTGACGCAGACCTCCAAAGAGCTCTGCGTGCTGACCTGATTCCATCGGGCGCACGACCGGATCCCAGACGGATCATCCAGTTCGGCACGAGCCGGTTCCGGCGCACGCGGCCGGGCGGACAGCGAAAGGCAAGCGACACATGGCTTCGACCAGCGACTTCAAGAACGGCCTCGTCCTCAACCTCGATGGCCAACTGTGGACCATCACCGAGTTCCAGCACGTCAAGCCGGGCAAGGGTCCGGCGTTCGTGCGGACCACCCTCAAGAACGTGCTGACCGGCAAGGTCGTCGACAAGACGTTCAACGCGGGGGTCAAGGTCGACACGGAGACGGTGGACAAGCGGGACATGACCTTCCTGTACAAGGACGGCGCCGATTTCGTCTTCATGGACCCCGACACCTTCGACCAGATCACCGTCCCGGCGGCGACGGTCGGCGACACCGCGAACTTCCTGCTGGAGAACCAGCAGGCGATGGTCGCCCAGAACAACGGCGCCGTGCTGTACGTGGAGCTGCCCGCCTCCGTCGAGCTGGTGGTCTCGCACACCGACCCCGGCCTGCAGGGCGACCGGTCGACCGGCGGCACGAAGCCGGCGACCCTGGAAACCGGCGCCGAGATCAACGTGCCGCTGTTCCTCAACACCGGCGACAAGATCAAGGTCGACACCCGGGACGGCCGCTACCTCGGCCGGGTCAACAGCTGACGCGACGGCGCTCCCGTCCGTCCGCACCCGCTCCCGTCCGTCCCGCACTCGTGCAGAAAGCCGGCCGCCGTGTCCGCCCGTAGCAAGTCCCGCAAACGCGCGCTCGACGTCCTCTTCGCCGCCGAGGCGCGCGGCGTCGACCCGCTCGTCGTGCTCGCCGAACGGATGGAACCGCCCACGGGTGCGGACCTGCACTCGTGGTCACCGATGGGCGACTACGCCGAGTCGCTGGTCCGCGGAGTGGTCGAGCACCAGGGCCGGATCGACGGGCTGCTGACCGAACACTCGCGGGGTTGGAGCCTTCAGCGGATGCCGGCGGTGGACCGGACCATCCTGCGGATCGCGGTGTACGAGCTGCTCTACTCGCTCGACGTGCCGCCGGCGGTGGTGGTGAACGAGGCGGTCGACGCCGCGAAGTTGCTGTCGACCGACGATTCACCGAAGTTCGTCAACGGGGTGCTGGGCGGGCTGGCCGTTCTCAGTCCGCAGTTGCGCGGCGCCTGACGCCGGCCGGCTGCGCCTGACATCCTGACCGGATGCCGGACGATTTGCTGGTCGCGCACAACCCGGAGCCCGATTCGACGCTGCCGTTCCTCATCCGCATCCCGCTGGGCGCCGCGGGCATCGTGGTGAAGGCCAGGCAGACGTGGCCCCGGGAGAAGAAGGTCTACTGCCACCGCGCCGATGGCTGGCCCGACGATGCCGACATCATCGAACGGCTCGAGGTCCGGTCCTGCGTGCGCCGCGGCCCGGCCATCGACCTCGTGCTGACCCGCGCCCGCGAGAATCGGTCGCAGTTCGTCATTGCGCGGGCCAGGGGACGCGAGATGATCTTCTGGCAGTCGCCGCGGACCGCCAAACAGGCCCGCCCCGCGGTGCGCATCCCGACCGCGCGGGCGCACGGGCAGGTCCTGGACATCGTGGTCGACACGGCCGAGAAGTACCCGTACACGTTCGCGGGTCAGCAGGCAACCACCGTCCGCCGGCGCCTGTCTGCGGGCGACTACGCGGTCCTGCTGGCCGGCGACGTCGTCGCCGCCGTGGAACGCAAGACCATCGAGGACCTGTCGGCCAGCCTGCTGTCCGGACGGCTGACCTATGCGCTCGCCGAGTTGACTGCGCTGCCCCGGGCCGCCGTCGTCGTCGAGGACCGGTACAGCCGGCTGTTCAAGCTGCCGCACGCGCCCGGCGCGCGGGTAGCTGAGTCCTTGGCCGAGGCACAGGCACGATTCCCCACCGTTCCGATCGTGTTCTGCGAGACGCGACCGCTGGCGCAAGAATGGACTTACCGCTGGTTGGGGGCCTGCCTGGCCGAACTCGACGCGGCGGCGGTGCACACCGGCCTGGAGGGCACCTTCGCCGCGGCCAGGCCGCTGGATCGGCCATCAGCGACCAGCAGGACGGTGTCCGAACCCGGTGCCGTGTCGAAAGCGCCGACGCCGGCGTCAGAAATCCGCGCGTGGGCCCAGCGGGTCGGCTATCCCGTCAGTGATCGCGGGCGGATTCCTGCCGACCTGCTGTGCGCCTACGAGCGCGCACTGGACTCGGCGCGATCCGACGGTTGACGGCCCGCTCCCGGGCACGTCACTCATCGGGCACGTCACTCATCGGGCACGTCATCAGTCCAGCTCGGTGCCCTGCGGCAGCACGCCCCAATGCATCAGCTGGTCGGTCAGATCCTCTGCACTCATGTCGTAAATCACGGCCAGTGATCGCAGGTCCTCGGATCTGATGGTCAGGATCTTGCCGTTGTAGTCACCGCGCTGCGACTGGATCGCCGCCGCGTACCGGGCGAGCGGGCCGGCCTGGTGGGTGGGCAGCTCGCCCAGTCGCTGCAGATCGATGACCAGCTTCGGGCTCGACGAACCGCGCCGGGTCGCCCGTGCGTCCGGCAGCAGTTCGGCCACCGGCACGCCGTAGAACTCCGCGAGCTCGGCGAGTTTTGCGACGGTGACGGCCCGGTCACCTCGCTCGTAGGAGCCGACCACCACGGCCTTCCAGCGGCCTTCCGACTTCTCTTCGACGCCGTGCAGGCTCAGACCCTGCTGTGCCCTGATCGCGCGCAACCGCGCACCCAATGCGTGGGCATAGTCCTGCGACATGTCGGCTCCTTGACGCGAACACTGTGGCGATGAGGCACTTGTGTACGCAGAGTAGTCGTAGAACCGAGCGTCGTGCCAACTGGACTCGCCGCGGATCAGCGGGTCCTGCTCCGCGCCGTCACCGCCGGTCGGCGAGTGTCACACGGCCGTGGTTGCTGTGGTGGACGGTGCGGGGCTCCGGCATTGGTAGCCTTCTCCGAGCGCCGAACCCCGGGCCGTAACCGTGCGGGCGGAACCAGGCGCGACAGACATCCTTTAAGAACCGTCCAGTGAGGCGGGAAAGGAGGTCATGAGTGGTGCTCTCGCGCCCAGCTCAGGCCGGCACGGAACGAGCCCCGTCGACGGATCCGTCGACACCGGCAGCGACATCGGGTCCAGACGGCGACCGCCCCTCCGTGACATCACCGGCGGAATCGGCGGCCCATCAGATCCTCGGCGCAGCCGACATCGTCCGGACGACCGACCGGATCGCCCACCAGATCCTCGAGCGCAACGGCGACCGGCCGGTGGTGCTGCTCGGAATTCCTACCAGGGGCGTGTATCTCGCGCGCCGGCTCGGCGCCCGGCTCGGTGCGTTCGCCGGACGCCCGGTCGCCGTTGGCGCGCTTGACATCACCCTGTATCGCGACGACCTACGGTTGCACCCACCGCGCGCACTCGAGGAGACGCGGCTGCCCGACGGCGGCATCACCGATGCGATCGTCGTGCTGGTCGACGACGTGCTCTATTCCGGTCGCACCGTGCGGGCCGCCCTGGACGCCCTGCGCGACCACGGCCGGCCCGCCGTCGTGCAACTCGCGGTGCTGGTCGACCGCGGGCACCGGCAACTCCCGATCCGCGCCGACTACGTCGGCAAGAACATCCCGACCGCCTTCGGCGACGACGTCGCGGTCCGATTGACCGAGATCGACGGCGTCGACGCCGTGCAGGTGATCAGGAGCGCGGTGCCGGAGCCACAGATGGCGGGCGCGTCCGACGCCCGAAAGGATCACTCGACCGCCAGGGGGCAGTCATGACGACATCCGTCCGGCCCACCGATCGGGTGAAATCCCCATCCGAGGACTCGTCGCGGTCCGGGAAGGCGGAGGCGGGCATCAACGGCGCGTCCGCCGGTGCGACGGCTCCGCCCGGCGCTGCGGCGGAGGCTCCCGCGGATCGTCCACCCGCGGCCGGTCGACTGCCGCGGCACCTGCTGTCGGCCGCCGACCTGGACCTGGCCACCGCCGAGCACGTGTTGTCCACGGCGGAGCGGATCGAGCAGGCGATGGCCGGCCGCGAGGTGCGCAAGCTGCCGACCCTGCGCGGCCGGACCGTGGTCAACCTGTTCTTCGAGGACTCGACCCGTACCCGGCTGTCGTTCGAGCTGGCCGCCAAACGCCTGTCCGCAGATGTCATCACGTTCTCCGCAAAGGGCTCCTCGGTGTCCAAGGGCGAGACGCTCAAGGACACGGCGTGGACGCTGCAGGCGATGGGCGCGGACGCCGTCGTCTGCCGGCACTCGTGCTCCGGCGCGCCGCAGCAACTGTCCGGGTGGGTGGACGGGCACGTCATCAATGCCGGCGACGGCACCCACGAGCACCCGACGCAGGCCCTGCTGGACGCGTTCACGCTGCGCCGCCACCTGGGCGAACTGGCCGGCCGGCGGATCGTGGTGGTCGGCGACGTCCTGCACTCCCGGGTTGCCCGGTCCAACGTGCTACTGCTGTCCACCCTCGGCGCCGAGGTCACCCTGGTCGCGCCACCCACGCTGCTGCCGGTCGGCGTGCACACCTGGCCGACCGCGGTGTCCTACGACCTTGACGCCGCCCTCACCGGCGCCGATGCGGTGATGATGCTGCGGGTCCAGCGAGAACGGATGAGCGGCGCGTTCTTCCCCACCGCGCGCGAGTACAGCCGCTCCTACGGGCTGGACTCCCGACGCCGCGGGCTGATCGCCGAGCACGGCATCGTGCTGCATCCGGGACCGATGAACCGCGGCATGGAGATCACCCCGCAGGTCGCCGACGGCCCCGGGTCGGTGATCGTGGAGCAGGTCACGAACGGGGTCACCGTGCGGATGGCGGTGCTGTACCTGCTGCTGTCCGGTGAGATCACCCCCGCGGCGGACGGCCCGGTGGAGCAGCACGGGACGGGTGGATCGGCATGACCGGCCCTGTCCTGATCACCGGCGCCGCGCCCTACGGTGAGCGGCCGCTGGATCTGCTGCTGGTCGACGGGCTGATCGCGGCCACCGGCGACGCTGCCTCATCGCACCCGCTCGCGGCGGACGCGGAGCGGGTGGACGGCACCGGCCTGGTCGTGCTGCCCGGGCTGGTCGACCTGCACACCCACCTGCGGGAACCGGGCCGGGAGGACGCCGAGACGGTGCAGACCGGGTCCGCGGCGGCGGCACTGGGCGGTTACACCGCCGTCTTCGCGATGCCGAACACCGACCCCACCGCCGACACCGCCGGGGTTGTCGAGCAGGTGTACCGGCTCGGCCGGGACGTCGGCCTGGTGGATGTGCACCCGATCGGCGCCGTCACCGTCGGCCGCAAGGGTCAGCGGCTCGCCGAGCTCGCCGCGATGGCGACGTCGGCCGCGGCCGTCCGGGTGTTCTCCGACGACGGAGACTGCGTGTCCGACCCGCTGCTGATGCGCCGGGCGCTGGAGTACGTCAAGGCGTTCGGCGGGGTCATCGCCCAGCACGCGCAGGAGCCGCGGCTGACCGAGGGCGCGCAGATGCACGAGGGAGACGTCTCCGCGCGGCTCGGGCTGACCGGCTGGCCGGCGGTCGCCGAGGAGGCGATCATCGCCAGGGACTGCCTGCTGACCGACCACGTCGGTTCCCGGCTGCACGTGTGCCATGTCTCCACGGCCGGTTCGGTCGAGGTGGTGGCGGCGGCCAAACGGCGCGGCACCACGGTCAGCGCCGAGGTCACCCCGCACCACTTGCTGCTCACCGACGAGCGCGCCGTCGGGTACGACCCGGTGTTCAAGGTCAACCCGCCGCTGCGCACCCCGGACGACATCGCTGCGCTACGGCGCGCGCTGGCCGACGGGGTGATCGACATCGTCGCCACCGACCACGCCCCGCATGCCAGCCAGGACAAGGAAACCGAGTGGGACAACGCCAGTCCCGGCATGCTCGGGCTGCAGACCGCACTGTCCGTGGTGATCGAGACGATGCTCGAGCCCGGTCTGCTCGACTGGCGGGGAGTCGCCCGGGTGATGTCCGAGGCACCGGCCAGGATCGGCGGACTGCCCGACCAGGGCCGGCCCATCGCCGCCGGGGAACCGGCGAATCTGGTGCTCGTCGACCCCGAGGCGCGCTGGACGGTGCGCGGCGAGACGCTCGCGTCGCTGTCGCACAACACCCCGTTCGAGGGCATGGAACTGCCCGGCCGGGTCGTCGCCACCTATCTGCGGGGGCGTTGCACCGCCGCCGCCGGCGCTGTGTCGTCGGGCGCTGACGCTGTGTCTGCGGGCGCCGGCGCTGTGTCGTCGGGCGCTGACGCGCTGGCAGGGGGGTGACCCGGTGGAGAGAGCGCTCCTGGTGATCGCGCTGGTCGCGGTCTGCCTGCTCGCCGGGTACGGGTTGCTGGTCGGGTGGCGGCACCGCGCCGGGCGGCAGTCGGGTCTCGCCGCGCTGCCCGCCGTGCCGGACGATCTCGGCCCGGACCTGGTGCCGCCGGTGACCGGGATGTACGTCTCGACGACGTCGGCGGGCTCGTGGCAGGACCGGATCGTCGCGCACGGCCTGGGCCGCCGCGCCTCCGGCGCGATCCGGCTGTCCGACGAGGGCGTCTGCATAGAACGCGACGGCGAGGACGACATCTTCATCCCTGCGGGGGATCTCGTCGCGGTGACGACCGCGCCCGGTATCGCGGGCAAGGTGATCGGGCAGCCCGACGGCATCCTCATCGTCCGATGGGCGCTCGGAGACACATTGCTGGACAGCGGATTCCGGTCCGACAACCCGGACGCACAGGACGACTTCCTGGACGCCGCAGTGGCTCTCGTTCCGCCGCCGGGAACCGGGAAGACCGCCGCCGATCCGAACCCTGCACCGGCACCCGACAGCGGCGCCGATCCCACGAACGGAGTTCCGCGATGACCGCGTCTGCCGGATCAGCACCGGGACCGGCGCTGCTGGTCCTGGAGGACGGCCGCAGCTACGGCGGCCGGAGTTTCGGCGCCACCGGCGCGGCGTTCGGCGAGGCCGTCTTCACCACCGGGATGACCGGATACCAGGAGACGCTGACCGACCCGTCGTACCGTCGCCAGGTGGTCGTCGCGACCGCGCCGCAGATCGGCAACACCGGATGGGTGGCCGGCGACGGACCGGGCACCGGGCACGGCCCGGACAACCCGTCGGACAACGAGTCACCGCGGATCTGGGTGTCCGGGTTCGTCATCCGGGACCTGTCGCCGCGGCCGTCGAACTACCGGTCGACCAGTTCGCTGCCCGAGGAAATGCAGCGGCAGGGTGTGGTCGGCATCTCCGGTGTCGACACCCGGGCGCTGACCCGGCACCTTCGCACCGCGGGCGCGATGCGCTGCGGGATCTTCAGCGGTGATGCGTTGCCGATGGGGTCCGGCGCGGCGGCCGACGGCAGCGTCGTCGCCGACCTTGTCGCCCAGGTGGCCGCCCAACCGGCGATGGCTGGCGCCGACCTGACCGGCGACGTCACCACCGCCGGCGGCTACACCGTCCCCGCGGACGGCGAGGAGATCTTCTCGGTCGCCGCCATCGACCTGGGGATCAAGGCGAACACGCCGCGGATGCTGGCCGCCCGGGGCATCCGCACGCACGTCCTGCCGGCCGCCACCACCATCGAGCAGATCCGCTCTCTCGGGGTCGACGGGGTGTTCCTGTCCAACGGCCCCGGCGACCCGGCCACCGCCGACGCCACCGTGGCGCTGACCAGGGCGGTGCTGGCCGAGCGGATCCCGCTGTTCGGCATCTGCTTCGGCAATCAGATACTCGGCCGGGCACTGGGTTTCGGCACCTACAAGCTCAAGTTCGGGCACCGCGGGATCAACCAACCGGTCCGCGACCACGGCACCGGCCGAGTGCTGGTCACCTCGCACAACCACGGCTTCGCCGTCGACGCCCCGCTCGACGGCGCCACCGACACCGAGTTCGGCCGGGTCCGGGTGGCGTTCAGCTGCCTCAACGACGGAGTCGTCGAAGGGCTGGAATGCCTTGACAGGTTGGCGTTCTCGGTGCAGTTCCACCCGGAGGCTGCGGCCGGCCCGCACGACGCCGGGTACCTGTTCGACCGCTTCGTCGACCTGATGGTCTCTGGCACCGGCAGGGTCCCGCGCAGGATCCCGGATCCGACCCGAAAGGTGACCGCCTGATGCCCCGCCGCACCGACCTCTCGCACGTGCTGGTGATCGGCTCCGGGCCCATCGTCATCGGGCAGGCCTGCGAATTCGACTACTCCGGCACCCAGGCCTGCCGGGTGCTGCGCAGCGAGGGCATCCGCGTCTCGCTGATCAACTCGAACCCGGCGACGATCATGACCGACCCGGAGTTCGCGGACGCCACCTATGTCGAGCCGATCACCGCCGAGTTCGTCGAGAAGGTCCTCGCCGACCAGCAGGCGCGCGGCTACCCGGTGGACGCGGTGCTGGCCACCCTCGGGGGGCAGACCGCCCTGAACACCGCCATCGCGCTGGACGAGCGGGGCGTGTTGGAGAAGTACGGCGTCGAGTTGATCGGCGCCGACATCCCGGCGATCAACCGGGGCGAGGACCGGCAGATCTTCAAGGACGTCGTGCGGTCGGTCGGCGGTGACGTCCCGCGTTCCGCGGTGTGCCACACGATGGACGAGGTCCGATCCGCCGTGGCCGACCTCGGCCTACCCGTGGTGGTCCGGCCGTCATTCACCATGGGCGGCCTCGGGTCCGGGATGGCGTACACCCTGGACGACCTGGAGCGCATCGCCGGGCGCGGCCTGGCCGCGTCCCAGGCGTCGTTCGGCCCGGTCGACGACCCATCCGGTTCCTACTTTCCGTCGCACGCCTCGGTGCTCATCGAGGAGAGCGTGCTCGGCTGGAAGGAATTCGAGCTCGAGCTGATGCGGGACGGCAACGACAACGCCGTCGTGGTCTGCTCGATCGAGAATCTCGACCCGATGGGCGTGCACACCGGCGACTCGATCACCGTGGCCCCGACGATGACGCTGACCGACCGCGAGTACCAGCGGATGCGGGACCTCGGCCTGGCCGTCCTGCGCGAGGTGGGGGTCGCCACCGGCGGCTGCAACATCCAGTTCGCCATCAACCCGGAGAACGGCCGGATCATCGTCATCGAGATGAACCCGCGGGTCTCCCGGTCCAGTGCGCTGGCGTCCAAGGCCACCGGATTCCCGATCGCGAAGATCGCCGCGAAGCTCGCCATCGGCTACACCCTTGACGAGATCGCCAACGACATCACCCGGGCCACCCCGGCGGCGTTCGAGCCGTCGCTGGATTACGTGGTGGTGAAGATCCCGCGGTTCGCGTTCGAGAAGTTCCCCGGCGCCGACCCGACGCTGACCACGACGATGAAGTCCGTCGGCGAGGCGATGGCGATCGGCCGGTCGTTCGCCGAGGCGCTGGGCAAGGCGATGCGGTCCATGGAGACCAAGCAGGGCGGTTTCTGGACCGGCCCCGGCGCGGTGGACGGCGTCGACCCGGCAGACCTGCTGACGCAGCTGCGGGTGCCGCTCGACGGGCGGATCTACACCGTGGAGCGGGCTCTCGCGGCCGGCGCCACGGTCGAGCAGGTGCACGAGGCGAGCGGCATCGACCCGTGGTTCCTCGACCAGGTCCAGCTGGTCCGCCTCATCGGTGAGCAGGTCCGGGACGCGGCCGAGCTCACCCCGGCTCTGCTGCGAACCGCCAAGCGGTACGGGCTCTCCGATGCCCAGATCGCCGTGCTGCGACCGGAACTCGGCTCGGAGAAGGCGGTGCGCGAGCTTCGTTGGGCGCACGGCGTCCGGCCGGTGTTCAAGACCGTCGACACCTGCGCCGCGGAGTTCGCCGCCAGCACGCCGTACCACTACTCGGCCTACGAGACCGACCCGGCGGCCGAATCCGAGGTCGCCCCGCAGACCGACCGGCCGAAGGTGATCATCCTCGGCTCCGGGCCGAACCGGATCGGCCAGGGCATCGAGTTCGACTATTCCTGCGTGCACGCGGCGCTCGCCTTGCGCGACGCCGGCTACGAGACCGTGATGATCAACTGCAATCCGGAGACGGTGTCCACCGACTACGACACCTCCGACCGGTTGTACTTCGAACCGCTGACCATCGAGAACGTGCTCGAAGTGCTTGCCGCGGAGCAGGAGTCGGGCACCGTCGCCGGAGTGATCCCCACCCTCGGCGGGCAGACGCCGCTGAAGCTGGCACAGCAACTGCTCGACGCCGGGGTGACCATCCTCGGCACCTCGCCGGACGCCATCGACCTCGCCGAGGACCGCGGCCGGTTCGGCGAACTGCTCAACGCGGCCGGGTTGCCGGCACCGGCGTTCGGCACCGCGACGTCGTTCGAGCAGGCGAGCAGTGTGGCGGCCCGGGTGGGCTACCCGGTGCTGGTCCGGCCGTCGTACGTCCTGGGCGGGCGGGGGATGGAGATCGTCTACGACGAGCCGTCGCTGGCCGACTACATCGAGAGATCAACTGAGATTGCCAGTGACCACCCGGTTCTCGTTGACCGCTTCCTGGACGACGCCATCGAGATCGACGTCGACGCGCTCTGCGACGGCACCGAGGTGTACCTGGGCGGCGTGATGGAGCACATCGAGGAGGCCGGTATCCACTCCGGCGACTCCGCGTGTGTGCTGCCGCCGATCACCCTCGGCCGCAGCGATGTGGCGAAGGTGCGCGCGCACACCGAGGCCATCGCACTGGGTGTCGGCGTCAAGGGACTGCTCAATGTGCAGTACGCGCTGAAGGACGAGACGCTGTACGTGCTGGAGGCGAACCCCAGAGCGTCACGGACGGTGCCGTTCTCGTCCAAGGCGACCGCGGTGCCGCTGGCCATGGCCGCGGCCAGGATCATGCTGGGTGCGACCATCGCGGAGCTCCGCGGGGAGGGTCTGCTGCCGCCCGCGGGTGACGGTGGATCACTGCCACCGGGAGCGCCGGTCGCGGTGAAGGAGGCGGTGCTGCCGTTCCACCGGTTCCGACGTCCCGACGGCACCGGGGTCGATTCCCTGCTCGGACCGGAGATGCGCTCGACCGGCGAGGTGATGGGCATCGACAAGGCGTTCGGCCCGGCCTTCGCGAAATCCCAGACCGCGTCCTACGGATCGCTGCCGACGAAGGGCACCGTGTTCGTCTCGGTCGCCAACGCCGACAAGCGGTCGATGGTGTTCCCGGTGAAGCGGTTGGCCGACCTCGGATTCCGGGTGGTCGCCACCGAGGGCACGGCGGAAATGCTGCAACGCAACGGGATGGATGTCGAGGTGGTGGCCAAGTACTTCGAGGGCCACGGCACCGGGAAGGGCACGGTGGTGGAGATGATCCGGGCCGGCGAGATCGACCTGGTGATCAACACCCCCTACGGGCAGTCCGGTCCGCGCGTGGACGGGTACGAGATCCGCACCGCCGCGGTGTCCGCCGACATCCCGTGCATCACCACCGTCGCCGGTGCCGCGGCCGCCATCCAGGGCATCGAGGCGCTCACCCGCTCCGACGTCGGGGTGGCGCCGCTGCAGGTGCTGCACGCCCGGATGCGCGCCGACCGAGAACGACACGCGGGCTGACGATGACCGGGGCGGGGGTGCGCAGGTGGGAGTGACCGGTGTCGCGTACCGGCGGGTGGCCCGGCCGGTGCTGTTCCGGACGGGCAAGGGAGATGCCGAGGCGGCGCACCAGCGCACCCTGCGGGTGCTGTCCCGGCTGTCCCGGTCACGGCGCGCGTTGGCGCTGCTCTCCGCGGCCGGCCGGTCACATCCGTCGCCGCGCACCGTGTTCGGCGTCGAATTCCCGTCCGCAGTCGGCCTCGCCGCCGGCATGGACAAGGATGGCGTCGCGCTGAAGGCATGGCCGGCATTGGGTTTCGGGTTCGTCGAGGTCGGCACCGTCACCGCCCACGCCCAGCAGGGCAACCCGCGGCCGCGGCTGTTCCGGCTGGTCGAGTCGGAGTCGATCGTCAACCGGATGGGCTTCAACAATGCCGGCGCGGCGGCGCTGGCGTCCACCCTCGACCGGCTCGGGCCGATCGGCGTGCCGCTGGGCGTCTCGTTGGGCAAGTCCAAGGTGACGCCGGTGGAGGCCGCGGTCGGCGACTACCTGACGTCGCTGCGTGCGGTTTACCCGTACGCCGATTACCTCGCGGTCAACATCTCCAGCCCCAACACGCCGGGTCTGCGCCGGCTGCAGGACCGTGGACCGCTCGACGAATTGCTCGCCGCCCTCACTGCGGAGGCCGGGAGCCTGGCCTGGGGCAGGCAGCAGGAGCGGCCCACCCCGGTGCTGGTCAAGATCGCGCCCGACCTGACCGATGACGCGATCGCCGAGCTGCTGCAGGTCTGCACGGATCACGGCATCGCCGGGATCATCGCGACGAACACCACGATCGGGCGGACCGGGGTGCGCGAGGCCGACGCCGTGCTCGCCGCGGAAGCCGGTGGTCTGTCCGGAAAGCCGCTCGGTGCACGGGCTCTGGAGGTGGTGCGGTTCGTCACGTCGCACAGCGATCTGCCGGTCATCGGCGTCGGCGGTATCTCCACCGCACAGGACGGCCTGCGGATGCTGGACGCGGGTGCCAGTCTGTTGCAGATCTACAGCGGCCTGGTGTTCTCCGGGCCGCCGCTGATCACCGAGCTCAACAAGGCCATCGCCCGCCGCGGCTGATCGTTGCGCCAGGTCGCCATTCGCTGTTCGCCGTATCGAGGGAAGGACCACCGGATGACGACACTGCAGCCGTTCGGCGCGAGGCTGGTGGCGGCGATCGAACGCCGCGGGCCGCTCTGCGTCGGGATCGACCCGCACCCGGGGCTGCTGCAGGCGTGGGGACTGCCGGTCACCGTGGCCGGCCTGGAGCGGTTCACCATGACGGTCGTCGAGGCGCTCGGCCCGAGTGTCGCGGTGCTCAAGCCGCAGTCGGCGTTCTTCGAGTCCTACGGGTCGGCGGGCGTCGCGGTGCTCGAGAGGGCTCTCGCCGCGACGAGAGATGCGGGTGCCCTCGTGCTGTTGGACGCCAAGCGAGGTGACATCGGCTCCACGATGGCCGCCTACGCCGCCGCGTACCTGACCGGGACGTCACCGCTCGCGGCGGACGCACTGACGGTGTCGCCCTACTTGGGTTTCGGTTCGCTGACCCCGGCACTCGACGTTGCGCTGGCGGAGGGCCGCGGGCTTTTCGTGCTCGCGCTGACCAGCAACCCGGAGGGCCGCCAGGTGCAGCACGCGCGATCAGCGGACGACCGCACTGTGGCGCAGGCCATCATCGACCAGGTCGGCGCGGTCAATGCCGGTGACGATCCCATCGGCTCCATCGGCCTGGTGGTCGGCGCGACCATCGGGCGGACCGGGGTCGACCTGTCCGCGGTCAACGGCCCGCTGCTCGCGCCCGGCCTCGGTGCGCAGGGTGCCACCGCGGCCGACCTGAAGTCGGTGTTCGCCGACGCCCACGGCGCGCTGCTGCCGACCACCAGCCGCGAGGTGCTCGGCGCCGGTCCGTCGGTGCCGGGGTTGCGGGATGCCGCGCACCGCGTGGTGGAGGAGGTGCGGGCCGCGCTGGGCTGAGCCTGCGGCCCATCGGACCGGTCGGTCGGCGGGTCGGTCAGTTCAGAGGTCGCGCAGCCGCGGTCGTCGCGCCCCGGTGGAAGGTGCTGGTGAACCGCACCGGTTGCGGGTCGCCGCCGTCGAGCAGTTCGAGCACCGCCCGCCCGGCTGCGCGGCCCTGCTCGGCGGCCGGCTGCACCATCGTGGTCAGGTCGTGCGGGACGATCCGGTCCAGCGCGATGCCGTCGTAGCCGATGACGCTGAGATCGTCCGGCACGTTGAGCCCCAGGTCGGTCGCGGCCTTGATGACGCCGGCCGCCAGCAGGTCGGACTGCGCGAGGATCGCCGTGGGCCGGCGCTCCGGGTCGTCCAGCAGGGTGCGCCCGGCGATGATGCCCTCTTCCACGTAGCTGCCGGCGGCGACCACGCCGGTGCTGTCCGGGAAGACCGCCCGCACCCCGCGCAGCCGGTCCAGAGTCACTTGCACGGTGCCGGCGCGCTCGCGGGCGGGGGTGAGCGGCCCGCGGTCGCCGAACGCGGTACCGGGCGCGGCCGGGTCGATCGACCCGACGGCGCCGTCCAGCGGCAGCGTGACGATGGCGACCTCGCGGTGGCCGAGGTCGGCGATGTGCTGGGCCGCCTCACGGCCGGCCTTCTCGTCGTCGAGCGAGATGGTCAGCACCCCCGGGAACTCCGGGCCCCCGAGCGCGACCGTCGGGGTGACCCGGCGCCGCAGGACGTCCAGTGATCGGGCGATGCGGGTGCTGCAGCTGAGCAGGATCACGCCGTCCATCGACGCGCTCTGGATGGCCAGGGCGCTCTGCCCGACGTCGGCGAGCAGCAGCAGGCCGCGGCCGTCGGCGGTGGTCTCCTGGGCGATGCCGTCGAGCAGGGCGATCCGGATGGGGTCGCGGAAGGCGGCCAGCACCCGTTCCTCCATGACGACGCCGATGATCCCGGAGCTGCCCTGCCGCAGCGACCGGCCCCGCGGGTCGGGACCGGCGTAGTGCAGTTCCTCCGCTGCGGCGAGCACCCGCTCCCGGGTGGCACCGGAGACCGGCCCGGACCCGCTGAACGCGAGCGAGGCGGTGGACACCGACACCCCGGCCCGGGCGGCCACCTGGGCCAGGGTGGTGCGCTTGCCCGTTCGGCCTGTTCGGCCTGTTCGGCCTGTTCGGCCCGGGCGGTCGGCGGGGGCGTGGCGTGCGTCGGTGACGTCGGTGTGGGCCATCGTGCACCGCCTCCTAAACGTGGGGACTGGACGTGGGGACTGGACGTGGGGACTGAACGTTGGGGACTGGACGTTGGGGACTGGACGTGAGGACAGGACCGCGGGGGAACCAGTCGTTCCGACCAGGATAGTCGAAACGATTCGACCGGTGCTCGACAAGCTGTTGACCGGCAGTGGAGTCTTCCCGTACCGTCCGAATCGTTTCGATCGAAACGATTCGACAGCAGTCCGGTCGCGGGCTGCAAGAGCTTGAGGAAACCGTGTCCCACACCGCCCCGGCGCCCGTCGACCGAACCGGCGCCGCACCGCTGACCCGCGGCGAGATGGTCGCCTGGCGCAACGCCGTCTTCCTGATCTTCGCGCTGTCCGGCGTGTCCCTGGCCAGCTGGGTGGCGCGCACCCCGTCCATCCGCGACGTGCTGGGCGCCAGCACCTTTCAGATGGGGCTGCTGGTGTTCGGGCTGGCCCTCGGATCGATCGTCGGGCTGACGACGTCGAGTCATGTGCTCGCCCGTATCGGCTCCGCCGCCACCATCCGCGCTTCCCTGCTGGCCGTCGCCGTCGGCCTGGCCGTGGTCGGGATCGGCGCGACGACGGCCAGCTTCGCCGTCGTGGTGATCGGGCTGGCTCTGTTCGGCCTCGGCAATGGGACGTGCGACGTCGCCATGAATGTCGAGGGCGCCGCCAACGAGCGGGCGCTGGACCGGACCGTCATGCCGCTGTTCCACGCCCTGTTCAGCGGCGGCACGATCCTCGGGGCCGCGCTCGGTGCCGCCGCGGAGTTCGCCGGGCTGTCCATCCTGATCCACCTGGCGATCATCGCTGTGCTGATCGCCGCCGGTGCTCTGTTCGCGGTCCGCTACCTGCAGCCGGACCCGGCGGTCGCCGCCGCGGAGCAGGCGATCACCGGGCACGCGGCCGAGGAGGGCACGAGCGGGCGGCGGTCCCGGCTGGGCATCTGGCGGGATCGCCGGACCCTGCTGATCGGCCTCATCGTGCTCGGGATGGCCTTCGCCGAGGGTTCGGCCAACGACTGGCTGGCGCTGGCCATGGTCGACGGCCACGGCGTCGCCAACGCGACCGGTGCATTGATCTTCGGCGTCTTCGTCACCGCGATGACGGTCGGCAGGGTCGGCGGCGTCTGGGCGCTCGACCGTTTCGGCCGGGTGCCCGTGCTGCGGGTGTCCGCGGTGCTCGCCGGCGTCGGCCTGACGACGGTGATCTTCGCCCCGGCCGCCTGGCTCGCCGTGGTCGGCGTGGTGCTGTGGGGCCTGGGGTCGGCGCTGGGATTCCCGGTGGGCATGTCCGCCGCCGCCGACGACCCGGTCAACGCCGCCTCCCGGGTCAGCGCGGTCGCGACCATCGGCTACCTGGCGTTCCTGGTCGGGCCGCCCGTGCTGGGCTTCGTCGGCGAGCACGTCGGCCTGCTCAACGCCCTGCTGCTGGTGTTGGTTCTCGTTGCGGTGGCCGGCATCGTCTCGCCGGCGGCCCGGAAGCCGGAGCACACACCGGTCGGCTGAATCCGGCCATCCCCAGGGCTCACCGCGGGGATCAGTGCCCGACGCCGACCTTGAGCAGCACGATGACCAACCCCATCCCGACGTTGAGGACCAGCGTCCTGGTCAGCGTCCGCCCGGTCAGGTTGATGCTGCGGACGGCGGCGAAACCCCAGACCTGCAACTCCACGATCGCGACGATCAGCGCCGCCCAGGCGCCATCGTTGACCGAGACGTTCGGCAGCGCGCCGCAAACCAACGCGGCGATCGCGGGCGGTATCGAAGCGAAGGCGACGGGCCATTCGTGCCGCATGCCGGTGGCGATCGCCCCGCGGTGCCAGCCGCCGTGCACCCCGGCCACGGTGGCGGCGTAGACATGCGCGATCCAGAACACCAGACCGCTGATCACCAGCAGGATCGCGAGCACCCCCGGCGCTCTCAGGTCACCGGAACTGACCACCACGGACGCGGCCAGCACCGAGCCGTACACGGCGGCGGCGTAATTCGGCCGGGGACGCACCCGGTGCCCGCGCTCGGCAGGCACGTTCGTCGCCGTGGGTGCGTCACCGCGCGGGCCGTCCGGTTCACCATCGGTCATGCGTGCATGCTGTCAGCTTCCGCGCGGCTGGTCACGAGGGGATCATGGCCGGACGGCTGGCACGGAGTGCGCCGCCGGTGGACCGTCCCCGGTCGGCGCTACGGTGACCCGGTGAGAACCCCCGCCGACCGGGAACCCCGGGCGCCCGCGATCGCGATCTGGACGCTGACCGGTGCGTTCGTCGGCGTGGCCGCCGGGGTGGTGCTCAGCAATGTGCCGTTGTTCGTGGTGATCTTCGCGGTGGTCGGCCTGCTGTACGGGCTGCGCACCACCCGGCCGAAGCGCACGTTCGACGACGACTGAGCGACCACGGCTGAGCGACCACGACTGAGCGACGACTGAGCCCCGGGTCAGACCATTCGCCGATGGCGCCGGCAGCCGATCGGCGGTTGCTGTCTCGGCAGTGCCCGTGCCGGTATCCTGATCATCGACATGCACGCCCCCGCCGTGAAACGGCACAGGGGCGTCCGGTGCAGGGTGGAACCCGAGTCCGGCCTCCACACGCCGCGTCGCCGCGGCGCCGTCAAGCCCTGAGGAGCACCATTTGTCCGCATCAACCCTGCCCGCGTCCGAGTTGACCGTCGATCGTGTCGCTGATCTCGACTTCAAGGTCCGTGACCTCGCCCTGGCCGAGTTCGGCCGCAAGGAGATCACCCTCGCCGAGCACGAGATGCCCGGGCTGATGGCGTTGCGCCGCGAGTACGCCGAGGTGCGTCCGCTGGCCGGTGCGCGGATCTCCGGCTCGCTGCACATGACGGTGCAGACCGCGGTGCTCATCGAGACACTGGTCGATCTGGGCGCCGACGTCCGCTGGTGCTCCTGCAACATCTTCTCCACCCAGGACCACGCGGCCGCGGCGGTGGCGGTCGGCCGTTACGGAACCGTCGAGGAGCCCAAGGGCGTGCCGGTCTTCGCCTGGAAGGGCGAGACCCTGCCGGAGTACTGGTGGTGCACCGACAAGATGCTGCGCTGGCCCGCCAAGGAAGACGGGACTGCGCAGGGCCCGAACATGATCCTGGACGATGGCGGCGACGCAACGCTGCTCATCCACAAGGGCGTGCAGTACGAGAAGGCCGGTGTCGTCCCGGCTCTCGAGGAGGACGACCCCGAGTACACCGAGGAGTACGCCGTCGTCCTGGATCTGCTCCGCCGGTCGCTGGCCGACGACGCGCAGTACTGGACCCGGACGTCACCGGCGATCCGCGGCGTCACCGAGGAGACCACCACCGGCGTCAACCGGCTGTACCAGCTGGCCGCCGCCGGCGAGCTGCTGTTCCCGGCGATCAACGTCAACGACGCGGTCACCAAGAGCAAGTTCGACAACAAGTACGGCGTCCGGCACTCGCTGGTGGACGGCATCAACCGCGCGACCGACGTGTTGATCGGCGGCAAGGTCGCCCTCGTCGCCGGATACGGCGACGTCGGCAAGGGCTCGGCGGAATCGTTGCGCGGGCAGGGCGCCCGGGTGATCGTGGCCGAGGCCGACCCGATCTGCGCGCTGCAGGCGCTGATGGATGGCTACGAGGTGACGACCGTCGACAAGGCAATCGAGCGCGCCGACATCGTCATCACCACCACCGGCAACAAGGACATCATCGGGCTCGACCACATGCGCCGGATGAAGCACCAGGCGATTCTGGGCAACATCGGCCACTTCGACAACGAGATCGACATGGCCGGGCTGGCCCGGTCCGGCGCCACCCGCATCGAGATCAAACCGCAGGTCGACGAATGGCGATTCCAGGACGGCCACACCGTCATCGTGCTGTCCGAGGGCCGGCTGCTGAACCTGGGCAACGCCACGGGGCATCCCTCGTTCGTGATGAGCGCGTCGTTCTCCAACCAGGTCATCGCCCAGATCGAGCTGTTCACCAAGCCCGACGAGTGGGACAAAGAGGTCTACCGGCTGCCCAAGCACCTCGACGAGAAGGTCGCGCGGATCCACGTGGAGGCGCTGGGCGGCGAGCTGACGAGGCTGACCAAGGACCAGGCCGAGTACATCGGCGTCGATGTCGAGGGTCCGTTCAAGCCCGACCACTACCGGTACTGAGGTCGCCGCTCCATGGTTGCAACGCCCGGTTTGCTGGCGCAGCTCGACGCACAGGAGAAGGAGCTGCAGTTCCACCGCTTCGGACCCGGGGACGCGTGGCGGCTGGGTTGCCGCGCACGGGAGATCGCCGAGGCGGAGGCGCTGCCGGTGGTGATCTCCATCGAGGTGGGCGCGCAGGAGGTGTTCTGCGCGGCGCTGCCCGGGTCGAACGCGAACAACAACGAGTGGATCCGCCGCAAATTCGCCGTGGTCCGGCTGTTCAACCGCTCCTCGTACGGGGTGGGGGAGCAGTTCCGCGTCTGGGGTCAGGTGTTCGCCACCGACGCCGGGTACGACCCGCGACGGTTCGCTGCGTCCGGCGGTGCGTTCCCGCTGCGGGTGCAGGGATCGCTGGTCGGCGTGATCGGCGTCAGTGGGCTACCGGAGGACGAGGACCATGCGCTGGCGGTCCGGGCGCTGAAGTCGGTGCTGTCCGCCGGCTGACCCGCCGGCGGCGCCTGCCCCGGCGTGCGCCATGATCAACAGCGCAGACCGAACCAACCAGGGACAGCGGAACACCGGACCAGCCGGGCCCCGGGCGGACTACCGGGCGTCCAGCAGGTCGATGACGAAGATCAGCGTCTGACCGCTCAGCCGGTGGCCGCCGCCGGCGGGGCCGTAGGCGAGCTCGGGCGGGATCGTCAGCTGCCGGCGACCGCCGACCCTCATCCCCGGGATGCCGTCCTGCCAGCCCTTGATCAGACCGCGCAGCGGGAATTCGATCGACTCGCCGCGGCTCCACGACGAGTCGAACTCCTCCCCCGAGGCGAAGTCGACGCCCAGGTAGTGCACCCGGACCGTGCCGCCAGGCTTCGCCTCCGCGCCGTCGCCCACCGTGATGTCGGTGATCTCGAGCGTGGTGGGTGGTTCGCCGTTCGGGAAGTCGATGACCGGCTTGCTGGAGTTCGCTGATGTCATGCGCTCATCCAACACGAGGCTTGCTCACCGCCGGTGCCCGGGCGGTGACGGGCGCGCCGGAGGCACGGTCAGCGCACGCCGCTCATCAGGTTGCGAATCGGCGGGGTCAGGAGGATCAGCAGGATGCCGACCACGATGGCGATCCCACCGAGGATCCCGAAGTAGGCCACCTGGTTCTCGTCCGAGTAGAAGCCCGCCAGCACACCGGCCATCGCGGTGCCCAGCGCGATGGACAGGAACAGCAGCGCGACCATCTGCGTGCGGAACACCTCGGGAGCGAGCTTGGTGGCCAGTGACAGGCTGACCGGCGAGATGAGCAACTCGGCGACGGTGAAGACGAACAGGACGATGATCAGCCCCCACAGCGGTGCGCTGTTGGGCACCGTGCTCGCCATCGGGATGAACAGCAGGAAGGCAATGCCCATCACGATGACGCCGGCCGCGAACTTGATCGGCGTCGGCGGCTGCCGGTTGCCGAGCTTGGTCCAGATCTCCGCGAACACCAGTGACAGGATCATGACGAACACCGGGTTGATGGACTGCACCCAGCTGACCGGCATTTCCCAGCCGAAGATCTCCCGGTTCAACTGCTTGTCCGAGTACTCCGTGACGACGGTGAACTGCTGTTGGTACAGCGACCAGAACACGGCGCTGACGATGAACATCGGGATGAAGGAGTAGACCCGGCGGCGTTCCACCGCGGTGATCTTCTTGCTGGAAAGGATCACCGCGAAGTAGATGACCGCGCAGAACACGATGATGACCACCACGATGGTGGCGAGGCGCTCGGCGGTGATCAGGCCGGTCAGCGACAGCAACGCGATCAGCGCGATGAGCACAACGGCCGCAGCGATCACCAGCACGCGGCGGTTGGCCGGGAGCGGATTCGGGATGTCGTTCGAGCTCGCCGGCAGGTTCTTGCGACCGATGGTGTAGATCGTCAGGCCGATCGCCATGCCGACGGCGGCCAGACCGAAGCCCCAGTGGAAGCCGATGTTGCTTTGCAGCAGGCCGGTCAGCAGCGGTCCGAGGAAGGCGCCGAGGTTGATACCGAAGTAGTAGATGGAGAAGCCGGCGTCCCGGCGGGGGTCCTCCTCGCTGTAGAGGCCGCCGACCAGTGAGGTCGCGTTCGCCTTCACCCCGCCGCTGCCGAACGCGATCAACACCAGGCCGACGCCGACCCCGAGCAGGCCCGGGATCAGGGACAGCGCGATGTGCCCGCACATGACCAGCACCGCGGCGAGGAAGAGAGTGCGTTCGGCGCCCATCACCCGGTCGGCGAGCCACGCGCCGAGGATCGTCGACAGGTACACCAGCCCGCCGTAGGCGCCGACGATGCTGGTCGCCGCCACCTCGTCGAGTCCGAGGCCGCCGTCGGCCACCGAGTAGTAGAGGTAGATCAGCAGGATGCCCTGCATGCCGTAGAAGGAGAACCGCTCCCACATCTCGACCGAGAAGAGGGTGGCCAGTTGGCGCGGCTGGCCCAGGAAGGTTTTTTCGTTAGCCGGCTTCCCGATCGTCGTCACGGCGCAAGACTGCCACCGCCGCCGACCCACGGCTAGTCACTTTGCGTACCGGTGTGGTGACAGTTCAGCCATTTGCCGTAGTGTGCAGCGTCGTGGGTCGGCTGATCGTTCTCGAGGGGCTGGACGGGTCCGGCAAACAGACGCTGGCGCAGCGACTGGCCGCCCGCTGGCGCGATGCCGGCCGGACGGTCGCGACGCTGGCCTTCCCGCGGTACGGCGTCGACATCCACGCGGACCTGGTCCGCGACGCGCTGTACGGGCGGCTCGGCGACCTGTCCGACTCGGTCTACGGTCCCGCGCTGCTGTTCGCGCTGGACCGCGGTGCCGCGGCGCCGCAGCTGCGGCAACTGCTGGCGGACCACGACATCGTGCTGCTGGACCGGTATGTCGCCTCCAACGCCGCGTACGGGTCCGCTCGGCTCGGTGGCCCCGAGGCGACAACGGACTTCGCCGACTGGGTGCGAGCCCTGGAGATCGACCGGTTCGGCGTTCCCGTTCCCGATCGCCAGATCCTGCTGGCGACCCCGCTGGAAATGGCCGCGCAACGGGCCCGTGGCCGCGCCGCCGCACACGAGGACCGCGCCCTCGACCGGTTCGAGGCCGACGCGGATCTGCAGCAGCGGACCGGCGGGATGTACCGGTTGCTTGCCGAGCGGGAGTACCTGTCGCCGTGGACCGTTCTGACCCCGGAGGCCGACGGTTCGGTCAGCCTGACGGTAGATCCGGCCGGCTGACCCGGGCGCGTGCCGCCGCGGCCCACAGCGCCTGGTCGAGGCGCTCGGTGCGGATCCGCACGTCGATGTACAGCAGCGCGACGACAGCGCCGGTCCACGCCCCCGCCAGGCCGCTGACCAGCACGGAGACGACCTGGGTGACCAGCAGCGTGGTGACCGTGCCGGTGCCGCCGACCACGGCACCCGCGAACGAGGACACGATGGCGCCGGCGACCGCGCCGGTGACCAGGGTGACCGCCACGGCGCCCAGGATCCGGCCGCGATGCCCGCGGGTGAGGGTCGCGCTGCGGCGCAGCGACTCACCGACCGAGGCCCGTTCCATCACCACCACCGGTCCGGCGAAGGCCAGCACCAGGTAGGCAAGGACGCCGGGCACCACGAGCACGAGTAGACCGGCGGTGACCAGTACCCCCACGATCACGCCCGTCCCGAGCAGCACCGGCCAGCGCCCGGCGAGCCGCTCACCGACGGCGCCGCGGCCGTCGCGGCCGAGGGCCTGCGCCCCGGTGAAGGCGGCTGCCAGACCGGCGACCACGGGGGCGCCGCTGGTGGACACCACCAGACCCAGCAGCGTGGCGATCAGGATCCCGGACGGCAGGGTGGTGCTGCCGCGCTGCAAGATGTCGTTCACCCACTCCGCGTCGGCGTAGGTCTGCAGCGAGCCGGTCGCCGCCAGGACGCCGACGGTGACGGCGGCCGACAGGGCGGACACGGCGATCGCGGCCCCGGCCAGCGGCCGGAGGCAGCGGCGGGTCACCGCCCAGCCGAGACCGAGGATCTCGCCGATCTTCATCGGGCGTAGGGGCACCGGGCCGGGGCTCTGCCAAGGGCCCGGCGGGCCGTACTGGTCAGGGCCGGGATAGGGGCCGGGATATCGGGGCACGCTCACCCGATCATGGTCCCACGTGGCCGCCCGGGAGTCCGGTGCCGCGCGTCCGCGCGCTGGCACGCCCCGCCGCGCAGTCGGGATGACACCATGGACGGCATGAGAGCGCGCGTGTTGGTGGTCGACGACGACCCCGCCCTGGCCGAGATGCTGACCATCGTGCTCCGCGGGGAGGGCTTCGACACCGCGGTGGTCCGCGACGGTTCACGCGCGATCGACGTCTTCCGGGAGGTGCACCCGGATCTGGTGCTGCTCGACCTGATGCTGCCCGGCCTGTCCGGTCTGGACGTGTGCAAGGAGATCAGGGCGGAGTCGGGGATCCCGATCATCATGCTCACCGCCAAGACCGACACCGTCGACGTCGTGCTGGGGCTGGAGTCCGGCGCCGACGACTACGTCATGAAGCCGTTCAAGCCCAAGGAGCTGACCGCGCGGATCCGGGCGAGGCTCCGGCGCGCCGATGTCGGCACCGCCGAGCGGCTGCGGGTGGCGGACGTGGAGATCGACGTCCCCGGCCACCAGGTGACCCGCGACGGCGAGCCGATCTCGCTGACGCCGCTGGAGTTCGACCTGCTGGTGGCGCTCGCCCGCAAACCGCGGCAGGTGTTCACCCGCGAGGTGTTGCTGGAACAGGTGTGGGGGTACCGGCACGCCGCGGACACCAGGCTGGTCAACGTGCACGTGCAACGGCTGCGCTCGAAGATCGAGAAGGACCCCGAGCATCCCGAGGTGGTGGTCACGGTGCGCGGCGTGGGATACCGGGCCGGCACGTCGTGACACAGGTGCCGGCGCCCGACGCGACCGGCGCCCCCGCGTCATCGACCGGCCGATCGCCAGCGGATCGACCGGGCGACCGCCCGGCCGGCAGTTCGCCGCATCGGCCGCCGGCCGGCCCGCGGTTCCGCGCGCCGCTGCGACGGCTGCGCGGGCGGATCGCCTTCCTGAGCAGGTCGCTGCTGGTCAGGGTCGTCGCGCTGACGCTGACGCTGTCCACCATCGTGATGTTCACCCTGGGCCTGATCCTGCAGCAGCAGATCACCACCGGGCTGTTGAACTCCAAGATCGACGCGGCGACGGCGGAGATCGACAGCGCGCGGCAGACGGTGCAGGCGAGCCTGTCCGGTGCAGACTCCGATCCCAGTTCACTGCGCGAGCAGTTGCGGTTGGCGCTGTTGGAGATCGGGCGGGCGGACGGGTCGTCCGACGCCCAGGGTTCCACCGCCGGTGTCTTCGAACCCGTGGTGATCCCCAGCCGGATCGGGTCCGAGGCCGATGTCGCCATCCAGCAGCCCACCGACGACGTTCCCGCCGAGCTGCGGGCCCGGATCGCACAGGGCCAGGTCGCCTACCAGTACACGACCATCGTCCGGGACGGGGAGGCCATCCCGGCCCTGGTGGTCGGCAGTCCGGCACCGACGAGCACGGACTCGTTCGAGGTGTACCTGATCTTCCCGCTGGCCGGCGAGCTGGGCACCGTGCAGGTCGTGCAGCGCACCCTGCTGGTCGGCGGGATGGCCCTTGCGTTCGCCCTGACGCTGATCGCGGCACTGGTCGCGGCGCAGGTCGTGCGGCCGGTCCGCCGGGCCGCGTTCAGCGCGCGCAAGCTCGCCGCCGGTGACCTGGCCGAGCGGATGCCGGTGAGCGGCGCCACCGAGCTGGTCACCCTGGCGAACTCCTTCAACGGCATGGCCGAGGCCATCCGGGTGCAGATCCGGCAGCTGGAGGAATTCGGAAAGCTGCAGCGCCGGTTCACCTCCGACGTCTCGCACGAACTGCGGACACCGCTGACCACGGTGCGAATGGCCGCCGACATGCTGTACGAGAGCAGGGCGGATCTGCCGCCGCACCTGGCGCGCTCCACCGAATTGCTCGTCGACGAGCTCGACCGGTTCGAGACGCTGCTCGCCGACCTGCTGGAGATCAGCCGGTACGACGCGGGGATGGCGGAGCTCAGTGCCGAGCCGATCGACATCCGGTCCAGCATCACGGCCAGCGTGGCGGCCGCGATCCCCCTGGCAGAGCACGTCGACGTGCCGATCGTGACCTCGATGCCACCCGAGCCGGTGATCGCCGAGATCGATTCCCGGCGGGTGGACCGCATTCTGCGCAACCTCATCTACAACGCGGTCGACCACGCCGACGGCAAACCGGTCGAGCTGGAACTCGCCGCCGACGACACCGCGCTGGCCATCACCGTCACCGATCACGGCGTCGGCCTGCGGCCCGGCGAGGCCGGGCTGGTGTTCAACCGGTTCTGGCGCGCGGACCCGTCACGGCAACGGCAGACCGGTGGCACCGGCCTGGGACTGGCCATCTCCCTCGAGGACGCCCGCCTGCACGGCGGTTGGCTGCAGGCCTCCGGCGCACCGGGGGAGGGCGCCCGGTTCCGGCTCACCCTGCCGCGCCGGCACGGCGGCCTGCTCACCCAGTCGCCGCTGCCGTTGCGGACCGGCGCGACCGGGACCGCCGACCTGCCGGTGC
This sequence comes from uncultured Actinomycetota bacterium, assembly GCA_963785455.1. Taxonomy (GTDB): domain Bacteria; phylum Actinomycetota; class Actinomycetes; order Mycobacteriales; family Nakamurellaceae; genus Nakamurella. The sequence continues at coordinate 119,133 of CAWAVL010000019.1, forward strand.
ACAGCGCACTTCCGACCGGCCCGCTGGTGGCCGCTGCCATTCCGAAGGGCGTGCGGATGATGGTCGAGGACGGCACCCTCAAGCCCGCACCCAGCGACGAGGACCTGCATCCGGCTTCAGTGCCGTCGGCCGGTGGCAGCGCCACGCTGTCCTCGCCCGACCAACCGGGGACCGCCGCCGACGGGGACGGTGAAGGGCGGTCCACTGCATTGCCGGTACCGACCTCGCCCGCGCCGCCGACCTCGCCCGCGCCGCCGACCGCAGCGAGCGTTCCGACCGCATCCCCCGGCGCCGAACAGCCCGGCCCGCGGTCGACGTCGAGTGCCATGGGGAGCAAGCCGTGATCCGGCGTCGCACAGCGGTCGCGGTCGGGTCGGCGATGCTGTCGGCCCTGTTGTTGGTGTTGACCGTCGGCTGCTCGGGCGTGCCGGGCTCCAGCGCCGCCGTCGACGTCACCCAGATCGCCGAGCAGGTCGCCCCGGTGGCGCCCGCCGCTCCCACCCCGGGGCAGCAACCGGACCAGATCGTCCGGGGGTTCATCGCGGCCAGCGCCCGGCCCGACCTGGACACGGCGTCGGGCACGAGTTTCGCCGCCGCCCGGCAGTACCTCGCGCCCGCGGCACAGACGTCATGGCAACCGCATTCGTTGCCGGTGGTGGTACTCGGTGACGGATACCGCACCGACGTCACCCGCGGCGCGCCGGGGTTGGTGACGGTCAACGGTGTGACGACCGGGCACCTGGACACCGACCGTGCCTTCCAGACGCTGGCCGATGAGCCGTACAGCCGCGCGCTGACGCTGGTCCAGGTGGACGGCGAATGGCGAATCGACAACCCGCCGCCGGAACTGCTGGTGGCCAGTTCCGAGTTCTCGACGGCGTTCCGGCAGCGGGTGCTGTACTTCCTGGACCGCACCGGCACCGTCGTGGTGCCGGACGTGCGTCACATGGTCATCGGTCAGACCACGACGAACAGGGCGAACCGGTTGATCGCCATGCTGTTCCGCGGACCCAGCAGCCGGCTGACGGACGCAGTGAACTCCCGGTTCACCGCCCGCTCCGCGCTGCGGTCCAACCCGTTCATCGACTCCGAGGGAGTACTTCAGGTCGATCTGACCGGGGTGGACATCTCCACCCAGGAGGCGCGCCGGGCGCTGGCGGCGCAGCTGGTGTGGACGCTGTCGCCGACCACGCCGCGCATCGCGATCACCGTCGACGGTGAGCCGCTGGATCCCGCGCAGCCGGTCTACACGATCAACACGGTCACCTCCTTCGACCCGGATCGGCTGGCGGGCACGGGGCAGGTCGCGTCCGACCCGTTCTACGTGCGCAACGACGGCTCGATCGTCGGCCTGTTGGACGGCGCCCCGGTGCCCGGCCCGCTGGGCACCGGCACCGTGCCGGTGAAGGCGGCCGCGCAATCGTCGGCGACCGGTGCCCTCGCCGCGGTGGCGAACGACTCCGCCGGCGGCCAGAAACTGCTGATGACGTTGCCGTCGGCGAACGACCGGGCGGACCCGCTGCTCAAGGCCACCACGCTGACCGCGCCGAGCTTCACCCGCACCGGCGACGAGGTGTGGGTGGTGCAGAACGGCGGCACGAAACCCGAGGCGTACCGGGTGTCGTCGTCGGGCAATCCCAGCCGGGAGCGGGTCGGCTCGACGCAGCTGGCGGGGCGCGGCCCGGTGACGGCGTTGGCACTGTCCCCGGACGGCGTACGGGTGGCGATCGTGGCCGGTGAACGGCTTTACCTCGGGGTGCTGACCAGAACGACCGGCGGCGAGGTGAGCACGCCGACCTCCGACCCGGGGGGCAGTACCGCGCAGGCCCCGCTGGAGATCAGCCAGCTCAGCCTGCTGCGGCCGGACCTGGTGCACGTCGGGCCGGTCAGCTTCAGCAATTCCCGGGAGCTGGTGGTCGCGGCGTCCAGCTCGGTGAACAGCTACCGCAGTCTCTGGGACGTGTCGATCGATGGCTTCGAGTCCCGGCAGATCACCGCTCGCGGCATCTTCGGCGACGTCGACGGCCTGGCGGTGGCGGCCGGCGAACCCCTGCTCATCACGTTCGGCGGCCGCGTCTGGCAGCTGGTGGGGTCGCAGACCGACGGTCAATGGCAGTCGCCGCTGCCCGATGAGCCCTTCCTCAACGGCTCGTCGCCGTTCTACCCGAGCTGAGACAGGACTGGCCCACCGATGATCTCCGTGGAACTCGCCGGCGCCCTCAAGGCCGCCGGCCTGGTCTGGCATCCCGCGACCGGCGACCGGTTCACCCTGCTGACCGGCGCCTTCGACGGCGAGGTCTTCACACTGTCGGACATGGTGGTGGAGGCGCACGAGTCGCGGACCGGCACCGTACTCGGCTTCAACGGCACCACCGAATGGGCGCTCGACGCCACCGAGGCCTCGGACGCACTGTGGCTGCCCCGGGAGGATCAGCTGCGGACCCTGCTCGGCGCTGCCTTCCGCTCCCTGGAACGGGTCGACGAGGGCTATCGGGTAACGGCCGTCCTACCGGGCGGCGCGGCGGCGGAGCCCGGCGCGTACTGGGGATCGGACGCCGCCGAGGCCTACGCGCGGGCGCTGCTTGCCCTGATCCGGCGGGCCACCGGCTGAACCTGTCCACACCGCTGGGTGAGTGGTTGACCGCCCGGCACCAGCCGGTGAGTGTAGGGCCGTGTCCTCCGTGTCCGGCCGACCGCCCGTTCCAGGGCACGTCGCCGCTCCCGACAGCAGCCCGGGTCCCGACAGCAGCGCCGCTCCCGACAGCAGCGCGGTTCCCGACGGCATCGCCGTGCCGGACAGCATCGCCGTGCCGGACAGCATCGCCGTGCCGGACAGCATCGCCGTGCCGGACAGCGGCGCCCGGGAACCCGGCCGTGCCCCGGCCGCGCCGCTCGCACTGCTGCGGTCGGGCTTCGTGGCCGCGCTGGACCTGGTGCTGCCGCGGCCGTGCCCGGGTTGCGGCGGCGCGGGACCGTGGTGCGCCGGGTGCGCGGCCACCCTGCTCGGCAGGCCCCGGCGCATCCGGCTGCCAGAGACGCTCGATCGGCCGTCGATGGCGCCCGCCTGGGCAGTGACCCGCTACCGCGGTCCGGTCCGCGCCGCGGTCATCGCCGGTAAGGAACGCGGTCGCCGCGAGCTGCCGGGTCTGCTGGGCATCGCGCTCGGCGAGGCACTGCTGCGGCTGCGGCGGATGGCGCTGCTGCCGAACGACACGTGGCTCGTCCCGGCGCCCAGCCGCCGGTCCGCGGCCCGGCAGCGCGGCGGAGACCCCGTCACCGCCATGGCCGGGGCCGCCGCCCGGGTGCTCGCCGCAGCCGGGATCCCCGCCGGCGTGGCTCCATGCCTGTTCACGGCCCGATCCGCCCGGGATTCTGTCGGCCTGGACAGCGCGGCACGGGACGCCAACCTGGCCGATCGGATCCGCTGGCGCCCGGCGGGTGCACCGCCGGCGGGCAGCAGGGTCGCGCTGATCGATGACGTGCTGACCACCGGAGCGACGGCCGCCGCGGCGTGCAGCGTGCTGACCGACGCCGGTCTGGACGTCCAGCTGGTGCTGGTCCTGGCCTCGGTGCCCGGGTGGGCAACGACGCGCTGACCAGCCCGCCCGGGGTGATGCGCCGACCGGCTCCGGGGAGGTGACGCCGTCCCGCCCCCGCCTGACGCGGAGCCGTCCTCCCGTGCGGCGCGGCGGTCAGGTGTCGAGCCGGCGCTCCTCGCGCAGCGCCCGCGGGAACAGCGCCCGCTGGGTGATCCAGCCGCCGGCCGCCAGTGCGATCCACAGCGCCGTCGTTGTCACCTGCTCGACCCCCGGATCCGGATGTCGCAGGAAGCCCAGGGTGTCCGGGGCGATCAGACCGAGAGCACTGAGGATGAGTCCGGCGCCGCCGATGGCCGTGGTCCACAACAACACGCGGCGCCGGTACCGGTCGGCCAGGAAGCCGACCGCCACGGCGGTGGCGATCACCAGCACGATGGTCACCGCGATATTGGACTCACCGGCGGTCAGTACGGCTGCCATCCGGGCGCCGATCAACGACCCGGTGATGACGCCGACGAAGAACGCCGCCACCTTGAAGACCAGGGTCACCAGCACCCACCCGATGACCGACGCCCCCGCCGCGATGAGGAACGCCGTCCCGACGGAGGCGCCGAACAGGTCCGCCAGCACCCAACCGAGCCCGAACCCGGACGCCAGGACCGCCACGTGCAGCGAGCCGACGCCGAGGAAGCACAGGACGGCGCCGACCAGCAGAATCGCCCAGCCTGACATCGCTTCTCCTCGCCGCTTCTCCTCGCTACGCTTCGTGAGAGCACGTTACCGTAAGTAGTGTACTGACCCCCGCGGCGTTGTCGCTCCGACGTGTGAGGGTGGTGGCCGGAGAGTGGCCTCACTGCTACCGCCGGCCGGACACCCGCGTTTGCGCGCTTTTCATCGCCAGGTAGGTTCAAAGACATCCCCGGGTAGCCCCGGACGCGTACCGGCTGGTCGGGTGTGTCAAGTATCCGGCGCGCGCCAGCAGGGGATAAGTCCCCTGCGAGACAGGAGGACCTGTGGACATCGTCGTCAAAGGCCGGAACGTCGAGGTTCCCGAGCACTTCCGGGTGCGCGTGGCTGACAAACTCGGCCGCGCAGAACGCTATGACTCGAAGATCATCAGGGTGGATGTCGAGCTGTCCCACGAGACGAACCGGCGTCAGTCCAAGACCTGCCAGCGTGTCCAGATCACCCTTTCCAGCCGTGGGCCCGCAATCCGCGCCGAGGCCAGCGCGGAGAACTTCTACGCCGCGCTCGATGCGGCCGTCACGAAACTCGAGACCAGGCTGCGCCGGGCCGCCGACCGCAGGCACGACAGGCAGCACAGCCGGACCCCGATCACCGCTGTTGCGGGGACCGCCGAGGAAATCCTCGCCGATGAAGCCGTCGTCGCCGGCCGGCCGGCGACCTCGACCGCCGTGCTGGATGGGGCCCCGGAAGGCGCAGGTGTCGGGGCCGCGTATAGCAATTCGCATCGCAACGGCTCAGCGGTCGCCGACGAGGACGAGGACTTCGAGGACCGCTGGGCCGCCGTCGCCGACGAGGGTCCAGGACGCATCGTCAGGATCAAGGACCACCCCGGGGACCCGATCACCGTGGACCAGGCGCTGTTCCAGATGGAATTGGTGGGCCACGACTTCTATCTGTTCAACGACGCGGACACCCAGCTGCCGTCGGTCGTCTACCGGCGCAAGGGGTTCGACTACGGCCTGCTGCGGCTGACCTGACATCCGGCCGGCTCCCGGCCGATCGGGTCGGTCCCCGGCCGGCCCGCCCGCGGAGAACGCGGCCCACCCGCACCGCAGAACTCACCGGGCCGTGCGGCGCCGCGTCACCCGTGCGCCAAAGCGGGCGTGCCCGGCTGCGCGCGGAACGCCCGCTGTACGGGCCGTGCGCCTACCATGGTCTGCGCTGGGCCCAACTCCGAGCCCGGGCGAGGTGTGCCGGGTGGGATGGCACAGTGGGGTCGATCCGGCCGTGCCGGGTGAAGTTCCACTGCCGTTCGTTCCGGCTGCATCCGCCGCGACCAGCGGCGGGCACTATTTCAACCGAAGGTGAAACACGTGGTTCTTGGCAGACTGCTCCGCGTCGGTGAGGCGAAGACACTCAAGCGCCTGCGCACGATCGCGAACCACATCAACGACATCGAGAGCGACTACATCGCGATGTCCGATGACGAGCTCCGCGGGCAGACCGCGCTGTTCAAGGAACGCCTCCAGAAAGGTGAGACGACCGACGAGCTCCTGGTCGAGGCGTTCGCCGTGGTGCGGGAGGCGGCCAAACGGACCCTGGGTCAGCGGCACTTCGACGTCCAACTGATGGGCGGCGCCGCGCTGCACCTGGGTGACATCGCCGAGATGAAGACCGGCGAGGGCAAGACCCTGGTCTCCACCCTGCCGGCGTACTTGAACGCACTGGAGGGCAAGGGCGTCCATATCGTCACGGTCAACGACTATCTCGCCCAGCGTGACAGTGAGTGGATGGGCCGGGTGCACCGCTTCCTCGGCCTGAACGTCGACGTCATCCTCGCCCAGCAGACCCCCGAGGTTCGGCGTGCCGCCTACGGCGCCGACATCACCTACGGCACCAACAACGAGTTCGGCTTCGACTACCTGCGCGACAACATGGCGTGGTCGAAGAACGACCTGGTGCAGCGCGGGCACTTCTACGCCATCGTCGACGAGGTCGACTCCATCCTGATCGACGAGGCGCGGACCCCGCTGATCATCTCCGGCCCGGCCGACCAGTCCTCGAAGTGGTACTCGGAGTTCGCCCGGCTGGTGCCGCGACTGCACCGGGACGCCGATTACGAGGTCGACGAGTCCAAGCGGACGGTGGGAGTCAGCGAGGAGGGTGTCGCCAAGGTCGAACAGGCGCTGGGCATCGAGAACCTGTACGAGTCGGTCAACACGCCACTCGTCGGTTTCCTCAACAACGCGCTCAAGGCCAAGGAGCTCTACAAGAAGGACCGGGACTACATCGTCGTCTCCGGCGAGGTGCTGATCGTCGACGAGTTCACCGGCCGGGTGCTGCACGGACGCCGCTACAACGAGGGCATGCACCAGGCGATCGAGGCCAAGGAAGGCGTCGAGATCAAGGCCGAGAACCAGACGCTGGCCACGATCACGCTGCAGAACTACTTCCGGCTGTACGAAAAGCTCTCCGGGATGACCGGCACCGCCCAGACCGAGGCCGCAGAGCTGCATCAGACCTACAAGCTCGGCGTGGTGCCGATCCCCTCCAACAAGCCGATCCAGCGCCTGGACGAGGCCGACCTGATCTACAAGACCGAGGACGCGAAGTTCGACGCCGTGGTCTCCGACCTCGCCGAGCGGCACGAGAAGGGCCAGCCGGTGCTGGTCGGCACCGCGTCGGTGGAGAAATCGGAACTGCTGAGCAAGCTGCTGCTCCGGGCGGGCGTCCCGCACGAGGTCCTCAACGCCAAGAATCACGCCCGGGAGGCCGCGATCATCGCGCAGGCGGGCCGGGCCGGCGCCGTCACCGTGGCGACCAACATGGCCGGCCGCGGCACCGACATCATCCTGGGCGGCAACGTCGACTTCAGCGCCGACCTCGACCTGCGGGCGAAGGGGCTGACCCCGACCGAGACGCCGGAGGAGTACGAGACGGCGTGGGCGGAGGCGGTCGAGGGGGCCAAGAAGCGCAGCGAGGCCGAGGCCGAGAAGGTGCGCGACGCCGGCGGGCTGTACGTGCTGGGCACCGAACGGCACGAGTCGCGGCGGATCGACAATCAGCTCCGCGGCCGCTCCGGCCGGCAGGGTGATCCGGGCGAGTCCCGGTTCTACCTCTCCCTGGGTGACGACCTGATGCGCCGGGTCGGTGGCGGCACCGTCGAGATGCTGATGACCCGGCTGCGGATGCCCGACGACGTGCCGATCGAACACAATTTCGTCTCGAAGGCGATCAAGAGCGCGCAGACCCAGGTCGAGCAGCAGAACTTCGAGATCCGCAAGAACGTGCTCAAGTACGACGAGGTGATGAACAAGCAGCGCACCGTCATCTACGAGGAGCGCCGTCGGGTCCTGGACGGTGAGGACCTGCACCTGCAGGTGCAGAACATGATCACTGACGTGATCACCGCCTACGTCGACGGAGCGACCGCCCAGGGGTACGCCGAGGATTGGGACACCGACACGCTGTGGACGGCGCTCAAGACGCTGTACCCGATCTCGGTGACGCCGGAATCCATCGCGGCCGAGCACGGCGACCTGACCCGGGCGTCGTTGAAGGAAGCCGTGCTCGCCGACGCCCGCGAGGCATGGAAGCGCCGGGAAGAAGAGCTCACCCCGCCGATCACGCGTGAACTCGAGCGTCGCGTCGTGCTGTCGGTCCTGGATCGCAAGTGGCGCGAGCACCTCTACGAGATGGACTACCTCAAAGAGGGCATCGGGCTGCGCGCAATGGCGCAGCGCGATCCGCTGGTCGAGTACCAGCGCGAGGGCTTCGACATGTTCGCCGCCATGCTGGACTCCCTCAAGGAGGAATCCGTCGGGTTCCTCTACAACCTGCAGGTGCAGGTCGTCCCGGCCGGCGAACCCGCGCAGCCGGCGGCCGGCAACGGCGCCCCGGTGGTGACCGCGACATCAGCGGCGGCGACCGCGCTGGCCGGCGGCTCGAACGGTCTGGGCGCGCAGCCGGTGGCCGCCGACGCCCCCGCTCCGGCTGCGGCCCCGGCTGCGGCCCCGGTGCGGCGCCGGGTCCGGCCGGTGGAGGCGCTGCCGACCGAGCAGAAGGCGGCCACGGTCGGTGCCGCGGCGGCCAGCGGCGCGGCGGCCCTGCGGGCGAAGGGGCTCGGCGGTCCGGCGACGACCGCACCGCTCACCTACAGCGGCCCGCGGGACAACGGCGGGACCGAGACCCGTCGCGGCAACGCCTCACCCTCCGGCCAGGGAGCGGCAACGGCGACCGGAGCCAAGGAACCGGGCCGGAATGCGCCGTGCCCGTGCGGGTCCGGCAAGAAGTACAAGCTGTGCCACGGGCGGCCGGGCGCGGTCTGAGCGGTCCCCGGGCACGCGGGCTGCTCCGGTGCGCGCCGCCGGCGACGCCGGCGCGCCGGTGGCCCGCGCAGCCGGGTGATCCGGGTCTGAACGGATCGATGGTGGGCACTGCAGGTGCTGGAGGTGGTCGACGATGACGGACCCGAGCCGCGAGGGCCAGCGGTTACCGAGTGGCGATGCGCCGCAGGGCATCGACCGGTGGGCGCAGCACGGCGTCGAGGAGATGACCGAACGGGACGCGCAGGAACGTGCCGAGATGGGTCAGCCGGAACCGGATGCGCACGTCGTCTGGCCGGGCGGCGGGGCCGGACGATCCGCCGGCGCCGGCTGACCTCAACAGCGGCCGACTGGCGTCAACAGCGGCCGACTGGCAACAGTCGAACCGGGGGCTGAACCCGGCCGGCGCTTACCGCTCCACCGGCGCCGGCGGTGGGCGGCCGCACTGCCGGGCAGTGCGGCCGCACGGCCGGAGATCGCCCGCCGACCCCGTTCCCTGCCGACCCGTTCCCCGCCGACCCGTTCGCTGCGGACCCGTTCAGGGGCGTCCCCGAACCGTCAGCTGGCGGCTGCGAGCTCCGCCGGTTGCAGTGCCCGCAGGGCCGGCAGCAGTTGGTCTGCGGCCCGGAAGAACTTGTCCTGCTGGTCGCCGCCGACCTGCACCAGGGCGAGGTCGGTGTAACCGGCGTCGAAGAACTCTCTTGCGGCCTGCACCACGGCGTCGACGTCGTTGCCGCACGGAATCTGCTCGGTGATGTCGTCCGGAGTGACGAAACTGGACGCCGAGTCGAAGGCCGCCGTGCCGGGAAGTTCGGCGTTGACCTTCCAGCCGCCGGCACTCCAGCGGAACAACCGATGGGCGCGCTCGGTCGCGGCCGCAGGGTCGTCGTCCCAGGAGATCGGCAGCTGCGCGACCTTGCGGGAGGTACCGGCCGCGGGCTCGACCTGCTTCCTGGCTCCGTCCCACCATGGGGCCAGTTGCGGGTCCGGGTCGATGCCGATCATCACCTGTGCGTGCGGCGCGAACAGCTCGCACGACTGCTGTCCGGAGACGGCCAGCCCGATCGGCACCCGCTCGTCCGGCAGGTCCCAGAGCTTCGCCGAGTCGACGTGGAAGTGCTCGCCCCGGTAGTTCACGTAGCCGCCGTCGAACAGCGCAGTGATGATCTCCACCGCCTCGACCAGTTTGGCCTGCCGGGTGTTGGCGGCCGGCCACCCGCCGGCGACGATGTGTTCGTTGAGGTTCTCACCGGCGCCGAGGCCCAGGGTGAACCGGTTGTCGGACACCAGCTGCAGGGTCGCGGCCTGCTGCGCGACGACGGCGGGGTGGTAGCGGAATGTCGGGGCCGTCACGTAAGTCATCAGGCCGATGCGTGAGGTGGCCTGGGCGATCGCGCCGAGGGTGACCCAGGCGTTGGGGGCATGTCCCATCTCGTCCAGCCACGGGAAGTAGTGGTCACTCGAGACGGCGAAGTCGAAGCCCGCTTTCTCGGCGGCCACGGCGTGCCTGATGAGGTCCTGCGGACCCGCTTGTTCGGTCATGAGGGTGTATCCGATGGATGCCATGCAACCATCGTGACACAACGTGAAATGCATGTGCTGCAACGGTTTTCGGGACCGATACAGGTGCTACGGCACGTTTGAGGGCGTGCTGTGAGGGAATGTGCCGGCGCGGCCGCCGGGTCGGCGCTGGCCGGTCGTCGGCGTTTCGGTTCCCCACCGGCCCGGGAACCGCCGTCTCAATTCACCGATCAGGGCCTCCAACGGGTGAGAATGCACCGGCCGGGATGCCGCGTGCGTTCCGGGGCCGCGGACGACGCGGACCCGGGTCGTGCACCACGACCGTGAGAGGTGGCCCATGGTCCAGCCCGCATCGGCGCCCCCGTCATCGACGGGAGACGCCTTCGGCAACGTCGTCGAGCTCCGGGTGCACGGTGTCTCGGGAACCCCGCCGGAGGAGTTGCTGGACCGCCAGCTGGTCCGTCAGGTGGCCGGCGACAAGACCGCCGGCTTCTACCGGCCACGGTTGCGCGAGGAGTGGCGCGACCGTCCGTCCAACGACCCGGGCTCGGACGAGCAGCCGTACTCGGTGGCGGGCCGGAGTTTGCCGCCACCGCTGCTGGAGGGCTACTCGTGGGGTGGACTGACGTCCGGGTCGCCGTCGCGCGCGCTGTGGTTGATTCTGCTGCCGTTCACCCTGGTCAACGTGGCGCCGCGGATGCGACCGGTGCCCGGCTCGGGCCCGCAGGATCATCGGCGGGCGGGGTGGCTGGTCTGGTACCTGTGCCGGGTGATGGCGGTCAGTATGACCGTCACGATGACGCTCGGCGGTGTCGGTATCGGGCTCGGGATCTTCGCGTGGCAGTGCGCCGACCAGTGCGCCGAGCTGAGCTGGCCACTGTCGGCCATGTTCGTCGGGACGTCTCCGGGTTGGCGCATCCTGTGGGGCACCGCGCTGCCGCTGCTGGTGCTCGCCGTGCTGGCGCTGCTGAGCTGGCGCAACTCCGCGCACTACGACCTGATCCGGCCGTTCGCGATGGCGGCCCCGGTGACCGACCGGTCCGAGGTCGGTAGCGCGGCCGAACCCAGGCTGGCCCATCCCAGCTTCTGGTACGGGCGTTACCCGGTGGCCCGATTGCGTCACCTGCACCTGCAGGCCGGGGTGGCGATCATCGGCGTGGCGCTCGTCCTCGCCGCCCCGCCGTCCGGGGCCCGCAGTGCAGGCTTGGCGCTGGCCGTCGTGATCGGGGTGCTGCTGCTGGTGGCGCTCGCATGGCCCGGCCTGCTGCGTCGGGCGGACATCCCCGGTGACGACGCGGACGGGCTTCCGTCCCGCGCCGCGCGCTACCGCAACATCGGTTGGATCCTGTTGATCTGGATTCCCGCGGTGACGATCCTGCTGCTGGGCCTGTTGATCCCGCATGGCAGCGGCGGCCGGCTGGCCGGTGAGATGGGCGGGTACAACGGCCTGATCACCGTGTGGTTCTGCGGGCAGTCGGTGCTGGCGTTGGTGATGATCGCGCTGATCGCGGCAATGGCCCGCGGTGAGCCTCCGCGGACGCCGCGGCGCTCGATGGCCGGCATGGGGACGGCCGTGATGACGGTGCTGGGGCTGTATCTCGGCGCCGCGCTGACGTCCGGACTGGTCATCCTCTCCGCGGCATGGGTCTCCGCCTCCACGCCGTGGATCAGCATCGGTGACGTGCAGACGGTGCTGGCGGGTGACAGCGTCGTCGTTCCGGCGTCGATGTCGTTCGCCGGGCTCGGCACGTTCGTCGTCGCCGTCGTCGTGGTCGCGGCCGTGCTCATCACGCTGGTGTACGTGGCGGTGATGTGGGCGAAGGGGGGCGCCGCGCGCGACCGGGCGGCGGCCGCGGGAGCCGCACACCGCGCCGAGGTCGAGCACCCGATCCGCTTCCGCCGGCTGCGGGCGCGCACCATTGTGGGCCGGACCAGGTCGATCGCCCGTTCTTATTGGCTGGCCCGTCGCGCCGACTACCTGCCGGACTTCCTGGCCGTGCTGGTGCTGTCGATCGGCACCGCCGGATCGGTCGTGACGCTGCTGTACGGCTTCGGCGTCGGGCTGGGTCCGGAGGCCACCGGCAGTACCCCGCTGCCGCTGCCGTCCGTGCTCGGATTGGGCACCGCGGACGCGGTTGCGGTCGGCGCCTGGTTGATCGGCATCTTCGCGATCGCACTGGTCGCGCTCGGCGCCCTGGCATTCCGCGTTCCCCGGACGCGCAAGGCGGTGGGCATCCTCTGGGACATCGGCGCCTTCTGGCCCCGTGACGTGCACCCGCTCGCCGCGCCCTGCTACGCCGAGCGCGCCGTGCCCGACATCGCCGTGCGGCTGACCGCCCACACCGTCCTGGTCACCGGAACGGATCTGCTGTCCTCGGCCCGACCGGCACCTGACGCACCGTCGTCGCCGGCTGGTCCGGGCGGCATCGGCGGCTCTCCGTTGGTTGCGCGGGCGTGGGTGGACGATCGCGCCGACGAGCGTCAGGACGCCGCCGCGACGGCGCCACTGCCCGGACTGGTGGTGCTGGCCGGCCACAGCCAGGGCACGGTGCTGTCGATGGCGGCGCTGCTGGGCCCGGGGCGTTCCGCCGCCGGCCGGACGGCGCTGCTCACATTCGGCACGGTGCTGCGCCGGCTGTACGCGAGGATCTTTCCGCTGTACTTCTCGCAGAACGCCTTCGACGCGCTGGGCCGCCGGCTCGGCGCTCCGCCGGGCGCCACGGTGGGCGGCACCGGCCCGGCCGGCGCGGGCCCGGATGGATCGCGGGTCAGGTGGCGAAACCTCTGGCGCCGCACCGATTACCTGGGCGGCCGGATCGTCGACCCGCTCGCGGCGACCGTGCCCGGGACGGCAGGCGGTGGACGCGAACAAGGATCGGTCGACGTCGAGCTGGTGGATCCGCTGTTCCTGCCGGTGCCCGGCGACACCACGCTGCCGGCGGCGGGCCGACACTCCAACTTCACCCGGGACCCCGCGTTCCAGGAGGAGCTGATGGCGCTGATCCGGCGGGCTTTCCGCAGCCTCGACCGGGGTGGCGCGGGATCGGTCGGGGCCGCCCCTGACGGGCCACCCGGCACCGGGACCGGCGAGCCACCGATGGACTCCGGCATCGGCGACGAGCTGATGAATCCCCGGGAGTCGATGATCTGAGCCGCCCGCTGAGGGTCGTGGCACACTGAGCCGGTCGCGGGCGGATTGTCCGGGAATCGGCTGATCGGGCAACTCGATGTGGCTGCCCGCGTGCCTGTCCAGGGCCGGGACACTCAATGAACCGGGAGCGCAACGATGTTTCGACGACGTGGACGGCCGGGGCTGCTCGGAACAGTGGCCCGGACGGCGGTCGTGGCCGGCACCGCCACCGCCACCGCCAACGTGGTGAGCAAGCACTCCGCACAGAAGCAGGCGGAGAAGGCGGCGTACCCCGAGCAGCAGGCCGAGCAGCAGGCGGAGCAGCAGGCACCGCCGCCACCCCCACCTGCCCCCGCGGCACCACCGGCCGCGCCGGCACAGCCGGCCGGTGACGACCTGGTCGGCAAGATCAGCCAATTGGCACAGCTGCGGGACGCCGGGGTGCTCTCGGCGGACGAATTCGCCGCGGCGAAGACCAAACTGCTCGGGATCTGAGCGGCCCACCCGCACCTGGCCTCGGGCGCGCCTGCTCGCAGTCACGGTCGGGCCGAGCCCGTGTGCTCGGTGCCGACTCGGACCACTCGCGCTGCGCATGACGGCTCGAGGCTGCCCCACCTGTATTCGGCAGCGTCATCCCACCTCCAGCGCGGTGATCCGCCACCGGCCGTCGACGCCCTGGATGCGGAAGGCGATGGCCCGCACCCGTTGTGCGCGCCTGAACGCGGCGCTGACCTCTGCCACACCGTCGGCCGGTTCGCACACCCGCACGGTGAGCAGGTGGGGCAGGCACACCGCGGCCGGCAGCGGGCGGTCGAGCAGACCGGCGTAGATGTCGGGCGAGCAGTGCACCCGCAGCTGAGCCAGCGGTCGGCGGCCGGACAGGATCTCTACCAGTGCCCTGGCGAAGACCTGAGCGCTGCGGGTCGCCGACGGTAGTGCCCTGGTACCGGTCCGGCGCACACCCACGTCCGATTCCGACGACCACGGCGGCACACCGCTGGCGCCGATGGCGGTCCGGCGGCCGGCGGTCAGCGGCGGGTCGATCGAATTGGTGGTGGCGGCCGTTTCCTGCCGGGGTCGGCTCGTGGTCGGCGCCGCGCCGACCCGCGATACCAGCGGGCTGCCGGTTGAGCCGCCGGATGTGATCTCGTCATCGAACGGTGGCTCGCTCACCGGAACGGTGTCCAGGTAGGGCAGCGCCCGCCGTCCGGACGTCCCCGACGCCACGTGGGTCTCCTGGACGGACCGCGTTTCGCCCGCGCGCACACCGATCGCACGTGTCGACGCCGGCTGCACCGGTTGCGCGGTCGGCAGTTCCGATGCCGAGAGCTGTTGCGGCTGCCCCTCTCCGGGCGGCTGCAAGCGGGTGGCCGGGGATTCGGCGGGCCCCGTGGCGAGGGCGGCGGTCATGTCAGCCGGCTTTCGATTGCGGGGCGAGCAGGAGTTGGCCCGGTTGGATCAGGTCCGGGTCGGCCCCGATCACGGCGGCGTTGGCGACGTACCAGGCACGCCACTGCGTGTCGATGTCATCGTCGGTGGCGGGAGCAGGCAGGGCGCGCTCGGCGATGGCCCACAACGTGTCGCCGGGGCGCACCGTCACGGCACCCGACTGGGCTCGCGGGGATGGCGCCGCAGGCTCGGCCTCATCTGCATCGTCGTGTGCCGACGGCGACCGGTGACTGGCCGTGTCGGCTGCCGCAGGGCGTGGCGCGGTCTGCTGGTGGGACGGTGATGCGGCCGCCGCCGGCGCGGTGGTCGCCACGGTCGACGTTACCGCCGCCGCGCCCGGTGCGGGACCCGTCGAGGTACCGATGGCAGACGTGGCGGCTGGTTCCGACGAAGGAGTCGCGGGCCAGTCGATGTCCACCGCTCCGTCCGCCGTGGGCGACCCTGCCGCTTCCGTGGTCGCCGCTGGTTCCGTGGGTGCAGCTGCCGTGGTTGCCGTCGGCGATGGCCCGGCGGCAGCCATCGGCAGGGCTGCGCAGCCGCTCGTTCCGGCCACCACGGAAATTCCCACTGCGACGGTGAGCATGCGCAGAACCGGTCGCGGCGCCAGCAGGGTCACCGTCGTGCGGCCGATCCGACCGGCGCCGCCGGACAGGCGCGACATGGCGACCGCGCCCGCGACCAACCCCGACCAGCCAAGAAGGACCCACACCACGACGGTGACCGCAGCCAGGAGAGCGCCGCCAACGACATCGACGGCCCGCGCCGCGTCCGTGACGGCGGTTGCGGTGGCGGACCGCCACCAGCTCACCGGATCCGGCAACGCAGTGGCCAGACACACCAGGACGAGGACGAACCCCGTCAGTTGCCGGCGCAGCCGACGCGCGACGTTCCGGTCGCCGACCCCCTGGCCTGCCGTCCAACTCTTACGTTTGACTCCGTTTGACATGGTTTGAAGTCAAGACTGGTCGGTCGATGCTGTCAAGGGAGCCTGGATCTCTGTGGATGGCACCAGCAACGACGAATGGGAGAGGCTGACGTGGTGGACGCACGGTGGGAACGGCTGTTCGCCGGGCTCGAAGCCCGGTTCGACGAACTTGCGGACGCGGACGACGCCGCAGAACGCGCCGACCGGGAACGGGTCGCCTTCGGTGCGGTGACGGCCGCCCAACGCCTCGCCGGCGCCATCGGCGCACCGGTGCGGATCCGCCTCGCGGGCGGTGCGGTCATCGGCGGGCAGCTGCGCGCCATGGGCCCGGACTGGTTACTGGTGGCCGAGGCTGCCGGCCGCGAGTGCCTGGTGTGCTCGCGGGCCGTCATCGCCGTCGAAGGCATCACGGCCGCAACCGGCCCACAACTCACGGGGGTGCAGCGCCGTCTCGATCTGCGCCGGGCGCTGCGCGGGCTGGCGCGTGACCGGGCACCGCTCGTGCTCGCCCTCGCCGGATGGCGAGCGGGCATGGCGGCCGGGACCCTCGGGGGGTCGTCGGCCCAGGACCCGGTGGCCGAGGTCATCGGCACGATCGACCGGGTCGGCGCCGATTTCGTCGAGGTGGCCGTGCACGCCCCGTGGGAACCGCGCCGGTCCGGCAGCGTGCGGGCCGTGGCGCTGGTCCCGCTGGACGCCGTGGTCCTCGTCCGGTCCGCCCCGCTGGGCTGAGCAGCCGCACAACTGGTGATTCCGCCGGGGTGGGCCGCCGCGCGCCCGAACTCGCTGCCGAAATCGTCAGCTCGCGCGGTCACGCCGGCGGCCCGGCGGAGGCCGTCAGAGCCGCGGGCCGCCCATAGCAGCCGGACCTGCCCCGGTTAGGCTCCTGCCGGTCCGCGGTCGGAGCCCGCAGGGCGCGTCACAGGTCCGCGCAGCCGGACGCCAGGATCCGCACCCGATTCGGCAGATCGGAGCACCATGACGCCTCCCGACCGGTCGGTGGGCCGGAGCGAGTTCATCGGCACCGACCTTCGCGGCGCAAGGTTCGTTCGAGCTGATCTGTCGGGGGCCGTCCTGCGCGGAGTGGACCTGAAGGACGCCGACATCGACGCGCCGTGGCTGTTCGACGGCGAGAGTTCGCTGCTGGTCAACGGTGTGGATGTGACGGCGTGTGTCGACGCCGAGCTCGACCGGCGTTTCCCCGGCCGTGCCCAGCGGCGTGCCGAGAATCCGGAAGGTCTGCGCGCCGCCTGGGCCGCACTGGAGAAAACCTGGGCGGCAACCCTGGACCGCGTCGCGGCGATGCCGGCCGCCAGCGTGGACGTCTCCGTCGGTGGCGAGTGGTCGTTCGCCCAGACGCTGCGACACCTCGTGATGGCCACCGACGTCTGGCTGCGCAAGGCGATCCTGCGGGTCGAGCGGCCCTATCACCCGATCGGCGTGCCGAACGCCGAATATGCGGCGGACGGCAACGATACGTCGGTGTTCACTACCGAGAAGCCCTCGTACGCGGAGGTTCTCGAGGTGCGGGCGGGCCGGGTGTCGATGGTGCGGGACTTCCTCGGCACTGTCGCGCCCGACCAGTTGGCCGGGCCCCGCCGCAACCCGTGGGCGCCCGATCATCCAGAGACCGTCCTGTCGTGTCTGCACACCATCCTCGGCGAGGAATGGGAACACCACCGCTATGCGGTCCGGGACATCGACGCCATCGATTCCGCCCGAGCATCGACCGGTGCCGATGTGCGCGGCTGAGGTGATCCGCACCGCCCGGGTCGATCAGGCGTCGCTGGGCAGGGTGGTCGGCAACTCCGACAGGTTCATCGCGGTTCTGCGGTAAGCCTGCTCGATGTACTCCTCCAGCTTGGACCGCTCGACCCGCCACTGGTTCCGGCCACCGATCTGGATGCCCTGCAGATCCCCGCTGCGCACCAGGGCATAGGTCTGAGAGGCGGAAATGTTCAGGATCTCCGACACGTCCGCCAGCGTCAGGAAACGCTCCGACGTCATGG
The DNA here is from genome assembly GCA_963785455.1 of uncultured Actinomycetota bacterium. GTDB lineage: Bacteria > Actinomycetota > Actinomycetes > Mycobacteriales > Nakamurellaceae > Nakamurella. Next base: position 136,718 of record CAWAVL010000019.1, read on the forward strand.
CGTGGACCGGAGTTCACTCTTGTGATCGCCGGGTCGGCAGCACAGGATCGACGGATCGGTCGGCGTGTCCACGTGTTCCCTCTTTCGGCACTTCCGGTGGGCAATTTGAGTCCGGTTGGCATTGCTTGCTGTAGTTTGCCACGAACAGGTCGGTGCAAACAGGTTCGCCGGGCGTGTTGTGCACAGAATCGGTGCCGCACGCCGTGACCAGGAAGGGTCGAAGGAATGGGCATGCCCGTCGCGCCGACGCCGCGGCGGTTCTCGCGCCCGAAATGGCTCAACGTACGCGTTGTCGGCGGTGTGGTGCTGGTGGTGGCCGCGGTGATTCTCGGCGCGAGGGTGATCGGTGCCAGTTCGCAGACGGCTCAGGTGTGGGCCGCGGACCGCGACCTGGCCGTCGGAACGGTGCTCGCTGACGGCGATCTGACGGTCGCGGAGGTCAATCTCGGCGGCAACAAGCAGCTGTACCTGACACCGGACTCCGCCCCGTTGATGGGCCGAACGGTGGTGAGCCCATTGGCCGCCGGCGAGCTGCTCGCCGCATCGGCGGTGCAGGACACCGGTTCGGGCCGGATCGTTGCGATCGGGGTGGCACCGGACAACATGCCGCCGGGGGTGGATCACGGATCGACCATCGACCTGTACCTGACGACGGGCGCCGCCGCGGGTGCGCAGGATCGGGCCACCACCGAACTCATCGGGCGGGACCTGACCGTGCAGTCGGTGGTGGCCCCGGCGTCCGGCGGACTGTCCGGCGCGACCTCCAACCGCTATCAGCTGTCGGTGTTGCTGCCCGCCGGGACGGCCGACACATTGGTGCGGATCCTGCCCACCGGAGACCCGATCGTCGTGCTGGTCAGCGGCGGATGAGTACCGGCATCCTCACCGCCGGCAGCGGCCAGAACTGGGAGAACGAGCTGGTGGCGGCGCTCGACCGCCCCGGATCACCGATGACCGTGCTGCGCCGGTGCGCCGACATCGCCGACGTGCTGGCGCTGGCCGCGACGGGGCGGGCCGCGGTGGCCGTGCTCTCCGCCGACCTGCGGCGGCTGGACACCGAGGCGGTGGACCGGTTGCTGACCGCGGGGGTGGCCGTCGTGGGCGTGTACCCCGCCGCCGACCAGCGCTCCCGGGAACGACTGGACCGGATCGGGATCACCTCGGTCGTCGCCGGTGACGCGGGCAGCGATGCCGTCGTCACCGCGGCGCGGATGGCCGTCGCCGGGTTGGCAGCGCGCCCGGGACAGGACCGGCGGCTGTCCGATCCGCGGCAGGCGCTGCCGCCGCCACCCGATCACGACGACGGTGATGCGTCCGGCTCGGACGCCGGCGAGGCGCCGGACGCCACCCTGCCGGGCCGGGTGGTCGCGGTGTGGGGGCCGACCGGTGCGCCCGGCAGGACGACCGTCGCCATGGGGTTGGCGGTCGAGGCGGCGCGGGCGGGGACACCGACGCTGCTGATCGACGCCGACGTCTACGGCGGTGTCGCTGCGTCCGCCTTCGGGTTGTTGGACGAGTCCCCGGGCCTTGCCGGAGCCTGTCGGATGGCGTCGAACGGCCGGCTGGACCTGGCCGCCCTCACCGGGCTGTGCTGGTCACTGGAGGACGATCTGCGGTTGCTGACCGGGATCTCGCGCGCCGACCGGTGGCCCGAGGTCCGTCCGTCGGCAATTCCCAAGGTCCTCGACGTGGCCCGGCGGATGGCGCCGCTGACGGTCATCGACTGCGCCTTCGCGCTGGAGGCCGACGAGGAGATCAGCTACGACACGATGGCGCCCCGCCGGAACGGGGCGACCCTCACGGTGCTGGCCGAGGCAGACGTCGTGCTCGCCGTGGGGTCCTGCGACCCCGCCGGCCTGGAGCGGCTGATCCGTGGCCTGACCGAGTTCGGTGAGGCGGTGCCCGGCGCGGCGCCGCGGGTGGTCCTCAACCGGTGTCGCACCTCGGCCGGACCGGCGGAGCAGGCGGTGGCCGCGGTCGACCGGTTCGCCGGCGTGAAGGTGCTGGCGCGGTTGCCGGAGGACCGTCAGGCGACCGACACCGCCTGGCGCGCAGGCATTTCATTGGCCGAGGCCGCACCCAAGTCGCCCCTGACATGCGCGTTGCGGGCGCTCACCGCCACGGTGGTCGGCGGGGTGCTCAGCGCTGCCGCATGATCGGGCGCGATGATGGTGGGCGTGGAAACGGGCCATGCGACCGGATCGGGCAACACATTCCGGGTGCCGCCGGACGCGAAGGTGAGCGCGGTCGGCGGGCGTTGGACGTTCGTCAGTCGCGTCGAATGGGCCCATCCGGACGGCGCCGTCGGGACGTGGGAGTCGCGGCAGGCCCGCAAACGGGGCTTCATCCAGGTGCTCCGCGACGGCGTGCTGGAGCGCATCAGGGTGCGTCCCGCCCACGCGATCCGGCTGGCGCGGTGCAACACGGTGTCCGGGATCTCGTTCTTCCTCGGTGGCGCGCTGTTCGCCCTCGGTGCCCTGCTGAGCCAGCTGTCCGCGGCGGGGGCGACCACCGTCAACTGGACCTTTCTGATCGGCGGGGTGTTCTTCTCGACGGGCGCCTACGCGGCGCTGGTGCAGGAGATCAACGCACCGCGCGGGATCGGCGCGGACGGCGCGCTGTCCGAGGACCGGTGGCGCTGGTGGGCCTACGAGCCGCGCCGCGCCGGCTGGGTGTCGGCGTTCGTGCTGTTCTGCGGCACTCTCGCCTTCGGTGTCAGCTTGATCAACGTCTTCCTCTCCGACTTGACCCGCCAGCAGGTGGACCGGTTGATCTGGGCGCCGGAGATGGTCGGCTGCATCTTGTTTCTCGTCTCCGGGCACATCGCGATCATCGAGGTCTGCCACGGCAGGTTCCGGCTCTCACCGCGGCCGCTGGGCTGGTGGATCGTCACGGTGAACCAACTCGGATCATGGCTGTTCCTGCTTTCCGGGCTTGCGGCGTTCGTCCGGCCGGCAACCGGAACCGTGGTGAGTGTCGCAGCGATCAACTGGGGGACGGCCCTGGGGGCGGCCTGTTTCAGCGTCGCCGGGGTCATCCAGTTGTTCGAGCGACCCGACACCGGCACGGCGCCGAAGACGGCAGCACCGGCTCCCGGTGCCAGCGGGGCAGCCGCAGCACGGTGACCGTCGTCCCGCTGTGTCACGATGGCGGGCATGAACGACCGGCTGTCTGCGACGGACGCGTCGTTCCTGTACGCGGAGGACACCGGGACGCCGATGCACGTCGGCGGTGTCGCCATCCTCAAGCCGCAGTCGGACGGGCCGGAGATCGCGTACGCCGAGATCGTCGCACTGATCGAGTCCCGATTGGCACTGGTGCCGAGGTACCGGCAGAAGGTGCGTTTCGTGCCCGGCCGGCTGGCCCGGCCGGTGTGGGTAGACGACGAGGACTTCGACCTGACGTACCACGTACGGCGCTCCGCGCTGCCCCGGCCCGGCACCGACGCGGAGTTGGACGAACTGGTCGGCCGCCTGATCTCCCGGCCGCTGGATCGCGGCCGGCCGCTGTGGGAGTTCTACGTGATCGAGGGGCTGACCGGTGGCCGGATCGCACTGGTCAACAAGACGCACCACGCCATGGTCGACAGGGTCGGGGCGGTCGACGTCGCCGCGGCGATCCTGGACACCAACCGCCGCCCGCGTGACCTGCCCGAGCAGCCGTGGATCCCGAACCCGTCGCCGAGCGACATCGACCTGGTGGTCGATGCCATCGCGGACCTGACCTCCCGGCCCAGCGATGTCTTGGACATCGCCCGACTCGCCGCGCAGGACGTCGGCTCGATGGTGAGCCGGGTGCTCGGGGTGGCCGGCGATGCCGTCGAGTTGGTGCGGCGGGCCATCAGCCCGGCGCCCCGCTCGCTGCTCAACGACGCCAAGAGCGTGCAGCGCCGGTTCGCCACCGTGCACGCCGATCTCGCCGACTTCAAGAAGATCCGCGGTGCGCACGGCGGCTCGGTCAACGATGTCGTGCTGACCGTGATCACCGGGGCGCTGCGATCGTGGCTGCTGTCCCGCGGCGAGGCCGTCACCGCGCACACCGTGATCCGAGCGCTGGTCCCGGTGTCGGTGACCACCCTGTCCAGTGACGAGTCAGGGTCCGTGGCCTCGTATCTCATCGATCTGCCGGTCGCCGAGCCCAATCCCGCCATGCGGCTGCACCAGGTGTCCTTCGCGATGGGCGGCCGCGTCGACTCCGGCAGCCCGGTGGCGGCCGACCGGATCATCGGGTTCGGCCGCTTCGCGCCGCCCACCCTGCACGCGCTCGGCGCCCGGATGGCCGGCCAGTTGTCCCGCCGCATGTACAACCTGCTGATCACCAACGTGCCGGGCCCACAGACGCCCTTGTACGCAGCGGGTTTCGAGGTGGAGGCGATGTATCCGGTCGCCCCGCTCGGTCAGGGCCAGGCGTTGGCGGTGTCCTGCACGTCGTACAACGGGCAGGTGTGCTTCGGCATCACCGCCGACCGCGACGCCATCCCGGACGTCGAGGAGTTCGCCGCCCAGATCGGCGAGGCGCTGGACGAGATGCTCTCGACGGTGCCGCGGGCCGGTGCCAGACCCCGGACGCGGACCACCCGGCGATCGAGGTCGTCACCGTGAACGGCGGCGGCTCGCGGACGAGGGACACCGCGGGATGCGAGCGATGAGGGTCTACCTGCCCGCGACCGTGACGATGGTTCGTGACGCGATCGCGGCGCAGCAGGTCCGGGTGCTGTCCGGTGTCGGATTCGCCGTCACCGATCCGCTCCACCTGGAGTACCCGGACTGGTCCGAGGAGGACCTGGAGTACCTGGCCATGCAGGACGCTTCCCGGGCCTCGCTGCGGCTGTTGGCCGGCTCGGGACCGGCGGAGCCGTCGTTGCGGGTGGTGGTCGCCGCCGAGGTGGAGGCGGCAGCAGTGCGGCCGCGGCCCGACGCCGATCGGGCTGTCGTCTCCGTGCCAGGCCCGGTGCCGTGGTCGGCGGTCGCGGCGGTGCACATCGACGGCGCCGACGCCGCCGAGGCGGTCCGGGAGGCGGCGGACGTCATCGACGCCGCCGACCTGGGCGACCACGACGCCGAATTCGTCCTCGGCTCCGCGGAAGATTTCGACCTCGCCTGGTACGCCCCGAGCGAGATCAGTTATCTGGTCAGGGAACTCGCCCCGGAATCGTAGCCCGGCCGTGACCGCCGTCGGTTTCGGTCACGGCCGGTCCGGGCTCCGGCGGGCCGGGCTCGCGACCCATTGGGTTCAGATCGTGAACCGGGCCCGCTAGCAAGAACCCGGCCGACGGGGTGTCGGCCGGGTTCCTCGCGATCGCAGTGCCGTCACGGCACCGACAGGTCAGCCGGCGTTGTGGACGAACTCCAGCTCGAGGTCGATCTCGACCTTGTCGGCGACCACGGCGTTGCCGGCACCGAAGGCGGCCTCGAAGCTCACGCCGAAGGCCTTGCGGGAGATCGTGGTCTTCGCGGAGAAACCGGTGCGCGTCCCGCCGTAGGCGTCGACCGTCTCACCGAGGAACTCGACGTCCAGCTCGACCGGCTGGGTGGTGCCGCGGATGGTGAGGTCGCCGGCCAGCACGAATTCCTCGCCGTCAACGCTCTTCACGCCGGTGGACACGAAGGTCAGCGTGGGGTGGTTCTCGACGTCCAGGAAGTCGGCGGAGCGGACGTGCGCGTCGCGCTGCTCCTGCTTGGTGTCGATGCTGGTGGCGTCGATCTCGGCGGTGACGGAGGAGTCGGCGATGCCGGTGGCACCGACGACCAGCGTGCCGGACTTGATGGCGAAGGTGCCCCTCGCCTTGCCGACGGCCATGTGGCGGACCTTGAACGAGACGTCGGAGTGCACGGCGTCGACGCTCCAGGTTCCTGCGGTCAGCGTGGGGGTGGTGACGGCGGTGGTCATGGCGGTCCTTTCGGGACGAAGTCGGGGCGAGATCGGGATCAGCGTTACATGAATCTTCAACAACCTTGACACGAGTCTATTCCCGAGAAAGTGGACCTGTCATCTAACTCTTCACGATCGAGGTATGACGCTGATCACAGTGCACCCGAGCAATGGTGATGGTGCGGGCGGCGGGCGAACCCGGGCGTCAGCGTCCGCCGGTGCCTACGCGCTACCCGGGCGTCAGCGTCCGCCGGTGCCTACGCGCTACCCGGGCGTCAGCGTCCGCCGGTGCCTACGCGCTACCCGGGCGTCAGCGTCCGCCGGTGCCTACGCGCTACCCGGGGGATCGGCGTCCTCGCCCTCGGCTGCATCGTCGGACCCGGCCAGGGACGCCAACAACCGGCGGAACGACGCCAGTCGTCCGGGGCCGGAGTGGCCGGCCGCGACGAAAGCATCCAATGCGCAGCCGACTCCGGCGGTGTGGTCGCAGTTCGGCGGGCAGTCCACGGTGGCGGGCAGCAGATCGTCGAAGGTCTCCAGGACGTCGTCCGGCGTGACGTGGGCGAGACCGAACGACCGGACCCCGGGGGTGTCGATCACCCAGCCACCCGCGTGCAGCGGCAGGGCGATCGCCGAGGTGGATGTGTGCCTGCCCTTGCCGACGCCGGTGACCGTGCCCGTCGCGCGCTGGGCGTCCGGGACCAGGGCGTTGACCAGGGTCGACTTGCCCACGCCGGAGTGGCCGATCATCACCGACACCGAGCCGTCCAGCCGCTGCTGTACCTCCTCGACACCGATCACGGTCCGCGTGCCATCGGGGTTCTCGCCGCGACGGGTGACCATCATCGGCAGGTCGAGGTCGGCGTAGATCTCCCGCAGCGGCCCAGGATCGGCGAGGTCGGCCTTGGTCAGGACGAGGACGGCGTCGAGGTTCCCGGTGTAGGCGGCGACCAGGCACCGATCGATGAACCCGGTGCGCGGCACCGGGTCGGCCAGCGCGCAGACGATCACCAGTTGGTCGGCGTTGGCCACCAGAACCCGTTCGGCCGTGTCGGTGTCGTCGGCGGACCGGCGGAGCACGCTGCGTCGCGGGGCGATCCGGACGATCCTGGCGAGCGTGTCCGGGACGCCCTCGGTGTCGCCGACCAGATCGACGGTGTCGCCCACGGCGACCGCGCGGCGGCCGAGTTCCCGGGCGCGCATCGCCAGCACCGCATGCTCGCGGCGAGTGCCCTCGCCGACCAGGCAGGTGTAGCGGCCGCGGTCCACGGTCGTGACGAACCCCTGCACGGCGTCGGTGTGCGTCGGCCGGATCTTGGTCCTGGGTCGGGAGCCTCGGGTGGGACGGACCCGGACGTCGTCGTTGTCCCAGTTCTCGCCGAGCCTGCTCAGCTGGCCACCCCCAGCATGCCCAGCCACATCGCGTCGAACCCGGGGAGCGTCTTGGCGGTGGTGGCGATGTCGTCCACCACGACACCGGGAACACGGAGGCCGACGATCGCACCGGCGGTGGCCATCCGGTGATCGGCGAACGAACCCCACGGTCCGCCGTGCAGCGGACCTGGCCGGATGGTCAGCGCGTCCGGGGACTCGATGACGTCGCCGCCGAGCGCGGCGATGTTCGCCGCGAGGGCGGCCAGCCGGTCGGTTTCGTGGCCGCGGAGGTGACCGATTCCGGTCAGCCGGCTGGGCCCGTCGGCGAACAGCGCGATGGCGGCGATGGTGGGAGTCAGCTCGCCCACTTCGTGCAGGTCCATGTCGATGCCGTCCAGTGACGCGCGTCCGGTCACGGTCAATCCGCCGCCGGAGCGGTGCACCGTGGCTCCCATGCCGGTCAGCACCTCCCGGATGGCGTCACCGGCCTGGGTCGTGGCCGCCGGCCAGGCCGGGATGCTGACCGTGCCGCCGGTGACGGCCGCGGCGGCGAGAAACGGTGTGGCATTGGAGAGGTCGGGTTCGATGACGGCCGTCCACGGCGCCACCGGGCCGGGCTGGACCAGCCACTCGTCCGGGGTGGTGTCGTCGACCCGCACGCCCACGGACCGCAGCGTCGCGACCGTCATCTCGATGTGCGGCAGCGACGGCAGCGCGCCGCCGCGGTGCACCACCCGCACGCCGTCGGTGAACGACGCACCCGACAGCAGCAGCCCGGACACGAACTGGGATGACGCGCTGGCGTCGATCTCCACCGTGCCGCCGGGCAGGGCGCCCGCGCCGTGCACGGTGAAGGGCAGGCGCTCGCCGTCGATGCGCGCGCCGAGGCGGCGCAGCGCATCCAACACGGTCGCCATCGGCCGGCGGCGGGCGGCCGGATCACCGTCGAACGTCACGGGTCCGTCGGCCATCGCCGCGAGTGCGGGCAGGAATCGCATGACCGTGCCTGCCAGCCCGCAGTCGACGGTGGCGGGGCCGCGAAGTGGCGCGGGAGTGACCCGCCAGTCGGCCAGGTGGTCGCCGGCCCCCTGGATGCCGATACCCATCGACCGCAGCGCGGCGGCCATCAGGTCGGTGTCCCGGCTGCGCAGCGGCGACCGGATCGTCGATGCGCCGTCGGCCTGCGCGGCGAGCACCAGCGCGCGGTTGGTCAGCGACTTCGACCCGGGAACGGTGACCGTGGCCCTGACCGGCCCGGCCGCCACTGGTGCGGCCCAGGCCCCGGGAGGAACAGTGCTGGTGGCGGTCACCCCGTCATGATCCCGTACCGGGGGGACCCCGCCGGCACGGGCCCACGCCGTCGTCCGGCGCAGCGGCGGGTGGCCATTTCACCGCGGTGCCGGCTTCCGGTCGCGGGGCCGGACGCGCGCTCAGCTCGTCCAGTCGCCGATGCCGGTGATCTTGGTCGGTCGGTAGTGGGCGATGATCCCGGCCGGCGGGTTCGGCATCGGCGGGAAGTCGGTGCCGGCACCGATGTAGATCTGCGCCAGGCGTCGCAGCAGATCCGCGGCTCCACCGTCGGTCAGCGTGACGCGGGCATGAATGACCAGGTATTCGTGCAAACCCATGGCGTTCCTGGTCGGCGTCTCGAACGACAGCACCACCCGCGGGTCGCGAGCCATGTTCCGCATCTTGAGCTGACTGCCGTCAAGGTGTCCGCTGACGAGTTCGTCATCGTCCAGGCCCACCCAGATCAGCGAAACCTGCGGGGATCCGTCGGAGTTCACCGTAACGAGATGGGCCAAGGGACCGGACAGCAGGAAATCCCGAGCCGCGGCGTTGAGGGTCGGCATGGCGGGATGGTGGCACGACGCGCCCGCCGATGCACGCGAATTGTCGCCGCGCCCGCATGTCTGCGAGCCGCGGATCGGTGCAGCTTTCAGCTCCCGCCGCAACAGTGCGACGGCGGGGTGGCAGGCGGAGTCGTCCGCGGCCGGCGGACCTCAGTCCGGCAGTTCCGCGATCCGGCAAGGGATGTCGTTGTTCTCACCGAGGTGATAACTCGCGCAGACGCGGTGATAGCCGTCGGCGATCTGCATCGGGAATCCGCGATTCAGGGCGCCGCGCACCAGCAGCACAGGCGACAGCGGTTTGCCGGCGGTCACCTTTGCAATGTCCGCGGCGACGTGCTGGTCGTCGGCGGGCAGCAGTGGCAGCTGCGAGGAGCGCAGCATGTCCTTGGCCTTGAAGTGCTCGAGCTTCGCCTGCTGCAGTGCTTTCACCGTCCGCTTGACGATCTCCGGCGCGGCAATCAGCGTCAGGTAGGAGGTCGCGGCGGGGTAGTCATGCTCGTCCGGCTCGACCCTCCAGACGATCTTCGGGCTGGGCATCGCTCTCCTCCGGTCAGACTGGTGACGTTCTGTTAGTGCCGCATGCGGAGCGTAATACTGTTGCCGTCATCGCGCCGGAATGCAGACGTGCACCGGTGAACTTCGCTGCTCAGGAGGACGCCGGGTGGATTTCCAGATCCAGCAGTTGCTGCGCCGGCTCGGCGGAGACCGGCGCGGGCAGAACGAGTTCCGGTCCGTCGTTGCGGACGCTGTTCACCGCGGTCGACACGCGTCGGGGTTCCAGGACCGGTTCCGGCAGTTCGTCGAGGAGACGGCGGGCGACGGCGGCGTCGCCGCTGGAGCAATCCAGCCACCCGTCGCGGAAGCCGGCGGGAACCAGCACGGGACACCGGTCGTGGATGTGGCCGAGGGTGTCGGTGGCCTCCCGGGTGATGATCGTGCACGTCCACAGCCACTTCGCCGGGTCGTCATCGGCCACCGAAGGGTTGCGCCACAGCTCGTACAGTCCGGCGAAGGCCAGGACGGCCTCGTCGGCGTCGTGCAGGAAGAACGGAATCTTGCCGTCCGGGGTCTTCTGCCACTCGTAGTAGCCGTCCGCCGGCAGCAGGCACCGCCGCCGTGCAGCTGCGGTCTTGAACGCAGGTTTGTCGGTGACGGTCTCCTGCCGGGCGTTGATCAGCCGGGCCCCGCCCTTGGCGTCCTTGGACCAGCTCGGCACCAGCCCCCAGCGCACGGTGCGCAGTTGACGGACCGGCGGCGCCTCCTCCTCGCCGCGGGGTGGGCGCTCGAGCACGACCCGCACCGGGTCGGTGGGGGCGATGTTCCACGAGGGTGCCAGGTCGTCGTCGGTCACCTCCTCGACGCCGAACTCGCCGTACAGGCCGGCGGTGGTCGATGAGCTCGCGTAGCGGCCGCACATGCCCCGATTGTGCGCCACTGTTTTTCGCGACGCGGTATCTGCAGTGCCGGTGCGTCACTCCTTTCGATGGCCTGGCGGGTGAGGCTCGCACGACGAGTGACACCGCGGATCGGCCGCGGTTATGGTTGTTTCGTCTCGAGGACAAAACGGACGGGGGTACGACACGTGGTCCTGGCCGCGGGCGATGTATTCGCCGGTTACACGATTGAAGCGGTGCTGGGCACCGGCGGCATGGGCGCGGTGTACCTGGCCAAGCACCCTCGGTTGCCCCGCCGTGACGCCCTCAAGCTGCTCAACCCCGCGTTCTCCAGCGACCCCGGCTTCCGGGCCCGGTTCGAGCGGGAGGCCGACCTCGCGTCCGGGTTGATCCACCGCAACATCGTGGCGGTGTACGACCGCGGCGCCGTCGACGGTCAGCTGTGGATCTCGATGCAGCATGTTGCCGGCGTCGACGCCTCGGTCGCCGCGCGGGCCGGCGACGGGTCCATGACGCCGCACCGCGTGGTGCACATCGTCACCGAGGTCGGCGCCGGGTTGGACTTCGCGCACCGGGCCGGGTTACTGCACCGGGACGTCAAGCCGGCCAACATCCTGCTCGCCCCGTCCGACGACCCGGCCGAGCCGGAGCACGTGCTGCTCACCGACTTCGGCATTGCGAAGTCGACGGACGAGGTGCAGCACCTGACGGGCACGGGCAACCTGCTGGCGACGCTGGCGTACGCATCGCCCGAGCAGATCGAGGCCGGGCCGCTCGACCACCGGGTCGACATCTACGCCCTGGGCTGCGTGCTCTACGAGCTGCTCACCGGCAGCGTCCCGTTCCCGGAGAGCTCACCGTTCGCCACCATGACCGCGCACCTGAAGAACCCGCCGCCCAAGCCGTCGGAGAAGGTGCCGTGGCTGCCGATCGGCTTCGACGCGGTGGTCGCCAAGGCCATGGCGAAGAATCCGGACGACCGCTACAACACCTGCCGGGAGCTGAGTCTCGCGGCCAGGGCGGCCTTGGCGGCGGCGGACCCGGCGGCGTCCACCCCTACCCGCGCCGAGGTCGCCGTGCCCGCCGCGGCGGCGCCCGCCCAGGGCGGTGATCACACGTCCGTCGAGCAGGCCGCCGAGTCAGCGGCGGCGAAGGCCGCGGACGCCGCAGCGGCGGTGGAGGCGATCGCGCTGACGACGCCGCGGCCGCCGTACACGGTGTCGGTACGCCGCACTTCCCCGTCCCAGGGCACGGTGTCCGAGCTGGGGCCGGTCAGCACGAACTACCTGTCGGCCAGCAGCCGGATCGAGCTGGAGGAACTCCTGCATCGGGTGCGGTTCTTCGACCTGCCGCCGCGGCTGCCGCTGATCGAGATCGTTCCGGGTGACGTGTTGCAAGAGATCACCGTCGGGAACAAGGACGTGACCCGCACCGTCGTCTACGAGCGCGAGGGCGCCAAGCGGCCGAAGGAACTCGACGACATCGTGACGATGCTCGAGCGGCTCGCCGGCTGGCAGACCATCCGCCAGTCGCAGGTGCTGCCGCGGTCCGGGGCGGCCGGCTGGACCCCGACCAGCACCGTCGCGCCGCTGGGTGCGGCCGCCTACCGGTCGACCGAAGCCATTCCGCCCCTGACGTATGCGGGCGCGGGAGCCGGTCCGGGTGGCGGCTTCTACGGCACCGGTCCCACCCCGGTCCGCGGGCAGACCGGCCCGGCCGGCCTCGCTGGCCCGCCTCCCGGTGGCCTGCCTCCCGGTGGCCCGCCGCCCGGTGGAGTGCACCACTCCGGCCCGCACCAGACCGGTTATCCGCAGCAGTTCGGCGGGCCGCTCGGGGGCCCCACCCCCGGCAGTCCCGGGTCCAGCGGTTCAGGGTCCGGCGGTGGCTTGCGCAAGTGGCTGATCATCGGGATCGCCGCTGTCCTGGTGATCGCCGCCGGCGTCACCGCCGCTGTCCTGCTGAACCGGTCGGAGCCGGTCGCGCAGGGCCCGAGCACCCCCACCGGCCTGACCGCGACGGCCGACGGCCGGGACGTCACGGTGACCTGGAACAGCACGACCGGCGCAACGGGGTACACACTCAGCCGGGCCGGCCAGGTGGTCTACACCGGGGTGGCGCCGCGGTACTCCGATCCGAAGCTGGTGCCAGGCACCTACGACTACACGGTGACCGCGTCCAATGCGAGCGGCAAGGAATCAGCGCCGAGCCCGCCGGTGATCGTCGCCGTCACCGACCCGTGGGGACCGGCGGCCATCGCTGTCGACGAGTTCCCCGAGATGCTGCCCGCCACGCCCGCCGACAAGGGGTACGGCGACTCCACCTGCTCCATCGCCAGCGACACCGAGAACAGCAACGCGGACGCCATCATCCAGTGCAGCGACCCGCAGGGCGTCTACTTCGAGGTGATGCACTTCCCGACCGAAGCCGACAAGGACGCCTACCTCGAGCGCGACTGGGCGAACTCCCCGAAGATCGTCGGCTGGAACATCGACGGCGTGGACATGGGCACGCTGTACCGGTCCGCGGACGACGAGGCGAAGTTGCCCTACATCATCACGACCTTCAACGACCCCCAGCGCGCGCAGTACCTGCTGTACGCGCACTGGAAGGACCACACGATGAAGGACCTGCAGGACAACTGGTGGTCGCTCGCAACGTTCTGATGGCTTGATCGGCGGCCCTGACCGGCCGCTGGTCGGCGCTGGTCGGCGCTGGGTCGGCTCCTGGTCGGCGCTGCGCCGGCCCGCCCGCGCAGACCGGCCGTCGCGGGTATCTCGGCGCCGATCAGGCCGCGGGCACCTGCAGCGCCGCGATCCGCTCGGCCACCTCGAGCGCCGTCGCCGGTCGCTCATCGGGGGCGGCAAGGCAGGCGAGCACCAGCGCCGCCTCCCCCTCGGTCAGTGACGGGTCGATCTCCGGCCGGCTGGTCTGCACCCGGCGGATCGCCAGCAGTGGCTGCCGTTCCGGCAGTTCGCCGTACAGGCCCCGGCCGGACAGCGCGCGGTGCAGCGTGGCGCCGAGCGCCCACACGTCGGTCGCGCGGGACGGCGGTTCACCCAGCAGCAGCGACGGATCGAGGAACTCCACCGACGTTTCCGGTGCCATCCCGGTGAGCGCGGCACCGGCCGTCATTGCCCTGGCCAGACCGAGGTCGGAGAGCTTTGCGCCGTCCTCGTGCAACATGACGTTGCCCGGCTTGATGTCGCCGTGGGCCAGGCCGGCCTCGTGCAGGGCGTGCACGGCGAGCGCCGCATGCTCGACGGCCCGCAGCACCTCGCCGCGGTCCAGCGGGCGTGCCGGCGCCGCCAGCGACCCGAGCGGGAAGTACTCCATCGCGTAGAGAAAGTTGTCCTCCAGCACCGCGTCGTACACCCGGGCGAGGTAAGGCGAATCGACGGCGGCGAACGCCCGCAGTTCCCGGGTACCGCGGCGGAAGGCGTCCTCGCTGCACTGACCCGCGAACACCTTCACCGCGACGTACTCGTCGTCGATGCCCAGCCGGGCGGGTGGCCTGGCCAGATAGAACCGGCCGTGGTTGCCCTCGCCGATCAACCGCACCACGCGGAAGTCGGCCAGCACCGGAACCGGTTGCGCGGGCGTATCTTGCAGCACCACGTCGCGCTCCTTCCGCGGGATCCGCCCGTCGGGGGAGGGTCGGCCATCAGGACGCAGCCGGACCTCCCCGCAGGGTGACCGGCCGATCGTATCGGTGCCGACCAGCCGTTGCGCCGCACTTTCACCCCAACCAGGGCAGAGCGACACGGTCGGCTGAATGTCCGGGCTGTCCGTTCTGCTGATCGACGGTTCTGGGTCACACTGAGCAACACTGCACGGCCGGGCGGTCCCCGAGCACACACCGCTCCGATGCGATCGGCAGCGGAAGGACGGCCGGTCACCCGGTCGGGACAGGAACAGCCACGATGCACATCGCCGCGCTCGTCTTCATCGACATCGCGATCATCATGATCGTCGCCAGGGTCTTCGGCCGCCTTGCCCGTGCGGTGGGTCAGCCGCCGGTGGTCGGGGAGATCATCGCCGGCATCGCCCTGGGGCCGAGCCTGCTGGGTCTGCTGCCGGGCGATCTGGACGGCAAGCTGTTCCCGCCCGAAGTGCTGCCGTACCTGGACATCCTCGCCCAGTTGGGGCTGGTGCTGTTCATGTTCATCGTCGGCCTGGAACTGGACATGCTGTTGATCAGGGGCCGGGAACGGTTGGCCGGCACGATCTCGGCCTCGTCGGTCGTGGCGCCGTTCGCGCTTGGGGCCGGGTTGTCCGTCCTGCTGTACCCGAGCCATGACGTCACCGCCGCGGGACCCGTCGCGCCGCTGGCACTCGCGCTGTTCCTGGGTGTGGCGATGTCGATCACCGCGTTCCCGGTGCTCGCCAGGATCCTCACCGACCGGGGCATGCACCGGACGTCGACGGGCGTCCTGGCGCTGGCCTGCGCCGCGGTGGACGACATCCTCGCGTGGACCCTGCTGGCATTCGTCGTCGCGGTCGTCCAGGGCAACGGCCCGTTGGACGTGCTGCGCATCGTGGCGCTGACGGCGCTCTTCGCTGCGGTGATGTTCGGGTTGGTGCGCCCGGCGCTGCGCCGGTTGAACGACTGGTACCAGCGGATGGGCCGGCTCACCCCGGACATCCTCGCCGTCGTGCTGATCGGTGTGCTGGTCTCTGCCTACGTCACCGAGATCATCGGTATCCACGCCATTTTCGGCGCCTTCATCTTCGGCGCGGTGATGCCCAGGCAGGGTGCGGCGGACATGACCCGGGAGATCCTGGAGCGGCTGGAGCAGGTCAGCGTGCTGTTGCTGCTGCCGCTGTTCTTCGTCGTGACGGGTCTGGCGACCAACGTCGGCGGGCTCACCGGCAACGGGGTGTGGCAGCTGGCGCTGATCCTGCTGGTGGCCATCGGTGGCAAGTTCATCGGCGCCTACGCCGCGGCCAGGGTGATGAAGGTGCCCGGGCGGCAGGCGTCGGCGATCGGCATCCTGATGAACACCCGTGGGCTGACCGAACTGGTGATCCTCAACGTCGGCCGGCAGTTGGGAGTGCTGGACGACGAGCTGTTCACCATGCTGGTGCTGATGGCGCTGATCACCACGGCCATGACCGGTCCGCTGCTGCGCCGGGTGTACTCCGATCGCGTGTTGCAGCGTGACATCGCCGCCGCCGAACGGGCCGCCCTCGGCCTGACCGACTCCTACCGGGTGTTGGTGCTGGTCGACGAGCCGGACCGGGCGCGGTCGATGGCCGCCGTCGGGGCGGCGCTGCTGGGGTCGGGGCGGCCGGCCGAACTGGTGCTCAGCCGCCTGGTCAGCCGCCCGAAGGCACCCCTGGAGGTGGGTGCCGCGCTGGTGCCGGATCTGGCCCGGATGGCCGAGACAGTCGACGAGTTGCACGCGCTGGCCAATGAACTCTCCGAACGCGGGGTCGCCTGCTCCGTGCTCACCCGGTTCAGCAACGACCCCTGGACCGACCTCCTCGCGCAGGCAGCGGCGGTCGAGGCCGACGTGGTGCTGGTCGACGCCGGGTTCGTCGACCGGCAACCTCCCGGTACCGACACCCGGCAAGCCACCTTCACCCTCGCGGCCGTCCGGCTCGGCCGGGCGGACCCGCGACCCGGTGACCCGGTGGGCGTGCTGATGGGCGGCGGCGGGGACGGGCGGACGGCGCTCGTGCTCGGTTCGGCCGCGGCCGGGGCGTTGCGCGGCCCGCTGCTGGTGTCCCAGGACGCCGGGCGCTCGGGCCGGAAGATCACCGCCGCACTGGCGCCGTTGACCGCGCAGGGGGTCGACGTGCGGGCCGCGCAACCACCGGGCGCTGCCGCATCAGCCGCCCTCGTGCTGGTCGGCGGGTCGACGCGTTCACCGGCGGTCGACGGAGCCGTGGGTACCGTGCTGACGGTGCAAGCCGGCATGGATGACGCGGAGGCGGAGTTGAGCGAGCAACTGGCCAAATTGGTGACCAGCCCGTGACGGCGGGCTCCGCGGCGCCGGTCGGCAGCGGCGCGACCGTACCCGCGGCCCCGGAACCGGACCGCAAGGACTGGACCTGGGTCACCGAGAACGTCTGTGCGGACTGCGGTTTCGACCCGATCGGGCTGCGCCGGAAGGTCATCGCGGCCGCGCTCCAGGGGGTGGGGGGCGGTGGTAAGCCGTGCTGGCAGTGGGTGACTGCGGGACCCGTCCGGCGGTCACCGTGTGGTCCCCGTTGGAATACGCCGGCCACTGCCGGGACATCTATGACCGGTTCACCGAGCGCGTCACCTTAATGCTGGACGACGACCCGGTCTTCGCCAACTGGGACCAGGACGCCACGGCGCTCGAGAGGCGTTACTGGGCCGGCGATGCCGCCGGCGTCGCCGGGCAGATCGCGATCGCCGCCGGCGTGGCCCCGGCCAGAGGGCTCATCCCCGCGGGCGCGGGGAGTACGAATGACCAACAGGGGAAGGCTGAAGTGACACGGGCTCATCCCCGCGGGCGCGGGACAGGTCGTCCCGGGCGCCGGCGCCGGTCTGGTACCACCTACTGGTTGGCGTTCTTCCGCGGCCTGGTGGCCCGTGGCCTTCCGGGGTCAAACTGGTCACCAGCGACGCGCACAGCGGCCTGGTCGCCGCGATCGGGGCCACCCTGCCCGGAGCGTCGTGGCAGCGGTGCCGCACCCACTATGCGCTGAACCTGATGGCCATCACCCCGAAATCCTCGTGGCCGTGGGTCACCCCGATGCTGCACTCGGTGTACGACCAAATCGACGCGAAAGCCGTTGCAGCACAGTTCGACTGGGTCACCGAGGCGCTCGGTGAGAAGGTCCCCGCGGTCGCCGATCACCTCGGCGAGGCCCGCAAGGAACTGCTCGCGTTCACCCGTTGCCAACCCGCGGTTCTTCGCCGCGGCGACCTGGCCGCGGTGGCGCCACGAACTGGGACCCTGTCGAGGGCAAGAGAGGGTCGCGTTCACTGAATGCTCTTGGAGGGTTGCGATGAGTGATGCGTTGCTGGCACTGTCGCGTTCTGAGTAATGCTGACGCCATTCCGGAGGAAGATCATCGTGCCCGGGATTGTTGCACCGTCACTGTTCGCGCTGTCGCCCGAGGGGCTCCCGCGCTGCTGAAGCACCTCCAGGATCATCGAACCGATCGGCGGCGCTGGCCCTCGGAACCGCCCCGTACTACCGCGGGGTGATCGCTCGCTGGCGATGGTCGTCGCGGAAGGGTTCCGTGTCACCGCAGGCAATGGGTATGGGCCCGACATTTTGCGGGTGGTCCCCGATCTGATTGTGCGGGTCGGCTTGGGTGACAGCGCGGGCCTGAGCGTCATGCAACCCCCAAAACGCGGCGGGCAGTGATGACGCCGCAGTCGCGGCCGAACGGTGACAGCGTGATGTGGGCTCCGGTCCGTGCATCGACGTGCCCACTGTCGGACACCCCGTTGTGTCCAAGGACCTCCAACGGGAGAACCGGTGGCCACGATGGTCACCGCCGGCGGTCCGGCTGGGCGTGGCGGCGGTGTTGTCGGTGCCGGGTCGCATTGACAAGCCACTGGGAGCATTGACGCTGTACTGCACCCATCCCCGCCGGCTCAGACGCAGCGACGTGGAAACCGCGGTGCTCCTGGCAGCGCACGTCAGCGTCCAAGTGGCGCATGTTCGCACCATTCAAGAGTTGCGGGAGGCCATACAGTGTCGCACCGGCGTCGGCCAAGCCCAAGGCATCCGGATGAGCCAATACGGCAATCACCGCCGACACGGCCATCGAACTCCTGCACCGGTACTCCAACGAGCGCAACACCACATTGCGGGCCGTCGCGGACGAACTGGACACAGCCCGGGTACTGCCAGCCACACCACCCACCCCCGACTGACCCGCCCAGAGCTGCGCACTGACACACCAAACCCGAACAGTGCAGTAGGTCAAGTGTTGGCCCCGGAGGTCTGTTCCCACTCCGCGCGTCGGGGGTGACGGTGAACATTGCTCGCGTAAGACCGTCGCAGCTCCAGGTGAACCGTTGAGCTCAGAGGCCCCGTCAGGGACACTCACCACTGTCAGAGAACTGGCCGGCGGAGTCCGCAACTTCATCAACAACTACAACAACGGGGTGCCAATACTGTTTGGAACCGAACCGGTGAAGTAGCTGTCACGCGGAGGGATCGGAGACAAATCGAACCATATCGTTCAGGTTTCGCGGCACCAACGATTCCGGTGCATAATTAGCCGTCAAACCCTATTGGATTCTGTAGTCGGTGCAACGAAGCTTGCGTCCGAAGGCTCTCGCGTGTCACTCTGACGACACCTGTTACCGGCTCGAACGGATGCCTGCGTGTTCCTTCAAATGCATCAACGCCGACGAGCAATTCTGAACAACTCTCGATTGGAGAAGCAGTGAATTGCCCATGAGTTATCCGGAAGATGCGTCGCGCGCTCGCAACGATGTCCGGGTCGTTCGGTTCCGGCGACCGAAAGCAAGCGCCCGGGAACACAGGCGACCTCACTGATTGAGCAGGTCAGTCATCGACCGCGCCGGTGGAGGGCATTCGTCCGGGCCACCGCGCCGAGAACTACACCCACCGCGGCACCGATCACGAGGCCGGCCGTGATGCCTGCCATACCTGCGCTTGCCACTCCGACAACAACACCTGCGCCCGCGCCCAGTGCCGTGCCGATCCCCGGAAGCGTGTTTACATAGCGATTGTCTGTGGAATGCTCGCTGGCCATATTTTGCACTCCTTATTGTTCAGAACTACACCCGTCTTGCTGTCGGTGAAGCGCCTTCAATCGGTACCGCCTGTCGGTGCAGCCAAGACCGTGGAACGACAACACCGGATTGGTGGCCATCACTCTGCCGCGGACGAAGCATCGATAGGTCATCGGCCCCAAGCTCGGCGCGGGGTGAGCTCGGCGACGCTCCCGCGCACAGGCTGCCCATCGACGCCGGCAATGGGCGATCGGGCCACCCTGACAGAATCCAACCCCGCAGCTGTCAACGACCCTCTCATTGTTCACCGGATAGAGCTTCTGCCTCGGACGGAACCTCTCGATCAGGGCCGATCTGATCAACGGTGCCCCCCAATGCCGCATCATCGCTCCTTGAGCCGTCGAGTAATTCACGGTGCATGAGGGAGGTCACCTCCGGGTAGGGCCATCGGGCCCCACCTCCGTGAATGCTGGACACGGACAGGACGTCCGGCGCCGGGCCCGCTCGCCATGCCGCAGCCCCGCCCGGTCACCGCGGGACACGTCCCGCTCCACCGCCCGCTGCAGCGTTTGCCGGCTCGGCACCCCCTCCCTGCCGCCTGGGCCTGTTCGACCAACTCCCGTTGCAGCGCTGCGACATTGCCCCGTCAGAACGCCAACCGCTGCCGCATCTGATCCGTCACCACGAAATAGGCTCTGCGGTCCGGCCCGGGTCGAGGACGTCCGGGACGACGACGGGCGCGCCGGTCACGTCCGCGACCGCGTCCCATGCCAGGCCGCGAGCGACGGCGCGCCCGGGTATATCTCCCGCGGTCCAGGACGTTCTCTGCCGCGGCACCGGCGGTCCGGGCGGAGACGTCGGTGCGGCTCATCGGGTCGGTGGAGGCGGGCGGCTCCCAGTCAGGGCCGAGCGCCTCGGCGACACGGCCCGCACCTTCCGGTGGAACCCGGGGGTGAGGTGGCGCAGCGGCGGTCGGGCCAACCGAATCTCGTCGGCCAGCCGGTCGGTCACCGCCGACGACAGTGCGCGGCCGCTGCGGTTCTCGGCGTCCTGCAACCTGTTCCGGTACTCCCGCAGCGCCGACAGGTCCGCGGATGAGTTCGTGGCGGCGACGCGCCGGGCGGCGATGTTGTGGGCGATCCGGTCAATCCAGCCGCCCGGGTTCGACGTCTGCGGCGACGGGGGCCTTCTGGCGGGTCGCACGGTCCGCCCGTTCAGTCCCGGCTCCGGATCGCCGGTGCCGCGCTGACTCGCCAGGGTCGCGTAGAACTCCACCGCCGTGTCCTGCAACAGTTCCTCGGCGTCCACCCCCAGTCGGTTCCCTCAGTGCCGCGCTGACGCGCTGAACCGGTCGAACAGCTCCCGCTCCGTGGCGGCGTCGGTGCGCTCGAGCAGGTCGGTCCCCGGATCGGTGTGCCGGGACGCCGCGCAACGCCCACCGGTCGGCACACGCCGGCACCTGAGACGGCTGAGCGGCATGCCCGGTCGGTGTGCGGGGTGTTGACGATGCCACAGTCGCACCTGCCATCAAGCGTCCGGGTCCCGAAGTGCGCCGGGGCGGATCCCCGGTTCCGTACGCGATA
>CAWAVL010000020.1:0-86698 GCA_963785455.1 uncultured Actinomycetota bacterium
GGATTCGTCATTCTGTTTGTCGTGCCCTTTGTCGCCTGGACTCCGACGGCGGCCAACCTACTGGCCGCCACCGGCAACTCGGCCAACGCCTGGCAATTCGCCTCCTACCGGCAGGCCGTATTGGCCGGATCGCCGGCCGTGTATCTCCCCCTGGAGGACGCTGCACCCCCAGGGTCGACTGTCGACGGAACCCAAGTCATCGCAGACCTTTCCGGGGCGGATCATTTCTACGTCGTTGCGCCACCGGCAGATTGTTCGCTGAACGGTGGTAACGCCCTGAAAGGCAAGTACTGCAACGGTGTCCGGCAGCAGACACAAGGCCCGGCGGTCCTCTTCGGTGAGGCCGGGCCACCCGGCTTGGGTCCTGCTCCCTCCACGGCGATGACGATGAACTACGGCGGCGACTGCTTCCTGCCGCCGGGAGCCGGCAGTGGCAACAATGCGGTGTCGGGTGCGACGGCTTGGAACGCGCCCCCGCCGGACGCCCTTACCCTCGAGGTCTGGTTGAAGACGACAACCGCGGCCGGCGGTCCGATTCTCGGATATTCCGCATCGCTGGAATCCACGACGAGCGCGTCCGACCGGACGCTGTTCGTCACCTCGGGCGGCCGTCCCGCCTTCGCGGTCGACACGGTCGGATTGGCCGACAGCACGCCCGCAACCGGCGTCGCCGTCGCGGGGAATGTGCTGACCGTCACGTCGCCCACCGCTGTCAACGACGGCCAGTGGCACCACGTTGCTGCGACGCTGCAACCCAGCGGAAGCACCACGGGCGCATCGTATTCCGCCACCGTCACTCTCTACGTCGACGGAGCCGTCGACGCCACTTACACGACCACAGCGGCCTTGAACGTCGCCTACACCAACGCAAAGTGGCGAGTGCATTGCTATCAGGTCCGCTCGAGCTCCGACCCGGCGGTCGGTACCAACCGGATCCAGAGCGCGGCAAACCTGAGCACCCCGATCTCACTCGTCGGGTCCCTCGCATCACTGGCGGTCTACTACGGCAGCGCAGCATCGGCCACCGCGGTGCTCTCGGCCCGCACCTTGCGGACGCACTACCTGATGGGCTTGTGAGGATTGATAAGCCACTGGTTCTTCATTGGTGGGCTCTAAATCTTGTGGGCTTGAGAAGCGGGAGCCCTTGGCGGGAACCCCAGTTCGACCGACAGCCGCCGGTGGTCACTGCCCGGGCTGTCCTGCACCTGCGCCGAGAGCACCGCCACGGTGTCGGTGACGACCACGTGGTCGAGCCGCATCACCGGGATCATCGGGCCGTCCCATTGCGGCCAGGTGGCGCCGACGCCCCGCCCGACCTCGGTGAAGGCGTCCCGGAGTCCGTGCTTCCCGAGCAGTTCGTCCATCGGCTCGTGGTCTCCGGTGGCGTTGAAGTCGCCGGCCATCACCAGCGGGGTGCTGGTCTGCCCGGCGAACCCGGCGAGCGCGGTCATCTGCGCCTGCCAGATCGGGGTGTTCTGCTCGTTGACCGGGGCCACCGTGTGCACATTCACCACCCGCACCGGGCCGGCCGCGGTGACGATGTCGGCCCGCGTCATCGGTGATCCGGCGACGTCGATCGGGCCGCCGGCGGCGATCGGCAGCCTGGACAGGATGGCCGATCCGTGGAACCCGGGCCGCGGGTCGAGCACCTGGTGGGGATAGGCGTCGAGCAGTCCCGCGGCCCGCATCCCGTCGAGGTGTTGCGGGGTGACCTCCTGAACGGTGATCACGTCGGCGCCGGTGCGGCGCAGATCGGCGGCGAATCCGGCGGCGTCGGGGTTGTCGACCAGCATGTTGGCCGTCACCAGGTGCATCGTTGCGGCGCCGGCGGGCGCCGCCTCCGCCGTGCCGGTGCGGTACATGTCGCTGACCCACACCACATTGCCCAGGGCGAGCGCCACCGCGACCGCGGCGAGGGCGCGCCTGCGGGTGACCGCCGCGGCGACGGCCAGCGGGTAGGCGGGCAGCAGCAGCCACATCCCGATGCCCTGCACACCGATCAGCAGCGGCTCGTTGTCCGACCGGACCAGCCGGATCAGCCCGACCCCGGACATCGCGGCGGCCAGCGCCCAACCGGCGGCGACCGCGGCGGCGCCAAGGCGTGTGCGGGTGATCAGGGCCACGGATCAATGATCCCGGGCCGTCAGCACCGACCGCAGGCAGGCGCGGACGGCGCGGGTGCTGACCGGTTTGGTCAGATAGCCGTCGATCGAGCGGCCGGCCGGCACCTCGAAGCGCCGGTGTCCCGCCGTCGCGGCCTCGGCGGCGGCGTCCGCGGCGGAGGCGCGGCGGGGGAGGCGTGCGCGGGGGAGGCGTCGGGGGGAGGGTGTACGGGGAGGGGTGCACGGCGGAGGCATCTGCGGCGGAGGCGTGCACGGCGGAGGCCCGTGCGGCGGAGGCGTGTGCAGCCGAGGCGGACCCGCTGACGGCGTCCGGCGCGATACCCGTGACCAGCACGAAGGAAGGCCGCTTGTCGGGCGGGAGATCGGCCAGCAACTGCAGTCCGGTCCCGCCGGGCATCGCGTAGTCGGAGATGATCAACTGAAAGTCGGTGGCGCCGGCCAGGGTCAGGGCGGGCTGCAGGTCGTCGGCCTCGACGACGTCATATCCCAACCGGCGCACCATGTGTGCGAGGACCAACCGGGAGACGGTGTCGTCGTCGACGACCAGGACGGAACGTGGCCGGGTGGGTTCGGTGTCCATCGGGGAATCGCAGCGGGCAGGTGTCGACATCAATCGGCGCCTCGGGCCGGCACCATCCGGAACACCTCGTCGAACTGCGTCAGCCGGAACACCCGCAGCGCGTCAGGCAACGCCGGGCTGACCAGCACCATGGTGCCGCCCGCGCTGCCGACCTCCCGCCGGGCCCGGACCAGCGCGGCCAGCCCCGCGCTGTCCACGAAGTGCACGTCGGCGAGATCGACCACCAGCAGCCGGACGCCGGCCGCCAGGACGGTCGCGAATTCCTGACGCAGGCGCACCGCCTCGACCGCGTCCAGCCGGCCGGTGAGCACCACCACGGCGGTGCCGGAGCTGGCGGCGCCATTCGCGGGCAGCATGGTCACGTCCACCGTGCAGGCCGCCGGACCGGGCACGGCGGGGGTGTCCGTGTCGATGCCCGGGGTGGGCACCCCGGGACTGTCGACGCCGGATGCGCCGAGCCTGGACGTGGTCATGGTGTCTGCTCCATCTGTCCCCCCACTGCACGTGACTCGATTGGCGTTGCTGCCGAGAGCGACCCGGGCGGCGCCGGCCGGGCGAACCGCAGCCGCCAGAGGTTGGTGCGCGACAAGCGTTGGTAGATCAGCTCTTCGACGAGCCTCTCGACGATCACCAACCCGTAGCCGCGGACGGTGGGCTGCGCCGGCGCCGGCGTGTTGCCGACCGGTCGGTCACAGGTGACGCCGCTGTCCCGGACCCGGACGGTGACCGCCCGGTCGTCGAATTCGCCGTCCACCGTGATGTCGTCGGGCCGGGTGCGGTGCTCCGGGCCGTAGGCGTGGTCGATGACGTTCATGCACACCTCGTGCACGGCCAGTTCCACCGACTGCTGCAGCCCGGGAGCACCGGCCGCGGCCAGGAGTGCGGTGACCCAGTCGGTCAGCTCGCGCAGCGCGAGCGGCTCGGCCGGCATCATCAGGCACCGGACCGCTCCGGTGGTGGGCAGGGTCATGACGCGGCCCGCAGCAACACCAGGGTGCGGTCGTCCGACGCGGCGGTGCCGTCGGCGAACGCGGTGACCTGGTCCAGCACGGATCTGCCCAGCTCCGCCAGCGGCAGGTCACACCGCTGCAGCATCGCCTGCTCGAAACGCCGGTACCCGAACAACTCTCCATCGGGATTCTGCTGCTCGGACAGTCCGTCGGAACCCAGCACCAGCACATCGCCGTGGGCCAGCGGCACCCGGTGGTTGCGCCCGCGGCGGCCGCGGACCACACCCACCGGCGGCAGCGACGGCGGAATTGCCTGCGCCGCACCGTCCCTGACCGACAGCACCGGGGAGTGCCCGGCATTGCAGACGGTCGCGATGCCGCTGCCCGGCCGGTGGGCGCCGACGATGAGGGTGACGAAAAGGCCGGTGTCGCTGAGGTAGTCGTGCAACTCGTCGACGATGGCGTCCAGCGCCGCGGCCGGATCGTGCTCGTCGTACCGGTGGAAGGCCACCCGGGCCGCGCTGACGGCCTTGGTCATCACGACCGCGGCCGGCAGGCCCTTCCCCGCCACGTCGCCGGCCGCGAACCACAGCACGCCATCGCGCTCGGAGAAGACGATGAAGTCGCCGCCCGAGACCCCCGCGGGAACGACCGTCGCAAAGGTCTCCAGTCCGGCCAGCCGCGGTGGCTCCGTCGGCAGCACCGCCTGCGCGAGACTGGATGCCAGCTGGTGCTCACCTTCGATGGTGGCCCGCGCGACGTCCCGGTGATACATCCGGGTCAGCGTCAACAACTTGTCCGTCGCGGCGACCACGGCATCCACCAGTTCCAGGTCACCGGTGGAGTACTGCCGCGCGCCGGCCCGGGCCAGCCCCAACGTCGCCCACCCCTGACCGTCC
This sequence comes from uncultured Actinomycetota bacterium, assembly GCA_963785455.1. Lineage (GTDB taxonomy): Bacteria > Actinomycetota > Actinomycetes > Mycobacteriales > Nakamurellaceae > Nakamurella. The sequence goes on from CAWAVL010000020.1 coordinate 4,553, forward strand.
GGCAATGCCGCGACAACCGCCGCGCCGCGCGGTGACTCGATCGGCAGCGGTTCCCGGCCGAGCAGTTCCGGCGGCACCATGCTGCGCCGCAGCGCCGTGCCGACCTCGTCGTCACCGACGATCAGGAAGTCGGCCGCGGTGATCAGCACCGCGCTGTCGGAGCCGGTCAGCTCCAACGCCTCGGTGAGCATCGCGGTGAGCGCCTCGGTGTGATCAAGAGAGTTGACCGGCACCGCGATCAGCGCCCGCAGTGCGGCCATCCGGTCGTGCGACTCGACCAGCGCCTCGGTCAACCGGTCCTGCGACTGGTCGAGCCGGCGCACCGTGCGCAGGATGCGCTCGGCCGCGAGCACGGTGTCGGCCGTCAGCTCGTCCGCGTCCACCGTCGACCCCGGTCCGATGGCGGGTGCGGTGGAACCCGCCGCGCGCAGCAATGCCAGCAGCGAATGCTCGACGCCGGACCGCGAGTCCGGTGGGCGGACGTCGGGTCGCATCTACCCGTCACCCCGGACGCCGACCGACGACTCGGTGCGCAGCACCTGGTCCAGTGCGGTCAGCTCGAGGATGATGCGCACCGGGTCGGACGGGTCGACGAGCAGCAGATCGCCGCCGGCCGCGGCGGCCGCACGCTGCGCGCGGAGCAACTCGGCCAGCGCACTGGAATCGACGAAGATGACGCTGTTCATGTCGATCCGGATGGTGCAACCGGGGTCGGTGAGCAGGGCGTCGACGGCGGTGCCGAAGGCGGGTACCTCGTGCGCGTCGAACCGGCCGGCGAGCTTCATCGCGTGCCGCCCGGCGCCCGTCTCGGTGTGGATCCTCATGGCTGCGCTCCTTGGCTGTTGGTTGCTGCGACCTGACCGGCGAAGGCGACGTGCTGCCGGCCCACCGCGTGCGCCACCGACTCGGTGCCGCCGGGCGTGTACCGGCCGCGCAGATCGTTGATCCGGATCCGGATGAGGTCGAGGAGGAACTGCACGGACACCTTCGCCGCGTCCACCGTCGAGCCCGGCGCGTCGATCCACTCCACCGGTACCTCCGCGACCCGCAGGCCGACCTTGCTGCTGAGATAGAGCACTTCGAGATCGAAGGAGAACGTGTCGACGATCTGCAGGCCGAACAGGGTCCGGGCCGCGTCCGCGGTGAACAGCTTGAAGCCGCATTGGGTGTCGGTGATGCCGATGCCGAAGCCGACGGACACCAGCGCCCGCAGGCCCGCGCTGAGGATCCTGCGGAGGAAGCTCTTGCCGCTCACCGCCGCCCCCGCCAGCGCGCGGGATCCCACCGCCACGTCGTACCCCTGGTCGATCTTCTCGAGCAGGGCGTCCACCTGCTCGATGGGCGTCGACTGGTCGGCATCGGCGAACAACACGAACTGACCGCGGGCCGCGAGCATCCCGCGGCGCACCGCACTACCCTTACCGCGATTACGGTCCGCAACCAGCACCCGCATGTTCGGGAAGCGCAACTCGGTCAGCAATTCCACCGTGCTGTCCGTGGAACCGTCATCGGCCACCACCAGTTCCCACGGTTCCCCGCGCGCACACATATGGGTGGCGACCGCCCCGATGGTCGGCAGAATTCGCCACTCCTCGTTGTAGGCGGGGATCACGACGGAGATCCGCGGCGGGGTGGTCAACTCCTCGGTGATCCACGTGCGATACGCCTGATAGGTCGTGCTCCGCGCAGAAGCCAGAACCACCACGACAACCCCCAGATGAAAACCCCTGCACGGAAGTACTGCATCGACACACTTGCCCCACCGACCGGACATCTACGCTGCACCGCAACGGTTTTCGCGGGCAACCACCGAGAGGTGCCCGCGAACCAGCCGCCCCCGGGCCGTCGGTACCGCACCGCTGAGATTACGCTACGTTGATCCTGTTTCGCCGATCGGCGGACGTATTCGGCGCGGGCCGCAGCCTGGTTCCGGTGTTGCTGACCGAAACATCAACCGAGAGGGCACCGTCTTCACCTTTCCGGTGCAGCGAATTGAATCGGCGATATCGGCCCGTCACGCTGGGATGTTCCAACGAGTGAAACGAAAGCGGCTTTCGGTTCATTGCGCTCCGTTCCTGCTGACGCGGGATCACCGCATCGCCGTTGATCACGTGTGGTGATGGATACTTTCCGCCTGTCCGCGCAGCAACGGCTCTGCGGCAGGTCAAGAATTCGTCAACAGGCACGCTGGTGCGTGGCGCGCGTGGAAGGTGCCCCGAGGTGACCGGTTCGCCCGCGCCGACACCCGCCGGCAGCCCGCCACCGGTGATTCCGACGTGGGTGCGGGCCGGCTTCGTGACCGGTGCCGTGGCCGGCGCCGCCTACCTGCTGGCCACCGTCTTCACGCTCCGTTCGGAGCGGCCGGCGTGGTGGGACACCTGGTTCTACATCGGGGCGGAACTGCTGCCGGCGATCCTGATCTTCATCCGGGTGATCCGGGACGACCGGGAACGCCTCACCTGGGCGGCGTTCGGTGTTGCCGCGCTCTGCATCCCGATGGGTGACGCCATCTTCTCGATCAGCGCGCGGGCCAGCACCGACACACCGTTCCCGACCTACGTGTGTTACGCGGGCTTCGTCGTCTTCTGCTTCGTCGGTCTGGTCACATCGCTGCGCCGCCGGCTGCCCATCGCGCCGGTGGCGGTCTGGCTCGACGGCCTGATCACCGCGTGCGGGTTGACGGCTGCGGTCGGCGCGGTGATCTTCGACCCGATCTCGGCGCAGGCACCGAAGATGACCGATGCCGCGGCCGCCATCGCCTACCCGCTCGGATTGCTGGTGCTGGTTGCGATCCTGCTCGGCATGCTGACGGTGCTGGGACGCCGGCCGAGCCGGGTGTGGTGGATGATGATCATCGCGTTCGGCGTGATGGCGACCGCGAACACCCTGTTGCTCGGTGACGTGATGGCCGGCACCTATCATCGCGGCACCCCACCGGACGCGCTCTGGTTGGGCGCCCTGCTGCTGCTCGCCGGTGCGATCTGGAACGCCGGCCTCCCGGCGCCGAGACAGGCGGTGGCGTCGGCCATCTCGCTGGTGTTGCCGGCCTGCTGCCTGGCCGCCGCGCTGGCCGTGCTGATCGCCGACCAGTTCTCGACCCGGCCGGAACTGGCCGTGGCCCTGGCCTTCGTCACTCTGGTCCTCGGAACCGGCCGGCTGGTGCTGGCGGTACAGGAGGCCGTCGCGGCCAACGACCACGAGAAGCAACTGCGCCGCAGCCTGCAGATCGCCCGGGACCAGGCGCTGGCCGCGACCGAGGCCAAATCCCAATTCCTGGCCACGATGAGCCACGAACTGCGCACGCCGATGACGGGGATCATCGGAATGACCGAACTGCTGCTGGAGACGGAACTGAACGCCGAGCAAAGGTCGTACGCCGAGACCGTCGACCGCGGCGGCGCCATGCTGCTGTCGGTGATCAACAACGTGCTCGACCACTCCAAGATCACCGCCGGCCGGCTGGTGCTGGAGGACGCGCCGTTCTCGCTGCACCGCAGCGTCACCGACGTCGTCCGGCTGCTGCAATCGACCGCCCGGGTCAGGGGACTGGAGCTGCGCTGCACGTTCGGCCCCGGCTGCCCGGACCGGGTGACCGGCGACGTCACCCGGCTGAACCAGGTACTGGCCAACCTGACGTCCAACGGCATCAAATTCACCGACACCGGCCGGGTGTCCGTCACCGTCAGCGCGGTACCCGGGGACGACCCGGCCGTTGCTGCGGTGCGGTTCGCGGTGGCCGACACCGGCATCGGCATCAGCGAGGAGGACCGGAAGCGGTTGTTCACCCCGTTCGTGCAGGCCGATTCCACGGTGACCCGCCGGTACGGCGGCAGTGGGCTGGGCCTGGTGATCAGCCGGGACATCGTGCGGGCGATGGGCGGCGAGCTGACGGTGGAGAGCCTCCCCGGCCGGGGCTCGACGTTCTCCTTCACCATCCCGCTGCGCCTCGCCCCCGCCGCCGACGACCCGGCGGAACCGGTTGCCCCGCAGCCGCTGTCGAAGGAGCAACCGGAACCGGAGCGACGGCTGCGGGTCCTGGTCGCCGACGACAACACCGTCAACCTGCGGGTCGCGTCGCTGCTCATCCGGCGGCTCGGGCACCACGTGGACACGGTCACCGACGGCCGGCAGGCCGTGGAATGGGTGCTGCGGGAGGGCTACGACGTCGTGCTGATGGACATCCACATGCCGGTGCTGGACGGCCTGGACGCCACCCGCCGAATTCGCCGGCTGCCGATCCGGCAACCCCGGATCATCGCGCTCACCGCCAGCTCCGGCGCCGCCGACCGCGCGGACTGCGGGGCCGCCGGCATGGACGATTGCCTCACCAAACCCTTGCGCACCAGCGAGCTCGCCGCCCGGCTCGCCCTGGAGTCGAGCCTGGAACCCGCATCCACCCCGGAGCCGGCCCGACTGGAGGGCACCCGATGAACGAACGCCACGCGCTGCTGGTGGAGGACACCGAGGAGTACGTCTCGATCGGCACCCGCCTGCTGGAGAACGAGGGGTACACCGTCTCGGTCGCGCGGGACGGCGGCACCGCGGTGCAGCTGGCGCGGTCGCGCACGCCCGAACTGCTGTTGCTGGACATCAGCCTGCCGGTGCTGGACGGCATCGAGGTGTGCCGGCAGGTGCGCGAGTTCACCGACGCCTACGTGATCATGCTGACCGCGCGGGACGAGGAGATCGACCGGGTGCTGGGGTTGGCCGTCGGCGCCGATGACTATGTGACCAAACCGTTCTCGGCCCGCGAACTGTCCATGCGGATCAAGGCCATGCAGCGGCGGCCGCGGACCCCGCCGGCTCCCACGGGCGTGCGTGACTTCGGCGACCTGGCCATCGACCCGGTAGCCAGGCAGGTGCGGGTCGACGGTGAACCGGTGGACTTCACCCGCATCGAATTCGACCTGCTCGACACGCTGGCGGCCAGCCCGCGCCGGGCGTTCTCCAGAGGCACGCTGATGTCCCAGATCTGGGGGCAGGACTGGTTCGGCGACGACCACGTGGTCGACGTGCACCTGGCCAATGTCCGCCGCAAGATCGGCGAGTCGGCCGCGCAGCCGCGGCACATCGTCACGGTCCGCGGCGTGGGGTACCGGTTCGACCCCTGAGGCCCGTTCGACGGCGGACAGCTCAGCCGCTCAGGCACCAGCGCCGCATCGCGCTGTCCGTCTGCCGGCACGACTCGTTCCAGGCCCGCAGCAATCCGGCCAGCTCCGCGGCTGTCGCCGTCCCTGCGCCGTGTTCGATGGCCCGGCAGGCGGCCGCCAGCTGCGCGCCGCCGAGCATGGCGCTGGCCGACCCGAGGCTGTGTGCCACCTCCATCAGCGCCGGCCGGTCCGACGCCGCATACGCCTGGTCCATCAGCGATGTACGGCCGGGCAACTCCGCCAGGAACAGCTCGACCGTTTCCCGCAGGAAGTCGGCGTCACCGAGGTCGGTGCCCAGCGAATCGAGTTGGTCGTGATCAAGAACAGGCGGCATGCGCCCCATCGTGCCGGGTGCTTGGGGCCACGTACGCCGTCTTGACCAGATATTGACCTATCCCTGAACGGCCGTTACGGGGCCAGGCCTTGACTGTTCCCATGCGCTTTCTGCCCCCCGTCGCGGTCGCCGCGTGTGCGTTGCTGCTCGCCCTCACCGCCTGCTCCGCCGGGTCCGGCACGGAGCCGTCCGCGGTGGCCGTGATCAGCGATCCCACGACGGGTGCCCAGAGCCTCGAGCGCGGTGATTGCCGGATGGCGGAGTCGCCCGCTCCCACCGCGTCCGCCGGGGACACCGTGCTCGAGGTCAAGGCAGCCGACAACGGTAAGGCCACGCCTGTCTCGCTGACCATGGCGCAGCTCGACGCGCTGCCGCAGGTGGAGTGCACCGTCGACGACCGGATCGCCGAGGGCCGGCAGGCGCAGTTCCAGGGTGTGCTGCTGTCCACCCTGCTGGCCCACCTGGGTGCCGACCAGGCCACCACGCTGTCCGCCGCGGCCCTCAACGACTACTCGGTGGATCTGCCGATGTCGGACGTCACCGATCTGCCGGTGCTGCTCGCGACCCGGCTGGACGGTGAACAGATGTCGGTGGCGCACTACGGCCCACTGCGGGTGATCTACCCGACCAGCGGCTACGACCTCGACCCGACGGTGTACGACCCGCGGCGGATCTGGCAGCTCTCCTCGATCGCCATCCGATGACGCTGATCGGCCGGCGCGCCTCCACGCAGACGGCGGTGGGCCGGACCCTGCTGGCGCTCGCCGTGGTGATGCTGCTGGCCACGTCCTGGCTCGGCGTGCTGCTCGTCCAGCAGACCCGCACCCTGCGGGCCAGTGTCGCCTCGACGCAGCAGGCCGTCGACGCCAACTTCCGCACCCTCGGGCAGGCGCAGCGCGAGCTGCTGCGGCTGCGCGCACTGGTGATCGGCACGCCGGTGGACCCGGCCGCCGTCGAGGTCGTCGAGGCGTTCGTCGACCAGCGGGTGCAGGAGGGAGCGCTGCCGTACCAGGGGCAGACCCTGGGGTCCGACGAGTTGATGCGGCAGTCGGTGGCGCTGGCCGACCGGTGGTCCGGCAGCGTCCGGCCCCAGCTGGACGCCGCACTGGCCGGCGCTGACCCGGCGCGGCTGCAGGACGTGGCCGCCCGCCTGGTCGACCTGGAACAGAGCTACAACCAGCTGGTCAGCGACAGCGAGATCAACCGCAAGGTGCGCGCCGCCCAGGCCAACGAGCGGACCCGGCAGCTGCTCGGGCAGACCGACACCCTGATGCTGGGGCTGGCGGTGACGACGGTCGCCTTCATCGTCTTCCTGGCCGTCGCCGGCTACGCGTCGCGCCGTTCGCGCAAGCAGCGGGAGAAGGCGGCCGCGGAACTGGTTGCGCTGAATGCGGAGTTGCGGACCCACGCGCTCGTCGTGCACGCCACCGACAATCTCGTCGTCATCACCGACGAGGCGGGCCGGATCGAATGGGTCAACGACGCCTTCGCCCGCACCACCGGATATCCGCTGGACGTCGCCCGCGGCCGCGGTCCCGGAGAGCTGTTGCAGGGGCCGGACACCGACCCCGACACCATCGCGGCGATGCGCGAGGCACTGCGCCGGAATGAGGGTTTCGTCGCCGAGGTGCTCAACTACGCGGCCTCCGGCCGGCAGTACTGGGTGCACATCGAGGCGCATCCGGTGCGGGACGACAGCGGCGCGGTGAATCGGTACGTCGCCATTGAGACCGACGTGACCGAACGCCGGTTGATCGACCGGCAATTGCGCGAGGCCACCGACACCGCACTGAGCCTGGCGGAGGAGAAGTCGGCGTTCCTGGCCACCATGAGCCACGAGATCCGCACACCGCTGAACGCCGTGCTCGGGGTGACCGCGCTGCTGCGGGACACCGCCCTGGACAAGGAGCAGCGGGAGTACGTGGAGACCGCGCAGCGCAGCGGAAGCCTGCTGCTCGCCCTGGTCAATGACGTGCTGGACTTCTCCGCGCTGGATTCCGGCAGGGTCGCCATCGAGGCGCGCCGGTTCTGCATCCGCGACGTGCTCGACGACGTCCGTTCGCTGTTCGCCACCACCGCGGCCGGGGGCGGTCTTGAGCTCCACGTCCGGGTCGCCGAGGACATCCCGGCGACCGTCGAGGGGGATGAGGGTCGGATCCGTCAGGTGCTGCTGAACCTGGTCGGCAATGCCCTGAAGTTCACCGACCAAGGTGGCGTGTGGCTGACCGCCGACCGCGCCGACGACGATGATCTCCCCGGTGGCTCGGCGGCGCGCTTCACCATCCGGGACACCGGGATCGGCATCGCGAAGGACCGGCAGGATCGGATCTTCCTCCCCTTCACCCAGGTCGATGCGTCGACCACCCGCCGGTACGGCGGCACCGGCCTGGGCCTGTCGATCTGCCGGCTGATCGCCGACCACCTCGGCGGCACGCTCGAACTGGACAGCGATGCCGGGGCGGGCTCGGTGTTCACCTTCACCGTGCCGCTGGGTCTGTCCGAACCGGAACCGGACCCGCCCGCGCCGCCGAAGGCGCCGGCCGCCGACGGCGCCCCGACCCAGCACCTGCGGGTGTTGCTGGCCGAGGACGACCCGACCAACCGGATGGTGGCGCTGCGGATGCTCAGCCGGCTCGGGGTGACCGCCGATGTGGCGACGGACGGGCTCGCGGCGGCGGAGGCCGTGCGGCGGAAGGAGTTCGACGTCGTGTTGATGGACGTGCACATGCCGCGGCTGGACGGGGTGGCGGCGACTGCGCGGATCCGCGAAGAGGCATCACCTGAACGGGTGATGCCCAAGATCGTTGCGGTGACCGCAAATGCACTCGAAGGTGACAGTGAGCGCCTGATCGCGGCGGGCATGGACGGCTACCTGAGCAAGCCGATCACGCTCAGCGCCATCGGAAACCTGCTGTCCGCGGTTGCTGCGGGTGATCCTTTGCCGGGCTACAGAGGGTCCACAGTACGGTCGGTCGATACGTCAATGGTCTAGCCTGAAAGCTAGACTATTAGGACGTACACCACCCGTCCGGCGGAGTATGGTGCCTTCGGTTCTTCCCGCGCCCTTCGGGGAGCCGGCCGGTGGCTCGAGCAGGAGAGCACATGAGCGTCGCCCTACCCACTCGCCCCACAGATGAGCAGCCGCCCCCGCCACCGCGCCGGCAGTGGGGCGCGGACAAGCGCACCCAACCGCTGCCGCCGGTCGCGCCGCAGGCCAGTGACGCCCGGATGGCGATGGGCCGGGTCGCGATCGTCTTCACGGTGCTGGCCTGGCTCGCCTACGTCTTCTCGTACTTCTTCACCGGCATCATCAACAACTCCTATCAGGGCAACCCGCGCTTCCTGTGGGAGACGATCACCTACGTCGCCATCACCTCGTTCCTGGCGCTGTCGGCGTTGCTCTACCTGGTCGCCCGGCAGGGTGCGCTGTACCGGACCCGGGCACACCGCCGGGTACCGCGGGCCGTCATCGACGAGTCGTTCGGCACGCACCAGGCACCGATGACGGTGCTCGTGCCGTCGTATCGGGAAGAGATTCCCGTGGTGCGGATGACGCTGCTGTCCGCTGCGCTGCAGGAGTACCCGCGACTGCGGGTGGTGCTGCTGCTCGACGACCCGCCGCACCCCACCTCCGCGGCACACAAGGCGTCCCTGCAGGGCGCCCGGGACATGCCAGGTGTGCTGATGGAATGGCTGCGGGAGCCGCAGGAACGGTTCGAGGCATGCCTGAAGGGCTTCGAGACCTGGTGCGCCGAGCAGGAGGCGCTCGAGGAGGAGTGGGACGAACTCCCCGATCCCGCGCGACAGCCGCAGGCATCGATCGAACAGGTGATGGAACTGGCCCGCCAGTACCGCTGGGCGGCGGACTGGATGCGGCAGCGGGTGGCGGAGGAGCGGATCACCGACCACGTCGACACGTTCTTCGCCGAGCAGGTTCTCGGTGTGCTCGGCGACGATTTCGCCGACATCAGCGAGGCCCTGACGACGGCCGCATCGGCGGAGGCGCGGATCACCCGGGCCCGGGTGCTGCAGCTGTACCGCCGGTTGGCCTGGACGTTCCGCGCCGAGATCACCTCGTTCGAACGCAAGCTGTACGCGTCGCTGTCCCAAGAGGCGAACAAGGCGATGAACCTCAACAGCTACATCGGGCTGATGGGGCACAGCTACCACATCCGCAACACCCCGCAGGGCCAGGTGCTCGCCAAGGCCGAGGGATCCGACGGCGCACTGGTGATTCCCGACTCCGAGTACGTGCTCACCCTGGACGCGGACAGCATCATCCTGCCCGAGTACTGCCTGCGGCTGGTCTACGTGATGAACCAGCAGGAGAACGCCCGGCTGGCCGTCATCCAGACCCCGTATTCCGCCTTCCCGGGCGCCGCCACCCGGATGGAACGCCTGTCCGGGGCGACCACCGACCTGCAGCACATCGTGCACCAGGGAATGAGTTACCACGGCGCCACTTTCTGGGTCGGCGCCAACGCGGTGATCCGGAAGCGTGCCCTGGACGACATCGTCGAGGTCGAGCACCAGGGCGGCTTCGAGATCCGGCGCTACGTCATGGATCGCACGGTCATCGAGGACACCGAATCCAGCATCGACCTGGCGATCCACGGCTGGAAGCTGCTGAACTACCCGGAGCGGCTCAGCTATTCCGCCACCCCACCGGATTTCGGGTCGCTGTGCATCCAGCGCCGCCGGTGGGCCAACGGCGGACTGATCATCATGCCGAAGCTGCGGATCCTGCGGAAGGCGCGGCTCAAGCGGGCCGAACACGCCAGCACCATCCAAACCCTTCTGCGGGTCAACTATCTCGCCTCGACCTGCTGGAGCAGCATCGCCCTGGTGCTGCTGCTCGCGTACCCGTTCAACAGCCGGTTGCTCAGCCCACTGGTGCTGCTCGCCGCCGCCCCGTACTTCACCGCGATGTCGTCGGACCTCAAACGGTGCGGCTACAAGCGGATGGACATCTTCCGGGTCTACGGGTTCAACCTCATCCTGCTGCCGGTCAACCTGGCGGGCGTGGTCAAGTCCATCCAGCAGGCCATCACCGGCAAGCGGATCCCGTTCGCCCGCACCCCCAAGGTGGCGAACCGCACCGCCACCCCGCTGCTGTTCGCGCTGTCGCCGTTCCTCATCATCGGGTTCTCCGTGTTCACGGTCTGGCGGGACATCAGCCTGCAGTTCTGGGGTAACGCCACGTTCGCGGCGTTCAACGCGATCACCGCGACCTATGCGCTGTTCGCGCTGATGGGCGCCCGGCACGCGCTGGTCGACATCTGGCTGGGATTCGTCGAGCGGCTGTACGTCACCGACAAGGCGAGCCGCCCCAAGGTGCAGGTGCGCCGCGCCCGCAAGGCACCGACCACCCGCAAGCCGACGTGGGAGGACGTGCTGTACCTGGGCGCGCCGGCAACCGAGACCGGGGAGCACATCTCGGACGGCACGGGCATGTTCCGCATCCTCGCGGAGACCCCGGAGCCGACGGTGAGACACAACCGGCGGGCCACCGACCGGGTCCAGGGCGGCGACGGGCCGGTGCAGTACAACCGGCGGGCCAGCGACCGCGCGGGCACCGCAGCCGACCGGGCCGGATCCGCAGCGGACCGGGCTGGCACCGCAGCGGACCGGGCTGGGCACCGCAGCAGACCGGGCCGGGACCGCGGCGGACCGGGCCGGGACCGCGGCGGACCGGGCCGGGACCGCGGCGGATCGCGCACCCCGAGCCGAGGAGCGTCGCGCCGTGCCGGCTAACGCCGGCCGCGACGCCGACCCGGGCGAAGGGCGCCCCGGTGACCGCGCGAAGGGCGGCCGGTCCACCGATCAGGTCAACACCAACGGCGGTGGCCATCGCGCCACGGAGTCCGGCAACGGCACCCGCGCCAGTGCGGCGACCGCGGAGCAGGTGCCCGTCTCCGTCGACACCGGAAGCGAACCGTCATGAACGAGAACGACATCATCCAGTACGAAGAGGCCACCCGGGATCCCGACGGCCCGACCACGGACGCCGCGGCGGAAGACGGCGACACACCCGACGGCCCCGACGATCTGCCGCCCGCCGACGCACCCAGCGGCGACGGCCGTCATCTGTCCTGGTTCCGGGTCGCCCTGGTGTTCGTGGTCGTCGGGGCATTGATCTACGGCGGCTGGTACTTCCGCCGGCAGCAGGAGGCGGTGGCGAACGCACCGGTCCCGACGGCGTCGTACGCGCCGTACGTGGACGTGACTGCCACCCCGACCTACCCGTTCGAGAACACCGTGAACGCCGACCCCACATCGGTGGTGCTGGCGTTCATCGTCAGCGCGAAATCCAAACCGTGCGAACCGAGTTGGGGCGGCGCGTACACGATGGCGGACGCCGGCGACCAGCTGGAACTGGACCGGCGGGTGGCGCGGCTGCGCCAACTCGACGGGCAGGTGACGATCTCGTTCGGCGGTGCCGCGAACTCCGAACTGGCCATCGGTTGCAAGGATCCCGCCGCCCTCGCCGCCGCCTACCAGTCGGTGATCGACCGGTACCAGGCCACCGAGATCGACCTGGACGTCGAGGGTTCCGCGGCGTCCGCAGCCGAGGTCAACCAGCGGCGCGCCGCCGCGATGGCCACCGTCTCGGCGAAGGCCAAGGCCGCCGGCAAGCCGTTGGACATCTGGCTCACCCTGCCGGTCGGTCAGAACGGTCTGACCGCAGAAGGTCTCGGCGTGCTGAACTCCATGATCGGTGCCAAGGTGCCGCTGGCCGGGGTCAACGGGATGACGATGGACTACGGCGAACCGCTGCCCGCCGGCCGCACCATGGCGCAGCAGGGCGAGCTGGCGCTGAACGCACTGCAGGGGCAGATCAAGAACGCGTACGCCACGGCGGGTACCGAGCTCACCACCGCGCAGGCGTGGCAGCTGGTCGGCGCCACCCCGATGATCGGGCAGAACGACATCCCGGACGAGGTCTTCACCCTCGACGATGCCCAGCAGCTGGTGCAGTTCGCCCAGCAGGTGCAACTGGCGCGGCTGTCGATGTGGTCGGCCAACCGTGACCAGTCGTGCGGGCCGAACTATCCGGACGTGAAGGTGGTGTCGGACGCCTGCAGCGGGGTCGACCAGACGGTCGGGCAGTTCACCGGCATCCTGCGCACGTTCGGTTCGGGCACCGGGTCGGGCGCCGCGACGACGGCGGCAGCCACCGCGACCACCAGCGCCCCGGCCACCGCGTCGTCCGGCGCATCACCGTCGGCGACCACCTCGGGCACCGCCATCGTCGACGACCCGGCGAAATCGCCGTACCAGATCTGGAATCCCAATCAGGCCTACACCAAGGGAACGAAGGTCGTCTGGCACCGCAACGTCTACCAGGCCAAGTTCTACACGGTCGGCGACATGCCAGACACCCCGGTGGCCACCGCCGACCAGACCCCGTGGACGCTGATCGGGCCGGTGCTGCCCGGCGACACTCCCGCGCCCACACCGACGCTGCCGGCCGGCACCTACCCGCAGTGGGACCCGAAGGCGGTGTACATGGCGGGCAGCAGGGTGCTGCTGGACGGCATCGGCTGGCAGGCGAAGTACTGGACGCAGGGCGACCGGCCGGGTGCCATTCCGGCGTCACCGACCGATGATTCGCCGTGGCAGCTGCTGCAGGCTCCGAAGTGAGGTCGATCCCCGCTCCCGAGCAGCGCACCACAGCACCATCAGGACCAGGACGTCGACGGTGACGGCCACGCCGATCCAGCCCGTGGTGTCGTAGGCAAGGCCGCCGGGTAGCAGGATGACGGTGAGGCTGAGCACGATGTAGCAGTCCAGCGCGTGCCGCCCGATCAGCGCGATCGGCGTGAACAGCGGCCCGGTCCTGGGCAGCACCCACAGGCAGATCCGGTACCCGACCAGCACGGCGGCGAAGGCCATCAACAGCCGGCCGGGTCCCAGGGCCCCGTCACTGAATGCGGCGGCGGTCACGGTCTTCCAGGCCGCCGGCGCCCCGGTCGTCGCTGCCCAGCCCAACGCTGCACATGCGAGCACGAAAGCCACAGCCGCGTAGACCATCCCGCGGCTCCGGACCGCCTTGCGAAGGACCGGCCCGCGCCAGTACCAACCGACCAGCACCGCGGCCATGAACAGCAGCTGCCATGTCGCCCAGTTGACCGGCGACGGCACCCCCGGCCGCTCGGCGAAGGTGAACGGTTCCGGCCACAGCAAACCAGCGACATACAGGGCGAGCGAGGCCGCTGCGACCGGCGCCGGCGCCCGGAACGACACCGCGAGCACGGCCGGAATCGCCAGCAGCAGGAGCAGCACGTACAGCGAGAGGATGGAGGTGTAGTACGGGTTGACCTGCAATCCGAGAGTAGCCAGCGCGGCCGGCACCGGACCGCCCAGAGCGCTGACACCGGCGTACATGTCACCCCGCGCCGGGTCGGCGGCCACGACGAGCATGCCGACCACGCACAGCGCCACGTGCGCCAGATAAATCAGCCCGACCCGGCGCAGCAACTTGCGCACGCCCGCCGATCGGCCCTGCGCGTCGATGGCCCGGCGCTGCACCCGTCCCACCATCACGCCGGACAGCAGAACGAAGCCGACAGCGCCGTCGACGAACACCGCCGCATGCGCGACCCGGTACGGGACGGTCCCGGCTGCCACGTGGGCTGTCGTCATGCTGACGATGCACAGCCCGCGCAGAACATCGATGGCGGTGTCCCGGCGGGAAGCGGCGGCGCGGACACCCATCGGCGGAGCCCCGTTAGTCTTCGGCGCCCCAGTCTTCGGCGCCGCAGTCTTCGGCGCCCGGGTGCTCGCCGCACCGGCGTCGTCTGTCACGTCCACCCCCGACGAGCCGCGATCTGCTGATGGGCCGGACCGTGAAAACGCCGCAACCGTCCACTCATTGTGCCCGATCCAGCACTCAACGTCGTGGCCGTTGGCTCGTACCCTCGGTGCATGAGCCTGTTCACCCGCAAGACCAGCATGCCAACCGCCGAGACGGCGCTGAAGGGCCGGCCCGAGCCGGTCAGCATCGACGGAACCCACACCGTGCTCGGCACCAGCATGTTGCCGCCGTGGCCGGCCGGAATGGCCACCGCGGTCTTCGGGATGGGCTGCTTCTGGGGCATCGAGCGGCTGTTCTGGCGGCTGCCGGGCGTCTACACCACGGCCGCTGGGTATGCCGGCGGGTTCACCGTCAACCCGAGTTACGAGCAGGTCTGCAGTGGCCGCACCGGGCACACCGAGGCGGTGCTCGTGGTCTTCGACCCGGAGAAGATCGGTGACCGGCAGCTCCTCCGCGCGTTCTGGGAGAACCACGACCCGACACAGGGAATGCGGCAGTACAACGATGTCGGCAGCCAGTACCGGTCGGCGATCTACACCACCGATGCCGAGCAGCTCGACGCGGCGCGGGTGAGCCGCGACGCCTACGCCGCTTCCTTGCAGGCCGCGGGCTACGGCGAGATCACCACGGAGATCAGGCCGCTCAACGCCTTCTATTACGCCGAGGACTATCACCAGCAGTACTTGGACAAGAATCCCGGCGGCTACTGCAACATGCACGGCACGGGCGTCAGCTGCTCGATCGACGGAACGACGGGGTTGGGCATCTCAGCGCACTGACCCGGAAGTATCCGGCGCCGACCCCGGCCGGGGATCCGCCGACAACACCCTTGCCCCCGGCGATAAGGTCGGCGAGGGCTGACCGGAGGGTTGAGATGAACACTCCTGACGATCGGGTCGACGCGTTCCGGCGACTGCATTCCTCGGGCTGCTTCGTGATGCCGAACCCCTGGGATGTCGGTAGCGCGCGAGTCCTCGAGCAACTCGGCTTCCCCGCGCTTGCCACCACCAGCGCCGGGTTCGCCTGGACCCTCGGGCGGGGCGACAACCGCGTCACCCTGGACGAGGCGCTGCAGCACCTTCGCAGTATTGCCGACGCCGTCACGGTGCCGGTCAATGCCGACTTCGAGGGCGGATTCGCCGTCGATCCGCAAGACGTCTCCGCCAACGTCGCCCTGGCATCGGCCACTGGCATCGCAGGGCTCTCGATCGAGGACTCCACCGGCGACCCGGACAACCCGCTCTACGACATCGACCTCGCCGTACAGCGAATATCGGCTGCCCGGCAGGCCATCGACGACAGCGGCACGGGCGTGCTGCTGACCGGTCGTTCGGAGGGATTCGTCGTCGGGCACCCCGACATCGACGACACGATCACCAGGCTCCGGGCGTACTCCGCGGCCGGCGCGGATTGTCTCTACGCCCCGCGCATCGACCAGCGGGAACAGGTGGCGGCCATCGTCGAAGCCGTGGCTCCCAAACCGGTGAACCTGCTGATCAACTCCCCGTTCATCACGGTTGCGCAGGCAGCCGGCCTGGGCGTTCGTCGGATCAGCGTCGGAGGCACACTCGCGCGCGCGGCCTGGAAGGGTTGGTTGGGCGCGATCAGCGAGATCGCCGAGAAGGGGACCTTCACTGCCTTCGACGACCTGCCGAATGTCGAAGCCATGATCAGCCGGCTGTAGCGCGCACCGGGGGCGCGGTACCGCCGACCCGCACTCGACAGCAGCCGCGTGAATCCGCCGGCACCGGGTCGATCCACGCCGGGTCGATCCACGCCGGGCCGATCCGAGGCTGCGGTCAATCCAATTGCTCGGCGCGCAGAATCTTGTCGACGTCGCCGGTGAACTGTCGATCCGCCAGTTGCTGCACGACGGTCGCCGCCGGCACCGGCCCCGCACCCCCGCGGAGCCGCCGGATGGCCATGCCGACCGGGCGCCGCAGCCCGTACGCGGACGGCGGCAGGGCCGGACCGTCCTCGTCCGCCAGATACCGCGCGAACATGCCCAGTGCGTCGACCTGTTGTGACATCCACATCATCGCCCGGTGGAAGTCGGCCAGTCCACCGCCGCCGGCCAGCAGGCCGGGACCGTGGATCCACCGGCCGGACGAACCCGAGAACACCTGTGCAGTCTTCGATGTCACGACGGCCGGCACCGGCCCGGTCACCCCCGAGGGCCGCGCGGTGCGCCAATCGGTCAATCCGTGGATCAGCGCCGAGGACGCGCGCCGCAGGTCGGTGACCGTGGGAGTGCCCTGCGGTACACCGCCGACGATGGTGCACACCGCCCAACCGGAGGTGCCGAGAGCCGGCGGGCCCCCGAAAGCGGTCTGCGATGTGCTGGCCAACCGGCTGTCTGCGACGTCGTCGAAGCTGCCGACGGGCACGTTCTGACCGGCGAACACGTGCTCCGCCGCCCGGAGAGCAGCGACGGCGTCACAGAAGTCGGCGAACGGAACCGGTGTCGCAACCCGGAAGCTCAGGTCGATGAGACAACCGACTCCATGCGGATAGACCAGGTCGTGAATCACCCCGCCCCAGGGTCCGGGGCCGACGAGTCGCGGCGGTGGGGTCATCCGGACCGGGAACACGTTGACCCATGCACTGCGCACGGAGGTGCGCCGGTTGCCGCGGCCCCACGCGTAGTGCGACCACATGGCCTCGCCGCGGGATCCGTCGGCCCACGGCGGGGTCAACCGGCGATCCTGCAGCAGCACCGGGTCCCCGTCACGGACTGCGGCGAAATTGTTGCGCCAGGCCAGACTTCGCCCCCACCGCCGGTACTGCTCGGTCGCGGTCTCGGCCAGCGCGCTGACGTTGAGGGCGAACCATCCCAACGACACCCGCGCGTACCGAACCTGCGGTCCGACGCTGACAACCGGTACAGTTCCGGAGGTCACGAGGTCCTCCTTTGGGGACACATCGTGGCCGTATCCGACTCTTCCAAGTCGGGCAGGAGGGGCGGGTGCGCATGGCGCATCCCGCCCGCTCCGTCATTTCCCGGCAGGCGCCTCACGCGAGATAGACCAACGGCGCCTTGCCCGGCAACGGCTCCAGGCTGTCCTTGTCGGCTTCCTCCACGCCCTTCAATCCGCGGGCCGGGCGCCATTGCGTGACCGCGCCGGCGCCGGCCCTGTCCAGCAGCGCCGTCGTCTCGCCCGCCCGACACCCTTGCCGCAGGCTCATACACAGGTTCTGCTCGATGTGCTGGACTTCGGCGGACGGGCGTTCCTCGCCGCCGGCCAGACTGACCTCGATGGGGACGCAGACCAGCGTCGGCTCGCCGGGCCGCTCGTCGTTCGGCAGCAGCACCAGCCGCTTGCCCGCTCCGGTGCGTTGCAGGGCCCGGGCCACCCACAGGTCGGATTTCCGCACCGCCAGTCGGTCGAGGACGGCGGTGGCGGTCATCTCCGGCGTGATCTTCTCGGCGTCCCGGGTGTTCTGCGCATCCGCCCGCCGGCGGTGTCGTCGATACAGGTAGTACCCGCACACCAGCAGATAGATCGCGACGGCCGCGACGGCGAAGACGGCGACCACCAGCAGGATGTCGCGGCTGCCGTACCCGGCCAGCAACGACCGGTCGGTGACGACCCAATCCACGAAGATCGCCAGCGCCGACAACAACAGCAGGACCACGCCGACCTGCAATGCACCGGTGACCGGGAACGTCGCAGCGCTGTCCCGGGGGACCGGGCGCACTCCCAACGCCCACAGCACGGCCAGCAGCGCCAGCACCACCGCCCCGGGCAGCACCAGCAGGGTGGGAATGGTGAGCAGGTCGCCGATCTCGGATTCACCGAACGCCCCGACGTCGACCGGTTGCTGCGCGGCCAGCGTGCCCTGCCGGCCATCCCACGCCAGGTCGGCCGTCAGCCTGATCTGGTTGCTCCCGCGCTCCAGGGCCCCGGTTCCGCGCACCACAAAGCCGACGGCCGTACTCCCGTTGGCGGGCAGCAGGAACGGCACCGTCATGTCGACGGACGGCCGGACGTCCAGGAAGGGCGGGAACGTCCACCGCAGCCCCCGCACCTGCACCGCCTGGCGGGACGGATTGGTGATCTCGAGCGTGAACCGGCTGTCGTGCACGTCGTCGACCCGGACGGCGGGGCCCGTGGTCATGGTGGCCGTGGCGATGTCGAAGGCACCGGGCGGGGTCGTCACCGGGACCGCCACCGCGGTGGTGAGCTCACCGGCGGTGCCGGCCACCGAGTACAGCGCCCGGATCAGCACCGAGTTGGGGGCGGCGGATCCCGGCAGTCGCCGGATCGGTAGATCCCAGCTGACAGTTCCGTTGGCCGGGACGGTCCGTGCCGGTCCGAAGTCGTGCGGCTCGAGCAAGCCGTTGCCGTCCATGGACAACCGCACGGTGGCCGGGGCGTTGGTGGTGTTGGTCGTCAGCACCGCCGCGGTGGTCGTCCCGTCCAGCGACGGGGTGATAGACGCGGGTGCCACGGTCACGGTGATCTGGTCGGCCGCCCGGGCCGTTCCCTGGCCGATCAGCAGCAGGCCGACGGCGGCGAGCAGCACCGACACGACCGCCGGCCAACCCGCCCTGGCACCACCGGCCATGACGCCACCACCCCCTCCCGCCGCGCGGTGCGGAGGGCACCAGGGTCTTCGACGGATTTGCCAGGAGCGAAACATGTCTGCGAGCGCAACGCAACGCGACGGGTCGTGCCGGCGGGGTATTCCCGCTCCGGCGGGACCGGGCTCGCTGGACGCACCCGGGACCTCTTTCGCCGAATCACAATCCGAGCGAGTGCGCCACATCCCGGACGGCGGCGGCGGAAGCCTGCAACAGCTCGAGTTCATGCTCGGACATCGGTGCGTCCAGCACCGTTGCCACCCCGGTGCGATTCACCACCGACGGCAGCGACAGGCACACATCGCTGAGGCCGTACCGGCCGTCCAGCAGCGAACTGACCGACAGCACGGCGCTCTCGTCCCGCAGGATCGCCTCGATCACCCGTGCGCCGGCCAGCCCGACGGCGTAGTTGGTGGCGCCCTTGCCCCGGATGATCCGCTCGGCCGCGGTGACGACGTCCGTTCCGATCCGCTCCTGCGCCCGCGCATTGAGCGTGCTGCCGCCCGGCATCGAGAACTCCTGCACCGGAACCGATCCCACCGACGCACTGCTCCACAGCGGGAACTCCGAATCACCGTGCTCGCCGGCGATCCATGCGTGCACACTCTGCGGCGCCACGCCGAGATGGCGGGCGATCAGGTGCCGCAACCGCGCCGAATCCAGCACCGTCCCGCTGCCGAGCACCCGTTGCCGTGGAAGGTGCGAAAATTGCAGTGCCGCAAGGGTCAGCACGTCGACCGGGTTCGTCACCATCAGCAGAACC
This sequence comes from uncultured Actinomycetota bacterium, assembly GCA_963785455.1. GTDB lineage: Bacteria > Actinomycetota > Actinomycetes > Mycobacteriales > Nakamurellaceae > Nakamurella. The sequence goes on from CAWAVL010000020.1 coordinate 24,203, forward strand.
GCGTTGGGAGCGACGTCCAGCAGGCCGGGGATCAGCGAACGGCAGATCTCCACGTTGACGCCGGCGAGGTCGAGCCTCGTCTGGCCCGGCTTCTGCTTCGCCCCCGCGGTGATGGCGATGACGTCGGCGCCCTCGCACACCGCGACGTTGTCCGATCCGTGCACCTCGGCCGGCGGGCAGAACAGCAGCCCATGACGCAGGTCGAGGACCTCCGCCTCGACCTTGGCGGCATTCATGTCGTACAGCACCACGTCGTGTGCCAGGCCGCGGATCAGGCAGGCGTACGCGAGGGTGGCCCCGACGGAGCCCGCTCCGACGATCGCGACCTTGTTCCGGCGAACCGAGTAATCAGCCATGCCGTCACCGTACGACCTCTGACGGCGACCGTCCCGGCTCTTCGCCGACCTCAGGTGTCGGCGAAGATCATTCCCTGCCGGCAGGCGATCGCAACGATGTGCGCCCGGTCGCCCGTGCCGAGCTTGCGGCCCACCCGCGCCAGGTGGTTCTTCACCGTCAGCGCAGACAACGAGAGCTGTTGGCCGATCGCCTTGTTGGACAAGCCGTCGGCGACCAACCGGACCACCTCGACCTCGCGACGGGACAGCCGAAACGGGACGTCCAGCGGGTGCGGCCGTCGTGGCCCTCGATCGGGGATGCTCACCACACCGCCGGCCCCGGCGTCGAACGCGGCGAGCACCTGGTTGACCTCGGTCCCGCGATCGGTGAGCACCAGCACCCGGTGCCAGCCCGCGGCACGCAGACCGCGGATCACGTCTGCGGCCGGTCCCACCCGGGTAAGGTTGACCACCGCCAATGCACCCGCGCCCAGCGCCGAGGTGAGACGCAGCGCGTCGGCAAGGGATTGGGCTCGGAGCACCGGTGGACCACCCAGTGCCGTGCGCAGCCGGGACTCCATCCGCTCGTCGGAGTCGACGACGAGGACGGCCGGCGGCTGCGGCCGGACCTCCCGTACGGCGGCCCGTCCGCGCTGTTCCGGAAGCCTTGTCCGGACAGCCGTTTCGGCGTCCCGCAATTGGTTCGTCTGCATTGTGACCATCGACGTCATTCCTTCCCCGGCGAGTTGTGTGATGACCGGCACCACCCACCGACGGAACCGTCGTAGGGTGCGTGACACGAGAACGTTTCGCTGCAACGACTTTCGGGGCAAGCGCACTTCGGGGACCCACTCGTCAGCGACTGCGGTCACCGCGTCACACTCGACCTCCTCGTGGGCCACCACGGACCCGCGATTCGGCTCGAATCACGGCACCGTTCCCCACCCGGGCTGTCACTTTCAGCAACCAAAATATTACAGGATCGAACCTGTGACAGGTCACTCGAGCGGGTATCAAAGGGTGTTACGAGTCGATAACTCCAGTTGTCCGGCCATTTCGCCCCGATCCGACTCCGTGACCTGCACCCTTGCCGGGCAAGCGTTTCAGCCGGCCGAAAAGCCCGCCGACGCGTCCGCCCGGATCATTACCATCAGCAATGGTCCGGGTTGGTGGCACCCGTACGGGGAGCATTGGGGACCGAGCCGTCGCAGACCGTGCCTGCACGCGCCCCGCGCCGATGGCCGTCCCGATGGCAACCGACAGTCACCCGCCGGCCGACCGAACCCGGTCAGCCCCTGGGCGCCGGTCAGTCCTGGAACTGGTGCGGGTAGCGCACCGACGTCGGCGCGACGAAGGTCTCCTTGATCGACCGCGGTGACGTCCACCGGGCGAGGTTGGCTGCGGAGCCAGCCTTGTCGTTCGTTCCCGACGACCGCGCCCCACCGAACGGCTGCTGGCCGACGACCGCGCCGGTGGGCTTGTCGTTGATGTAGAAGTTGCCGGCGGCGAAGCGGAGGGCCTCACTGGCGGTGGCCACCGCGACGCGGTCCCGGGCGATGATCGACCCGGTCAGCCCGTACGGCGTTGCCGTGTCCACCTCGCGGAGCACCGCCTCGAACCCGGCATCCGGGTAGACGTGCACCGAAAGGATGGGGCCGAAATATTCGTTGCAGAAGATCTCGTCGCGCGGATCATTGCCCTGCAACAGGGTGGGCCGCACGAAATAGCCGACGGAATCGTCATACGTGCCGCCCGCCAGCACCTCGATGGAGTCGGTGACTCGCGCCCGGTCCAGCACCTGCCTGAGCCGGCCGAACGAGCGGTCGTCGATCACGGCGCTGGTGAAATTGCCGAAGTCCTCGACGGAACCGACGGTCAGCTCCTCGGTTTCGGCGATCAGCCGGTCCTTCAGCCCGGGCCACAGCGACTCCGGGATGTACGCCCGCGACGCCGCGGAACACTTCTGACCGGAATACTCGAAGGCCCCGCGGACCATCGCGGTGCGCAGCACATCGACGTCGGCCGACGCGTGGGCGACGATGAAGTCCTTGCCTCCGGTCTCGCCCACCAGCCGCGGATAAGCCCGGTACCCGGCGATGTTCGCGCCGACGCCGGACCAGAGTTGCTGGAAGACCCGGGTCGAACCGGTGAAGTGGATGCCGGCCAGGTCGCGGTGCGCCAGCACCACCTCGGAGACATCCGGCCCGAGGCCCGGCAGCATGTTGATCACCCCCGGCGGCAGGCCGGCCTCCGTCAGCAGGTCCATCACCAGCGACGCCGCCAGCTGCTGGGTCATCGACGGCTTCCACAGCACCACGTTGCCCATCAGCGCCGGTGCAGTCGGCAGGTTGCCGGCAATGGCGGTGAAGTTGAACGGGGTGACCGCGTAGACGAAACCCTCCAGCGGCCGGTGGTCGGTGCGGTTCCAGATCCCCTTGGCGTTCGCGATCGGCTGGTCGCTGAGGATCTGCCGGGCGAAATGGACGTTGAACCGCCAGAAGTCGGCCAGCTCGCACGCCGAGTCGATCTCCGCCTGATAGGAAGTCTTCGCCTGGCCCAGCATCGTGGCGGCGTTGATCCGCGCCCGCCACGGCCCGGTCAGCAGATCGGCGGCGCGCAACAGGATCGCCGCCCGGTCATCGAAATCCATCGCCCGCCACAACGGCGCCGCCGCCAGCGCGGCGGCGATGGCCTCCTCGGCGTCCTGTTGCGTCGAGTTGGCCGACGTCGCGAGCACCCGCTGGTGGTCGAACGGGGCGACCACCTGGAACGGCTCGCCCGACGGCCGGCGGTTGATGCCGCCGATCACCGCACCCAGCTCGACCGCATCGCCCACGTCACCCAACGCCTTGACCAGCGCGGCCCGCTCGGCGGAGCCGGGGGCGTAGTCGAGTACCGGCTCGTTGACGGGGGCGGGCGGGTGGGTGACGGCGTCCATGGTGACGGCCTTCCTGGTGGCGAGGGCGGTGCGGGATCGGTCTGGTCGTACGGGAACGGCGGGCAACCCTGGTCGGCTCAGCCGCGGGTGGCCACGGAACGGAGGAAGAACAGCAGGTTCGCGGGCCGTTCGGCCAGCCGGCGGGTGAAGTAGCCGTACCAGTCGTGCCCGTAAGGGACGTACACCCGGACGGTGCGGCCCGCCCGGACCAGCCGCTCCTGCTCCTCCGGCCGGATACCGAACAGCATCTGATGTTCCCAGCGGTCGGGCGTGCGGCCCGCGTCGTTCGCGAGCTGACCGGCGATGGCGACCATCCGCGGGTCGTGTGACCCGATCATCGGGTATCCCTTGCCGTTCATGAGCGTTTTCATCGCCCGCACGTACGCCAGGTCGATCTCCTGCCGATCGGTGTACGCCACCGGCTCCGGCTCGTCGTAGGCGCCCTTCACCAGCCGCACCCGGGAGCCGGGGCCGATCAGCGTCTGCAGGTCCTGCGGGGTGCGACGCAACATGGCCTGGATCGCGACGCCGACGTCCGGGTGGGTGCGACGCAGTTCGAACAACACCTCGAGGGTCTGGTCGATGGTGGTGTGGTCCTCGATGTCCAGCGTCACCCGGGCCCCGGCCGCGTAGGCCGCGTCGGCGATCCTGCGGGCACCGGCCAGGGCATAGGCGTTGCCGCCGTTCGGCAATTCGGGGGAGGCGATCAGCGCCTGACCGACCGCGGACAACTTCACCGACACCTCGGAGCCGGCCACCTGCCCGGCGTCGACCAGGCCCCTGATCAGATCGAGGTAGGCCTCGACGGTGGCGTCCGCAGTGGCCCGGTCGGCGGTGTCCTCACCCAGGTGATCGAGGCTGACCTGCAGTCCCTTCGCCCGCAACGACGCGACCGCTGCCACCGCATCCGCCGTGGTCTCACCGGGGATGAACCTGTCGACGACCGACTTGGTCAGCGGGGCCTTCGACACGGTGTCGCGCACGGCGGTGCTGCCGGACATCGCCAGGATGGGTTTGCGTAACAGGAACATCGTCACCTTCTGGGTGTCACCGCACGGATTCGCACACCGATTCACACGCTCATTCGCCCGCTCGTCGGCACGGCCGGCATTGCCGAACCCGCAAAGCCTTTCCCACCCGCGACGGCGGCGTCAACCGACCCCCGCGAGCCGCGCGGCGGCGCCCGCACACCCCCAGGACAGCATGACGCCGTTGCCGCCGTGCCCGTAGTTGTGCACGACCGGTCCCTCGCGTTCCACCCGCACCGTGGTGCGGCGGGGCCGGATGCCCACCTCGACGCCGATCACCGGAGCGCCGTGCAACTCCGGAACCGCCGCGGTGCACCGCCGCAGGATCCCGGCGGTGGTCTTCGGGTCGGCGACCAGGGACGTGCTGCCGTACTGCGCCACGCCGCCCAGCACCACCCGGCGACCGTGCGGCATGACGCCGACCCACTGCCCCGACCCGCCCGGATCCGCTGCACCCAGCTCGTACACGAAGTCGGTGAGCGTCGGGGCATCGACGAGAACGTGCTGCCCGCGGACCGGCGTCATCTCCGGGTCGCCGGCCAGCTCACCGGCTGCCGAGCCGGCACAGTTGACGACCACGTCGGCCGCCGCAGCCGCACGGTCGAGGTCGAGCACCGGCCGCAGCTCGATCCGGCCGCCGAGCGTCGCGACGCGGCCGGCCAGCCAGCCCAGGTACACCGGCATGTCGACCATCGGCAGCTCCGCGCCGAAGCCGGCGGTGAACCCCGCGGGCAGGTCCGCTCCGGTCAGGGCCCGGAACCCCCGGACACCGTCCGCGCCGGCCGGCAGTGCGTCGCCGAGCGCGGGCGCCGACAGCAGCCGGCCGGTGCGGATGGTGACGCCGGTCCCGGGATCGGCGGCGAGCCGGCGGAACACGGCGTCGGACTCGCTGAGCCAACTCAGGGCGGGGTCGGCCGGGTCGGCGAGGACCGGGCCGATCATCGCCCCGGCGACCGCGGAGGTGGTGCCGAGCGGCGGCGCGGCCGTCCGCACCAGCACGTCGGCGCCCGCCTCGAGCAGCCGGATCGCCGTGCTGAGACCGCTGACGCCGGCGCCGATCACCAGGGCGGACGGGCTCGCCATCACCGGTCTCCGGGTCGCTGCGTCACAGGTTCGAGGGTAGGCGGCCCGCTGGACGCGGTCGGCCCGGGTGCACGCGGCGGCCGGCGGCGTGCCAGGCTCCCCGCATGCAGATCGAGGGAGCATCGGCCATCGTCAGCGGGGCGGCGTCGGGGCTGGGAGCCGCCACCGCGGCCGCCCTGACCGCGGCCGGAGCGCACGTCGTGGGCTTCGACCTGGCCGCCGGTTGGGAGCGCAACGGCGGGATGGACCGGGTGTTCACGGCCGTCTCCGGTGACGTCACCAGCGAACCGGACGTCGCGGCCGCCGTCGCCGCCGCCGCCGAGAAGGGCCCGCTGCGGGTGGCCGTCAGCTGCGCCGGGGTGGCCACGGCGGGACGGATCCTGTCCCGCCAGGGGGTGCACGACCTCGACCTGTTCGGCAGCATCGTCGCGGTCAACCTGCTCGGCACCTTCAACGTGCTGCGGCTCGCCGCCGAGGCGATGTCGGCGACGGAGCCGGTGGACGATGACGGCCAGCGGGGGGTGATCGTCAACACCGCGTCGGTCGCCGCGTTCGACGGGCAGGTCGGCCAGATCGCGTATTCGGCGTCCAAGGGCGGCGTCGCCGGAATGACACTGCCCGCGGCGCGGGATCTCGCGCAGTACGGGATCCGGGTGCTGACCATCGCCCCCGGCATCCTGGACACGCCGCTGATGGCCGGCATCACCGAGGAGTTCCGGTTGTCGCTGGCAGCGAACGTGCCCTTCCCGAAGCGCTTCGGGCGGCCCGAGGAGTACGCGAACCTGGTGCTCTCGATGGTGTCGCAGGACTACCTCAACGGTCAGGTGATCCGGCTCGACGGGGCGCTGCGGATGCCGCCGCGCTGACCCCGGGCCGCGCTGACCCGGGCCGCGCTGACCCCGGCCGCGCTGATCCGCTGCCGGTCGGTGCGGGCGCTATGGCCCGTCCGCCTCGAGGTCGGCCACGGTGGGCAGCTGCTCGCGGTGCTCGGTGATCCACCTGCGCACCGCCAGCGTGGCGAGCACGTCGTCCTCGTTGTAGCGGAGCAGTCGCTCGGCCATCTGCCGGGACCGGGCGGTGCCCCGGCCGATCCCGTCACCGCCGACCGCCTCCCGGTACCAGGCCATCGAGTTCTCGCCGCCGGGCTCGGGATCACGCCAGCGGAAGCCCATGGCAGCGGCCAGCTCCTTGAGCCGCAGCGATCCGGGCACGACGAACTGCCGGCGGATCTCCATCAGCAGGTCGACCCACTGCTCGGACCGGCAGAACTCGTCCACCTCGGCGGCGGCGGGCACGCCGGGTTGGTGCCCGTACCGGCGGGACAGGCCGAGCATCCAGCGTTCCTCCGCCTGCCGGGCGTAACAGAAGACGGCGAAGCCCAACCCGCGCTCGGCCGCGGCGGACCGCACCCGCATGAGGTAGGCGAAGAACTCACCGAACACGGCACCCTGCCGGGGCGACGGCAAGGTGTCCCAGGTGACGAACGACCGGTAGCCGTGCGACATGCCGACGTCCGCGCCGGACAGCGTCGCGCCCCACAGGTACGCGCCGTCCTCGCCGTAGGACTCGGCGTCGATGTCGACCTCGACATCGGCCCGCCGCACCGCGGCCCGTACACCCACCCGAACCAGCGGCACCCCGCGCAGCCACGCCCGGGCACGGACCTGCGCGGTGCCGGGCTTGGCGACCACCAACGGCAGCCGCGCCAGGTCCCGCGAACCCAGGCGGGCGAGGTCGCTGATGGTGGAGACGCCCGCCGCGCGCGCCGCTTCGACGTCATCGCCGGACAGCAGCAATGACACGTCCCCGGCGGCGCGCAACTCCGTACCGCACCGCGGCCACCACGGGCACCGCCGGCACTCGGGGACCCTGGACGGCCACGCCAACGGCCGGCCGCCGTTCGCCCCGGCGGTCGCCACGGCGAGCCGGTCGGCGAAGCGGCGGTCGTAGTCCGCCAGTGCGGACGCACCCGGGGTGTCCAACCGGTGCCAGACGATCACCGTGCCGTCGTCATCTGAGTCGGTGCCCGACAGATCTCCAGCGGTGTCGGTGCCGTCGGTGCCGACCGTCTCGGTGGTCTCCGCCCGCCGGCCCGCGCCGTCGGTCGGGCTGCCGTACCCGATGACGCCGCCCTGCGCCGCATCCGACGCCCAGCCCAGCTCGACCAGCTGCCGGTAATGGTGGACCAGGGCCAGCCGATCGCCGCGGTGCCGGCGGGACCGGTGCGCGGGATCTGTGGTGGCGGCGGCGGGCCGGCCGAGGGGTGAGGTGAGCGCCCCGGCGCCGGCGTCCCTGGTCCGGTGTGCCCGCACGATCACCGGTGCATACCCGTCCCCGATCCACACCAGCAGGTCCGGCGAGCCGATCCGGCTGCCGATGTCCGTCTCGGGGCGCAGCAGCACCGTTGGCCGTGGGTTTTTGCCGGCCATCGACGGCATCGCCGCGGCGACAGCGGTCAGCACCGCCTGCCGGTGCTCGGCCAACGCGTCCAGTGCGCGCCGTGCGGCGGCGGGCAGCTCCGCCTGTTGCTCGGGATGGGCGGCGTCCAGGTGAATCCGCCGACGGCAGCGCCCAGCGGCCGACGGGCCTAGCCGAACGCCCGCGACCTGCAGGTCGGTCGGGGGCGTCATGACCGAAAAGGGTAGGCCGCCACAGCGGTCAACCGCCCTCCCACGTGCAGCGGGCCGACCGGCCGCCTTAGGCTTGCCCTCGAGCCCGGCGGTCGCCGGCCCGAGGGAGGAGCAGCGTGGCACTGCGTCGTAAGGCACGCACCAAGTCCTCGAAGGTGTCGTCGGCACCGTCGACCACACCGGCGAAGTCGGGCACAGCAAATTCCGGGACAGCAAATTCCGGGACCGCGAAATCCGGCACCGCGAAATCCGGCACAGCGAAATCCGGCACAGCGGATGCATCGGCGGGATCGGCTGCGGCGAAGGCGTCCTCCTCGGGCGGAATCGTCTCGCAGCTCAGCGACCCCAAGACACTGCGACGGCTGCTGCTCGCCGCCAAGGTGGTGGGTCCCACGGTGGCCGCCGGAGCAATGAAGACGACTACCACCGTCCGCGGGGTGCTCGACGAGCGCCGGGCCCGGCAACTCGGCGTGCCGGTCGACGACGTCGCGCTCTACCGGGGCCCGGCGGGCCGGGTGCAGGCCCGGATCACCGGCCTGACCAAAGCGGTCGACGACCTGCGCGACCGGCGGGGCGGCGACCAGGCGGTGGCCCGGTTCGCCGGCAGCACCGGTACCCGGTTGCAGGAACTTTCCGCGGCCGCGCAGGCCACCCACTCGATGCCCCCGGCGACCCAGCGGTCGGCCGTGCGGGCCATTGCCGCCGACCTCGATCAGCTCGACGCGGAATTGATGACTTTCCTGGTCGGGCCGCCCACCATGACCCCTGCCACCGACGGGCGGCGAGAGCTCACGTCCTGACCCCCGATCGCGGTGTCGACCGTTGTCGAGGCAGGTGGGTAGCGTCGTAGTCGTGCGCACCCCGACGAGCCGAGGCTGGCGGCTGGCGCGTGCCGGGGTGTTCGCGGTCGCCGCGAGCCTGCTCGCCGCGCTGGGTCATGTCCTGGCGGGTGGTGGCCTGCCCGATCCGGCGGTACTGATCACCGTCACCGTCTTCCTCGGTGGTTCGCTCTCCGGCTTCACCGGCGGTCGCCGGACGGGGCTGCAGATCGTCGCCGCCCTGCTGGCCAGCCAACTGGCCTTCCACCTGACCTTCTCGCTGGCCGCGCATCCGACGGCGGGAGAGCCCGCCGGTGTCGGCGAGCCGGCGCGGATGATCGCGCTCCACGTGCTGGCCGCGGTGGCCGTGGGCTGGTTGATGACCGCCGGGGAGAGCACGCTGTTCAGGCTGTTCGCGGCGCTGCACCGCGCCCTGCTCAGCACCGCCCGCCGGCCGCCGGTGGGGTTGGCGCCGCATTGGACGGCCTGCGTGCCGGCCGGCGTGGTCGGCCTCCGAGCGTCGTCGACCGAACTGTCCGCAGGGTCCTGGCGGGGTCCGCCGCGGTCGTCCTCGCGGGACGGCTGAGCGCCGCCCTTCCCTCCGAACCACGACCGCACGCGGGATCACACCCGCCGCCGGTCGACCCTGCCCTGCTCCGTGTCTTCTGCCTGCCAGCTCTGCCTGTCACCTTCTGCCTGCAGCTTCTACCTACCAAGGACCCTTCATGCCGAAATCTCCAGGCCCGCGGCGCTGGCGCCGCGTGCTCATCGTGTTCGCGCTGTCCAGCATCGGCCTCCTGGCCGGGGCCGGCGTCGCCGCGGCGCACGTCACCGTGAACCCCTCCGATGCCAGCGCGGGCGCCTACACCACGCTGACCTTCCGGGTGCCCAACGAATCACCCACCGCCGGCACCGTCGGCCTCACTGTGAGGTTGCCCACCGATCATCCTTTCGCCTCGGTGGCCGTGAAGGCCGTGCCCGGATGGACCGTCAAGCCCACCAAGACCACGCTGCCCACTCCCGTGACGGAGGGCGACACCACCATCAAGGAGGCCGTCACCTCGGTCACCTGGACCGCCGACAACGGCGTCGCGGTGCACCCCGGCGAGTTCGCCGAGTTCGAGCTGTCCGTCGGGCCGGTCCCCGCGGTCGACGAACTGGCCTTCCCCACCCGGCAGACCTACAACGACGGGACGGTCGTCGCCTGGAACGAGCCGACGCCGGCGTCGGGTGAGGAACCCGAACATCCCGTGCCCACGCTGACGGTGACCGCGGCCGGGACGGGAGAGGAGGCCGGGCACAGCCACGGCGGCGATGCCTCGACCGCGGCGGTCTCCGAGGCGGCCGTCAGCTCGACCGCTTCCGGGACGGCGACGGCGTCGGACAGCAACGGGGCGGCGACGATCCTCGGGGCCGTCAGCCTGGTGATCGCGGCGGCGGCGCTGGTGGTCGCGGCACTCGCGCTGCGCCGCCGGCCGAGCGGTGCCGGTCGATGACGCCCACGCGCGAGGCCCCGGGCCGGCCAATGCGGGTGCTGATTCGACTGTTGCTGATCGGGGTGCTCAGCTCGATCGCCGCTGTCGGCCTGGCCGGGCCGGCGTCGGCACACAACGTCCTGATCTCCAGCGATCCCGCGGACGGCGCGGTACTGCAGACGGCCCCCGGCACGGTCCGGTTGACGTTCGACCAGCCGGTGCAGAACTTCCAGCCGGTCGTCGCCGTCCTGGGTCCGGACGGTCAGCGGTACGAATCCGGGTCACCGCAGGTCGACAGCACGCAGGTGTCGGCCACGGTGTCGGCGCTCCCGGCCGGCGGTGAATACACGATCGCGTACCGGGTGGTCTCTGCCGACGGTCACCCGGTTCAGGGTGAGGTGAAGTTCCAGCTCGCCGACAGCGCCGGATCGGGCAGCGCTGGTACCGGCGCTACCGCGTCGGGCAGCGCTGATGCCGGCGATACCGCGTCGGCCGCATCATCGCCCGGCGCATCCGCTGCCGGGCCGACCGGGCCGACCAGCGCCGCCGTCACCACGACGTCCTCGTCGTCCGGACTGTCGGGTTGGGTCTGGGCAGCGATCGCGCTGGCGGCCGTGATGGTGGTGGCCGCCGTGGTGGTGGTCCTCCGGCGGCCGCGGCCGGATCAGCGGTAGCCGCCGGCCGCGGACCGGTCGGCGATGGGCGGGCCGGGTGACGCGCCGGCGGCCAACTGCCGCTGGAAGCCGAGCCCGCTCATCGGCCGGCCGGCGACGAGCACCCGCGCGTCGGGTCGAACCCGGTCAAACCGTCCGCCTGGCCCGATCAGACCGTCGGCTCGACCCCGGTCAGCCGCGCCGACTCGGCCCAGAGCCACGCCGCCTCGACCGGGTCGCTCGCCGCCGACGGCGGGTTCGCCGGCCGTGGGACACCGCGCATCCCGAAGCGGGGACCGACCAGTTCGCCGCCGCTGACCTCCGGGGCGGTGGCGCCGTACACCTGCGGCCGGGCACCGGTCCGGGCGGAGGTGCCGAACAGTGCGGTTGCCCGGCTGGCCAGCCGGACCGACACCGGTCGCTTGACCGACCGCGGCGGCCGGGCCGGGCGGCGGCCCGCGGTGGCCGACCAGCCGGGATGCGCGAGCACCGACGACACCGTCGAATCGGCGGCCCGCAGCCGGCGTTCCAGTTCGGTGGCGAACAGCGCGACGGCGAGCTTGGACTGTGCGTACGCCCCGGACGGGCTGTAGGGGCCGTCCAGGCCGAGGCTGTGATCGAGGGTGCGGGCGGTTCTGAGCATCAACGACGTCACCGACACGACCCGGCCCGCCGGGGCCGCCAGCAGCGCCGGCAGCAACTGCGCGGTCAGTGCGTAATGACCGAGATGGTTGACGCCCATGTGGCTCTCGAACCCGTCAACGGTCAGCTCGCGGCGTGGCACCAGCATCAGCCCGGCGTTGTTGACCAGCAGGTCCAGCGGCCCGGCCGCCAACTGAGCGGCCGCGAAGTCGTGCACGGACGTGAGGTCACCGAGGTCGAGCAGGATCACCCGCACCTTCGCCAGCTCGATGTGCTCGCGGATGCGCTGCGCCGCCTCCTGGCCGCGGTCGAGGTCGCGAACGCCCATCACCACTTCGGCACCAGCGCCGGCCAGCGCCAGCGCGGTCTGGAATCCGAGGCCGGTGTTGGCGCCGGTGACGACGGCGCGGCGGCCCGTCTGATCGGTCACCCCGAGGTCACGCCAGCGGCTCACGAACGCTCCTGCATCGGCATGATCACTTCCCGCACGACCAGAATGATGCCAGCCGCAACCGGAACAGCGAGTATTGCACCGGTCACGCCCAGCAGCGCGGCGCCGATGAGGATCGCGACGACCACGGCCCCGGTGGAGATGTCGACCGTCCGCCGCATCACCCTCGGGTACAGCCAGTACGCCTCGAACAGGTGCTGACCGAGGTAGAAGACGCCGGCGATGATGCCGATCGCCAGGCTCTGCGTCAGGCCGAGCAAGGTCATGCCGATGCCCACGGTGATGGGCCCGACCACCGGAATGAAGTCCAGCACCGCCGCCGCCAGGCCGATGGCCCACGGGTAGGGCAACCCGACGATCGACGCGAAGATGCCGGCCACCAGGCCGGCCTGCAGCGCGATGATCGTCGCGCCGGACAGATAGCCGCCCATCTGCTTGAGGATCCGGTCACCGAGGTCGGTGACCCTGGCCCGCCGTGACGCCGGCACCAGCCGGTAGGCGGCGGCCTTGATCTTCGGAAAGCCGGCCAGCAGGTACAGGGTCAGCACCAGGATGATCAGGAGATCGACGAAGATCGACGCGACCGTCACGCTCGCACTGAGCAGGCCACCGGCGGCGCCGCTGCCCAGGTTCTGCACGATGTTCGAGTTCTGCAGCGCTTCGAGCACGCCGAACTTCTGGTCCAGACTCCTGATCCCGGGGTCGTTCTGCAGGTTCGTGATCAGTTCCGGCAGCGTGGCGACAAAACTGCCGACTTCGTTGACGATCGGCGGGATGATCGCGTAGATCGCGCCGGCGATCAGGGCCAGCAGACCGAGGAACACGATGGCCACGCCGGCCCCGCGGCGCAGGCCGCGGCGGGTGAAGAAGGTCACGATCGGGTCGAGCCCGATCGCCAGCAGGGTGGCGATCGCGATGAGCACCAGGGTGTCCCGGATGGTGTCCAGGATCAGATAGCTGACGTAGGCCAGCAGCACCCCGATGCCGCCGAAGAAGCCCCAGTGGAACGCGGACCGCCTGCCGCGCTCCTTCGGCTCGCTGTCCCCCTCTGCCAGCTGCTGCGCCGCGTCGGCCCCGGCGGACGCGGCGGCCACCCCACCGGCCCTGACGGCGCGCTCGGACATCACCCGGCTGGTGAGCGTGCCCAGCGTGCCGAGCAGCCGGGCCCGGCTGGAGCGCTGCTCGTCGTCGTCGGCGGCACCGTTGCGGTGCGCGGTTCCGCCCACCGAACCGTTGTCACCCACCGAGCCGTTGTCGCCCACCGAGCCGTCGTCGCCCACCGAGCCGTCGTCGCCCACCGAGCCGTCGTCGCCCACCGCCGGCTCAGCAACAGGTGTTGTCAGTGGGATCCCGTTCGACGGCGCCGGCGGGCCGGCGACGTCGTCATCGGTGGGCGCGAGCGGGATGCCGGTGGGCGCGAGAGGGATGCCGGTGGTCTCGGCCGGCACCGATGCCGTCGCGGCCCGAGCCGGCGTCGCGGTCGAACCCGGCATCGCGGTCGAACCCGGCGTCGTGGTCGAAGTCGGGCTCGCTGTGGTGGTCGGCCGACGTGGAGCCGCTCCGGCAACGCCGGAGTCCTCCCGGGCCGAATCGGTCATGCGTCCGCGACGAGATCTTCGTAGCCGTCGTGCTGCTCGATCCACCAGGACACGTACGGGCACGTCGGAATGATCTTCACCCCGGCTTTCCGGGCGGTGTCGAGCGTGGCGCGGACGAGATCGGAGGCCACGCCGTAGCCGCGGGACGCCGGGTCGGTGAAGGTGTGCACGATGTTCCAGGTACCTGGCAGCCGGCGGTAGTCCAGGACGGCCACCTCGCGGTTGTCGATCAGCAGCCGGAACCGGCCGTGCTCCTCGAGGTGCTCGACGACGTTGGTTCGGGTGGGACCGGCGCCCACCCGCTCCATGGAGGACAGGTCATGCGCGCTAGTCGTGTTCTGGTCGGTCGTGCTCTGATCGGTCATGCCGACCCTTTCTGCCGCTGGGGGAATCAGGTGGAGGGGCCATCACTGGCGGGGAGCGCGATCGCGGGCCGCTGGGAATCGTGGCACACATCACCATGATGCGACGAACCACCGACAGGTCGAGCGTCAGGGCTCCCGGCGCACCGCGTCGTCGTGCGCCCCGGCTCCCGGCTGGCGCGGCAGCGGGTTCGTCACCGGGGGCTGGCGTCCGACGTGCACGACGGCCTGCGAGCCCTCCAGCCGCGGCCGTGAACTCTTCGCCTCGTAGAGCGCCGCGTCGGCGAGGGCTATCAGCCGCAGCGGGTCGACCCCGGTCTTGGCGGCCACCGCCGCGCCGATCGACACGCTGACGGTGATCGACGTGCCCTGCACCGGGATCGGGCGGGCGATCGCCCGGCGGATCCGGTCGATCACCTCGTCCAGGTTCGGCTGCGGCACGGTGCCGGCGAGCACGATGACGAACTCGTCGCCGCCGTAGCGGGCCACCAGGTCCTCGGATCGGGTGGCGTCCTCCAGCCGGCGGGCGACCTCCACCAACACCATGTCACCGGCGAGATGCCCGTACTCGTCGTTGACCTGTTTGAAGTGATCGAGGTCCGCCAGCAGCAACGTCACCGTGTCGTCCGGCTCGCGCAACCTGGACAAGCGGTGGCTCACTTGCGCGAGCAACCGATCGCGGTTGGCGGTTGCGGTCAGCGGATCGGTCCCGGCGAGTGCGGTTCGGGACGAAACGGCGCTCATCCCGGACTGGGCGGCGATCATGGCGACGGCCAACAGCGGCAGCAGGGCGGGCTGGTGCAGGGCCAGCACGGCGGGGATCGGAGCGATCAGCGAGAGGCTTGCCAGCGCGACCTGTTCCCGCCAGTCGGAGAGGTATTCACGGCAGGTTGTCGCCCCGGCGAGCACCTGCGAGGTCATCACCAACACCACGTTGAGCGCCTCGACGACCACGGCCAGCAGAAACGCGACTGCCACGAGCGCACCGGTCGGCATCGGCTCGGCGATGCCGAAGACGTGCGTCACGACGATCAGAACACCGGCCGCGGCCGTCCCGAGCACACCCCAGACGCCGACGTTCAGCAGCACCCGCCACCACACCATGCCGTACGGCGCCGCCATCGCCAGCCCGGCAAGGACGAAGGCCGCGGCCGCGTGCGGACCGAACGCCACGACGGCCGCGATCACCAATGGCGTCGAGAGGACGAACTCCTCGTAGGCGTACGACCGGCGGACCGACGGCAACGCCGGATACGCCTCGGCAACGACGACCAGTACCAGCAGGATGACGAAACCGGGCTGGTGCAGCAGCTGCCACAGATCGGGGCCGGGTGCCCACTTCACGATGGCCAATTGGCCGATCAGCGCAACCAGGACCGTCTTGACCCACCACCACCGAAACGCGACGGGCGTCCGGCGCAGCTGTACGGACATCCGTTCGGCATCGATCACATCGGGCCACCTTCGAGCGGTGCGGCCGCCGGCATCAAGGCCTCCAGCTGGTCACCGGGCACGGCAGACGACACCGACCACTGCACCCCCGGCCATCCCACCGCCGGCGCACTGGAGGCGCCCTGCACGGTGATCGACCACTGCGGCCGAGCGGCTCCACCGACGGCACCTGCGACAGTGACGGGGGCGGCCCGGCGGCCACCACCCCCCCGCCGGTCGGGCTCGTCGGCGGCCAGCCGCTTGGACCGGTACATGTCCCGGTCGGCCTCCTCGACGAGCGCCAGCACATCGCCGTCCGGTTCCGCGGTCTGCGCGATGCCGACGGCACCGCCGACGACGACGTGGACGTCGGCGACGGTGAGCGGCTCCGCCAGCGCCCGCTCGATGGCGTCGGCGATCAACTCGGCCTGTTGCATCGTCATGCTGTGCCCGAGGACGACGGCGAACTCGTCGCCGCCGTAACGAGCGACCAGATCGTCCGGTCCCGCCACGGACACCAGCCGGCGCGCGACGGCGATGAGCACCTCGTCCCCGACCAGGTGGCCATAGGTGTCGTTGACATCCTTGAACCGGTTGAGGTCGATCAGCAGCAGCGTGACGTGCTCCCCGGTCGACAGCCGACCGATCCGGGACGCCAGCCGGCGGGTCAGCGTCAGCCGGTTCGCCAACCCGGTGAGCCCGTCGGTCTGCGACGCCACGGTGCTGCGGAACATGGTCCGGCTGGCCTGGTTCAGCGCGACGATCACCACCGCCATGGACACCAGCGCCCACGGCCCATCGACCGCGATGGCCGCGAGCAGCGGGGCGGCGACGAGGCTGCTGCCCCAGATGCGGACCGTCTTGGGCAGCCGCGCGCGTTGCTCGGCCCAGGTCGACTCCCGTTGCAGGGTCAGCGACAGGCCGGTGAGGACGGCGCACAACAGCAGGATGACGGCGGCCAGCAAGAGTCCCCGGCCGGCCAGCCGCCACCCACCGGGCGGGATCAGCGCAAGCCCGGCGAACAGCTGATAGCCGGCGGCGACCGCCAGCCCGATGATGCCGAAGATCGTGACGTTGGCGACGACCGGCCAGCACCGGCCGTTCCAGCGGGCCAGCGCCGTCGTCAGGCCGGTGAGCAGGAACAGCACGGCGGCGTCCGGCCCGAATGCGAGCACCGCCGCCAACGCCAGCGACGCCGACCAGGCGAAGGTGACGTTGGCCCGCACCTCCCGCATCCACGGCAGCAACGGGTACAGGTCGGCGAGCAGCAGCAACCCGACCAGGATCACGAGCCCGGGTTGACTCAGGCCGTTCTCCAGCGCATCGCCGATCGGCGAGGCCAGGACGAAGGTGTAGCCGGCGACGACGAGTGCGGCTCCGACGATCAGGACGACCCGGAACGACGCGGGGGTCTGCCGCAGGGGTGCGGCGGAGGTAGCGTTTCGATGCTGCACCGAACACCCCCTCCCCCAAGGTTCTGCAGGAAAGAGTACGGCGGAAGACGGGCCCCGGATCGGCTCGAACGAGTGATAGTGGTCAGCACACGGTTACCGTGTGCCATCACCGCAGGTCATCGGATCGCCCGATCGGGACAAGTGCCGACGCCTCGACATAGCTGTGTGTAGCCGGGCCACTGCGCCAAGTGAGTTAGCCGATTCCCTCGATCAGCCAAATCCAGGGTTGCGTCCCGCACTTCGGACATCGCGTATCGACAGCGTTCGCTTTCCTGCTGTGTGGCTTGGCGCAGCTGTGGCAGGGTCGCCGTCATGGCAGATGCGGACATCATCGTCGTCGGTGCGGGGCTGGCCGGGTTGGTGGCGGCCGCGGAGGCGGCCGATGCGGGGCGGTCGGTGCTGGTGCTGGACCAGGAGGGCGCAGCGAGCCTCGGCGGCCAGGCGTGGTGGTCGCTGGGCGGGCTGTTCCTGGTGAACACACCCGAGCAGCGCCGGCTCGGCATCGCCGATTCCGTCGACCTCGCCCTCGCCGACTGGCTGGGCTCGGCCGGTTTCGACCGGCCGGAGGACCACTGGCCGCGGCAATGGGCCCATGCCTACGTCGACTTCGCCGCCGGCGAGCAGCGTTCCTGGCTGAAACAGCAGGGCCTGTCGCTGTTCCCCATCGTGCAATGGGCCGAGCGGGGCGGCTACGAGGTGGGCGGGCACGGCAATTCGGTGCCGCGGTTCCACGTCACGTGGGGGTCGGGACCGGGTGTGCTGACCCCGTTCGTGCGGCGGGTGACCGAGCACGTGCGCTCGGGTCGCGTGCAGATCCGTTTCCGGCACCGGGTGACGGAGCTGCTCACCGACGGCGGCGGCGTCAGCGGCGTTGCGGGAGACGTGCTGGAACCGACGTCCGCGGCCAGGGGCGAGCCGACGTCCAGGACCGCGACGGACGGCTTCTCGCTGCGCGCGGGCGCCGTTCTCGTGACGTCCGGCGGGATCGGCGGCAATCACGACCTGGTGCGCCGCAACTGGCCGGGCGGACCGGATCTCGCGCCGTCGCACATGCTGTCCGGGGTGCCCGACTCCGTCGACGGGCTGATGCTCGGCGTCGCCCAGCAGGCGGGTGCCCGGGTGATCAATCCCGACCGGATGTGGCATTACCCCGAAGGGGTGCTGAACCATGCGCCGGTGTGGAGTTCGCACGGGATCCGGATCCTGTCCGGCCCCAGCCCGTTGTGGTTGGACGCCTACGGCCACCGCCTGCCGGCCCCGCTGTTCCCCGGCTTCGACGCGCTGGGGGCGCTGCGGCACATCCTGGCCACCGGGCACGCGCACTCCTGGTTCCTGCTCGACCAGAAGACCATCGGTCCCGAGTTCGGCCTCTCCGGCTCCGAGCAGAACCCGGACTTCGCCCAGAAGTCGATCAAGCTCCTGCTCACCACCAGGGCCGGCGGCAAGATCACTCCCCCGGTGCAGGCGTTCCTGGACAAGGGCGTCGACTTCCTCACCGGTGACACCGTCGGCGAGCTGGTCGACAAGATGAACGCACTGGTCGGGGAGCCACTGATCGACGCCGACGAGGTCGCCGCGACGGTCGTGCTGCGTGACGGTCAGGTGCAGTCGGGCCTGGGGAAGGACCCGCAGATCACTGCCGTCAAGGCCGCTCGGGAGTACTTCGGTGACCGCCGGATGCGCACCGCCCCGCCGCACGAGATGCTCGACCCGGCCGCCGGCCCGCTGATCGCCGTGCGGCTGCACGTCATCACCCGCAAGACCCTCGGAGGGCTGGAGACGGACCTGTCCGGGCAGGTGCTGTCGCCGTCCGGCGACCCGGTCGGCGGGCTGTACGCGGCGGGCGAGGCGGCCGGGTTCGGCGGCGGCGGGATGCACGGGTACCGCAGCCTCGAGGGCACCTTCCTCGGTGGCTGCATGTTCTCCGGCCGGGTCGCCGGACGGGCGGCCGCCGCGGCGGTGTGACCGGACTCAGGCCAGTAGTTGGTGTTCGGCCAGTTCCAGGTAGAGCGGGCTGCTGGAAAGCAGTTCGCCGTGGGTGCCGACGGCCTGCAGCCGGCCGTTCTCCAGCACCAGGATCTGGTCGGCGTCGACGACGGTGGCCAGCCGGTGTGCGACCAGGATCAGCGTCCGGTCCCGGGAGATCGCGTCGATGGCGTCGCGCAGCGCCTGCTCGTTCCGGCCGTCCAGGCTGGCCGTCGGCTCGTCCAGCAGCAGCACCGCCGGGGACGCGAGCAGGGCGCGGGCGATGGCGAGTCGCTGCCGTTCACCGCCGGAGAGCAGGATGCCGTCCTCGCCGACCTGGGCGTCCAGACCCGCGGGGTCCCGACGCAGCACCCCGTCGAGGTTGACCGCGGCGAGCACCTTCTCGCAGTCCTCGTCGCCGGCGTCCGGCGCGCCCAGCACCAGGTTCTCCCGGATGGTGCCGGCCAGCACCGGTGAGTCCTGCTCGACGTAACCGAGCGCGGACCGGGTCTGCTCCCGGGTCATCGTCCCGACGTCCACGCCGCCGAGCTCGATCACCCCGGCGGAGGGGGCGTAGAACCGTTCGATCAGCGCCAGGATCGTCGACTTACCCGCGCCGGACGGCCCGACGATCGCGGTCTTGGTGCCGGCCCGGACGGTGAAACTCACCTCCCGCAGCACCTGCTGGTCGCCGTACCCGAAGCTGACGCCGCGGAAGGTGACGGCGGGTGCGCCGGGCCGCAACACCGGCGGTGTGGCCGGCGCCGCCGCCGGCCGGCGCACGCTCGTTGTCGCGCCTTCCTCCGGCAGGGCGGTGATCTCCTGGATCCGGACGACCGCGCCGAGCGCGTTCTGGGTGGCCGTGTACGCCTGGAACACCCGGCCCAGCGGCATGATCATCATGAACAGATAGAGGATGAAGGCGACCAGCTCCGCGACCGACATCGTGCCGTCCGCGACGAGATACCCGCCGACCGCGAGCACCGCGATGAAGGCGCCCTGCATCGCGATGCCGATGATCGGCGCGATGAGCGCCATCACCTTCGCCAGCCGCACCCCGGTCCGGTAGGCGTCGGTCGTCAGGCCGTCGAGCACCGCCGTCTCCCGGTCGGTGGCGCCCGCCGCCCTGATGGTCCGGATGCCCGGGATCGCCCGGGCGACAGCGGCGGCCAACGCCCCGACCTGCGTCTGGGCGGTCAGTGTCAGCTTCTGGATGCGGCCGCCCAACCCGACGACGACGCCGATCGCGATCGCCACCACGACCAGCGTCAGGGACAGCAGGGGCAGGCTGATCAGGGCCATCGCGATGACCGAGCCGATGAACACCAGCGCCCCGGACACCGCGTCGACCAGGCCCGAGGTCACGACGGCGCGCAGCAGGGTGGTGTCCGAGCCGACCCGGGACACCAGGTCGCCGGTACGCCGGGTGTCGAACTCGCTGATCGGCAGCCGGAGCAGGCGGTGCACCAGCGACTGCCGGGTGTCGCGGACGACACCCTCCGCGGTGCGCTGCAACAGATACTGCTGGACGCCGCTGATCACCGCGGTCGCCAGTACCAGGGCGATGAGCAACGCGACGACCCCGCCGAGGGGACGGGACTGCTGCACGGAACCGATGACCACCGCCACCATCGCCGGCTGCGCGACGGACAGCGCCGCGCCGACCACGGAGATGGCCGTGACGAGCAGCAGCACGCTGCGGTGCGGGCGCAGATAAGGCCACAGGCTGCGCAGCGGGATCCGCGGCTTGGCCTGCTTGTCTTGCTCCGCCGCTCCGGTCGGCCGGGGGGCGGGCCCGGTCTTCGCGGCCGGCCGGTCTCCCTTGCCCGCGCTGGCCCCGCTCGCCCCGCTGCCCCCGCTCGCCGTGCCGGACCGGACCGCGGTCCCGGTGCTGTCGCTCACCCACGCCACGGTAATTCGCCGGGGGGCTGGGGCATCCGCTGCGGATTGCGCCGACGGCGGAAGTGCCGGCCGACCCCCGCACCGCAGGGCCGGTCACCCCCGGGGGACGATGGTGCGATGACCTCGCCTGCCAGGCCGATCCGCATCGGCATCCAGCTCCAGCCACAGCACGCCGACTACCGCCAGATCCGCGACGCCGTCGTGCGCGCCGAAGACCTCGGCGTCGACATCGTCTTCAATTGGGACCACTTCTATCCGCTCAACGGCGACCCCGACGGCAAGCACTTCGAGTGCTGGACGATGCTCGGCGCCTGGGCCGAGCAGACCGAACGGGTGGAGATCGGTGCCCTCGTCACCGGCGGCGGTTACCGCAATCCCGACCTGCTCGCCGACATGGCCAGGACCGTCGACCACATCTCCGGTGGCCGGCTGATCCTGGGCATCGGCAGCGGCTGGTTCGAGAAGGACTACGACCAGTACGGCTACGAGTTCGGCACCCCCGGAAGCCGGCTGAACCTGCTCGGCAGCTACCTGCCGCGCATCGCATCCCGGTTCGAGCAGCTCAACCCCGCGCCCACCCGGCAGATCCCGGTCCTGATCGGCGGCGGCGGTGAGCGCAAGACTCTGCGGTTCGTGGCGGAGTACGCCACCATCTGGCATGTCTTCGGCCGCGGGGACACCCTGCGCCACAAGTCGTCGGTGCTGGCCGGGCACTGCGAGACCGTCGGCCGCGACCCGGGCGAGATCGAACGCTCGACCGCTGCACCGAGCGCCGGTGTCGAGGCCGCCGACGCCCTGGTCGCCGACGGATTCACCCTGCTGACCATCGGCACCTCCGGGCCGGACTACGACCTGTCCGCGGTGCCGGCCTGGATCAAGTGGCGGGACGAGCGCAACGCCGACCGCGGCTGAGCACCAGGTCTTCACCTGCTGGACTTCTCGTCGTCCGGTCGTTGACCGACCCGGTTTCCATCACTGTGCGCTGATGTGTCGTCACCAAATCGTCACATCACAGGTTGGTATCAAAAGGGGCCGCCATGACCTCCCCTGGGCATATAACTGCTGCGTGAGCGATGCGTTCCAGCGCCTCGGCTCCCGGGGGGATCTGCGCAATGACGATCAGAGAAGGCAGTCGGTTCGCGCTCCGGCGGGACCGGCGGCGGGTAATCAGCAGGCGAGGAAAGTTCATGACGGCGCTAGCGGATGGTCGCATCGGGGACAAGCGGATCCAGCCGGACCTGTTCGATGACGACGACATCCTGCTCCGGCTGGCCGAACGGTCGCCGCACGGCGCGCTGCGCCTGCCCGACGGACGCGCGATGGCGTGGGCCGAGTACGGCAGTGTGCGCGGGCTGCCCTGCGTCCTGATCCCGGACACCGCGTCGTCCCGACTGGCACCGGGATGGCTGCTGCACGACAGTGCACTGCCCGCCGCGATCCGGATGCTGTCCATCGACCGCCCCGGCATCGGTGTGTCCGACCCGATCGGGCTGGGCGGTGAGGAGCAGCCTGCCGAGGACCTGCGCCGCATGGTGGAGACCCTCGCCGTCGGTCGCGTCGCCGTGATCGGCATCGGCCAGGGCGCGGACGACGCCTTCGCCTTCGCTGCCCGTTACCCGGCACTGGTCACCTCGGTGTCCGCGGTGTCGGTGCGGCTGCCCAAGGCCAACGCCGAGCGGCGCGCCCGCTCGCGCTTCGCCCGGCGGCACCCCCGCGCCTGGGCCGGGCCGCTCGCGGCATGGGTCAGCGCCGCGGGCAAGGGCGCCGACCTCACCGACCGGCTGACCTGGTCGCGGATGCTGGACCGGCTGGACCCGGTCGCGGCACAGGTGCTCGGTGACCGGTGGCAGGAGGAGGACTTCCGGGACGCGGTCGCCGCGGATGCGGCACAGATCAACCCGGCGTGGACGGCCCCGGCCCGGCCGACCGGACCCCCGCAGTGGGTTGCCGACCCGGCGTCGGTGCGGGTGCCGGTGCACCTGTGGCACGCCCGGCACGAGACCGGCACCACGCTGGAGGCCGTGCAGGGCTTCGCGCAGGGTTTCCCGAGGTGGACGGTGCACGCCGCGCCCGGCAGCTCGGCGATCATCGGCTCGTGGACCGCGATCCTCGGCGCGGCGGCATCGTCCTTCCCCGGCGTGGCCGCGGCCTGACACCCCGCCCGGGTCCGCCAGACACCGCGCCCCGCCTGACACCGCGCCCCGTCCGCGGTCTGACACCCGGCCCGGTCAGCCCACCGTGGCCGCCCGCACCGACAGGACATCCGGCAGGTTCTCGGCCACCCGCTGGAACGACGCCGTAGCGCCGTCGTCGATGCCCGCGTACACCGAACCGGACCGCGTCCCGAAGTACAGCCCGGTGCTGGCGAAGTCGTCGACGCAGGCAGCGTCGCGCATCACCGCCGTGTACATCCCGCTGTTCGGCAGTCCGTCGGTCAACGGTTCCCAGCTCTCCCCGGCGTCGGTCGACCGCCAGACGGCCATCGCGCCGCCGGGCGGGAACCGCTCGATGTCGGCGATCAGCGGGAGCACGTAAATGGTGCCGGGCCGGTGCGGGTTCGCCAGGATCGGGAAGCCGAACGACGCGGGCAGCCCGTCGCTGATCTCGGTCCAGCGCAGGCCTGCGTTGTCGGTGCGGAACACCCCGCCGTGGTTCTGCGCGAACAACTGGTCCGGGTTCTCCGGGTTGCGCGCCACCTTGTGCACGCACTGCCCGTGGTCGGGCTCCGGATCGGGGAAGAAGTCGGCCCGGATGCCCTTGCTGCGTGGCTCCCAACTTCCGCCGCCGTCACCGCTGCGGTACACCCCGCCGGTGGACATGGCGACCATCAGCTCGTCGGGATCGTGCGGATGCGGCAGCACGGTGTGGATGGCCTGACCGCCGAACCCCGGCGCCCAGCTCTCCCGGTGCGGGTGGTCCCAGAGCCCGTCGTTCATCGTGAACGTCTCGCCGCCGTCCACGGAGTGGAACAGCGCCGACGGCTGCGTGCCCGCCCAGATCTCGCCCTCGTGGTATCCGGGGGTGATCTGCCAGATCCGCTCCAGCGCAACACCGGTGCGCTCCGGGAACTTGACGGCGTCGGCGGGGTGACCGACGAAGCTGCGGCCGCCGTCGTCGGAGTGCACCAGCCGCGTCCCGTACGGGAAGCTGGTGCTGCCCGCGAACAGCCGGGGCGGTGCGCCCCCGGTGGCGGTGCGCGGATCGACGCCCACCGCCGCCACCTCCTCCATCTTCAATTGCGGCGGGTCGAGCTCCCACTCCGATCGGTCCTTGCTGGACCGCGCGATCCACAGCCCTTTACGGGTCCCGATCAGCAGCACCACTTCGGCCATTGCCGTCGACCTCCTCGCTGAGCGCACGGTTGATCCCGGCACCACCGTGGCATGCAGGTCCGACAGCCGCGCGCCGGCAAACTCATCGGCCTGCCCACTCATCGGTGCGACGGCTCAGGCGTCGAACGGCTCAGGCGTCGAACGGCTCAGGCGTCGAACGCCGCCACGTCGCCGACCGGCGGCAGTTGGCGGGTGCGGATCAGCGTGGCGTACCAGTAGGCCGAGTCCTTGATGGTGCGCTGCTGGGTGTCGTAGTCGACGCGGACGATGCCGAACCTGCGGTCGTAACCCCACGCCCATTCGAAGTTGTCCAGCAGCGACCACAGGAAGTACCCGCGGACGTCGATCCCGGCGTCCATCGCCCGGCCGACGGCGTCGATGTGCCCGTGCAGGTAGGAGATCCGGTCGGCGTCGTGCACCCGGCCGTCCGGCGACACCGTGTCGTAGAAGGCCGCGCCGTTCTCGGTGATCATCAGCGGCAGGTCCGGGTAGCGGGAGCCCAGGTCGGTGAGCAGCTCGGTCATCCCGCTCGGGTCGATGTTCCAGCCCATCGCGGTGTGCGGGCCGGGTTGCGGCAGGAACTCCACGTCGTCCGCGCCCACCCACGGGCTGGCGTCGGAGTCACCGTGCCCGTCGGCCTGCGACTTCGCCCCCTCGCCGCTGTACCGGCGGGCCCGCGAGGTCGAGTAGTAGTTGATGCCCAGCACGGTCAGCGGCACGGCCGCGGTCTTCTCGTCTCCGTCCTGCACGAACGACCAGTCGGTGATCGACGCGGTGTCCTCGATCAGGTCCTTCGGGTAGGCACCGTCGAGCATGGGGCCGCTGAACACCCGGTTGCCGACCGCATCGAGCTGCCGCACCGCATCCCGGTCGGCCGGGGACTCGGGATTGTCCGGCCGGGTGACGTGGACGTTCAACGTCACCGACAGCGGGGTGGTCTCGCCGAGCACGGAGCGGATCGCCCGGCCGGCAAGCCCGTGGGCGAGGTTGAGGTGATGCGCGGCCCGCAGGGCGGCGAGCGGGTCCTTGCGGCCCGGGGCGTGCACGCCGGCGCCGTACCCGAGGAACGCCGAGCACCACGGCTCGTTCAGCGTCGTCCACAGCGAGATCCGGTCGCCGAGCTGCCCCGCCAGGTACTCGGCGTACTCGGCGAAGCGGAGCGCGGTGTCCCGGTTGGGCCAGCCGCCGGCGTCCTCCAGTTCCTGCGGCAGGTCCCAGTGGTACAGGGTGGCGACGGGCTGCACGCCGGCCTCGAGCAGGGCGTCGACCAGCTTCGAGTAGAACGCGATGCCCTTCGGGTTGAACGCGCCGGTGCCGCCCGGTTGGATCCGCGGCCACGCCACCGAGAACCGGTAGGCCTGCAGGCCCAGTGACTTGATCAGTCCGACGTCCTGCTGCCAGCGGTGGTAGTGATCGTCGGCGACGTCACCGGTGTCCCCGTTCAGCACCATTCCCGGTGTGCGGCAATAGGTGTCCCAGATGGAGAAGGTCCGCCCGTCCTCGTCGAATGCGCCCTCGATCTGGTACGACGCGGTGGCCGAACCCCACAGGAAGTCATTCGGGAAGGTGCGCCGCTGGTCGGGGCTCGGGCTGGTCATCGGTGGGACTCCTCCTCGGGGGACGGCGCCGCCGCAACCGCGGGCGCCAGTGTGATGGCGACCGTATCGGACGTGGCCAGCAGGGTGGAAGCGCTTCCGGACCGGCTCGCCCCGTGTACCGCTGCGATCGGCGCGCCGGCGGGTGGCTGCACCGCGAATCCGGCCGTCCCGGCGATCCGGGTGACGGTGATCGTCGGCCCGTCGCGGGTGATGTCGAACCGGGCTCCCGGCGCGCCGGCGGGTCCGGGGACCTCGATCGAGGTGGTGGTGAGCTGGTCGGCGGCCGGTAGCCGCAGGGTGACGCCGTCGGGGTAGTCGTAGTCGGGCCGGTCGTCCCGGGCACCGATCGGCAGCACGGCGCCCGGCCGGACGAACACCGGCACCGACTCGAACCCGTACCGCTCGCTGACCCAGCGCGGCCCGGTGACGGTGTGCCCGTCCAGCAGGTGCGTCCAGGTGCCCGCCGGCAGGTAGCACCGCACGGTCCCGTCCGCGGTGAAAACCGGTGCCACCAGCAGCGAATCACCGAGCATGTACTGCGTGTCGATGTGCTCGGTGGCCGGGTCGTCCGGGAATTCCAGCACCATCGGCCGCAGCATCGGGGTGCCACTGTCCCGCAGCTGGCGGGCGGTGGCGGCCAGGTACGGCATCAGGCTCATCTTCAGCCTGGTGAACCGGCGCGCCACCTCGACGGCCTCGTCGTCGAACGGCCACGGCACCCGGTAGGAGCCCGACCCGTGCAGCCGGCTGTGACTGGGCAGCAACCCGAACGCCAGCCAGCGTTTGAAGACTCCGGCGTCCGGGGTGCCCTCGAACCCCCCGATGTCGCGTGACCAGTAGCCGAAACCGCTGGCTGCCAACGACAGTCCGCCGCGCAGGGTCTCGGCCATGGAGGCATGGCTGGAATCGCAGTCACCGCCCCAGTGCACCGGGTAGTGCTGGCCGCCGGCGGTGGCCGAACGGGCGAACAGCACCGCCTCGCCCGTTCCTTGCCGGCGCTGCAGCAGGTCGAAGACGGTGCGGTTGTACAACTGCGGGTAGTAGTTGTGCATCCGCTGCGGGCCGGACCCGTCGTGCCAGACGACGTCGGTGGGAATGCGCTCGCCGAAATCGGTCTTGAAGGCGTCGACACCCTGGTCGATCAGCCGCTCCAGGTGCGACGAATACCACTGGGCCGCAGCCGGATTGGTGAAATCGACCAGGGCCATCCCGGCCTGCCACCGGTCCCACTGCCAGATGCTGCCGTCGACGCGGGTGACCAGGTAGCCCTTCGCCCTGCCCTCGTCGAACAACCGCGAGTGCTGGGCGATGTACGGGTTGATCAAGACGCAGATCCGCAGCCCCTTCGCTTTCAGCCGGGCGAGCATCGCCTCCGGGTCGGGAAAGGTGGCCGGGTCCGTTCGAAGTCGCACCAACGGAATTCGCGCATCCAGAAGCAGTCGAAATGAAAGACGCTGAGTGGCATCTCACGCTCGGCCATGCCGTCGATGAAGCTGCTGACCGTGCTCTCGTCATAGTCGGTGGTGAACGACGTCGACAGCCGCAGCCCGAACGACCAGTCCGGGACCCGCGGCGGCCGGCCGGTCAGCGCGGGGTGCCGCACCAGGCTCTGCTTCGGGGTGGGCCGTTGATGACGAAGTACTCCAGGTACTGCCCGGGTACGGAGAACTGCGATCCCGACACCGCCTCGGAGCCGATCTCGAACGACACCAGCTCCGGGTGGTTGACGAAAACACCGTAACCACCGGTGGTCCAGAAGAAGGGCACATTCTTGTAGGCCTGATCGCTGCTGGTGCCACCGTCGGCATTCCAGATGTCCACCTGCTGGCCGTTCTTGGCGACCGGCCCGAACCGCTCGCCGAGTCCGTACACCGTTTCCCCGACGCCCAGGGCCAGTTGCTGGAACACGTAGGGATCGTCGTCCGGGCCGGTGGCGATGCCGATTGTCTTCGGTCCCGAGCTGACCGAAGGTCTTCACCAGCTCGCGAGTGTCCCAGAGGGCGTGTCGCACGGCGGTTGTCGTCACACCGTCCGGCCGCAGCGCCACGGACAGCTCGGCCGCCGGCATCGCCTGCGCCCGCGCGCCGAGCGTCGCCGATCCGACGTCCGCAATGCCGGCCGCAGGTCGCCCGCCGAGCCGGTGACGCTCGATCCGGCGGGCGCGGACCTTGTGACCAGGCCCAGCGGGGCGGCCCCGGCTCAGCGTCCGCCGAGGGCGTGTTCGACGGCAAGCTGGTTCAGGTGCACGAACGCGTAGGAGTGCTCCGCGGCCTTCTCCGCATCGAACGACTCGAAGGCACTCTCGTCCGCCATCAGGTCGGCGACCGACTCCCCGGCGGACAGCGTCGGCTGCGCCAGTTCTGCGACGCCCGACGCGGCCATCGCCTGCTGCACCTCGGGGTCGGCGCGGAATGCCCGTGCCCGCTCCTTGAGCAGCAGGTAGGTGGCCATGTTCGCCCGCGCCGACGCCCACACCCCGTCGAAGCCCTCGGTACGGGAGGGCTTGTAGTCGAAGTGCCGGGGGCCGCTGTACGTGGGGCCGCCGTTCGGGAATCCGTTCTCCAGCAGGTCCACGGTGAAGAACGCGGAGAGCAGATCGCCGTGCCCGAACACCAGGTCCTGGTCGTACTTGATGGAGCGCTGCCCGTTGAGGTCGATGTGGAACAACTTGTTCGACCACAGCGCCTGGGCGATGCCGTGGGTGTAGTTCAGGCCGGCCATCTGCTCGTGACCGGTCTCCGGGTTGAGCCCGACGATGTCGCCGTGCTCCAGTTGGGCGATGAAGCCCAGCGCGTGACCGACGGTCGGCAGGAAGATGTCGCCGCGGGGCTCGTTCGGCTTGGGCTCCAGGGCGATCTTGATGTCGTAGCCGGAGTCCTTGATGTACCCGGCGACGGTGTCGACACCTTCCCGGTAGCGGTCGAGGGCGGCGTTGAGGTCCTTGGAGCCGTCGTACTCACTGCCCTCCCGGCCGCCCCACATCACGAAGGTCTTCGCGCCGATGTCGGCGGTCAGGTCGACGTTGCGCAGCACCTTGCGCAGCGCGAAGCGGCGGATGGACCGGTCGTTGGAGGTGAGGCCGCCGTCCTTGAACACCGGGTGGGTGAACAGGTTGGTGGTCACCATCTCGATGGTGATGTTGTTGGCGGCGCAGGCGTCGCGGAAGGCGCCGAGCAGTCTGTCCCTGGTCGCGGCGTCGGAGCCGAACGGGACGACGTCCTCGTCGTGGAAGGTGACGCCCCAGGCACCGGCCTCGGCCAGCTTCCCGATGGCCTCGACGGGATCCAGGGCCGGACGGGTGGCGTCACCGAACGGGTCGCGGCCTTGCCAGGAAACGGTCCACAGACCGAACGAGAAACGGTCTGCCGGGGTGGGCTGCGCAACCATGCAGGACTCCTTTGTCTGTACGATCTGTGCCAGGATTTGTTGGTTCGTTGAACATATCGCAGGCGACCGCTAAGGTCAACCTATGCCGTCGCGTCGATCGACACCGCTCGGTGCTTCGGCCATCCGTCAGGCCAACCTGCGGGAGCACAATCTGGGGTTGGTTCTACGTCTGATCATCGACGCACCGGTACCCATTTCCCGGGCGGATATCGCCCACGCCACCGGCCTCACCCGGGCCACCGTGTCGTCGTTGGCGGACCGCCTGCTCGCCGCGCACCTCGTCTCTGAATTGCCGCCGGTGATGTCGCAGCGCGCCGGCCGGCCCGCCGTACCGCTGGTTCCCGCACAGGAAACGTTGGCCGCCGTCGGCATGGAGGTCAACGTCGACTATCTCGGCGTCCGGGTGGTGGACCTGTCCGGGGCGGTGCTCGGCCAGCAGGTGACACCGGCCGACTTCCGCGGCAGCGACCCCGCCGGCGTCCTGGATCGACTCGCGCAGATGTACTGCGACGTGACGGGCGTGCTGCCCGACGGAATCGGGATGGCCGGCAGCTGCCTGGCGATTCCGGGGCTCGTCGACCGGCCGCGCGGACCGGTCCGGATGGCGCCGAACCTGGGATGGCGCGACGTCGATGTCGTCGCGATGTTCCGTGCGCACCCCGGCACCGCCGATGTGCAGATCCGGCTGGACAACGAGGCGACGCTGGCGGCCAGGGCGGAGGCCGATGCACTGCGCCCGGTGGGCAGGCTGTCATTCCTCTACGTGTCCGGCGAGGTCGGCATCGGCGGCGCACTCGTGGTGGACGGCTCCGTATTCGGCGGCCGGCACGGCTGGAGCGGCGAGATCGGCCACACCGTGGTGGAACCCGGGGGCCGGCAGTGCCGGTGCGGCTCGCTCGGCTGCCTCGAGCAGTACGCGGGCAAGGACGCGCTGATGCGGACCGCCTCGATGGATCTCGACCGGCCGATCGGCGACCTGCAACAAGCGGCCGACGCCGGTGACGTCCCGGCGCTGGCTGCCCTGGCGGGTGGAGCCCGGGCGCTCGGGACGGCGCTGGCCAATGCGGTGAACCTCGTCGACGTCGAGGACGTGGTACTGGGCGGCATCTACGGACCGCTCGCACCGTTCCTGATCCCCGGCATCGAGGAGGTGCTCGCGACCAGGGTGCTCGCCGCGCCGTGGTCGGGCCTGCGGGTGCGCGCGGCGACCGTCGGCAACGACGCCGCGCTGATCGGTGCGTCTTCGGCGGTGCTGTCCGATGTCATCGACGATCCCAGCGGCTGGCTGTCGCACTGACCACACCCGTTGCCGGGCAGCGCTTCTCGCTGCCAATTCACCCGAAGAGGTACTGGCACTCGGCGCTGGTGAGTGCTAATGTCGGTGGTGCACAGCCAGACGGCGCCCGCCAGGGTGGCGGGCACCTCGGAGTTCCAGGAGGTGGTTGCTGTGCTTGGATTCGATCCGTTCCGTGACATGGACCGTCTTGCTTCCCGGCTCGCTGCTTTCCCCGGCTCCTCGGCACGCACCCCGCAGTTCATGCCGATGGACCTCTACCGTGCGGGCGACCACTACGTCCTGCACGCCGACCTGCCCGGCGTCGACCCCGGCTCGGTCGACATCGGTATCGACAACAACACCCTGACCATCAAGGCCGACCGGACCGCGCGCTCCGCGGACGACGTGCAGTGGATCGCCGGCGAACGGTTCACCGGCACCTACCTGCGCCAGCTGTCCCTCGGTGACGGCGTCGACACCGAGCACATCAGCGCCAGCTACGAGAACGGCGTGCTGACCGTCACGATCCCCGTCGCCGACAAGGCCAAGCCGCGTCGGGTCAAGATCGAGACCCGTGACGAGCGGCAGGTCGTCGAGCAGAAGAAGCCGGAAGCGGTCTCCGCGTCCTGACGATCGGCGCGCGGGCCCTCACCCCGCACTGATCGGCAGGCGCAACCGGCCACCCCGCCGGCCGGCCTCGACCCGTTCCGGCGACACCGCGCCGTACAGCGTGGTGCGCTGCCGGGCCGGCCGGCCGGCGGAGGCCGCAATGGCCTCGAGATCGGCAACTGTCTTCGCTGAACCGTGTTGCGACCCGGCCATTCTCGAGATCGTCTCCTCCATCAGGGTGCCGCCGAGGTCGTTCACCCCGCCCTGCAGCACAGCCCGACACCCATCGGTACCCAGCTTCACCCACGACGTCTGGATGTTGTCGATCCGGCCGTGCAGCAGCAGCCGGGCCATCGCGTGCACCGCTCTGTTGTCGCGCAGCGTCGGGCCTGCCGAGGCGACCCCGGCCAGGTAGATCGGCGAGTTCTGGTGGACGAACGGCAGCGCCACGAATTCGGTGAAACCGCCTGTGCTGTCCTGGATGCGGGCCAACAGCTTCAGGTGCGCCACCCAGTGCGCGGGGGTGTCGACGTGCCCGTACATCATCGTCGAACTGGATGGCAGACCGACCTCGTGAGCCGTGCTGACCACCTCGATCCAGCTGGCGGTCGGCAACTTTCCCTTGGTCAGGATCCAGCGCACATCGTCGTCCAGGATCTCCGCCGCGGTGCCGGGGATGGAGTTCAGTCCCGACTCGCGGGCCTTCACCAGCCAGTCACGGATCGAGAGTCCGGTGCGTGACGCGCCGTTGACGATCTCCATCGGCGAGAAGGCATGGATGTGCAGATCCGGTTGACGGCGGCGGATCTCGGCGGCGATGTCGAAGTACGCGGTGCCCGGCAGGTCCGGGTGGATGCCGCCCTGCAGGCAGACCTCGGTGGCGCCCACGTCCCACGCCTCATCGGCCCGGTTGCCGACCTCCTCCAGTGACAGGGTGAACGCGTCGGCGTCCGTGCGTCGCTGGGCGAAGGCGCAGAAGCGGCAACCGGTGTAGCAGACGTTCGTGAAGTTGATGTTCCGGTTGACCACGTAGGTGACGTCGTCCCCCACGACGTCCCGGCGGATGTCGTCGGCGAGCTCACACAGCGCGTCCAGTTCCACACCGTCGGCCTGCACGAGGTGCAGCGCCTGCGCGTCGGTCAACCCGGCGGGGTCGCGTTCCGCCGCCCTCAGCGCGGCGCGGACATCGGCGTCCAGGACGGGCACCGGTGCGCGCGACGGCCGCGCGGACACCTGCTCACGCAACACGTCCCAGTCACCGTAGGCGGCGTCGAAGTCGCCGCGGGTCTCGGTCCGCCGGCCCTCCGAGTCGATGGCGGTGTGCAGGTCCAGCCGCCCCGCCGAACCCCACTGCGGGTCGGGTTCCTGCCACGGAAGACCCTGCGGCACAGCGCTTTCCACCGCAAGGCCGGTCCCCGGGTCGGCGAGCGCGGTGACGTGCGGCAGCACCCGCGGGTCGAGCCACGGTTCACCGCTGCGCACGTACCAGGGGTGGGCGGTGAGCCGTTCCCGAAGGGTGAATCCCTCGGCGGCGGTCAGCGCGGCCAGGGTGTCCAGCTGCGGCCAGGGCCGTTCCGGGTTGACGTGGTCCGGCGTGAGCGGCGACACCCCGCCCCAGTCGTCGATGCCGGCGGCGATCAACCCGGCCAGCTCCAGCGGGGCGGACAGGTTCGGCGGGGCCTGGATCGAGACGGACGGGCCGAGCACGATTCTCGCGACCGCGACCGTCGCCAGGTACTCCTCGCGTCCGGCATCCGGCGCGGACCGCATCGCGGTGTCCGGCTTGGCCCGGAAGTTCTGCACGATCACCTCCTGGATCGCGCCGTACTGCCGGGCGACCTTGCGGATGGCGAACAGCGACTCAGCACGGTCGGCGATGCTCTCGCCGATGCCGACCAGCACCCCGGTGGTGAACGGGATGGTGCTGCGGCCGGCGTCCTCGAGGACCCGCAGCCGCACGGCCGGGTCCTTGTCCGGTGACCCGAAGTGCGCGCCGGCCGGGTTGGTGAAGATCTCCGTCGAGGTGGTTTCCAGCATCATTCCCATCGACGGCGCGACCGGCTTGAGCCGCTGCATCTCCTGCCAGGTCATCACGCCGGGGTTGAGGTGCGGCAGCAGGCCGGTCTCCTCCAGCACCCGGATCGCCATCGCGCGCAGGTAGGACAGCGTGCTGTCGTAGCCGTGACTGTCCAGCCATTCCCTGGCCTGCGGCCACCTGTCCTCGGGTCGGTCGCCGAGGGTGAACAGCGCCTCCTTGCAACCGAGAGCCGCTCCCTGCCGGGCGATGTCGAGGACCTCGTCGGGCGAGAGGAACGCGGCGGGCAGCCGGCCGGGGACCGTGACGAACGTGCAGTAGTGGCACCGGTCCCGGCACAACCGGGTCAGCGGGATGAACACCTTCTTCGAGTAGGTGATCACCTCGGGTCGGCCGGCGCCGGCCAGGCGAGCGTCCCGCACCCGCGCGGCGCTGGCGCAGAGGTCGGCGAGGTCGTCACCGCGGGCGTGCAGCAGCACTTCGGCCTCGGTGACGTCCAGGGCGGCTCCGTCGCGGGCCCGGCGAAGGGCGCGGCGCAGGGCGGATGCAGTCGGCACGGCGCGGCCCGGCCCGGGCTGCTGACGACGGTCGACCGGCTCGTCAGGCATGGATCTCCTTGTCACCGGCGCGGTAGTTGACGGGACAAGGGTAGGCGGTCGGGAAAGCGACAGATCACCGACAGATCGCTGACAGGCCCGTGCCGCACCGTGGGCGGACGACCCCGAGCCGGAGGCCCGTCATGCCCCTGTGTTGTTCGCCGCGATGCCTGCGGATCAGACACCTCACCCCCGGCGAGGACGGCCCGTTGCGACGGGTGTTCGCCGGACTGTCCCCGAGGTCGAGGTACCTGCGCTACCAACGGGCGGCACCGCTGTTGGCCAACCCGACGGTCGCCGCGCTGGTCCACCTGCGGCCCGGCGTCCATGAGGCCCTGGTCGCAGAGGTGGACGACGAGCCGGTGGGCATCGCCCGGTGGATCCGTCAGCACAGCGGCGAGGCGCTGGCCGAGATCGCCGTCGAGGTGATGGACGCGGAGCAGGGTCGCGGTATCGGCGGACGGCTGACCGCGGCCGCGGCGCGGTCGGCGTGGGACGCCGGAATCGAATCCCTGACGTTCTGGGTGCACGCCGAGCACGGCGGCTTGCGGGACCGGCTGGTCCGGTTGGGTGCCGCAGCGGTGACGGACGAACCTGGGCAGTTCCGGATATCCACCGGCGCGCTGCTCATCGGTCACGGTGGGTTCGCAGCCCCGGATTCCCTCGACGGGATTGTGACTCGATAAACGTATGCACGTGGGTGTCCTCGGCCCGCTGGGGTTCTGGTTGTCGATGTCGAAGTAAAGATGGAACTTAGAGAGAAGTCTGGAAAAGCTGGATAAGCTGCAGCGCACCGTCTTCCGGCGACTAGGGATCTAAGAAGGCAGTTAAGACTGGGCGGCCGAGCTTGAGGTGTAGGAGCTGGGCGACGGAGAGGGTACTGGCGACAGAGGCGGGGGTGGGGCAGGCGTTATCGGCGGCGATGGAGTCGATGACGGCGACGCCATCGAGTCGGCAATCTCCGCGCTGACTCGCGATCCACTCGTTCAGGTCGACCGCCGTGCCACCGGCCCGCTCTCGTTTCGACTGTCGACCGTCGTTCGCGGTCTCGCCCTCGAGGCACTGACGCCGGAGGAACTACGGTAGTTCCGCGTCTGGCACCGGAGGTGGTTCGCCGACTGCTGGTTCTGGGACCGGGGCAATGATGAGCTGTTCGACGACGTCGGCGAGGACCACGAGGATTACCTGCAGGCGCTGACCAGCGCCTTGGCCACTCGGACGGCGACGCCATCGTTGAACGCGCTGGCGGTTCCGATGTCCGCCGAGTTGCGGGCTGCGGTCGAAGGTGCGCGTCGTTCCGCGGCCAGGAATGCACCGGCGGGCACGGACCCGGTGACGATCATGGACCCCGCGGCGATCCTGGACCCGGCTGCCCTCCAGAACATGTCGGATGCTGGCTGGACCCGGTTGATGAGCCGGCTCCTCGCCGAGGTGCTCCGCCGCGCGCGGTGACCGATCGACTTCGGTGCGGTGCAGTGCCCTGTCCCGGCGCATGACGGGTGCCGTGTCCGGCCGACCCGGCCGGCTGCTTCGCGCCACTGCGCCGCGTTCCTGGGGCGCGACACCGAGGCCGTCGGTGGATGAAGCGCGGCTCCGCGACGCGCGCGCACGGAGACGGGCAGGCGCCTACCACGGAAGTGTTGCCGTCGCTTCAGGGGTGGTGCGTCGGGCGGGCTCAGAGGCCCCCTGGCCGAACGCTCCCCGGCGGCGGCCATTGTTCGACGGGGAGGGGTTCGTCGGTGCTGGTGTAGGTGTGTCCGGTGGGGGTTGTCCAGGTGGTGGTGTGTGGTGCGGTGCGGGTGATGTGGTGCCCGCCGTGGGTTTTGGCGCGGTGTTCGTGCCGGCATTCGGCGCTCAGGTTCCCGGCGGTGGTCGGCCCGGCGGGGACGGGGATGAGGTGGTCCAGATCGCACCGGGCGGCGGGCACGGTGCACGCCGGATTCGCGCACATCCCGTCGCGGAACTTGACCGCGGCGCCGAGTTTGCGGGACGGGAACCGGCCGAGTTCGGTGACGTCGAGCAGGTTGCCGGCCGGGTCGGTGAGTAACCGGTAGAACAGTGTCCCCGGCTGCCCGGCCAGGCACCGGATCAGGTCGGCCGGGACGGTGGCGCTGCGGTCCTGCAACACCCCCGGGGTGTTGGTCACCCCGAGCAGGGACTGCACCGACACCACCACCCCGACACTGACCGGCACCGGCCGCGGGCCACCACCGCAGCACCCCGCGGACCGGGCCACCCCACCGCGGTCCTTCCCGGCGTTGGTGGCACCCGGTTCGTCGTCGTCGGTGTCGTCGGTGGTGTCGTCGGTGGTGGCGCGGTGGTCGGGGCGGAACGCCGACGCCGGCAGTTCCCAGTCATCCACCGGGTCCGCGCCGCCGAACGGCGAGCCGTCCTGCGCGCGGGCATCGTCGCGGCCGGGGGCATCGTCGTGGCCGGGGGCCTCGTCGTGGCCGGGGGCATCGTCGTGGCCGGGGGCATCGTCGTGGCCGGGGGCATCGTCGTGGTCGGCCTGGTCCGGGCTGGCACGGCCCGGATCCTCGTCGGCCGCGCCGACCCCGGGGTGGTCGGCGGGTTGGTCGGCGGGGTCGGTGGGGTCGTCGAGGTGGTCGTCGGTGTCGGTGTTGGTGTCCCATGTGGTGTGGCAGCCGTTGCTGATCCGGCCGAGGAGCAGGTCGACCAGGGCATCGGCCCGGCGCTGCTGCACCGTCCGCAGATCCCCCGGGCCAGCGACGGCGGCGACCGCGCGTAGGACGTGATCGATCGCGACCGCGTCGACCGAGGCGACGGCGGCGGACAGGAAGCTGACCCCGTCCAGGTCCGGGCGGACCGAGACGTACCGGTCGGCCAGCGACCGGTGCACCCGCTCGTCGGTCAGGTCGGGTTCGACGCGGGCGATGAACTGGTTCAACCACCGCCCCAGGATCTCCGGGGTCCGGCACACCGCCACATCCACCACCACGCTGTTCAGCAGGTGCTTGGACGAGTCCCGGACCAGGCGGCGCAACGCCCGGTTGATCCGCACCACTTTCTCCTGGTCGATGTCACCGGCCCGCCACGCATCCCACGCATCCGGTGCCTCCGCACGTAGCCGGCGGGTCATCGCCACCGTCCGCTGCACCACGTACCGCGACGAGCGCACCGCCAGGCTGATCTCGGTGCACGCGAACTCCCCCGCCCGGAACTGCGGGCGCCCACCCAGTTCCTTGATGTCATCGATCCGGTCCCGGTCCACCGCGGCCCGGGTGTCAGCGAACTCGGTCATCAACTCCGCGTGCCGGGCCTGCGCCCGGGCCATCACCCGACCCTGCGCCACCAGGTCGTCCACCACACCGCCGGGCAACCCCGCAATCCGCGGCCCATTCCGTGTGCGGGTCACCACGAAACCCCCGCGCCCGGGCATTCATCAACTGTCATGCCATGAACGTAGCGGGCACCACCGACAGTCCCCGTTTTCCCGTGAACCCGCCAGAGACGTTGCCACGATGCACATCTCGACTGCGCCAGGCAAGACCGGAACCGAGATGTGGATAACCGAAACCCGCGGTGGAAAAAACCACAGGGTCAGTCAAGCTGGCTGTTCCGGAAAGGCACCGGAAGAAGGTCAACAATGCGCGCCGGCGGTGACGGCATCACTCTGCACCGCTCCTCGGGCACGTCAAGAAGCCGGGCGCAGGGCGCTGTTCTCACCGTCGCAGTGCGTCAGCCGGAGGGTGGCGGCCGGGAATCTTCACCAATCCGGCGTCAAAGAAACGGGCGGCGGGACGGGCGGCACTGTGCCGAAGCCGATCGCGGGGCCAGCAGGATCGCGCGGTGCGGGTGGCGACTGCGCGGGCGAACCCAGCACGACCCGATGAATATGGGCCCGACGTCCGGTCCATCCACCACCAGAACGAATCCACCGGAGGTGCCAGACATGCGCAAGGTCGTGGTGTTCGAGCTCCTGTCGCTCGACGGCGTGGCGGAGGCTCCCGACCAGTTCCTGACCGAATGGGACGACGACGCGATGGACGCCGACATGGCGAGACTCGTGAAGGCGCAGGACGCCGTCATCCTGGGCCGGCGCACGTACGACGAGTGGGCGCCCTTCTGGCCGGACAGCGACCTCGAACCATTCGCCGGCTTCATCAACTCCGTCACCAAATACGTTGCCACCTCGAGCCCGCTCGCCCCGGAATGGCTCAACAGCCGGCCCGTCGAAGGCGATCTCGTGGAGTTCGTCCGCACACTCAAGGACCAACCGGGGGGCGACATCGGTGTGCACGGGAGTATTTCGGTGGCCCGGGCCCTGCTCGGGGGCGGCCTCGTCGACGAACTGACCCTGGTGGTGGTACCCGCCATTGCCGGATCGGGGCGACGCCTGCTCGACGGCTTGCCGGCTCATCGACTGGAATGCGTGCGCAGCGCCGCGTCACCGCAGGGCAAGTTGCTGGTGACGTACCGCTGGGTCGACTGACCGGCGGGCACCCGGTGACATCCCGGGCAGCCGAAGCAACGCATCGCGCGTAGCGTCCGGGGTCGTGCAGAACCAGGCCGACGAACTTCCCGCCCTGCTGGCCCGGGCGGCGGATACCGCGATCGCCTACCGGAACTCGCTCCCCGAGCGGCCCGTCGCCTCCGGCGTCGCCGCCGAGGACCTGCGATCGGGCCTCGGTGGTCCGTTGCCAGATGGACCCACCCCGCCCGGCGAGGTGCTGGAACAGCTGATCCGAGCGGCCGAGCCGGGCCTGGTCGCCACCGCGGGTCCGCGGTTCTTCGGGTTCGTCGTCGGCGGGTCGCTGCCGGCCGCGACCGCGGCCGACATGCTGGCGGTCGGCTGGGACCAGATGGCGTTCAACGCGCTGTCCGCCCCGGCCGCCAGCGTCGCGGAGGAGGTCGCGGGCGGCTGGCTCAAGGAGCTGCTGGGCATCCCGGCGACCGCGTCCGTCGGGTTCGTCACCGGAGCGCAGGGCGCCAATACCGTCGGCCTGGCAACCGGGCGCCACGTGGTGCTGGAACGCGCGGGGTGGGACGTCGAGCAGGACGGGCTCGGAGGCGCGCCGAGAATCCGGGTGCTGGCCAGCATCGAACGGCACGCCACCATCGACCGGTCGCTGCGCCTGCTGGGCCTGGGCAACAACAGCGTCGAGCCGGTCCTGGCGGACAGCAACGGCGCGATGGACATCGTCGACCTGGCAAGGCTTCTCGATGCCCATCCGGACACGCCGACGCTGGTCTGCCTGCAGGCGGGCAACGTCAACACCGGTGCGTGCGACAACCTCCGGGCGGCCTGCGAACTGGCCCGGGCGCACGGTGCCTGGACCCACGTGGACGGCGCGTTCGGCCTGTGGGCGGCGGCGGCCAGCCGGACCACGGCGGCCCTGGTGGACGGCATCGAGCTCGCCGATTCCTGGTGCTGTGACGGGCACAAATGGCTGAACGTCCCGTACGACTCCGGGTTCGTCTTCTGCGCGCACCCCGCGGCGCACGTGGCTGCGGCGTCGTACACAGCGTCGTACCTGGAAGGGTCGGGCGCCGTGCACTCGCCGTCCGATTTCGCACTCGAATCGTCCCGCCGCGCCAGAGGTTTCGCCGTGTGGGCGGGGCTGCGCGAGCTCGGCCGGGACGGTGTCGCCGATCTTGTCGACCGGTGCTGCCGGCTCGCCCGGCGGTTCGCCGAAGGTCTGACGGCCGGCGGCGCGGAAGTGGTGAACGACGTCGTGCTGAACCAGGTCCTGGTCAGTTTCGGTGCCGACGCCACGACGGAGGCGGTGATCGATGGCGTACAGCGGGACGGCACCTGCTGGCTGGGCGGCACCACCTGGCGCGGGCGGCGGCTGATGCGCGTGTCGGTGTCGAACTGGTCGACGACGGAGCAGGACGTCGACCGGTCCGTGGCGGCGATCCTCCGGGTCGCCGAGCAGGTCACACGAGCTCAATGACGCACGGCAGGCCAGGCGCCCGGCCGATCCGGCCGTCTCCGGTGAGCAGCGGGATGTCGAGGCTGGCAGCGAGTGCGACGTACAAGCCGTCGTAGAACGACACGTTGTCCCGCAGACGCCATGCCGATGCCGCGAGTGGCCCGGCGTGGGGGTAACGGTCGTCGACAACATCCCGCGCAACCGTGAGCGCGACCAACGCCTGGTCGGACGTGATGTCGCCCGTGCGGCACCGTCGACGCAGCACACTGCCGAGCTCGGCATCGACGAGATGCGGCGCATGGCAGTGCGTCTCGGCCATGCGCGCACGAAGGTCGACAGCCTGCGCGGACACGCCGATCAGAGCGAACGCAAGCGCCGAGGCATCGATCACCAGGTCCGTCACCGGCGATCTGCGTCGAGATCATCGACGATGCTCTCGAGCGTCGCGCCGCGTCCGCCGCTCGTTGCCATGGCCGTCTCCATGGCGTCCCAAGCCTCGGACTTGGTGCGGCGCCGGGCAAGTTCAACCACCTGCTCACGCATGTACGCCTGCAGTGACATCCCGGCGGCCCGTGCCCGACGACGAATCGTCTCGTATTCCTCTTCGGGAATGTCGCGAATCTGAATTGTCGCCATAGCGCTATCGTAGCGCGACAGCGCTAGAACAGCGCTGAGCTCAGACGCCGCCGACCAGGTCGACGCTGACCTCCCACAGCTTGCGCGCCACGGCCTCGTCCCGGCCCGCCGGCGCTGGTTTCTTCGGTTTGCTGTCGGCGAAGTACCCCCCGGTCACGTCGGCAACGTCCGGCGACGACGCCAGGTAGATCGAGGTCCGCGCGCCCTGCTCGGGACTCTTCAGCAACCACTTCCCCAGCGGGAGGATCAGCTTCTGCAGTCGCCCGGGGTCCTCGGAGCCGAACCCGGTGCGGACGACGCCGGGGTGCAGCGCGTTGGACGTGACGCCACGGCCGGCCAGCCGACGAGCCAATTCCGCACTGAACAGCACGTTCGCCAGCTTGGACTGGTTGTAGGCACGGGAACCGGAGTAGCCGCGTTCGCCCTGCGGGTCGTCAAAGGCGATGCGGCCCATGACATGTGCCTGCGACGAGACGGTGACCACGCGGGCCGGCGCACTGTCGATCAGTCGATCGCGCAGCAGGTTCGTCAGCAGGAACGGGGCGAGGTGGTTGAGCGCGAAGGTGCGCTCGAACCCGTCCACGGTGACGTGCCGGGAATTCCAGTAGCCGCCGACGTTGTTGACCAGCACATCGATGCGCGGATACCGATCGAGCAGTTCGCCGGCCAGTTGCCGCACTGCATGCAGCGACGACATGTCGGCGACGAACACATCAGCGGCACCGCCCGCACGACCGATCTGGTCGGCGACCGATTCCGCGCGACCCGCGTCGCGGCCGGTGATGCCCACCCGCGCGCCGAGCCCCGCCAGGCCCACCGCGGTGGCCCTCCCGATGCCGCCGGTCGCCCCGGTGACGACCACCGTCTTCCCCGTCATCGACGCGCTGTCGCTGCTGACCATGTCGACCCTTCCTCGCTGGGGCACTACCACCCGTGCCGCACCGGACCGTCCGGGCGGACTGGCACAGTGTTCACCCGTGCCCGTCCCACCATCGCCGTCCCTCCCGAGCCCGGAACGGCCCGGACCCGGCCTGAACCGGCAGATCCTGCGGCTCGCCGTGCCCGCACTGGGCGCGCTGCTGGCCGAACCCACTTTCCTGCTGGTGGATGCCGCCATCGTCGGGCACCTCGGCACCGAGCAGCTGGCCGGGGTCGGCATCGCGTCGGTGGTGCTCAGCACGCTCGTCGGGCTGTCGGTGTTCCTGGCCTACGGCACGACGGCACAGGTCGCCCGCTCGCTCGGCGCAGGCCAACCCGACCGGGCGCTGCGATTCGGCATCGCCGGGCTGTATCTCGCGGTGATCATCGGCTCCGTGGTGCTGGCCATCGGGTGGCCATTCGCACCGCAGATCATCGACTGGTTCGGCGGCGGACCGGCGGTGTCCGGCTACGCCGTCACCTTCCTGCGGTGGTCGCTGATCGGACTGCCGGCAATGCTGACGGTGCTGGCAACGACCGGTGTGCTGCGCGGGTTGCAGGACACCAGAACGCCGCTGGCCGTCGCGGTTGTCGGGGCGGTGCTCAATGTCGGGCTGAACCTCTGGTTGGTCAACGGTGTGCGACTGGGGGTGGCGGGTTCGGCCATCGGCACCGCCATCACCCAGACCTCGATGGCTGTCGCGCTGATCGCCGTGGTCGTCCGCGAGGCCAGGGCCGCCGGCGCGCCGTTGACACCGCACGCCGGGCTCATCCGCGGCGCCGGGCGGGCCGGGATCCCGCTGTTCATCCGGACGCTGACCCTGCGGCTGGCGATCATCGCGACCACCGTGGTGGCCACCCGGCAGGGTGTCGTCGCGCTCGCCGCACAACAGGTGGTGCTGGCCATCTGGAACTTCCTGGCCCTGGGCCTCGACGCCCTCGCGATCGCCGCCCAGGCGCTCACCGGGAAGGCGCTGGGCGAGGGCGACCGCGCCGCAGCCCGGGCGCTGACCAGGGCAATGCTCCGCTGGGGCGTCTGGGCCGGCGTCGTGATCGGGGTGGCCGTGCTGGTGATCCATGCCGTTGCCGGGAGCGCGTTCTCGCCCGACCCGCAGGTGCGCGCGGCAGTGGCCGCCGCGCTGGTGGTGGTGGCGCTCTCCCAACCCCTGTCGGGGTGGGTCTTCGTGCTGGACGGCGTGCTGATCGGTGCCGGCGACGGTGTGTACCTCGCGGCCGCGGGCGTGATCACGCTGGTCGTGTACCTGCCGGCGGCCATCGCCGTCGCGGCGTTCGCACCGGGCGGCGCCGCCGGACTGGTGTGGTTGTGGGTGGCGTTCACGATTGCCTTCATGGGGGCCCGGGCGGTGACCCTCGGCCTGCGGTACCGCGGGGACCGCTGGATGGTGACCGGCGCGGGACGCTGAGCGGCGGACGGCCGACCATCGATCGGACCCGGCTTGCCAGCAAAGTGCCTGCGGTGCTCGACTGGACCGATGGAATCCAACGCAGTGGTGGCAGTCACCGGTGGCAGCGGCAAACTCGGCCGGGCCGTCGTCGCAGATCTGCTCGACAACGGCTATACCGTGGTCAATCTCGACCGGGCACCGGGACCGGACTCGGGGGCCATGTTCGTCCGGGTCGACCTGACCGATTACGGGCAAACCGTGGCCGCGCTGCAGGGCGTCGACGACCGGTACGAGAAGATCGACGCCGTCGTGCATCTCGCGGCGATCCCGGCGCCGGGTCTGACGAC
Organism: uncultured Actinomycetota bacterium; assembly: GCA_963785455.1. Lineage (GTDB taxonomy): Bacteria > Actinomycetota > Actinomycetes > Mycobacteriales > Nakamurellaceae > Nakamurella. The sequence goes on from CAWAVL010000020.1 coordinate 67,005, forward strand.
GAACTCCGCCACCTTCGAGAACAACATCACCGGCACGTACCACGTGTTCGAGGCGGCCAGGGCGGCGCGGATCAAGACCCTCGTCTGGGCGTCGAGCGAAACGGTGCTGGGTCTGCCGTTCGGGCCCGCGTCACCGCCGCCGTACATTCCGGTCGACGAGGAGTACCACCCCAGGCCGAACTCCGCCTACTCGCTGGCCAAGACGCTGGAAGAGGAGATGGCGCACCAGTACTGCCGGTGGGATCCCGAGCTGTCCATGACGGGACTGCGATTCTCCAACGTCATGGACCCGGCCGATTACGCCGACTTCCCGGGCTACGACGCCGACCCCGCCACCCGCGTGTGGAATCTGTGGGGCTACATCGACGCTCGGGACGGCGCCCAGGCGGTGCGGTTGGCGCTGCAGGCGGCGCGGCCGGGCAAGGACGTCTTCATCGTCGCCAACGCCGACACCGTGATGAGCCGCAGCAGCGCCGAGCTGGCCGCCGCGGTGTTCCCGGACGTCCAGCTGAAGAAGGACCTGTCCGGTACCGAGACGCTGCTGAGCATCGACAAGGCCAAGCGGGTGCTGGGTTTCGCGCCCCGGCACAGCTGGCGGGATCAGCGGTGAGCCGCACTGACAAGGTCACCTATGCGCTGCTGGCAGGTGGGTGCTCGCCGGTCCGGCCTTCCTGACCACCGCGCTGATCGAGGGCGCCCGACGACCGGCGTATCACCCGCTGCGGCATCCGGTCAGCTCGCTGGCCCTCGGATCCGGCGGACGCGTCCAGCGGGCGAACTTTGTCATCGCCGGGGCGCTGTACGGCGGCGCCGCCGTCGGCCTGGCCCGCTCGGGCGGTGGATCCGGCGGCGGGAAGGCGGTGCCGGCGCTGATCGGGGCGGCCGGGCTCGGCTGGCTGACCGCGCTCAGCGCCCGCCGGCTCCGGGATCGCCGGCGCTGAGGTCGGCGACCGACTTGTCCGGCCGCAGGCCCCGCCAGCTCGGTGCCCGTAACCTGCCGTCCGGTGTCCACTCGGTGTAGGTGACCTCGCCGACCAGCGTCGGCTCGACCCAGTTCGCGTCCCGCGCGTCCGCCCGCGGAACCGTCTCCGCGACCGCAGAGCTACTGCGGTGCAGCGGTTCCAGGATGCCCATCAGCTGATCCAGCACCGCGTCGGTGAACCCGGTGCCGACCTTGCCGGCGTACCGCAGCCGGCCGTCCGAATCCGGCACGGCAACCAGCAGCGCACCCAGTGACCCGGCCCGCCGGCCGGCCCCCGGTCGCCACCCCACCACCACCACCTCGACATCGGTGAAGTTCTTGATCTTCAGCCAGCTGCGGGATCGCTTGCCCGGCAGGTACACCGAGTCGGCCCGCTTCGCGACGATCCCCTCCCACTGCTGATCGACGCTGTACTGCAACGCCTTCGCGACCGGGCCCGGAAGCCGGGCCGGCACGCTGCAGACGTCACCGGCGAGTGGGAGCACCTCCAGGATCCGACGCCGGTCGTCATACCGCTTGTTCAGCAGCGACACCCCATCCAGGTGCAGGACGTCGAACACCCAGAACTGCACCGGGACGCTCTGCCGGACCCGGGCAACGTCACGGGCGGCGGCCAGATTCATCCGCTGCTGCAGCCGGTGGAAACTGGTGCGGCCGTTGTCGAGCGCGACGATCTCGCCGTCGAGCACGCCGCTGTGGCCGGCGAGCAACTCCGTCAGCACCTGCAATTCCGGGTACGCGTGGGTGAAGTCGTTCCCGGCGCGGCTGTGCAGTCGAAGCCCGCGGCCGCCGAACGTCGCGAGCGCCCGAATGCCGTCCCACTTGCCCTCGAAGCGCCAACCCTCGTCGTCGGTGAGCTGGTCGGCAGTGGCCGCGGTGGCCAGCATGGGTGACAGGTCGGCCGGCGGGTCGGCCATCGGTTCGGCCACCGGTTCGGCCATCGGTTCGGCCATCGGTTCGAAATGCCGTCGCGGTGCGTCACCGGGCTGCCGGTCCTCCGGGTGACCCGTTCGCAGGTATGCGGGCCCGTCCGGGCTCTGGTCCTTCATCCGGTGCATCAACCAGGAATTGTCCTTGGTCCGGATCAGCACGTACCGGCCGCGGGCCCTTTCGCCGTGCAGCACGATCATGATCTCGTCGTCGCGCCACTTCTCGGTGGAATAGGTGCCGGCATCCCAGATGGTGACGGTGCCGCCGCCGTACTCGCCGCGCGGGATGATGCCGGCGAAGTCCGCGTAGTCCAGCGGATGATCCTCCGTCTGCACCGCCAGCCGGTTCTGCCCGGTGTCCGGCGGGATGTTCTTCGGCACCGCCCACGACACCAGGACCCCGCCGCGCTCCAACCGGAAGTCGTAATGCAGCCGGCGGGCGTGGTGCTCCTGGATGACGAACGTGTTGTCGTTGCCGTGCGGCAGGAATCCGGGTTCCGGCACGGGCTCGGGAGTCTTCGCGGCCGACCGCATCGAGCGGTAACGGTCGAGCTTGTGGTCGCGGGCGCGGCGCGGACGGGTCTCGGCGCCATCGTTGTCGCCGCTCTCCAGACCCAGCATCGGATCGGGCGCACCGGCGAGCAGCTCCAGCACCTCCCGGTAGTCGAGGTGCCGCAGATCCGGGTCGGCCAATTCCTCCCAGGTGCGCGGCGCGGCGACGGTGGGCCGGTCACGGCCGCGGAGTGAGTACGGCGCGATGGTGGTCTTGGACGCGTTGTTCTGCGACCAGTCGATGAAGATCTTCCCCGGGCGCAGCGCCTTGGCCATCTTGGAGACCACCTGGTCGGGCATGTCGGCCTCGATCGCCTCGGCGATCTCCCGGGCGAACTCCGACGCCTCGTCGGAGGTCATCGACCCGTCCAGCCGGGCGTACAGGTGAATCCCCTTGGAACCACTGGTCACCGGCACGAGCGGGCCGTCGATGCGCGCCCGGACGGCCCGCGCCACGACGGCGCAGTCGGCGAGGCCCACGCCCGGCCCGGGGTCGAGATCGAACACCACCCGGTCGGGCCGGACGTCACCGATCCGATCAGCGCCGGCGTCCAGGTCCGGATGCCGTTCGGGGAACCGCCACTGCGGCACATGCAGTTCCAGGGCGGCGATCTGACCGAACCAGGCCAACGTCGCCGGCGAGTCGACGACCGGGTACTCCTTGGGCCCGTCGGAATGCTGGATGACCCGGCGGGTCACCCATGACGGTGCTCCCTTGCCGATGTCCTTGTGGAAGAACGGCGTCGTGGTCACGCCGTCGGGCCAGCGCTTGCGGGTGACCGGCCGCCCGGCAAGGTGCGGGATCATGGCGTGCGCCACTTCGGCGTAATAGGCGATGACGTCCGATTTGGTGGTTCCGGTCGCGGGATAGAAGACCTTTCGCAACCGGGTCAGTGCGAGCCGGTGGCCGGCGAGCTCGATCGTCGCCGCATCGCCAGCCACGCCGCACACCTCCTGTTGATCTTCGCTCGCTCGCCGTCAACAACCGGGGATCGGTCTGGCTCGGCCCACCGGGAAGGTCCATCATGGGCACATGCGATCGATCTGGAAAGGTTCCGTGGCGTTCGGACTGGTCAACGTCCCGGTCAAGGTGTACGCCGCGACCGAGGAGAAGGACGTCCGTTTCCACCAGGTCCATGCCCAGGACGGCGGCCGGATTCGGTACAAGCGGGTCTGTGAACTGGACGGTGAGGTGGTGGATTACGCCGACATCGCCAAGGCCTACGAAAGCGACGACGGACGCACGATCATCCTCACCGATGACGATTTCGCTCAGCTCCCGGCGAATGCCAGCCGGGAGATCGAGGTGTCGAGCTTCGTGCCGGCCGATCAGATCGACCCGATGTATTTCGACAAGAGCTATTACCTGGAGCCGGCGTCGTCGTCGACGAAGGCCTACAAGCTGCTGTTGCGCACCCTGGAGCAGACCGACCGGATCGCGATCGTCAACTTCGCCCTGCGGCAGAAGACGCGACTCGCGGCGATGCGGGTGCGCGACGACGTGCTGGTGATCCAGACACTGCTGTGGCCCGACGAGGTCAGGGCCGCCGAGTTCCCGTCGCTGGACGATTCGGTGACGATCAAGCCCGCCGAGCTGAAGATGGCGTCCATGTTGGTGGAGAGCTTCGCCGACGACTTCCGTCCGGAGGACTACACCGACGAGTACCGGGTCGAGCTGGAGCAGCTGATCGAGGCGAAACTCGAAGGTGGGGAAGCATTCCCGACACCGGAGAAGGAGGAGGAGGGCGAGGACGCCGAGGTGGTCGACCTTCTCGCGGCCCTGCAGCGCAGCGTGGAGCGGCACAAGGCCGAGTCGGATGGGTCCGGCCGGACCGGCCGCTCCCGGGCCAAGTCGGACGACGACGGCGCGAAGGGCGGCACCAAGAACGGCGCCAAGAGCAGCGGCAAGAACGGCGCCGAGGACGGCACGGCCACCTCGAAGCCCAAGACCACCACCCGGACCGCCCGCAAGCCGCGAACCAAGGCCGCCGGCTGACCCCGGCTGGACCCGCCGGCTGACCCCCGCAGGACCCGGCGGCTGGACCCGCCGGCCGACCCCGGCTGGACCGCGGCGGCTACTCCAGCGTCCGCTGCGCGGCGTGCTGCACCACGTCGGTCAACCGGCCGCGGCGGTCGAACTCGGCCCGCTGCAGCTCCGCTCCCGTGCCGGTGCGGCGCAGCCGGTCGAGCTGCTCGAGCACGAAGTCGACGTCACCGTTCGCGCGCAGCGCGGCGAGCGTGTGCTCCACCAGGCCGTCGATGAGTGCCCAGGCCGGGGTCAGCTCCCGCGTCCGGTAATCGAAGAGCGTGTCGGACACCCCGAACCGTGCGGCCCGCCAGATGGCACCCCGCAGCACGTCGACCCGGATCACCGGCGCGGGCCGGCCGTGTCGCCACTCGACGGCTGCGGTATCGACCAGACCCCTTGCCAGAGCGGAGATCAGCGCCGCGTCCCGGACGTCGGTGCAGACGTCCGGCACGCGGATCTCCACCGTGGGATAGCGCGCGGACAACCGCGCGTCGAAATAGATCATCCCGTCGTCCAAAGCCGCGCCGGTGGCCAGTAGTTCGGCGATCGCGCGCTGATAGCCGCCGATGTCACCGAACGGGTCGGTGGGCCCCGCGGTCGGCCACTGGCCCCAGACCATGGACCGGTAGCTCGCGTACCCGGTGTCCTTGCCCTGCCAGAACGGTGAGTTCGCGGACAGCGCGGTCAGCACGGGCAGCCAGCCGCGGATGCGATCAAGTGCGGCCACCCCCTCCTCCGGTGACCCGACCGAGACATGAACGTGCTGACCGCAGGTCAGTTGCTCCTGCGCGACCAGCCCGAACGTCCTCACCATCCGGTCGTACCGCTCGTCCGGGGTGGCGGTCGGGCCGGACCTTGAAGGGATTCGTGGCAACGGCGACGACATGGACGCCGGTGCTGCCGGCGGCCGTGGCGAGCGCTCGGCGCAGGCCCAACAGGTCCTGCTCCAGCGCAGCGATATCCGGGGTCGGCGACGAACCGATCTCGGCCTGCTCCATCTTGAATTCGTGCTCGACGCGGTTGTCCCCACCCATCCACTCCTGGGCGGCCTCCAGCACGTCTGCCCCCGCCGACGCCGGCCGCCCGTCGATGGGATTGACCAGCATCAATTCCTCTTCGACACCCACGGTCCGCTTCGCCACCGGCACAGTGTGCCCCCCGATTGTTTCGGGACCCGTACCAGACCGTTCTGCGCATCCGGCAGCGGCGGGAATGTTCCCCTGCTGCTCACCGAGCCCGCCGCCGCGACCGAAGATCCGGCACAGTTACAGTGACGGACCAACAAAAGGACAGGCAGGCCAATGGCACCGGCGAACGAGCTCGGCAAGGACAACGGCGGGGAATTCGTCCGGGATTCCCGTTACCTCACAACCCGTATCACCGCCGACGCCCGTGACGGTTACCCGGTCGAGCCCGGCCGGTACCGGCTGGTGGTGTCCCGGGCGTGCCCGTGGGCGAACCGCTCGACCATCGTCCGGCGGCTGCTCGGCCTGGAAAGCGTGATCTCGCTGGGTGTCTGCGGCCCGACGCACGACGAGCGCAGTTGGACCTTCGACCTCGACCCCGGTGGCGTCGACCCGGTGCTCGGCATCCAGCGGCTGCAACAGGCCTACCTGGCGCGCGATCCCGAGTACCCGCTGGGCATCACCGTTCCCGCCATGGTGGAGGTGGCGACCGGCCAGGTGGTGACGAACAACTTCCCGCAGATCACCCTGGACCTGTCCACGCAGTGGCGGGCATTCCACCGCGACGGTGCGCCCGATCTGTACCCCGAGGCGCTCCGCGAGGAGATCGACGCCGTCAATGAGGTCGTCTTCAGCGACGTCAACAACGGGGTGTACCGGTGCGGTTTCGCCGGGGCGCAGCAGGGTTACGACCGGGCGTACGACCGGCTCTTCGACCGGCTGGACTGGCTGTCGGAACGGCTGCGGGACCAGCGATTCCTGGTCGGCAACACCATCACCGAGGCCGACGTGCGGCTGTTCACCACGCTCGCCAGGTTCGATGCGGTGTACCACGGCCACTTCAAATGCAACCGCAACAAGCTCAGCGAGATGCCGGCGCTGTGGGCCTACGCACGAGATCTGTTCCAGACTCCGGGCTTCGGCGACACCACCGACTTCGTGCAGATCAAGCAGCACTACTACCAGGTGCACACCAACATCAACCCCACGCAGATCGTGCCGAAAGGTCCGGATCTGTCGAACTGGTTCACCCCGCACGGCCGGGAGTCGCTCGGCGGCCGGCCGTTCGGCGACGGCACGCCGCCGCCGAACCCGCCGGTCGACGAGATGCTCACCGCCTCCTGGTCGTGGTCGGCGCAGACCGACGCCGGGCGGCGCGCACTGCAGCGCTGATCGTCACGCGCAACGATCACCCGGCCGGCGCCGCCGGATCCGCTCCGGCGATCTGGGTCAGCACCCGCACCAGCATGGGTTTCTCCGGCGTCGACCCGAACCCGAAACGGACCGGCGGGCTGACCGGTCGGAGTTCACCCAGATCGGCACCGTCGAACCGCGCGGTCACCGACCGGATGCGGTGCAAATCGAGGGCCGCGTACCACTCCTTGCGACCATCGCCCGCCTTTCCTCGGGTGCGCACCCCGTCCATCACCAGCTTGGCGATCGGGTCCTGCACGCTCGCCCACCACCGGGCGCGGGCGAGCCTGCGGGGCACCGCCAACAACAGCCAGCCCAGCGGCGGCCGCCCCTCGACGTCGAACGTCAGGGCCAGCTCGTCACTACTGACCATCCACTTCTTGCCGTCCCGCACCCGCAGCACCGGCGTCACCCGCACCTCGTCGAACCGATACATCCCGGCGATGAAGTCGGCCAGCTCCCGCGACGGCGCCAGCAGGATTCGGTGACCGTCCGAAAGCTCGATCATGACGTCGGTGACCGACCCGTACGGCGACAGCGGCCACATCCCGACGACGAGTCGGGTGCCGGAGGTGGTTCCCATGCCGGCGATGGCACCGTCGAACTTCAGCATGCCGTCCACCGTAAGGGAGCGGGCCGAAGACGGGACAAGCTGTGCGTCAGCCCGGGGCGTTCACCTGTTCGGTCGCAACGACCACGTGCCGCACCGGGACCGCGAACTCCTTGCGGGCCCGCTCCACCACGTCCTGGTGGAGCCACCCGGAGTGGCCGTGGGTGTGCGTGGAGATCACGATCCGGTCCGGCGAGAACTCCCTGACAGCCTCCTCCAGGGCGTGCATCGGCCGGTGATCGCCCAGCTCTCCGTCGGCGTGCAACCCGTCGCCGCGCAGGATCGCCAGGGTCGAATCGAGCCGCTCCTGTGCGGCCCTGGTGGTCTCCTCCCAAACCCACACCGCACCCGAGTGCTCCGCCTGACCGGTGTCCACCGGGTTGGCCGGTACGCACACGAAGTACTCCGCCTTGCCCTCGGCGTCGATCTCCCGCAGGGTGTCCAGCAATTCCGCCGCCCCCACCGTCTGGTTGGCCAGCACCAGCACCTTGCGGCCGCCCGGTTGCGGCGCGTCATCGAAGTCCTTGCCGACCGAACCGCCACGCCAGCGGGTGATCCCGTACAACACGACCACCACCACGAACGCCAGCAGGCTCAACAGCAACTGCGAGCGCGCGCTGTCGTCGGTGAACATCAGGACCAGCACGGCGAGCATTGCGGCGATGGTGGCGATGGTCAGGAACGGGAACAGCCACATCTTCACCTTCAGCCTGTCGGGGCTGGTGCGTCGCCGGAGCACGAACTGCGAAATCGCGATCAGCAGGTAGACGAATAAGATGATGGCGCCGGACGAGTTCAGCAGGAACGCGAACACGGTGTCCGGGGAGACCGCGGCGGCGATCACGCACAGGAAGCCGACGATGGTGGACACCAGGATGGCGACCATCGGGACACCGCGGCGGTTGACGGTGATGAACGAGACCGGAGCCTCCCGCCGGGCGGCCAGCACGAACAGCATCCGGGATGCGGTGTAGAGGCCGGAGTTCAGGCAGGACAGCACCGCGGTCAGTACGACTGCGTTCATCACGTGATCGGCATAGGGGATGCCCATCTGGGTCAGTGCGCTGACGTAGGGCGATGTCCCCGACTCGTTGGAGTTCCACGGCAGGATCACGCACAGCAGGAAGATGGAGCCGACGAAGAAGATCGCAATCCTGGTGATCACCGAGTTGGTGGCCTTGGCGATCGAGCGGGCCGGATCCTTCGATTCGGCGGCGGCGACGGTGGCGATCTCGGCGCCGACCATGGAGAAGATGACGACGACGATGCTGGCAAATATGGCGCCGGGCCCGAGCGGGAAAAGGCCGCCATGCGATGTCAGATTGGAGAAATCAATTTCCTTGTTCGGCCAGATGCCGAGCACATACAGCGTCCCCAGCACCATGAAGACCACGATGGCGAACACCTTGATGCCGGCAAACCAGAATTCGAATTCGCCGTACGACCGCACCGAGAAAAGGTTGGTCGCAGTCATCAACACCATCAGGCCCAGGGACAGCAGCCACAGCGGGGCGTCCACCCAGTACGTGATGATCTTGGCTCCGGCGACTGCCTCGAAGCCGACCACGATGACCCAGAAGTACCAGTACAGCCAGCCGACGGAGAATCCCGCCCAGCCGCCGAGGGCGCGCCGCGCGTAGTCGGCGAAGGAGCCGGTTGACGGTGTGGCCACAGCCATCTCACCGAGCATCCGCATCACCATGATGATCAGCACGCCGGTGATGGCGTACGTCAACCAGGCGGCCGGCCCGGTGTCCAGGATGACCACGCCGGAACCGACGAACAGGCCGGCACCGATCACCCCGCCGATCGCGATCATGGTCAGGTGCCGCTGGGTCAGCCCCTTGTGCAGCTCTACCGGTGCAGCCACGTCGAACTCCTTCACATCGTGAAAACGCGGTCGGCGAAAAAGCGCGCCTGCGAAGTCACAATGCACCGTGCACACCCCCGCAGCAAGGCCGGAAACGGTCCGGAAACAGTAGGCACATCCACCGCTTCCATTCGCGGAGGACACGAAGGACGCAATGGACAAAAATGCAGGGAATTCGGCGGCGGCGTCACACTCGGTCATTCCGGCGGCGGCCGTTCGGGGAGCCGGGATCGGCGGTCAGGTCAGGGCCTGGCCCGACACGGCGAACAACAGCACCGCAATGAGGGCGGTGACGACGACGATCCCGAACAGCGCCCTGCCGGCCGGTCTGCGCAGTGCCACCAGCACGCCGACCGCACCGAGCAGCACCAGTCCGGCGGCCACCGCCCACCGCCACGGGGCGACCCCACCGTCGCCGGTCGTCCCGAAGAGCACGACCAGGCCGGCCGCCGTGAGCAGCACCGGGCAGGCCACCGCGGTGGCCCGGGCGCCGATCCGGTGGGGAAGCCCGCGCACCCCGTTGTCCACGTCGTCGTCGAGATCCGGCAGCACATTGGCCAGGTGCGCCGACACCCCGAACAGCGCGCCCATCACGGTGGCCCACGGCGCCGGCCAGGCGGGATCCGGCGCGGACAGCGTCGCCACCGCGGGCAGGATGCCGAACGCGATGGCATAGGGCACGAACGACGCCGCGGTGGCCTTGAGACCGAGGTTGTACGCCCAGCCGCAGGCGACGACGGTCAGCGCCGCCAGCCCCGGTGGCCGGCCCAGCGCCAGCGAGAGGACAACGGCCGCGACCAGCGCGACCGCGGCGGCCACACCCACGGTTCGCGGTGACACCGTCCCGCTGGCGACCGGCTTGTCGGCGCGCGCGGTGGCCCGGTCCCGGGCGGCGTCGATCGCGTCGTTCGACCAGCCGATCGACAACTGACCGGCGAAGACGGCGGCCACCAGCAGAGCCGCCCGGCCGAACGACAGACCGGCCAGCGCCGCCAGGCCGGCACTGATCGCGGTGACGGCGATCGTCGGGATGGGATGGCAGGACAGCGCCAGCGCGCGCACCGTCGCCGGCACCGCGGAGGCCACCGGCCGACGCTCCGTCATCGCAATCCCCTCTGCCGGCCCGGCCGGCATACCGGACACCCGTGACAACACAACGTCGCAGGTGACAGCGCTGCGTGCCGCCAGGGACCGATCCGTCATCGACCCGACCGGGCACCGCCGGGCCGTCGTCGGTGCCACCGTACTGTGGCCCCATGACCTGCCTCGCGGCCGTGCACGCGGTCCTCCCGCCCCACCGGTACCCGCAGGACAAGATCACCGAGGCGGTCGCCGAACAGGTTCTGCAGGAAGGCACCAACCACGAGGTGGTGCGGCGGATCCACACCAACACCAGGGTCGGCAGCCGCTACCTGGCCCTGCCGCTGGAGCAGTACGGCCAGCTCGGCGGCTTCACCGAGGCCAACGACGCCTTCCTCGACGTCGCCGTCGAGCTCGGTGCGCGCGCGGTGACCGGCGCGCTGGCGCAGGCCGGCATGACGGCGGACGAGGTCGACGTCATCTTCTCCACGACGGTGACCGGGCTCGCGGTGCCGTCGCTGGAGGCCCGGATAGCGGCGCGGGTGGGGTTCCGCCGGGACATCAAGCGGGTTCCACTGTTCGGGCTGGGTTGCGTGGCCGGCGCGGCCGGCATCGGCCGGATGCACGACTACCTGCGGGGCTGGCCGGATCACGTCGGCATCCTGCTGGCGGTGGAGTTGTGCTCGCTGACCGTGCAGCGGGGCGACAACTCGATGGCGAACCTGGTGGCATCCGGGCTGTTCGGGGACGGGGCCGCCGCCGTCGTCGCGGTCGGCGCCGACCGTGCGGACCGGCTCGGCACGGCCGGTCCCCGAGTGGTGGCCAGCCGCAGCCATCTGTACCCGGACACCGAGGGCGTGATGGGCTGGGACATCGGCTCGAACGGATTCGGCATCGTGCTCACCACGGAGGTGCCGGACCTGGTTCACCGCTATCTCGGCACCGACATCCGGGACATGCTCGCCGCGCACGGCCTGACCGTGGCCGACATCGGCGCCTGGGTCTCCCACCCCGGTGGACCGAAGATCATCGAGGCGATCGAGGAGGAACTCGGCGTCGGCCCGGAGGCGCTGGAGATGACCTGGCGATCGCTGGCCGAGATCGGCAACCTGTCGTCGGCGTCCGTCCTGCACGTCCTTCGGGACACCCTGCGCGACCGGCCCCCGCCGGCCGGCAGCCCGGGCGTGCTGATGGCGATGGGTCCCGGGTTCGCGTCGGAATTGGTGCTGTTGCGCTGGTAGCCCGCCGGGTGCGGCACCATGGTGCTGTCCCGTCCCCGACCGGCGGGACCTGGTCGGCGCGAAGGGACACGGCTTGATCGCGTACACGCTGTTCGTGCTGGCGGTCGGCGTCGAGCGCATCGCCGAACTGCTGGTGTCCAAGCGGAATCTCGCCTGGGCGTTCCGGCACGGCGGCCGGGAGTACGGCCGCGGCCACTACCCGGCCATGGTGGCGCTGCACTTGTCGCTGCTGATCGGCTGCATCGCCGAGGTGTGGTTGCTGGACCGACCGTTCTTCCCGGTGCTGGGCTGGACGATGGTGGCGGTGGTGTTGGCCGCGCAGGGCCTTCGTTGGTGGTGCATCACCACCCTGGGCCGTCGGTGGAACACCCTCATCGTCGTCGTGCCCGGCCTGCCGCTGGTGAACCGCGGGCCGTACCGCTGGCTGCGGCACCCCAATTACGTCGCGGTGGTCGTCGAGGGAATCGCGCTCCCGATGGTCCACACGGCGTGGATCACCGCCATCACGTTCACCGTGCTGAACGCGGCACTGCTCCGGGTGCGCATCCGGGAAGAGGAGCGCGCACTGAAGCTGGCGCTGGCCGCCCCGGCGCAGTCCGAGGCCGGGTCGCGTCCGTGATCGACGTGCTGGTCGCCGGGGCCGGTCCCGCCGGGCTGGCCACGGCACTGCACGCAGCCCAGGCCGGACTCGACGTCACGGTGGTCGACCCCCGAGCCGGCGCCATCGACAAGGCCTGCGGTGAGGGGCTGATGCCGGGCGCGGTGACGGCGCTGCGGTCGCTGGGTGTCGAGCCGCCCGGGCGTCCGTTCCGCGGCATCGGGTACTTCGGCCGCGACCACCAGGCCGAATCGGTCTTCCGGTCCGGTCCGGGGATCGGCTCGCGGCGCACCGACCTGCACACGGCGCTGCTGACGGCGGTGCACGCCGCGGGTGTGCCCGTGCTGCAGCGGCGGGTATCGGAGGTACGGCAGGACGACACCCGGGTCAGCGCAGCCGGTCTGACCGCCCGCTACCTGGTCGCGGCGGACGGCCTGCACTCGCCCGTCGCGCGCTCGCTCGGGCTGGACCTTCCGGCCCGGGGGCGGCGACCGCGGTGGGGACTGCGCCGGCACTACCCGGTGGCACCCTGGACCGACCTCGTGCAGGTGCACTGGTCCGACAGGTCGGAGGCGTACGTCACCCCGGTGGCCGACGATCTGATCGGCATCGCGGTGCTCAGCAGCGACCGGGCGCCGTTCGACGTCCAGCTCGCCCGCTTCCCGGCGCTGGCCGAACACGTCGCGGGCTCCGCGGGCGGCGCCGTCCGCGGAGCGGGCCCCTTGCGGCGGCGCACCAGCCGCCGGGTGGCCGGCCGGGTGCTGCTGGTCGGCGACGCCGCGGGATACGTCGACGCGCTGACCGGCGAGGGCATCGCGGTGTCACTGTCCTGCTCCCGCGCCCTGGTGCGCTGCGTGGCCGCGGGCCGGCCCGCGGAGTACGAGGCCGCGTGGCTGCGTCAGTCCCGCCGGTACCGGTCGTTGACCTCGGCACTGCTCTGGGCGAGCGGCCGGCCGACGCTGCGCCGGGCGCTGGTGCCCGCCGCCCAGCGGCTGCCCTGGGTCTTCGACGCGGCAGTCGGTCAGCTCGCGCGCTGAGACGGGAACAGGTGTCGATGAGTCCGACCGTGCCCCAGCATTCCGCGGCCGACAGGCCCTGGGCATTGCACTTCCCGCGGCGCGGTGTCCAGTTTCAGATCGACGGCCACCCGGTCACCGAAAGTCAGCCCGGCGGCGGCGCGGTGTTCGGCGCTGACGGGCGGGCCGCAGTTCAGAGTCGCCGTGACGGCGATGACGGCGACGCCGGTTCGCCGGGCGAACGGGCATCACCCGACCGGCGCAACCGACGGTCACCGCGGGCAGCACCGGAGCACTGCGCGAGCCGCCACCCGGGTGTTAATGTCCCGGCGTGCCGGACGCACTGTCCTTCAGTGTCCTCGGGCCGCTCGACGTGCGGCGACCGGATGGGGGCGCCATCGATCTCGGGGGTCCGATGCCGCGGCTCGTCCTCGGCCGGTTGCTCCTTGCGGAGGGACGGATCGTCCCGGCCGACGCACTCCTGGAAACGCTGTGGGGGCCGGAACCGCCCGAGCGGGCCAATGCCACGCTGCAGACGTACATCTCCCGGCTCCGCCGGGCGCTCGGGACCGACGACTCCAAGGCACTGCGCTACGAGGCATCCGGCTACCGGCTGGATGTTACGGCCGAGCAGGTGGACGCCCGCAGGTTCGAGGAGCTGGCGGACGAGGGGGCGCGGCTGCTGCGCACCGGCGATTCCGCCGGGGCGGCAAGAGCGCTGCGGGAGGCGCTCGCCCTCTGGCGCGGACGGCTGCTCGGCGACGCCGACGCAGATTTCGTGCGGGCCGCCGCCGCCAGGTTCGATGAACGCCGGCTGACCGCACAGGAGGATCTGTACGACGCGGAACTGCGCAGCGGCTCCGCCGCGGCCATCGTGGCGGACCTGTACGAGGCGGTCGCCGCCTCGCCCCTGCGCGAGCGACTGCGCGGGCTGCTCGCGCTGGCGCTGTACCGGTCCGGACGGCAGGCGGACGCGTTGACCGTGCTCGACCAGGGCCGCCGGATCCTGCGGGACGAACTGGGGCTGGAACCGAGCCGCGAACTGCGGGAACTGCAGTCCAGGATTCTCGACCAGGACCCGGCCCTGGATCCGGCACCGGAGCCGGCGACGGACGCCGCCCATCGAGGCAGTGCTGCGCGCTCGGCCAACGCCCGTCCGTCCGGCGGCGCCGGCGACCGCGGCAGCGGCCGTGATCCCGACAGCCGGCCGGAGCCCGAGACCGTCAGCGGCAGCGACTCCCTTTTGCCGCCGCACCAGCTGATCGGTCGAGCCGCCGAACGGCAGATCCTCTCCTCCGTCGTCGCCGAGGCGATCGGCGGCGGTGGTTGCCGGTTCCTGGTCATCGAGGGTGAACCGGGCATCGGCAAGACCACGCTGGCCATGCAGGCGGTGGCGCTCGCCGAAGGGAAGGGCGCGGCGTCGCTGACCGCGTCGACGCTGGAAAGCGGGGCCGCCCCCGCCTACGGCCCCTGGCTGCAGATGTTCCGGGCGGCGGATCAGCGACCGACCGACCTGCCCGACGCCGCGGGCCGGTGGTTCGACGGCACCGCCCAGGTCCTGGTCGGTACCGCTCCTGCGGTCGTGGCCGCCGCCGTCGCGGACAGTGTCGCGGACACCGTCACCGAGCTGGCCGGGGACCGGGGCCTCGTCATTCTGTTGGAGGACCTGCAATGGGCCGACCCTGCCTCGCTGGATCTGCTCAGCGGGCTGGGCCCCCGGGTGGCGCACGCCCCGGTCCTGTTCGTCACCACCGTCCGCGACCTGGAGGTCGACCGGGACGACGCCGTCGTCGACGCCCTCGCCCAGATCACCCGGCAGCCCGGCACGCGCCGGCTGCATCTGCGTGGGCTGACGTTGGCCGAGTCCGGGGAACTGCTGGCCAGGACGGCCGGTGGCCCGATGCCGACCGACGTGGTGGCCGCCGTGCACGCCCGGTCCGAGGGCAACCCGTTCTTCACCACCGAACTCGCCCGCATGCTGGGCGAGCAGGGGCAGTCCGGCGCCGCCGCCGTGCGGGCGACTGCGGTGCCGAACGGCGTGCGGGACGTCCTGCGCCGCAGGGTCAGCCGGCTCCCGGCGGCCACCGCGCGGCTCCTCGAGGTGGCGGCCGTGCTGGGTCGGCAGGTCGACCTGGACCTGCTGGCCACGGTGGCCGACCGATCCCTGGACGACTGCCTCGACGAGATCGAGCCGGCGTTGCTGCACCGGTTGCTGGAGATTCCGTCGTCGGCGCCCGGATCGGTGCGCTTCACCCACGCACTGGTCAGAGAGGCACTGGCCGAGGGCATGTCCTCGTTGCGGCAGGCGCGGCTGCACCTGCGCGCCGCCGACGGCATCCTCGCCACGATGGGCCACAACGACGACACCGCAGAGATCGTCGCCGACCACCTGTGGCACGCGGCAGCCGTCGGCGTCAGCGGGCGGGCCGCCGAGGCGCTGGAACGCGCCGCCCAGGTGGCGCTCAAGCGGCAGGCGCTGGTGAGCGCCGAGTCGCTGCTGCAGCGGGCGGCCTCGCTCTACAAGGCGGCCGGTGACGCGGGAGCGCTGGCCGAGTTGCGGGTGCTGCGGCAGCTGGGATTCGTCAACGCCGCACTGCACGGCTACGCGGTCAACGCGGACTCCGACCTGGTCCGCCGGGCCCGCGAACTGGCGGGCACCACCGACCGGCCGGACATCCTGCTCGACGTCATCTGGGCGGACTGGGCCGGCTGTGACACCGGCGGCGAGCCCAACCGGGCCGAACGCCTGGTGCAGGAGGCCGAGTCCCTGGTCGCCGGCATTGGTGATCCGCTGCTGCAGGCCGGGGTCGCCTCCATGCGCGCCTTCAACGAGCGGCACTTCGGGCGGATGCAGAACGCCTACGAGCAGGTCACCCGGGCGATCGACAAGTTCGGTGAGGCCGGGGAGGCGCAGGAGGCGGGTTTCTACCTCAACGGTTACCTGACCAGCCGCGGCTACCGGTTCTGGGCGATGGCACTGACCAAGGGCGTGGACCGGACCGACCTGGAACACGAGTACCGCTCACAGGACCTGCCCTTCGGCCGGATCGTGATCAGCCTGTTCGGGGCGGCCGCGACGCTGGCCGTGGGAGACCAGGCGGGTCTCGCGCTGTACGCCGAGCGGATGCGGGCGGCCGACCCGGACATGCTGCTGTCCTTCTGGTCCGCGGCGGCGGAGCTGTATTCCGCGGTCAGCCTGCTGCAGCGGGGCCACACGACCGAGGGTCTTGAGTTGCTGGCCCGGGGGCGCGAACACCTGCAGCGGGCGGGTGGGCGGACCATGCTGGCCGGCATCCTGGCGGCGTCCGCGCAGGCGCTGAGCGAGGCCGGGCTGCTGGAGGAGGCCCGGGAGATGCTGGCCGCCGCCCGCTTCGAGGTCCAGGAGACCTGGGAAGCGGCCTACCGGCCCTTCGTCGAACTCGCTGCCGCCCACCTCGCGGCCGCCGAGGGGAACCCGGAGGGCGCGCAGCGGTTCATCGAACTGGCGACCGCGATCGCGACCGAACACCGCAGCTACGGTGCCGTCGAACGGATTCAACGAGAGGGGCGGATGCTGAGCGAACGGTCCTCCGTCTGAGCCGCTCGCCGGTCACCCGGTGCGCTGGCCGAGGTCGGCGGCCCGTTCGGCCACGTCCGCGAAGGCCGCCAACTGCTGATCGAGCGTACGGATGTCGGGAAAGGCGACGACGACCTCATCGGCGCCGGCGTCGAACGCTTCCCGCAGGTGACCGGGAGCCACCGAGCCCGCGGCCGCGCCCGCGATGCGCAGGATCAGCAGCAGCGACGGCTCGGCGGCCCGCCAGCCGGCCGGGATGCCACCGGGAACCGGAGCGAGCGGACTCCAGCCGTCGGCACCGCCGCTTCCCGGCGCGCCGGCGGGCGGCCGGCCGGACGTGTCGAGCAGCACCGCGCCGGGCAGCTCGGCCCGCGTGGAGGCGTGCAGTCGCGGGCCGGCGCCGACGTAGCGCAGCCGGGACCCGAGGCCGTCGGCCCACCCAGCACCGCCGGCAGGAACCGCGTCCCCGGTGATGAGCAGCCCCAGGGGAGTGTGCTCGGCGTGCTCGGTCACCAGCACCAACTGGCGTGCCGACGTCGCCCACACCGAGGCGTACTCGAGTTGCTCCGCCGCACGTGCAGTGGCCGCGACTGCCGCGTCATCGGCGAGCGGGCCGGTGCCCGGCAGGGCGATACCGAAGCGCATGAGGTCCCTCCTCGTCGAGGCCGGCCGGGGCTGGGCACGCCGGCGGCCCGGGTGACACCACTGTTGCGGGGCGGGCTCAACGGATGCTTGACGCTCGCTGACACTCGCGCACCCGCGGTGGCGGTGACGCTGACCGGTCTGGCAGCTCGGGCTGATCTGGGCGGTCCGCAGACGGATCTCGATACCCACATCGGCGACATCGCCGATCTTGTGCGAGCGCATGATCTGCGCAACGTCACACTGGTGGCGCACAGCTACGCGGCCGCTCCGGTCACGGCGGCCGCAGGCCGCCTCAGTGACCGGCTGGAGCGCGTGGTGTACGTGGACAGCGCCCGTTCGCGGCGGGAATGAGGATGCTCGACCCAGTGCGGCCGTACGTCGCCGACCAGTGGCGCCAGCAGGTCAACGACTTCGGGGACGGGTGGCGGCTGGCGATGCCACCCATCGACGTGTTCGGCATGTCCAACAGCCTCGATGGGCTCGACGACGTCGAGCGTGAGCGGCTGTTCGCGCGCGCCACTGCGCAGCCGTTCGGCACCTACACCCAGCGCCTCACCACCCCGGCCGACCCCGATCCCGCAGTGGACCGAGTGCTGATCGCCTGCAAGGACTTCAAGAGTCTGCTCGACGCCGGGATTCCGATGCTGCCTACCTGAACGAGCCGCCCTGGCGGCGTTTCGACCTGCCCACCGGGCATTGGCCGATGCTCTCCGCGCCCGGCGAGCTCGCCGATGTCCTGCACTCGGCCGTCTCCTGAGGGGAGATCGGCGGCACATCGTCACCGGCTCGCATTCGGCAGTTCCCGGAGCACCGCAGGGACAGCGGGCGGCGACCTGGCGGTCGGTCGGCAGCGGTCCTCGGTCGTTCCGACGGCACGCGTCTGGTCATTGCCCGGTGAAAAGGGTTGGGATGCCCGTCGGATCGGTCAGCCCGTCTTTTGCCACTCCGGTGAGTGGGCTGCGGCCGCTGGCGTGACCGGGCCTGCGAGCTGCAGCAGGCGCTGCCAGACCAGGACGGCGAACACCGAGAACGGCACCAACGACGCCACCGCGAACGCCATCCCGACCGGACCGAAGTTGGCGGGGACGGTCATCAGGACGGCGCTCACCAGACCCCACACCGCCGTGGCCCGGCTGAAGATCGAGGATCGCAGCATGAGGATGGCCAAGACCGCCAAGGTCACGAGGGTGAAGAAATAGTAGATGTCGTAGGCGGTGCCGTTCCACGTCGCGAGCATGCCGTCTCCGGTTGCTAGCAAGGCGGTGCGGGTCGCGGCGTCGGCGTCGGCGTACGCGTGGGCGAGGGCCAACATCTCGACCGGCCGCGCGGTACTCATGTAAGCAGCTATCCCAACGACGCAGAACGCGAGCGCGATCACGACGGCCGACCGGCTGACCCGCCACAACACGACGGCCAGCGCGAGATAGACCAGGTAGATCAGGGCGTTCGACACGATGTACAGCAGATCTAGCGAGACCAGGCCCCCCACCGGATTGTCCAGCAGCAACTCGAAGAACCCCGCCGTCGACTCAGGTGGTGGCCAGAGGACGCGGATGACGATCTGCACGACGACCATCGCGACACTTGCGAAGGCGCACCACGCCCCCGTGATGAGGAGCCCGCGCCACTGCTGTGCGTCACCCCGCACGGTCGCGGGGTCGACAACAGCCATGATGTGTCTCCCCTCCGTCGCTGACCGATCAACCCGAACCGAAGCTCGCCAAGAACCGTCGCCTATCGCAGACGCTAATGAACCGCCCTCGGACCGGTCAGAGCCGTTGGTCCTACTCCTGCACGGTCGGACGGTCTCTGCGGATTGCCGGCCGTTGCCCGCAGATCGCCGCCGTGGCAACCCAGGCTCTTCAAGTCCGAACGACACCTGCGCCGAGTCGGAAGCACGGCCTGGCGGCTGTGCGGTCGAGAACCGCAAGCGGGTGTCATCGCTGCTGTGCCATGGATTGTCGGTGCCATGATCATCTGGGGTCCTGGTGCCGGTGGTGTTCTGCCGTACCCGGCGCCGGACTTCATCGACCCAGGTCAGGGCCGACTTCACGACGTGGAAAGGTCGAGTACGGGTCAGGTCCGACTGGTGGGCGCCTTGCGAGCGGTTCCGGATGGTCCGCTGCCAAGAGCAACAAACAACACGGTTCCGAACACGCTGACCCAGCTTGGCCGCGTAGAGCCCGCGTGGGCGCCCACCAGCCTAGA
>CAWAVL010000021.1:0-140472 GCA_963785455.1 uncultured Actinomycetota bacterium
CGCGTCCCGGTCGACGTGCTGTTTGCCTTCGATCGTCTTGGTGTTCGCCTGCAAGCTGTACCCGTTGGCCTTCAACAACTTTCCCACCGTCGACGGGGACACCGGATGACCGGTCGCAACCAGTTCCCCGGCCAGTTTCGTCGTCGACTTGGTCGTCCACCGCAACGCCGATTCCGGATCACCGCGGGTCACCGGGTCCACCAATGCGTCCAGCGCGTCCCACAACCCGGGATCGGCAGTGCCGGCCGCCGGCCGGCCGGCACCGGGCCTACGTACCCGACCAGGGACCGCGCCCGGGTAGTCCAGCTCACGCACACCCTGGGCCACCGTGTCCGGATGCGCCCCCACCGCCGCGGCTACCACCTTGATCCCGCCCCGACCAAGGGCCTTCGCCTCCGCACCCAACATCAGCCGCCACGCCCGCTCGTCCAGATGGGGTTTGATCAACAGCAACCGCCCGGCCAGCAGATCAACATCCAACTCGGGCAGCGACATACCATAATTCTACCGAAATGAACCAGTCAAACCTACGTAATTTCCCGGCGAGTCCTAAGAGTTCATCACCACCGCGATCGCCGGTCTGGTAGCGGTATCACCGGGGTTCACCCGGCGCCGACTCCATCGCCTTCGACAGGCGGACAGATTTGGTGGCAACGACGGCCGGCCCGTTGCCCATCATCCCGCCCGCGGTCGGCCCGCTCGCCGTCGTGCACCCGCTCACATCACAGCACCGGCGGCTGCAACAGCAACGGGCGAGACACACCACCGAACATGCATCAAGTCACTCACCGCATGGCGGACGCGGCACGGACGTAGGCGCCGGTCGGCGCAGTGACTGGGCGGGTGAAGTAGAGGTCGCACGCGCGTGGCGGGCTCAGTGCCCTGATGAGCAAGCAGCGTGGCAAGACCACGACCGTCGATGATGCGGCGATCAGCGGCGAGGGCCGGTACCGGTTCAAGAAGCGCGAGCTTACGAAGTCCGGTGGCCGGAAGTACTACCTCAAGGCCGTCGCAAAGCTGCGTTGGGCCGACAAGAAGGTTCCGGAGTGGACAGCTGCACTCGATGACGATCTGGCCGACTGACTTCACCGCACAAAGCTGCAGCCGGTTGAGCCGATTCCGCGGCTGCGCCGCGCCGCCGGCTATGGGGTCGGAGCCCGTCCCTGTCCGAGTTGACGAGCAAGGTCATCGACCCGTCGGGTGATGTCGTCGCGAACCAGGCGCATGCGTGCGATGCCGCCGATGCCGCGTTCTGAGGGTTCGTCGGTGTCCCAATAATTGACGAGGGTGTCGTCGACGGGTTGGACCTGCGCCTTGCTTCAACGTGGTGCCGAGCAATGTTTCGAGGACGAGGGTAGACCGACAGGTGACGGCAGGTGCAGCATGGGACGTCAGGCGCTCGCAGCGGGAGTGTTTCCCAGGATTGACGCCGCGGCCGGTGATGTGCTGCGCCGGTTGCCGGTGGACGGTGTGTCGGTGGCCGTGTACGGGGGCGTCGACAGCTTGGAACGGTTGTCCGCGACTGACCGGGTCGCGGCCGGCCTGGAGGAGTTGCAGTTCGTTGTGGGGGAGGGCCCGGGTCGCGACTCCTACCGTGAACGGTGCACTGTGCTGGCCAACGACCTGGCAAGTTCGAGTTGTCTGTGGCGGTGGCCCGGTTTCGCCCGGGACGCGGCCATGGCGGGTGCCCACGCCGTGTACGCGTTCCCACTCATTGCCGGTCCCGGTGCGCCGGTCGGCACGGCCCTGCTCTACCGGGCGCAGACCGGGACGCTGACGAACCGTGACATCACCGAGGCGGGACGGGCTGTGCGTGCGCTGACCCGCACCGTCCTGGAGGAGGTCACCGGCAGCGGCCGGCTGGCCCCGACCCCGGACGATCCCGACCCGGTATTCGGTCAGTCATCGGTCCCTTTGGCAACTGGGATGCTTGCCGCCCAACTCGGTCTCAACCCGACCCAGGCCTTATCAATGCTGCGAGCAGCCGCCTACGCCGGAAACCGGCTCATCGCACACCTGGCCGATGACGTCATCACCGGTCGCTACAGGGTCACCACCGACACACGCTGACCCGGCGCGGCATCCGCAAACGGACCCGTGGCACCGCCAGACGATCTGACCGCCGCGATGACCACATCACTCCCGGCAAGGTAGGCGGCAGGGGGTTGGCCGAGCACGTCCGCCGGGTGTCGTCGGTCGGTGCATCGCGACCAAACCCGCGGGGCGCCGGCTTGCCTGCTCACGCGACAGTGAAATCGACTGTCGTCCCGCGTCGGTTCCAGCGGGGGTGGAACGCCACTGCCCGACGGGTACCCACAAGCCCCTGTCCGGGTCAGGTTTCCACATGTTCGGCTCGGCAGCGAAGCACTGCAACGGCTTGCCCGGGCGGTAACCCGCCGCCGACAGCCCGCGGCGCCCGCGGACGGCATCGGCAGTCCTGATCACCGGCCGCAGTCGCGTGGATCCTTCGGCGTTGACCCAACACCAGCTGCACGTCGGTCAGCGGCAGCGACGGGTCCTCGGCCATCCGGTAGGCGGCGGTATGCCGCAACGAGTGCAGCGTCGCCGCGGTGCCCGCCCGGACATTCACCCCCTCGAACTTTCGGTGCACCGCGTGATACGTCAGCGGGCGGGCCACCGGACATGCCGCACCCGTTGTCCCGGAGGAATGGTCCAACGCCGGCGGTGCTGCGCCCGTTGTATGCGCTCCGAATGTGACACAGACCCAGGGATGGCCGTCAACGTGCCGACGCCGCGCACGCAACCCAGCCAGGCGACCACCGGCGCCCAGGCCGGTTCCGCCCGTTGGGCCGGGCCGGAACGGCGGCTGCGAGGTCGGGGCTGGGGGGCGCCGGCCTCAGGTGGTCGACCAGCTGAGATCAGGTCGCGGTTCGCCGGGTTGTTGCATCGGGTGACCGCAGTGACGGCCCAGGTTGTGAACAGGGGGGCGAGGTCGTCTCGGCGTGGCAGGGCATCGTGTTCCACGAGCAGCCCTCGGACGTACTCGCGGGTGCGTGAGGGCGGCAACGTGTCGATGCTGGCGTGGCTGATCACGGGTTCCAGCGCGAGTTGCTCGAGCACTGTGGTGACGTGTGGCTGGCGGAGCCAGGTCAGGCCGCTGTTCGCGCGTGTCATCGACTTCAATGCTTGCGCTATCAGGACGAGTTCGTCGGTCATGACGCCGGTGTCTGGGTTGGTCAGCAGCCGCTCGACGGTCGCTGCCAGGACACACGTCCAGCATTGACCGCCGCTGTAGATCTCGTCCTCCGCGCCGCAGGTTCGGCAATCCACGTTGAGTTGAACACCCGAGCATGTCCGGCAGGCGAACTGCCCGTGCAGGCGACCCGGAAGCACGCCGGTGTGCCCGCACGCGCACGTTCCGCGCGTGCGTTTCGCCTGCTGGTAGCAGTAACCGCAGACCTGGGCGTCCGGCCAGGTAGCGACGAGCTGGTGATGCTCGCCGCACCGGCCGCATGGAACCGGCCACGCAGCAGGGTCTCCTGGCTTGCGCGGGCGACTCATTCGTCGTCGGGCGGTAACAGGCGGATCCGGCGGGCGATCGGTTCACCGGGGGTGACGCCGATGTCTTCGCTGCGGGCCGGCGCGTTGGCCGTCGACGCGGCTCGCATCTCGACGAACGGCTCGAACAGGTCGTTGGGGGTGCAGTCGAGGATGTCGCACAAGACGGCGAAGGTTCGTGCGGGGATTCGTTCCGGGATGCCAGTGACGAGTCGGTAGACCTGCGTGTCGGACAGGTTGATCCCGCGGGAACGCAACAGCGGTTGCAGATCCGTTGTCTTCCAGAGGTTTCTCGAGGCCATCACCTTGCGCAGGTGCCAGCGGTAGCCGATCCGGCTTTGCTCAGGCATCGTCGTTTTCCGTTCCCTGGTTGAGCCTGCAGGCGATCATGCGTTGGACGGTCTTGTGCTTGAAGTCGGACGAGACATGTGTGTAGATGCCGGTTGTCGATGCGTAGCGGTGACCTACTTGTTCCTGGATGAACGCCGGGTCGTAGCCGGCTTCGACCTGGTGGGGGACGTAGGAGTGGCGTAGCGCGTGCAGCGACAGGCAATCATCGAGACCGGCCGCCTCGCGCACCAGCCGGAAGGATCTGTCCAGGGAGCGCAACTGCAGGTGGGCGCCGCGTTCGCTCGGCCACATCGACAGGGAACGGTCCGCGGTGGCGAACCGGGCCCGGCCCGCCGGGGACAGCCAGAAGCGGAGCAGATCCACCACCCAGTCGAACTCGGGGCTCGTGAGGACGGTGCGCCGCCGCGGCCCCGAGCCCGCCGTCCCCTTGGCGTAGCGGACCTCGACGCAACCAAACCCGCCGTAGGCGGGCACGTGTGGGTTCGGACCGAAGCCATGCGTTTCGAGCATCAGCAATTCGCGTCGTCGCAGTCCGTAGGCGTAGCCCACCTTGAACGCGATTGAGTCGCGCATTGCCGGCAGCCAACGTTTCGACCCGAGCGCATGCTCACGATCGACCAGGTCGTCTGCCGCGTCGAAGAAACGTTGCAACTCCACCTTGGTGAAAGGACGTCGACCCACCGGGACGGCATTGTCGGCGGTGTGCCGCGGACTATTCCACTCGAAACAGATTTGGGACGGAACATCGCCGAACGTCCGTTCGCACAGTGCCGACCAGCCGTACCGGGAGTCGCTGACATAAGCACAGAACATCCTGATGGCGCTGCTGTAGGAGCGCAGAGTCGTCAGCGTCAAAGGCTTCTCACGGGACCGCAGCGTCGCCAGATACTCATCCACGTCGTGGGCCTGCCACCGCCACGGGTACTCACTTGTGAAGTGCTGGAAGCGGGAGACCAACGCCGTCGCGCTCTTGATCGTCGGGGTCGTCAGCCCGCGCGCCAGCATTTGGGCCCGCCACCCATCCAGCATCGCGGCGAACACCGCGTCCTCGGCCCGCAACAACGAGACGCCGGGCTGCCGAAGGACCGCCGGCACGAAGCCCGGAACGTTCTCCACGAACGACACCATACGACGGATTCATGCGTTTAGTGCAAGTCTCCGTCGCCAACCTGCGACGATGCACAGGCCCAGCGCCGTGAATCAGCCACCGAGCGCCGGCCAATCAACCCCGCGACCAGCCACAACAGGCCGCAGGATGACAGAGACGAGTTCTTGCACCTGATGCAACTCGTCTCACTTAGCTGCCGATAAGGTACCTTATGTCAAGTCGGCCAGCTCCACTCGGCTCTCGCGGACGCTCCCGGTGTCCTGTCTCAGGTGATCTGAGGCAGTCTCAATAAATTGAGGCATGGAGTCGAGATGCCTCGACTTACTGAGACGGATCGAGGTGTGACCAGGGCAAACGGGGTCTGGTGCCCTGCCGTCGGCCGTCGTTGTCTCATGATCATGAGGCGGATGCGTCGGTTTGTCCGCGATCATGAGGCATCTGCGCGTTAGCGTCTGTCACGTCGGTGGGTCGTTGCGATCTTCGAGGTGAACGGTGAGCGCTGCGTTGGCCGTCGCCGATGCTCCCGTCACTGGTCTCGATGTCTCCTTCGTGACTGATGAAGGCTTGCGCCGAGGGCCGTTGTCCCGGTTGTGGGATACACGGTTCGACCGGGTCGAACCGGTCCGGGTGGTGCATGGGGTTCGGGGTCAACGCAATTTCGCGGGTGCGTGGTGGCTGGCCACGACCGGTGTGCATGTCGGGTTCGAGTCCTGGCTAGAGCGAGACCACTTGATGGAGTTGGACTTTGATCCATCGGTGATCGGGGTGGCGTCGCAGCCGTTCTGGTTGTCCTGGTCGTCGTCGGGGCGACCGCGTCGGCATGCCCCGGACTACTTCGCCCGGTTGCGGGACGGAACGGGCGTGGTGGTCGATGTACGCCCTGATGATCGGATTGCTGCACCGGACGCGGAGGCGTTCGCGGTGACCGCGCGGGCTTGCGAATCGGTGGGGTGGCAATACCGCCGGGTTGGTGGGATCGACCCGGTCTGGGCGGCGAATGTTCGTTGGTTGGCCGGCTATCGGTATCCGCGGTGCTTCGACACCGTCCGGGCGGCTGGGCTGCGGGAGGTGTCGTCGGCTCCCCTGCCGTTGTCGGACGCGGCCGGGTTGGTCGGCGACCCGCTGGCGGTGCTGCCCGTGTTGTTCCATTTGCTGTGGACGGGCGTGCTGGTGGCGGATCTGCGGTCGGCGCCGTTGGCCGGCCGGACGTTGGTCACCGTGGTCGGCGGTGGCCGGTGACGGTGTCGCGGCCACCGGTGTTGACGGTCGGCGCCCAGGTGCGTTTCCAGGGGTCGTCGTGGACGGTGACCGCGATGGGCGGCGGCGCGGTCGGTTTGGTCGATCCGACCGGCGGCGAGCGTGTGCTGCCGTTCGCGGATCTGTTCGGTGATGACGGCTTCGCCGTTCTGGGCTCTTCGGCACGGCGGGCGCCGTTGCCGCCGACGGTCCGGTTGGCGGGTCTGCCCGATGACGCCATCGCGAAGGCGCAGTGGTGGGAGGGTCATCTCGCCGAGGTCGTCACAGGTGTGCCACCGGAGTCCGGATCTGGCGCGCTGCCCCGGCCGGGTTTCGATCCTGCGGTGACGACGTTGCGGCAGCGGGAGATCGCCAAGCGCGAGGAGTTGGCCGCGGCGGGGCATCCGGTCCCGTTGAGCACGCTGCAGCGGTTACGTCACGGTTACGAATCGGCGGGGTTGTGGGGTTTGGTCGACAGCCGGTTGACTCCGGAGCGGGTGCCCCGGACGGATCCGCGGTTGCTGTCCGCGTTGCGCAGGGCGGTGGACGGGGAGACGGACCGGTCAACAGGAACGGTGGGTCGGCTGCATCGCCGGGTGGAGCAGGTTCTGCTCGCCGATGGTGAGGATCCGGCCGAGGTGATGCCGCCGCGGGCGACGTTCTATCGGTTGGTGGAACGGGTCGCCGCGGGCCGGCATACGTTCGGGTCTGCACCGACCCGGCGGTCTTTGGCGCAGCAACCGGAGGGCCCGTTCGGTGTGGTGAGTGTGCTCCGGCCCGGTGAGTGGACGCAGATCGATTCCACGCCGCTGGACGTCCGGGTGGTGCTCGATGACGGCACCGTGGATCGGGCCGAGTTGACCTGGCTGGTCGATGTCGCGACCCGCACGATCGCTGCGGCGGTGTTGCGGCCGTCGACCAAGGCGGTGGACGCGGCGTTGCTGTTGGCTCGGGCGTTAACGCCGGAACCGATGCGGCCTGGTTGGGTGGACGCGCTGCGGATGTCCCGTTCGGTGTTGCCGCACCAGCGGCTGGTCGAGATCGACGAGCGGTTGCGGCAGGCGGCGGCGCGGCCGGTGATCGTTCCGGAGACGATCGTCTGCGACCACGGCATGGTCTACCTGTCCCAGACGTTCCGCACCGCCTGCCGGGCGATGGGCATCAGTTTTCAGGCGACCCATGCCGGTTCCCCCTGGGAGAAAGGCATTGTCGAGCGGAGTTTCGACTCGGTCGGGACGTTGTTCGCGCAGTACGTGGCTGGCTACGTCGGCCGCAGCGTGGACCGCCGCGGGAAGCACGCCGAATGTGATGCGGTGTTCTCGATCGTCGAACTGCAGGATCTTCTCGACGAGTGGATCGTCGCGCAGTGGCAGAACCGGCCGCACGACGGTTTGCGGCATCCCCTGTCTCCGGGAAAGGCGTTGTCCCCGAACGAACAGTACGCGGCGCTGATCGAGGTGACCGGCTACGTCCCGGTCCCGTTGGGCGTCGAGGACTACATCGAGTTGCTGCCCGCGACCTGGCGGACGATCAATTCCTACGGCATCAAGATTCGGCATCGCACCTACGACTGCGGGGACCTGAACCCCTATCGACGACAGGACTCCGGCGTCGCGGCGCACAAGGGCCGATGGGAGGTGCATTACGACCCCTATGACGTGACCCGGGTCTGGGTCCGGAATCACCTCGATGGCGGTGGCTGGGTCAGCGTTCCGTGGACGCACTTGAAGTCGACCCCGGCACCATTCGGGGAACAGGCGTGGACCCAGGCACAGGAGATCCTGGCTCGCCGAGGCGGCGACCCGGCCACCGAGGCGGAGATCGCCGGCGCGGTCACCGCGCTGCTGGACAGGGCCGAACTGGGTCCCGCCTCCGGGAAGGCGGAGCACACGAAGCGGGACCGGCGGATCGCCGCCCGGACCAGGGCGACGACCGAACCGTCCTGGCCCAGGCCGGTCGACCAGCCCGCCCCAGACACGGCGGCGGACGCCGCAGAAGAAGAGGCCGGCCAAGAGCGGGAAACCGCGACCTCGCCAGAACTCGCAAAGGTCATCCCGTTGGGGGTCTTCGACGCCCGCGAGGAAGCCAAGAAATGGTGGTGAATCGCCGTGGTCGGTGAGGACGTCCAGATGGGCGAGGATCGGCGGGAGCCGACGATGACACTGACCGGCTGGCGACGGTTCGTCGACGCTCCCCTGGCGGGTTTCGATTTGCTGCCCGAGCCACGCTGGCAGGCGCTGTCGGACCGGGACCGGGACGGATACGACGAGGCCAGGATCAACTATCACTCCGAGATGGTCGTCGTCGCAACCTCTACGGTCCGCGAGGTCGCCAAGCAGGGCCGACTGTTGACTCTGCTGAACCGCCGGGAATATCCGCCCGCCGCGGCCTGATCGTGTCCGGGCTGCAGACCACCGGAAAGAGCACCGCGCTCAAACAGCTCGGCCGGATCCACGAGCTCGCGGTCCGTGAACGCCACCCCGGCAACGACCGCATCCCGGTCGTCTACGTCACGACCCCACCCAAGGGCTCGCCCCGGAAGCTGGCCATGGAACTCGCCAGGTTCCTCGGCCTGCCGCCGATCCGGCGCAGCTACAACGCCACGGACATCTCCGACGCGGTCTGTCAGATCCTGATCGACGCCCGCGTCGACCTGGTGCTGGTCGACGAGATCCACAACCTGAACTTGGCGACCAGCGCCGGCGAAGACATGTCCGACCACCTGAAGTACTTCACCGAACACCTTCCCGCGACGTTCGTCTACGCCGGCATCAACGTCGAAAGGTCCGGTTTGTTCACCGGCGTCCGTGGCCGGCAGATCGCCGGACGGTGCGTGCTGGTCAACACCGGCCCGTTCCCTTACCAGCAGGAATGGTCAGGGCTGGTCGCGACCCTGGAGGACGCTCTCCGACTGCATCACCACCGGCCCGACACCCTGACCAAGCTCGACAAGTATCTGCACCAGCGGACCGGCGGGATGATCGGCAGCCTGTCCCACCTGGTCCGCGCCGCCGCGCTGACCGCCATCCTGGAACGCTCCGAAAAGATCGACAGGGACCTGCTCGACCGGATCCCGGTGGATCACGCCGCCCAATCCGACGGCCAGGGTGCGGCCTGAAACCCGTGTACGACAGCCGTTGGCCGGCCGCCGTTGTCATTCGCCCACTGCCCCGACCGGTCGCTCCCGCCCACAACGAGACGCTGACGTCCTACCTCGTCCGGCTGGCCCGGGCGAACCGCCTGGACACCGACGCGCTCCGAACCCATCTCACCGGAGCCAGGAGCAAGAATGTGCCAGTCCCGGTCGGCGACCTCGCCCTGCTCAGTGGCCAGAGCACCCGCGCGCTGAAATACGCGCTGCCAGAACTCGGTGCCGAACTCCCGGACAAGGCAACCCGGAATCGGCCCTCGCCACACGCCGACTCACAGGTCCGCTGCACCCACTGCACCCTGACCCGCGGCCACCAAGGCACCGTGCATTGCTGGCATCACCAGGAAGACGTCGTCTGCCTTCGGCATCACCGGTGGATCGGCAACTCAAACGAGCAGGTCGGGCACCATCAACCCACCCTCCGTGATCAGCCGGACATCCTGCACGCGAACAAGCTTCACCGCCGGATGATCCACAGGCACGGCCGTCACGCGGCCACCGTTGCGTTCACCCAGTCAACACGGATCTGCCTCGAATGGCACCGTCGCCTTCAGCACGACGACGACTTCTACCGGCTGTTGAACCGCTTCCACAGCGGGCAATGGCGAATCACTGCGACCGACCCCACAGTGCACGCCGCCAGATACCCACAGATCATCGCCCTGACCCGACTGCTCGCATCGCCCACCTGGCAGTCCAGGTGCGTCATGAACTGGCCAGAGCCGCACGAGTTCATCCACGAAGTCCGCCGCACCGTCGCCCCGAACTTCCGGTGGACCCTTCAACGGCAATACGGCACCCACGATCCGCTCGTCGCGCTCGTCGTCGAACGCCACAGCCCGCCACCCCGTTAGAACCGTCTCACTATCTTGAGGCAACCGACCACAACTCACCGGTGCTGCGCCGAGACCCCGAAAGTCCACCGAAACGCCAATTTGCCTCAAATTAATGAGACGAAACCCCGCCGTGACTGTCTCAATATCTTGAGGCACCGCTGGTCAGAGGGTTGCGGATGCCTCACTTCAAATGAGACAGGACAGTCTCAATAAATTGAGGCACCGAGTCGAGATGCCTCAACTTGCTGAGACGGATCGAGGTGTGACCAGGGCAAACGGGGTCTGGGTCAATGAAGGTCGGCGCGGAGTTGCCTCAAGATCGTGAGACGGACTCGCCGTCGAGACTGTCCGCGATCATGAGGCACCGCAGGTCAGAGCGTTGCGAGTGCCTCATTTCAAATGAGACAGGACACCCGGCGCCACTGCGCCGCCTCACCGGCTGCCCCCGTGCGCTGATCTCGGTTGCCGAACCCCGGCGCTGCGGAGACGGTGAAGTGTCGGGTGTACCCCGCTGGGTGAACGGCCGAAACATCGGAGGGTTCACCCAAGAGACGACGAAAGCACCTGCCGTTCATCGCATCCGGCTGTGGAACCATGGCATGCAGGCATCAGACAGGTGCCGGGAAGGCGGCATGGGATGGATCTCGGCGTGACGGGCCGGACTGCACTGGTGACAGGTGCGGACTCGGGCATCGGCTTTCACACTGCGGCCGCGTTGCTCGCCGAAGGCGCGACGGTCGTCGTCACCGATCAGCACCCGGCTGAGCTGGACGCGGCTGCGGGTCGGCTGGCCGCTGCGCCCGGGCGGCTGCATGCTTTCGTCGCGGACCTGACAGTCGACGAGGATGTGACGGCCCTGGAGCGGCTGGTCACCGAGCGCGTCGGCGATCTGGACATCTTGGTACAGGCCGCCGGGATCACCGGCGCGCAGGGCACGTTCGACGAGATCGACCAGGACGGCTGGCGAAGAACCATCGAGGTGGATCTGCTGGCCCCGGTCCGGGTCCTGCGGGCTTTCCTGCCTGGGCTTCGTCGGGGCGGATGGGGCCGGATCGTGTTCCTGGCGTCCGAGGACGCAGTGCAGCCATACCAGGACGAACTGCCGTACTGCGCGGCGAAGGCCGGCATCCTCGCGCTGGCCAAGGGCCTGTCGCGCTCGTACGCCGACGAGGGGCTGCTGGTGAACACCGTGTCCCCTGCCTTCGTCGCCACTCCGATGACCGACGCCATGATGGAGAAGCGGGCGACCGAGAGAGGCACCGACGTCGCCGAGGCGATCAGTTCTTTCCTGCAGCAGGAACGGCCGTACCTGGAGTTGCGCCGGCGTGGTCGACCCGAGGAGGTCGCCGACGTCATTGCGTTCCTGTGCTCTGATCGGGCCAGTTTCGTCAACGGCTCCAATTACCGCGTCGATGCGGGTTCCGTTGCCACTATTTGATGTCGCCTGGAGCGGACGACGTCGCGGTCCGACGGTG
Organism: uncultured Actinomycetota bacterium; assembly: GCA_963785455.1. GTDB lineage: Bacteria > Actinomycetota > Actinomycetes > Mycobacteriales > Nakamurellaceae > Nakamurella. Next base: position 11,677 of record CAWAVL010000021.1, read on the forward strand.
TTCCGACTTTGCCGACATCCGGCCCGTCCCGCACTCGGGCCGCGGATGCACGGATAAGCTCCGCTCCGCTCGCCCACATACATCGGTGCCGGCACGTCATCGAGCTCATTGCCGACGGGCTGATGGTCATCGCCTCTACGCAGCATGGGTCCGTACGAGCATTTTGCCGATGTTCTTGCCGCGCATCATTCCGAGGAATGCATCGACCGCGTTCTCGATGCCATCGACGACGGTTTCGTCGTAAGCGATGTCGCCGGCGGCGAGCCACTTTGTCATGCGCTCCGTGAATTCCCGCTGCAGATGCTGATATGACGGCAGGGTGAATCCCTTGAGCGTCAGGCCCTTGGTGACGATGTTCGACATGTTGCGTGGACCCGGTGGCGCAGCGGTGTCGTTGTACGACGCGATCGCACCGCACAGCGCGGCGCGGCCGTTCCTTTTGAATGCACCGAGCGCTGCTTCGAGTTGCTCACCACCGACGTTGTCGAAAAAGACGTCGATGCCGCCCGGAGCCGCTCGCGCGAGTTGGCCGGAGACAGGACCCTCCTTGTAGTTGAAAGCTGCGTCGTAGCTGTACTTCTCGGTGAGCAGTGCAACCTTCTCAGGTGTGCCTGCGGAGCCCACGACGCGTCCGGCGCCCAGGAGCCTTGCGATCTGGCCGACCGCGGTACCGACGGCACCGGCCGCGCCGGACACGAAGACGTCGTCGCCCGCATCCAACCCCGCGATGGCGGTGAGTCCGACGTAGGCGGTCATACCGGTGAGTCCGAGGACGCCGAGGTAGACCGAGAGTGGGTGGTTGGGCACCTCCGGGACAACTCGGAAACCTGGCGCGGCCTCTTGCACGATGTCGCGCCAGCCGTACTGATGCAGCACAACGGCGCCGACGGGAATGTCATCGGAGGCAGACTCGATCACTCGACCGATCGCCCCGCCCGTCATCGTCTCCCCCAACGCAAACGGCGGCACGTAACTCTTGACGTCGTTCATGCGCCCGCGCATGTAGGGATCAACCGACAGAAACTCGTTCGCAACCCGGACTTCGCCGGACTGCAGCGGACCGTACGTAACGGTCGCCGTGTGAAAATCGTTCTGCGTCGGCCAACCCTGAGGGCGGCGAGCGAGCTGGATCTGCGTGCTGGTGACCATGGTGACCGAGGATAGAGGTGCTTGATCAACCAGGGATCATCGCTGTTCCTGACCACTTCAACGTAAACAGTAACTCCCGCCGGAGCTCGACCACCCGCTGAGTGTTGCCCGGTGTCGCACCCCTGACCCGGTTACTCCGGCACGCAGGCGGCTGTCCTGCACCGTCACGGTGGCCGGCTCGGGAACTCGGCCCCACCGGAATCACGGTCGACGCCCTCACACCGGGGGCCGGTGAACGCCGACATCCCCTGCACGGAACGTCTCCCGAGATCGAGGAGGCGATCGTCCGCAGCATCCCCTTGGGCCGGCAGGCCTCGGTGGAGGACGTCACCGTGCTGTTCGCCTTCCTGGCTTCCGAGGAGGCCGGTTGCTGGCAGGAACAATGCGCAGCACCCCGGCGGCCGGACGCCGGGGTGCTGCGCGCCGAACCGCTGATCGACAAGTTGCGCGCCTTCGGCTGGCGCACCGTTGGCATGGACGGCAACGACATCCCAGCCCTGGTCGACGCTTTCGATTTCGTCCCGGCCGGTGACACCGCCGCCCCGGCGCTGCGCGCCGCCAACCCCGCCGGGAGCAACTGGTGCCGCAAGTCGCGACGTCGCGCAGCGCGTGCTGACCGAGATCGTCGGGGACCGCCGATCGGATGGTCCCCAGGACGATGCCGGTGCTGGGTTTGCGTTTGCTGGGTCGGGCGTCGTTCGCACCGACTGTTCATGCCAACAGCGCCTCAGCCGGTAGCCCGCTGGCGTCAGCGGGAGGGTGTGATGGGGAGCAACCGGCGTAGCGCGATGTTCTCGGTTGGGTCGAGCACGCTGTGCTGGACGCAGGCCGGAACGGTGCGGCCCTGTTCGGGGTGCGCCATCGCGTAGACGCACGCTTGCAGCCGCTCCTGTGTGGCGCGGATGGCGGGGTCGTCGGCGACGACGCCCTGTTCCATCAGGTCCCACGCGGGTTTGACCTGCGCGGCGTCCATGAACGAGTGCATGACGAATGTGATCGGGCGCACGGTCCGCCGGTGCCGCAGCAGTGCGCGCACGCCGCCGGACCGGCGGACGGCCCGCCGCGCCCACCCGATGGCCGTGGGCAGCGCGTCCAGGTTCGAGGCTGCCGCGCGCAGCAGGCGTGCGGTGAGCAGCGGCATCGGCGTCCCGGTGAGCTGCAGTCCGCCGAGCCGGCTGAGGAACGCGTCGCGGGCGGCGAGGTCGCGTGGCTCGTCGTCATCGAGGACGGGGATGAAGCGCCCGTCGATGAGCCAGCCCCAGGCGGTGCGGTTGCAGCGGGGGTCGCCCATCTGCAGGGTCCGCCAGGGCAGCTTGGTGCCCATGCCGCGTTGGATCTCGGCCCAGACGGCGTCGCTGGTGACCTCGCGGAACCCTTCCTTCCAGCGGCGTTGGTCGCCGATGAAGGCGGCGGGCTGGAAGGACAGCATGTCGTAGCCGAGGGGCACGGTGGTGCGGACCAGGTCGGCGATCTCGCCGAGGTTGCCGGGTGTGACGGTGACGTTGTGGGCGAGGTAGGAGCGGACGCCGTGCTGGCGGCGCAGTTCGCGGAACATCTCCACGATCCGGCGGCGGAACGGCTCGAGTTCGGCCTCGCTGCGTGGCCGGGGAGCGCCGCGGCGCCCACGCATCAGCGAGTCGATGTGGACGGCGAAGGAGACGCGGCGCAGCCGGGGCCGGCCGTCGGGTCCGAGGACGAGCCGGCGCAGATAGTCGGCGTCGAAGTCGCCGTGGCTCATGCTCATCGGCTCCCGGCCGTGCCGGCGCATCGCGAGCAGCGCCCCGGCGTGCGCGTCGGGATCGAGCAGGCTGACCTCACCGCCGATCAGCTGGGCGTGCCCGTGCGGTCCGCGCACCCGCTCCAGAAAGTGCATCTGCGCCTCGACCTCGGCGACCGTGTGATGGCCGTCGACGCGGACCTTGTTGGCGTCCGCGGAGTGGTAGCAGGGCTTGCAGGTCAGGTCGCATCTGGGGAAGACGCCGTGGGTGCCCTCGCAGCCGACGGCGTGCCGGCCGATGAGCTGGGCCGGCGTGCGGGCTGATGCGGGCAGCTCGGCCCACCTCCGGGTCAACGCCGCAGCCTTGAGCGGCGGCACCGGGCGGGTGTGCTCCCAGAAGGTGCGGATACGGCGCACGACGGGGTTCATTGCAGCGACTCCTCAAGGCTGACGACCTCGGGAAGGCCGGTTTGGGGTGGGACGGCCCAGCGTTGCTCGACCGGTAGTTCGAGCCCGACGGCGTCGCCGGCGTGGGCAGCGGTGCCAGGCGGGACCTCGGCGAACAGCGGCCCCGCCGCAGTACCGACCTCGACCAGGCGCCGCGCGCCGTGCAGTGTCACGCGGCGCACCGTGCCGGATACGGTGTCCGCCGCGCCGGGGGTGACCAGGCGCACCGCCTCCTGCCGGACGACGAGAGTCGCAGGTCCCCCGACGTGCGACCCCGCCGGCATGGCCAGCCGCCCGATGGCGGAAACGTGCACCGCGCCGTCGCCGGCGCCGTCCGCCGCACCGCCGAGAACGCCGGGCACCTCGTTGAGTCCGCCGAGGAACCGGCTGATCTGCAGCGAGAGGGGCCGTGCGTGCAGCACATCAGCGCGGTCGTGCTGCGCGACCCGGCCGTCGAGCAGCACGGCCACGGTGTCGGCGACGACGCTGGCCTCCAGCCGGTCGTGGGTGACGATCAGGACCGTGGGCTCGACGGCCGCCCGCATCTCGGCGAGCAGCTGCTGCATCTCGGCCCGTACGCCGGGGTCGAGGGCGCTGAACGGCTCGTCGAGAAGCAGGACGTCGGGCCGCACGGCCAGTGCCCGGGCCAGCGCGACGCGCTGTTCCTGACCTCCGCTGAGCGATGCGGGACGCCGGTTGGCCAGGTCGCCCGCGCCGACGAGGTCGAGGAACGACGTCGCGGTCCGCCGCGCCTGACCGCGCGGTGTTCCGGTCACCTGGAGGCCGAAGGCGACGTTGTCGAGCACCCGCAGGTGCGGGAACAGCCGCGGCCGTTGGAACACCAGCGCGGTGCGGCGGCGCTCGGTCGGGACGCCGGCCATGTCCCGGCCGGCGACGAGCACCCGCCCGGCGTCGGCGGAGTCCAAGCCGGCCGCTGTCCGCAGCACGGTGCTCTTCCCCGCCCCGGAGGGGCCGAGCAGCGCGACGCAGCCACCGCTGGGTACGTCGAGGTCCACGCCGTCGAGCACCCGCGGGCCGCCGGGAAACGTGCGGCGCAGTGCGACCAGGGACAGCCCGGGCGCGGTCACTGCGTCCACCTGCGGCTGGCGAAGAACCCGGTGACGGCGAGCAGCAGCAACGGCGGTAGCACGGCCGCCAACGCGGTCGCGGCGACGACGGGTTCGTTGCCGCTCGCGGAGGCCAACGCGCCGACGAGCATCGGCAGGGTGACCAGCGCTCCGCCGCCCACCACCAGCGTGACGATGTAGTCGCTCCACCCGACAAGGAACGCAAGGAACGCCGCCGCCGCCAGTGCGGGCGCCACCAGCGGCAGGTGCACCCGGGTCAGCACGGCCCGCCGCCCGGCGCCCAGGCTGCGCGCCTCCTCCTCGAATCCGAGGTCGTACGCCGCGTACGCCGAGCGCATCACGAACGTTGTGTAGGGCAACGCGGCCACCACCAGCACCGCCACCAGCGCCGCGGGCGCGGGGATCCGCAGCCGCAGGGTGATGTCGGTCAGCCCGAGGACGACCGCGAACGGCGGGACGGCGACCGGTGCGAGCAGCACCACCTCCGCGGCGCGATGCCAGCGGGGTGGGTGCAGGGCCAGTGCCCGGCCGGCCATCGCCCCGGCCGGGGTGGCGAGCCCCGCGACAGCCAGCCCGACCAGCGCCGACCGGGCGGCGGCGGGCAGCACGCCCTGGTCGACGGCCTGGCGCCAGCCGCCGAGCCCCCAACTGCCTGGGAGTACGTCGGGGAACCGCCAGCTGTCGGCCACCGCCCACAGCAGCAGCGGCGCCAACGGCGCGAGCAGCCAGACGGTTGCGACCAGCACGCCCGCCCACCTCGCCGTGCGGCGGCGGGCCGGTTCGACCCGCACCGGCGTCGCGGCCAGGGAACTCACCTCGCCCCCGCCCGGTCGGCGCGCGGGCCCGCAGCGCCGGGGGTGCGGCCGAGCAGGGCGGCGGTCCCGGCGAGCCCGAGCAGGCACAGCGCCGAGGTGATCACCGCCGTGGCCATCGCCGCGTCGCGGGAAGCGAGGTCGACGTCGGTGAAGAGCCGATAGGCCAGCACCGGAAGCGGCTCTGGGTAGCTGAGTCCCAAGATCCACGCCACCTCGTACGAGCCGAGCACGTAGGCGAAGCAGATGCCCCCGGCGGCGACGGCCGCGGGCGCGGCCAGCGGCAGGGCAACCCGGCGCAGCCGTTGCCAGGGCCCGGCACCCAGGACGGCGGCCGCCTCGTCGAGCTGCCGCTCGGACGCCGTCAGCGCGGCGAGCACCACGATGGCGACGAACGCCGACTCTTTCCACGTGTACTCGAACACCACCGCGACCCACCACGGTCCCGCCACCAGGGGCGGGAACTGGTCCGGCGGCACGTGCAGTACCCGGGCCAGCAGCCCCGAGTCGGCGAGCAGCAGCCCGGTGGCGGCCGCGCCGATGAGGTGCGGAACGGGGACCGTGACGGCGGCGAGGCCGCCGAGCAATCGGCCGGGCCGTCCCGCAGTCCGGGCGAGCAGGGCGATCGCCAGGCCGATGGTGACGGCGAGCAGGGCGCTGGCGGTGGCCACACCGAGGGAGACCAGCAGGCCGTCGCGGGCGTCGCGACCGGCGGCGAGGTCCCGGTAGGCGGCCAGGGTCGGGGAGGGTGGCCCGACGGCCGGCATCAGGCCCAGGCTCTGCAGCACAGCGGACCCCAGCCCGACCGTGAGGACGGCGACCGTGGGCAGCAGGGCCGGTGCGAGCAGGGCCGCCGCGCGCCAGGAGGCGGCTGGACCGGCCCGGCGTCCGTGGGCGACGGCGGGCTCAGCGGGCACCGAGCACCTCGGCGCGCCAGCCCTGGTCGATCTGCGGCACCCAGGCGGCAGCCAGCTCCGGCAGTGCCCCCTTGGACAGCACCTCGAAGGGCGGCACGACGGCAGAACGAGGCAGGGCGGCGAAGCCGGCGCGGACGTCGGCCGGCACGCGATCCACGTCCAGCACGGTGTACTGGCCCCAGACGTCGGGCCGTGCCTTGGCGAGCTGCTGATCGGGTGACAGCGCGAGGTTCGCCACCACCATCGCGGCGTCGGCGTGTGCGGCGTTCGACGGCACCGCGAGGAAGCTGGCGTTGCCCAGCGTGCCGCCGTCGAGGGTCAGGACCCGGGTGGTGGCCGGGAAGGTGCCCTTGCGGACCAGCTCCGGCAGGGTCGCCGGGCCGTAGGTCATGGTGAAGTCCACCTGGCCGTCGGCGTACAGCTTCTCCAGCTGCGGCAGGTCACGGGGGTAGGTCGCACCCCCGCGCCACAGCGACGGCGCCACGCTGTTCAGCGCCGCCCACAGACCGGGGGTGAGGGAGTCGTCAGCTCCTTTGTCGTACTCGGCCGGCAGCTGCGCGGGGCCGCCCGACAGGGCGTAGAACGCCTGCCGCACGAACGCCGAGCCGGTGAAGTCGGGCGGCGCCGGGTAGGTGAACCGGCCGGGGTGGGCCTTCGCCCAGTCGAACAGCGCCTGCACGGTGGTGGGCGGGTCGGGCACCTTCGCCGCGTCGTAGGCGAGCACGAACTGAGCCTTGTGCCAGGGCGCCTCGCAGCCGTTCACCGGGGTTCCGAAGTCGTTGCGCAGCAACGGATCCCCAGGGTCGACGTACCGCATGTTCGGCAGCATCTGGGTCCAGTTGCAGGTCCAGGCGTTCGCCTGCAGGCCGGTGCGGAAGTTCTCGCCGTTGACCCAGACCAGGTCGATGCTGCCGTCGGCGGTTCGGCCGGCGCGCTGCTCGGTCAGGACGCGGTTCACCGCGTCGCCCGTGTCGGCGACCGGGATGCGCTTGATCGTCACGCCCTCCGCCTGCGCGGCGGGCGCCAGCACCGTGTCGATGTAGGCGTTGCCCTGCGGGTCGCCGCCGTACATCCACAGGTTCACCTGCTGGCCGCGGGCCCCCGCCTGCACTGCCGCCCAGTCGGGCGGTGTTGCGGCGGAACCGGCGGCGGTCCCGGTCCGGGCGGCCGAAGGGTCCGCGCCGGCGCACGCGGCGGTGAGCAGCGCGGCCATCGCAACGAGGGCGGCACGGTGAAATCTCATCGGGCGGAACTCCCAGGTTCTACGGGGCCGCCGGGGGTTCGTTTCGGCGGAAGCCGCGGCTTGGTGGATGGCGCGGACGGGGTTCGCAGGATCCGGTAGCCACCGACGAGCCGCTGCGTCGCGCTGATCAGCACGACGATGGCCCACACCCACGCAACCGTGCCGGCGTAGGCGGGCAGCAGACACCACAGGGCGTGGACGACCACGGTCTCGGTGCCCTCGGCCAGGCCGCCGAGGAACGACAGCGAGCGGCCGTCGTTGATCCGATGCCCGGTGCGTTCGGCGATCGAGGAGAACGCGAGGAACAGCGATCCGTTCAGGTAGTAGGCGAGCAGCACCACGAGGAACGGCAGCAGCGACCCGCCATCGGTGGTGCTGCCGACGCCGACCCCGACGACGAACGTGCCGTAACAGACGAAGTCGGCGCCGATGTCGAGAAAGCCTCCGGCGTCCGACGTGGGCCGGCCGTGCCGGGCGCGGCGGCGGGCGAGCGGCCCGTCGAGCCCGTCGGCGATCCGCGACCCCAGCCACAGGACGAGTGCCGGCCACCAGGCGGCCTGCCACGCGGCGACGGCGGCGCCCACGCCGAGCACCAGGCCGGTCAAGGTCAGCCGGTCCGGGGAGCACCAGGAACGGTCCAGGGCGGCGGCCGTCCGGTCCAGCGGCCCGGCGAGCACCCGCCGGGCGGCTGCGTCGAGCACGTCACCGCCTCCGCAGCGCGACGACGAGGCGGGTGACGGCGTGCGCGACCGGGCCGGCCAGGCGGGCGCGGACGTCGTCGATCGCGGCGTTCCACGGCCCATCGCCGTAGGTGGGATACGGGTGGATGGTGCCGGACAGGTCGCGGCTGCGAAGGCCCTCGCGCACCGCCAGGGTCAGCTCGGCCAGCGCCTCCCCGGCCCGCGGGCCCACGACGGTCGCTCCGACCACCCGCGAGCCCCGCCCGAGCGCGAGCCGGGCGAACCCCTCGGTGCGGCCGTCGGCGACCGCGCGGTCCACATCCCGGTGGTCCCGGGTGACCACCCGGTTGCTCGACGGGCCCCAGGTGGGCGCGCCGACCGCGGCCACCTCGGGGTCGGTGAAGGTCACCCGGGGGACCGCGCGCAGGCTCACCCTGCGGCGCAAACCCAGGACGGCGTTCGTCGCGGCAAGGCTCCCGTACACCCCGGCCGTGTGCGTGAACGGCGGCAGCGGGGTGACGTCTCCGGCCGCCCACACCCGCCGGTTCGTCGTGCGCAGCCGTCGGTCGACGCGGACGCGTCCTATGCTGTCCAGCTCGATACCGGCCTCCGCGAGACCCATGCCTCGGGTGCCCGGGTGGCGGCCGACGGCGACGAGCACCCCGTCGCAGGTCACCTCCCGCTCGGCTCCGTCACCGCCGCGGACCACGACCGCGCCGTCCCGCGCCTGCGTCACGGTCGAGCCGGTGACGACCTGCACGCCGTCCACCTCGAGGGCGGCGTGCACCCGCGCGGCGGCGTCCGGGTCCTCCTTCACCAGCAGCCGCGGCGCCGACTCGATCAACGTGACCTGGCTGCCGAGCCGGGCGAACGCCTGACCCAGCTCGCACCCGATCGCGCCACCGCCCAGCACCACCAGCCGGCCGGGTAACTGCCGCAGGTCCCACACCGTGTCACTGGTCAGCACCTCCGCCCGGTCAAGGCCGGGAATCGGTGGCACGGCCGGTCCGGACCCGGTCGCCAGCAGCAACCGGCGCCACGGCACCTCCCGGCCGTCGACCAACAGCCGGCCCGGTCCGGTGAAGGCCGCTTGCCCGCGCAACACCGAAACCCCGGCCCGCTGCAGGGACTCGGCCGAGTCCGTCGGTGCGATCGCAGAGACCGCGCCGCGGACGTGCGCCATCACCTCCCCGAAGTCCACCCGGACGCCGTCCACGTGAACCCCCAGCCGGCCGCCCGAGCGGACGTCGGCGGCGCGGTGAGCGGCCGCCAGCAGCGACTTGCTCGGCACGCAGCCCGCATTCAGGCAGTCCCCGCCCAGCCGACCGCGCTCCACCAGGGCGACGCGGGCCCCGAGCAGCGCGGCGGTGCGGGCACCCACCAAACCCGCGGTGCCGCCGCCCACGACGAGCAGGTCGAACGGCGGACCACTCACCCACGCCTCCCTGCTGTCCTGCTCGGTGGTCATCTCGTTGGCCGGTCCCGCCCGGTCACCCTCCCACGGCGGGGCGGCGCGCCGGGTCGACGGCCCGGTCACCCCTGCTGCTCGAGGGACTGGGCGAACGCGGTCAACCGGTCTACCACCGGGGCAGCCGGAAGGGATGCAGACCGTGCGATCACCGCCTTGATCGCCTGGTAGGTCTCCGCCTCCAGGCCGCATGCCCGGCAGGCCCGCAGGTGCCGGGTGATGCGCGCGGCGAGGTCGGTCCCGGTTTCGCCGTCGAGGTAGCGCTGCAGAAGACGGCGCGTCTGCAGACAGCTGGTGACGTCGTCATCGCCGGCGAGGCGTTGACGCATGGAGAGTGGCGGGTTCACAGGTACCTCCGTGGAGCCAGTCCGGCCTCGTGCAGCCGGGTGCGGATGCGGCGTCGGCCGCGGTGGAGCCTGCTGGTGACGGTGCCCTCCGGAACGCCCAGTGCGGTCGCGGCCTCGGCGTAGGTGAGGCCGTCGATGTCGATCAGGACGAGCACGGTCCGCACAGCCACCGGAAGGTCGAGCAGTCCGGCTTCCACGACGGCGTCGAAGGCGCGGTCCAGAACCTGTTGCTCAGCCGAAGGGGCAGCCAGGCATTCATCGCCCGGGTTGTTCGGGTCGTCCAGAAGTTCGGGGCGTCGACGCCGATGCCGGTTGATCTCCGTGTTGCGGAGGACCGTCAGCAGCCAGGCCCGAGGGTGCGCCCCGTCGAACGAGTCCAGGCTTCGCCAGGCCCGCAGCAGCGTCTCCTGCACGAGATCCTCGGCGTCGGCGGGCTGCCCGGTGAGCGTCACTGCCACCCGCAACAGCACCGGGACCTCGGGGACGACGATCGCGGCGTACCGGCGCCCGCGCTCACCCTCGCCCGGCCCAGGCCGCTGCGACGAACCCGACGGGATGGCCTCCACGAGAGGGAAACCCGCCAGGACACCAGTTCCTTCCCCGCTTGCTGTGGTGACGAGGTCCGCGATGGTGGCGTCAAGGACCTACCAGCAGCGCGGTTCTTGCCGCATCGCGCCACGTCGCGTCGCGTCCGTGGTGATCTTCGCCGACCATGATGACGTCGACGCGGCAGGCGGATGGCGGGGTCCGTTGTCACCTGCCCGCTCGAGCACCTCGTGGGCAAAGCCGGAACGGCCCGCGATCCGGGGTACGCCGTCGAATGACGAAAGGGGGTCGAGGGTGCCGAAAGCCGAGCAGGTGAGCATCCGGGTGGCCGACATGGACCTGATGAGCGCAACGGCGGGGACCGGCCGCGTGGCCGGGCCAGGCGTGCAACTGGTGGTGCTCATGCGCCACCGGCATTGACTGCCCTGCCAGCAGCACCTGGTCCAGGTGCAAGCAGAGCACGACCGGCGACCCGACACCGGGCAGGTCGCCCTGGTGCTGGTCGGGTTCAGTCCCGCCGCCCGGTTGGCCGCGATCGCGCGCGCTATCGGCTGGCGGGGTGAGGTCCTCTCCGATCCGGGGCGCCGGCTCTACTCTCGCCTCGGCATCGGTCGCGCCCCGGTGTGGCGGGTGTACAACCCGGCCACCCTCGCGGTTTACGCCCGCGCGGTGCTGAGCAGTGCCCGGCACCGACCGGTCCGCCGTGCACCACGGCCGGCCGAGGAGGACACCCGGCAGCTCGGGGCGGACGCCGTGCTGATCGACGGGGTGGTTCGCGTTCTGTGGCGACCGCGCTCGCCGGACGACCGGCCACCCGCCGGGCAGGTCGTGGCCGCTGCCGTGGCGCTGTCGGCTCGCTGAGCGCCAGCTTGCCGCCATGTCCGTCGCTGGCGTCAGCAGCCCAGCGGAGGAGGGTCCGATCGTCGCCGTCAGCTTGATCGACGTGACGCTGTCCGTCGGTTTGCAAGATGGTCCGATGACGGCGCCGGCGATGGCATCGATCGTGATGCGCTGCTTGGGCTCAGCCAACTGATCAGCACAGCTGACAGGCAACTGCCGGCCGTAGGTGGCCGCTCGAGCCTCAGTGGCCCAACCCGATCCGCAGGGACACCACCAGAGTCCGGCCGGAGCTATTGCCCACAGACCGAGTACGTGGGGCACGAAGGCGCCTTTTGCGGTGTCAGCGGCATGGCCCGTTTCCGGCCGACGCGAGAGTGTCAGCAGTCTTTGGTGATCGCGCTGGCGGACAGTGCTCCGTCGACGAGCTGACCGGCGACCGCATCAACCGAAGTCCCCTCCCGAAAGGCGTAGGCCCGCAGCAACGCCAGGGCGTCGTTCGATCCGACCGCCGCGCTGAAGCGGAGCATGCCCACCGCAATGGGGACTCGCGACCTGAAACGGCCGATCCCCGCCAGCAGGGCTGCTGCTGCGTCACCGCCGACCATCACGTCATGGATCCACCTGCCGACGGATGTCTCGATCACCTCGGCGATCACCCTCACCGCTATCAGATCGAGCGCATCGACGTCAGCCGACGACCGGCAGTACAGATCCAGCAACCCGGTACCGGTCAGCGCCCCGTTGAGCGGGACGCACACCATCGCCCGGATATCGGTCCGTTCCACGAACGACCGGTGCAACATCGGCCAGCGCTCGGCCATGATGGCCTCTGGTGCGACGACGACTCGCCCGGCGCCGAGCGCGTCGAACGATGGGCCATGGCCGACCGTGAACTGCGCCCGCTCGGCCGTTGCGGCCATGGCATCGCTGACGGCCACCGGTGTGACGAAACCGGCGCCGTCGAACAAGCCGAAACCGGCACCCACGACCGGAAGCGCCTTCACACACGCGCGACTGAGCGCACCCGGTCCGCCGCCGGGTCGAGCCACCCCGCCGGACTGCCGCGCGCCGGCGGCGGTCAGGAACGTCTCCACTGTGCCCACTGGCCTCCCCGCACCGCACATCGACACCAACAGGTCGACACCAACAGGCAACCACCGTCGTAGTACCCGCTGTGCGACCGCCGAACCGTACAGGCCCTCGGAGAACAATTTCTTCACGCGGACCTCAAGGGCCATGCCCGAGACTGACGTGACGGTGAGCGCCGCGCGACATCGACTCGAACTGCTGAAGTCGACAACGACGCCGTTTACCATGTAAACCGTTGGGGGCTGCTGGTGTGGCCGCCCGCCCGCCGGACAAGTCCTGAGAAGCGGGCCAGGAGGGATGGATGAGTCAGGCTGCGCCGTCCGACCGTACCGATCATGACGGGATCAAGCGGGCACTCGCGGACATCACGGATATTGCACTTGCCGTCGGCGTCATCGTCGCGGAGCAGAACGTCTCCCCCGACGCCGCCCGCAGCCGGTTGGCTGAGATCGCCGCAGCCAGAGGCCTGTCCCCTGCCGACGCAGCGCGTGAGCTACTCGATCGCTGATTCGCTGTGGCCGTGGTAGCGGCCCGCCCGTCGGTCAGCGCAGGTACTGCCGCCACGGCCCGCGGATAGCGAAGACATGGCCCGGTTCCTGCACGTTCGCGAACAGCACGGAACCGTCGGGTGAGAAGGTCGGGCCGGTCATCTCGCTGTACACGTTGCCGCCCAGGTCGCTGGTTTCCAGCACGATCAGGTTGCGGGCGATGGCCTGTGCGCCGGTGTCGGGCGTCCAGCTGAGCAGGTGGTTGGCGGTGTTGCCGTCCTCGGCGATGACCAGGGTTCCGTACGGGCTCACGTGCACGTTGTCGGGGCCGTCGAACGCCAGGTCGAGGCTGGGACCGAGGGTCGACTCCCAGTCGGGGGTTTCCTGATGGAGCACGGGGTTGTACGGGAAGTACGCCACGAGAGTCAGCAGTCCGCCGGCGTAGTCGTAGTGCCAGATCTGCCCGTCGTGTTTGGTGGCGTTGGCAGGAAGGTCGGCGTCACCGAATGCGAAGCTTGCCGCGAAATACAGCCCCTTGTGGTCGCCCCACGCTCCTTCGAGCTTCTTGGATCGAGTCACCTGACCCTCGTTGAACTGCTTGCGCACGGACACGGTGGTGGCGTGCCGGTCCGGGACGTTGACCCACCTGGTGGCGAACGGTCGGCCGATCTGGGCGGCGGTGACGTAAGCCAGGTCCGGTAGCACGCTGCCGTCCGGGGCGAGCACCGCGAGCGCCTCCAGGGCACCGACGTCCGGCCCGTGTGACCGCGCGATGTACGGGTTGAGCCGGTGACCATCCGGGGCCGTCCACCGGTAGAGCAAGCCGTTGGGTTTGCTGGCGTCCTCGGTGAGATACACCCGGCGACGCGACGGTTCCACCACGACGGCCTCGTGAGGGAACCGTCCCCACGCCCGGATCGGCAATGGTGACTGCTTGCCTGGCTCCCCGGCGAAGACCTCGAAAACGTACCCGTGGTCCTTTTCCAGGGTGGCGGACCCGACGGTTGCGCCCGCCTTGGCCTCGGTCTCCTCACAGGTGAGCCAACTGCCCCAGGGGGTCAACCCGCCTGCGCAGTTGCTGATGGTCCCCGACAACCCCACCCATTCGGAGAGCCGGTGCCCGTCCCGTGTCGTTTCCAGAACGGTGCATCCGCCGCCGAGGGCGCCGGGGTCATAGACGGTGCGGGCCACGAACGGCACCGGGGATGTAGCGCCCGGTCCCAGCTCGTGGTTCTGGACCAGCCGAACATTGCGGCCGGACCGCACCGAACCGGTGCCATCCGGCCGGTCAGGGGTGTTACCGATGATGCTGCCGCTGCCGTCATGGATCTCGGTGTCGCCGGACACCGAGACGACCTCGTAGGAGAACCCGGCCGGCAGGGCCAGGAAGTCACCCGTCTCGGACCGCAACGGGGGGAACAGGCCCCTCCGGTCCGTGGGGCGGTACCCGCCGAGCGCCCGGGCGGCGGTCCCGCCGGTTGCGGCAGCGGCGTTTCCGGCCAGGCCCGAGGACGCGGTCAACACCGCCGCCCCGGTCAACGCGGTGCTGCCCAGCATCTGACGACGATTCAGCGGCATTCGGTTCCTCCAGTGCGCGGGATAGTGACCGGCTCACCCTGCTACCCGAGAACAACAGCGCGACAACCGGCAAGTGAACAGCCGCTGAACCAGTGCGCCGTCAAAGCGCTGATGTGTCAGTGCCTCTCGCGAGGACGGCAGAACCCTCGGGCTTTCCCGACGACGGCGGGCGGATCTGCGGCTGCCGGCCCACGACCGCTGGTTCGATCACCCACGTTCCACCCGGTGGCCGGCGATCCGCAGCAGTCGAAAGTGTCCAGGCTCTTCGCATGTTCGATCGCGGTCGCCCGACATCGCGGTCAGGGCGTGACGTTGGCAGTGGGACACCGTGGCCACCGCCGCTGCGGTCTCCACCCGAGACGGACAACCCGGACGGCAAGCCCGACGGGCTCAGCATTTCCCGTCACCGGAGCCAGAATGCACCGACCTGCGGAGCCAAGGTCTGTCCCTGGTTGTAGCCGGTTCGAGCGGCCTGCGGCCGCAGGGAAACATCGGTCGCGGTGATGCCGAACATCTGCCCGGCATCGTGATCGGGGCAGACGACCTCGACACGACTACCCTGCGCGCGTAGCTCCTCGACCTGTGTGCCGAGCTGCATACCCCACTTCTCCGGATGGCGGGACCGTCCGCCGAACGGTGACAGAACCAAGACCCGCCCGTAACCGGTTGCCAGATCGGCGTTCTCGTTGCGTCGGTAACCACCGTCGATGTAGTGCTGGGTGCCGATGGTGTAGGCGAAGGCACTGGCACAGCTCGCGGCCACGGCGTCGACCACCTCCACCCCGCTGTTGCGGTCGAACACGACCGGGTCGCCGGTGACGGCGTTGACCGCGGTGATCAGCACGTTCCGCGGCGGCCAATGGGAGTTGGGCAACCGCGGCGCGACGACGGCGCGCCAGCGCTGTTGCGCCGAGGCATCGGACGCCGCCGGCAACGCCAGCGCCGCTGCGCCCATGGCCTGTCGCATCTGAGCCGCGTTGCCCGCGGCGGCGATGATCCGATTCGTTCTCTCCAGATGATCGCCCACCGCTGTCGACGGTGCGCGGGAGTCTGCGGTTCCCGTGGGGCTGGGCCGCGGCGGCGGGGCCGCGAGGATGGCGGCCAGCAATGCGTTCGGCGTCGCGCCGCAGATCTGCACGGCCGCAGTGGATCCGGCCGATGTACCGATGACGAGATCCGCCGCGGTGACATCGATCCCTGCGTCGACGAGACCGGCGATGACGCCGATCTCCCAGGCATTGCCGGTCGCTCCCCCACCGCCGAGCGCCAGCGCCCGCCCACCCGCAACCCGGGGCCGTTGCAGCGCAGGCTGTGAATCTGACCTTGTCAACGGATTCGAGCCCGTGGGTGACGTGATGCTCGTCCCCGAAGGAGCTGTCGTATCCATGGCAGGGCCTTCCGCATGATCCCGAAGGGCGCTGCCGCTGGCGGCTGCCTCAGTCGGCCAACCGTGACGGGCGGCGAGCACCCACTTCCTGTACCGCATTCACTGGGGGCTCACCTCCTGGCAACGGATCATGAAGTGCCACACGCTAGCGGCCGCGGCCCGGCGTCGCAATCAGTTTCATGCCACGCGCGAGATCTCCGATGGGCGACCGAGAATGCGAGATGTCCTATTTGGCACCGTGGATCGGCTGAGTTCCAGTGAGCAGGCGCTGATCCGACAATTCGGGCCGGTCTGCTCAACGAACGATCCTCCTGCCGACGGGAAGGCGGTCCGGTCACGTAGTGTCCGTCGCCGAGAGGCCGCGGTCCGCAGGCACGCTGCAACAGCCGGTTGCCGACAATCGATACCACCACCGGGGAGCGATACCACCACCGGGGAGTCGAGAAGAGCTGTGAACGATCGCAGGAAATCCGCGTCACCCGGAGCGGAGCAGACCAGCCTGGAGCCGCCACAGACGTCGACCGGTCGAAACGGTGAACCCCCCGTCCTGGTCGATCCGCGCCGGTGGGGAGCCCTCATCGGCGTTGTCGGTGCTCTGGTGTTCATTTTCAGCTATTCGCCGCCGCTGCCGACGCCCTGGTCGGTCATTGCGCGGATCGCCGGAGCCGGGCTCGCGGTGGCCGCTGTGGCGAGCCTGTGCCTCAGGCCCCGATCTCTCGGGCCGCTGGACCGACCGAGCAGAAAAGCATTGACGGTGTACGGCTGCTGCGTGATCGCGGAGCTGGCTGCGATCGCCCTGGGCAGTCGATTGCTGGTCACCCTGGGGCATGCCGAGTTGCGTCCGGCATTGATCGCCGCGGTCGTGGGCGTCCACTTCCTTCCGTTTTCCTGGGCATTCGGTGAGCGCATGTTCTCCTGGTTGGGCACCGCCCTGCTCCTGCTGGGCGTCATCGGCATGGCCGTGGGGTATGCCGGAATCGGCCACGCCGCTGACCTGGCCGCCGTGCTGTCGGGCGCGGTCATGCTGGTGCTTGTCCTGATGTACGCCCTCGGACGGTTCGCGGCGCCGGCGTAGGACCGCGTGCGTTCAGTTCGTGGACGCGATCACGTCCGACGCGTCCGCGCCGCGGGAGGCGGTGCAGGGTTCGCCGGCGTCGCGCTCGACCGGCCGGGTACGGGCGCATCTGCAGTGACGCCGACATCGCAGCGCCGCGTGACTGAAGAAACGGTTTGCCGCGCAACGTCCCGGCCAGCATTCTTGTCCCGTGCCGGACCACCCACTCGACGACGCCGCCGGGACGGGCCTGGACGGCAGGCTCCGGGAGTTGGAGTCGAGGGGTGTGTCGGGCACCGTGCTGCTCGCGCACGCCGGAAAGCCTGTCGTGCAACGTTGTCTCGGCCTCGCCGACCGCGCCAACGACATCGCGGTCGCCCCCGGTACCCCGTTCCAGACCGCATCGGTGAGCAAGATGTTCACCGCCACCGCGGTCCTCGACCAAGTGGTATAGGGCCGGGTGACGGTGTCCACTCCGGTGATCGATGTCGTGCCGGCGGACCGCCGTCCTCGCTGGCTGTCCGCCGATCTCACCGTGCACCACCTGCTGTGTCACACCTCGGGCATCGCCGACTACTTCGAGGAAGACGAGTCACTGCCGAATGCGGGCACCGACTACGGAGCCGTCTGGAACAGCGTCCCGCCGGGTCGGGCCGAGCGGCCGGTCGACTTCCTGCCGCTGTACGGGGACTTGCCGCCCTACGGGCCACCCGGCGACGTGTGGCGGTATTCCAATGCCGGGTACGTGCTCCTGGGTGAACTCGTGGAGCAGCTCACCGGACGCGCCTTCGCCGATGTGGTGCAGGACCGGGTGCTGCGCCGAGCCCGGCATGGATGCCAGTCGTCGGAACACCGGGTGATCGGTACATCCTGCGGGCCCAGGCCGGGAGAGTGGCGAAGGCCAGTGTTGCCGCCGTTCCCCAGGCGACCTTCGCCGGCAGGACCACCTGGGGCGGCGTCGGCATCGGCGGCAGGAAGAGGAACTTCGCGGTCGCCCGCGCGGCCGCGGTGACCCGCAGATCGGGACGCACACGCTTGAAGTACGCCTTCAGTTCAGCAACGGACCGCGGCGTGACGGCGGGACTCAAGCCGACCAGCTGGGCGGCCCGTACCTGTTCCGCGACATACCGATCGGCGTCCGCGTCGGTCAGGTCGACCCCGGCCCGACGAGCCAGCGTCAGGAACGAATCCACGGCCCCGCAGTGCACCCACAGCAGCAGCTCGGGGTCCGAGGCCCGGTACGGCACGCCCTGCTCCGGTTCGACTCCCTGCACCCTGCGGTGGACGCCGCGCACCCGTGCTGCGGCTCGATCCGCCTCCGCCCGGGTCCCGTACACCACCGTGCCCAGGTATTCACCGGTGCGCTGCAGCCGGCCGATCGGGTCGTCGCGAAACGAGGAGTGCTGGTCCACCCCGGCCATGGCGAGCGGGTGCAAGGTCAGCAGGAACAGTGCCCGGACGCCGCCGACCCATTGCAATGGATCGGCGTGCACCCGCCAGGAAACGCTGTCCGGACCGAAGTGACCGGAATCGGAAGTCATAGATCCTTTGTACCGGAGCCGGTCGCGCCGTTGCCGGTGCCCGGGCGGCGGGGGCGCTGTGACTGGCCCGCAACGGGTTCCCGCCGACGGCGGCTCAGCGGGCCGGGTCACCGCCTGCCCTCATGGATCGGTTCCGCCGGTCGCGATTGCTCAGCCGGTTCGGGATGGGGTGAGCGTGCGCTGAACGGCAGCGGCGAAGGCGACCGGGTCCGCCATGAAGCCGGCGTGGTCGCCGGGGAAGACCACCGGTGCGGAGCCGAGCCTGTCGGCGAGCTCCGCCGTGCTGCGGCCGGCGATCTCCTCGCCGGAGGATTCCCCCACTGCCAGCACCACTCTCGCCGCCGCCGACCTCAGCACGTCGAGCGGCGGCCGGTAGCGGGTGAAGGGCTTGAGCATGTGGAGGAAGAACAGCTCGTCGTTCGCGCGCTGCCTGTCCGACGGTTGGTCATGGCGGTGGGGGTCTGCCCCGGCATTGCCGTCGGCCGATCCACCACCGGGGTCGCCATCGGTGACCCCGCCGTTGCGTTCGGCCGGTTCGCCGGCGCTGCCGGAGTGGGCCGCCGGCCCGCCGTCGCCCGTGGTGCGGCCCGGTTCCGGGGTCTGGTCGTCCGACGGCGGCCAGGGCATCGGCGGCACCCCGGTGTCGGGCACCGGACCGCTGTGCACGACCAAGGAGATGAATTTCGCCCATGCCGGGCCGGAACCGGCGCTGCGATAGGCATTCTCGGTGTCGTCGATCGCGGCACGGATGGCCGCGGCGTCGGGGAGGTATTCGGTGAGCGGTGGTTCGTGCGCGACGAGGGTGCGGACCCGTTCGGGATGGTTGGCCACCAGAGCCAGCCCTGCCACCGCGCCGCCGCTCGTGCCGAAGACGTCCGCGGGTCCGTCCCCGACGGCATCGATCAGCGCGGCCAGATCATCACCCTCGACGTCCGGTGTGACGTCCAGCGTGGAGTCGTCGACGGAACTGCGGCCCAGGCCCCGTGGGTCATACGTGACCACGGTGTGACCGTCGGCCAGCATGTCGGCGGTCGGTCCGAACGGTTCGCTCGTCATGGGCTGGCCCACCACCAGCAACAGCGGACCTGAGCCGCGGACCTCGTAATACAGGCGGCCACCCGGCACCTGCAGGTAGCTGGTGGTGACGTGCATCGTCATGGCGAAGCCTTCCCCTGTTCGAACGGTGTGCACGATTGGACGGCCGTCACGCCCCGGACTCATCGGCGGGGCGATCCCGGGCGGCCGTGCCCAACAGGCCGGCGGCGGCGAGTTCGCGGGCGAGCGCGAATCCGTCCGGCGCGCTGACCCACGCCACGGGCGAGCCGGGCGCGTTCTCGTCGGCCGCGTGCCCGGACAGGAGATGTTGCGCCGCAGTGAGTTTCCGGATGGCGATCGCCCGAACCCGGTCGCCCGCGGTCCGGGCGAACTCGGCGTAGATGGCCGGGTCGTGCTGGCCGTCATCACCGACCAGCAGCCAGCGCACCTGCGGCATGTCGTCGGCGAGCCGGCGCAGCGCCGCTCGCTTGTGCGCCTGACCGGATCGGAACCACCCGGTGTTCGTCGGTCCCCAGTCGGTCAACAGCAGCGGGCCCTCGGGGAAGCCGTGCCGCGACAGGAACCTGGTCAAGGTCGGCGCGACATTCCATGCGCCGGTGGACAGGTAGACCACCATGGTGCCCGGGTGCTCGGCGAGCAACCGACGGTAGAGGTCGGCCATTCCGGCCACCGGGACGCGCGCCGATTCGCGTTGCACGAACGTGTTCCAGGCGGCGATGAGCGGGCGCGGCAGGTGGGTGACCAGGACGGTGTCATCGATGTCGCTCACCATCCCCCACTGCTGGCCGTCGGCCAGCACGAAGACCCGGGTCACCACGGTCCGCCCGGTGCCGGTGCGGAGAA
This sequence comes from uncultured Actinomycetota bacterium, assembly GCA_963785455.1. Classification (GTDB taxonomy): domain Bacteria; phylum Actinomycetota; class Actinomycetes; order Mycobacteriales; family Nakamurellaceae; genus Nakamurella. Next base: position 31,967 of record CAWAVL010000021.1, read on the forward strand.
CGAGGTCGTGCCAGCCGGGCTCGAGAGGCGCGGGCAGCACAGCGTCGAAGTAGCCGCCGACGTCGGTGTACAGCCGATGTTCGTGACCGTCGATGTCGCAGTGCACCTCGGCGCCGGCCAACGGTGTGGTCACGAAGCGGCGCCACCCCCGCGGCGACTGCTGGCGCTCCGCGGTGATCGGCTGCTGCGCCGTGTGCCGTGCGCCGCCGCCGCGCGGCGGCCGCTCGGCGGCACCGTGCGGAGTCGGCGCCGTGGCCCGCCGCGACGTCGGGTCCGGTGGGGCGAGCAGCACCCGGCCGAGAACCCTGACCCACGTGGTGGTGCCGTAACCGGTGTAGGGAATCAACGTCGGTTGCCAGCCGCGGCGCCGGACCACCGCCGACGTCACCCTGGTCACTTCCTGCTCGAGGCGTGCGGCGATGTGCGGCCGCGCGGACGTCGTCGGAGGCGTGATCACCCGGAACAACCTGCCGCATGGCAACGCCCGTCGCATCCTGGGCCCGCCGCGCGCACCGGTGCAGTAGGGACCGGATACACCGGCACGCAGCCCACCCACGACGGTCGCACCACCACAGCGGCGTCGGCCATTCGTGCGCGGGCAGCAGTTCCATCACGGTCATGGAGTGGTGCAGACCGAGAACCACCTGGCATCGAGGTTGCCGGGGTCGATCTGCCTGGTGAATTCCCGGCACCGCCCGGACGGTGGCAGGACCGTCAGTCGATCCTGGTCGTCGCGCCACACCGCGCCGAAACGGCTGATCCGGTACTCCCCCGCAGTGACCATCGCGGCAGTGGCGCGTGCCCGGCGCAAAACCCTGTCCCGCTGCAGGTGTCGACACAAACACCCGAACAGAGATTGCCGCGGTCGGTGATCAGGCTGGCGGCGACATCTGCGAAGAATCTGCCGGCCACCCGGTGCGGCCGCAGGTTTTCCGCTACGACGGCGATGAGCTCCTCCTGCGAGCTGGGCATGCCCGTCGGGTGAGTCCGCAACTACGGAACAAGCACCAGTTTTCCGCGGAGGTGGCCGTGCTCACTGATCTCGTGGGCCTCGGCGGCGCGGCTGAACGGGAACGTCTGGATCTTGATCACGATCTTGTTCTCCTTCAGCAGGTCCGCGGTTTCCCGCAGGGCCGCCGAGGCATCTCCCTCACCACCGGTGGTGACCTGCGCGCCCGTTCCGCCCGCCGTGAAGTTGGCGATCGTCACCACCTGGGCCGGTGACCGGACCAGGCTGATCAGGTCCTCGATGGGCGACTTGCCGGCCACGTCGAACACCGCGTCGACACCGTGCGGTGCGATCCCCCTGACGCGGTCGACCAGTCCGGCGCCGTACAACACCGCTGTGGCACCGATCTCCCGCAGGTAGTCCTGATTCCCCTCGCCGGCCGACGCAATGACGGTGGCACCGCGGGCCTTTGCGATCTGCACCGCCACCGCGCCGACACCACCGGCTCCGCCGTCGATCAGCACCGTGTTGCCGGCGGTGACGTTCACCAGATCCAGGGCGCGGATGGATGTTTCGGCCGCGACGCCGGCGGCGGCTGCGACCGCCCAGTCGATGGCGGCGGGCTTCTTGGCCCAGGCATTCAGAACGGCGTGCTCGGCGGCGGTGTTCGCGCCCAATCCGAAGACGTCATCGCCGACCGCAACATCGGTCACCCCGTCCCCGACCTCGTCGACGACACCCGCGGCGTCGTAGCCGAGGTACGCGGTGCCTTCCAGGTCCTTGCCCTGGGCCAGGTAACCGGCCCGGATCTTCCAATCGACGGGGTTGACGCTGGCGGCACGCACCGCGATGCGGATCTGACCGGGTCCGGCGTGGACATCGGGCGCCTCGGCGTAGCGCAGGACATCGGGACCGCCGTAGGAGTTGAACTGGAGAGCGAACATGGGGTTCCTTCCGTGGTGACGCCCGCAGGAGCGAGCGCTGGCCGATCGACCGCCGGCAGGCGACGTTACTGCGGCTCAACCGGCCCCCTCACGGCGCTATTCCCGCGGCGGCCGCCCGACCGGCGAGGGGCGAGCCCGGCAAAGCGGATGACGACCCCGCACGTCCGTGCAGCAGCACCGCGGCGGAATGTGCAGTACGTGTGCGGTTGCCCGACATACTCGGCCGTTCATCAGCTGTTCGCCGACCGTCACCCGGAGGTGCCTGCAAACGCCGTCGGATCGTGTGGTGAGGTCGTGACGGTCGCCGCACCCACCGGTCGCTGATCGCTTCCGTCGGCCGCCGGCTGCCGGGTCCACCACCACCGACAACCTGGAGAACATGTGACAGCGTCAGTACGACGACGGCTACTCGCACTCGGCGTCGCGGCCGCAAGCACGGTCGGCGTCATCCTCTCGACCACCGGGCCGGCATCGGCGGCACCATCGGCAGCGGCCGCGGGGCCGAAGCCCGTGGACGTACAACTGCTGGCGTTGAACGACTTCCACGGGAACTTGGAGCCGCCGTCGGGCTCCAGTGGCAACGTGCAGACCGGCGTCGACTCCGCCGGGAAGGCGGTCACCGTCACGGCCGGTGGGATGGAATACCTCGCCACCGAGTTGCGCACCTTGGCCAGCGAGCAGAAGAAGAAGAAGAACACCATCACCGTGGCCGCCGGCGACCTGATCGGGGCGTCACCGCTGCTGTCGGCGGCGTTCCACGACGAGCCGACGATCGAGGCGCTCAATCTCGCGGGTCTGGATTACGCCAGCGTGGGCAATCACGAATTCGACGAGGGCGCCGGCGAACTGCTGCGCATCCAGAACGGCGGCTGCCATCTGGTCGACGGCTGCGCCGACGGCACGCCTTACAAGGGCGCCGAATTCCAGTACCTGTCGGCCAACGCCTTCGTCACCGCAACGGGGCAACCACTGCTGCCGCCGTACGCCATCCACAAGGTGCAGGGCGTCAAGATCGGCTTCATCGGGATGACCCTCGAGGGAACCAAGGACATCGTCAGCCAGCAGGGCGTTGCCGGTCTGGACTTCGCGGATGAGGCGGAAACGGCGAACCGGTACGCCGAGCAGCTCCGGGCGCAGGGCGTCGAGGCCATCGTGGTCCTGCTGCACGAGGGCGGACAGCAGACCGGGTCGAAGGCCTACGACATCAACGGCTGCAACGGGATCTCCGGGCCGATCGTCGACATCGCCGCCCGGATGGATCCGTCCATCGACGTCATCGTCAGTGGCCACACCCACCAGGCGTACAACTGTGAGCTGTCCGGGAAGCTGGTGACCAGCGCCAGCTCGTTCGGGCGACTGGTCACCGACATCGACCTGAAGATCGACCGGCGCAGCGGGGACATCATCACGGCCACCGCCGACAACGTGATCGTCTCCCGGGGCCAGGCGAAGGACCCGGAGCAGACCGCCCTGATCGCCCGCTACCGCACGGCGCTGGGACCGATAGCCGGCCAGGTGGTCGGCTCGACCGCCGAACCTCTCACCCGCGCGCAGGAAACCCTGTTCGGTTCGTTCACCGGTGAATCGATCCTGGGCAATGTGATCGCGGATGCCCAACTCGCGGCCACCGACGACGAGCAGGGCGCGGTCGCGGCATTCATGAACCCGGGCGGCGTGCGTGCAGACCTGGATGCCGGACCGGTCACGTACGAGGAGGCGTTCACCGTCCAGCCGTTCGCCAACAACCTGGTGACCGTGGGCCTGACCGGCGCGCAGATCCAGTGCCTGCTGGAGCAGCAGTTCACCACGGCCAAGACGCTCTACCCGTCGGCCACGGTGTCGTATGACGTCCGCAACGTCACCACCCCAGCGGTCGGCGACAATTGCGCCGATGGCACGGTGGTGAATTCCAGTGTCGAATTCGGCGGCGTGCCGATCGTCGATACCCGGACCTACCGGATCACCGTGAACAGCTTCCTTGCCGGTGGCGGTGACGGCTTCTCGGTGCTGACCAAGGGCACCAACGCCGTGACCGGGCCGATCGACCTGGACGCGTTGACCGCCTACCTGGGCGCCAACCAGCCCGTTCAGGCGCCTGCGCTGGACCGGATCACGGTCGTCGGTTGAGTCGGCGCGTCGCACGGCCCGGCCCTCGGCGCCGGGCCGTGCGACGCTGCACCAGGACGCCCCCGGGCAGGGACGAGCCGCTGTGCCGGCCGCGGACGGTCGAATCGGGCAGCATGAGACGGGCACGACAAGACCGGCACTGCCTGCGACGACGTCAGGACCCCAGGTTCGTCGCGGAGCCCTTGGCAGAGCGCATCGCTACTATCTGCGTATGCAGTCAGATAGCGAAGGACGAACGCAAACCCTGCCGGCGGATCAAGTCGCGCTGGCAGTCGAGGTGTTCCGAATGCTCGCCGACGGCACCCGGATCCAGATCCTGTGGGCCCTGATCGACGAGGAGAGGTCGGTCAACGATCTCGCCGCGACCATCGGCAAGCCCGGGCCGTCGGTGTCCCAGCACCTGGCCAAATTGCGAATGGCCCGACTGGTGCGGACCAGGCGGGAGGGCAATCAGATCTTCTATCACTTGGAGAACGACCACGTCCGGCGATTGGTGATCGACGGCATCCACAACGCCGAGCATGCCGGGCCGGCTGTCCCGGCACATCACAGCAGCAGTCGGATCGCCGCGGTCCGGGCCGCTGCGCCCCGACGAGCGGCCGGTGACCGGTGAGCGACCTCCACCGGCACGATCGGCACGATCGGCACGACCGGGCACTGCATCGGGACAGGCGACCCGGCGGCAACCACCAGCACGACCACGACGATCGGCCGCATGCCGACCACCACCATGCCGACCACCACCATGCCGACCACCACCATGCCGACCACCACCATGATCATCCCGGCGGACTGAAGGGAGTGCTGCGCGCGGTGTTCCGGCCGCACAGCCACGACAGCGCTGACTCGGTGGACTCCGAGCTCGAGGGCAGCGCACTGGGCATCCGCGCGGTGAAGATCAGCTTGGTGGCGCTGGGTATCACCGCAGTCCTGCAGCTGCTCGTGGTGATCGTCAGCGGCTCGGTGGCGCTGCTCGCCGACACCGTGCACAACTTCTCCGATGCGTTGACCGCGGTGCCGCTGTGGATCGCCTTCGCCCTGTCCCGCCGGGCGGCGTCCCGCCGGTACACCTACGGCTACGGCCGCGCGGAGGACCTCGCCGGTCTGTTCATCGTCGCGATGATCGCCCTGTCGGCGCTCATCGCGGGTTGGGAGGCGGTCAACCGGCTGGTGCATCCCGCGCCCATCGAGCACCTGGGATGGGTTGCGGCCGCCGGCATCATCGGATTTGCCGGCAACGAACTCGTTGCGCTCTACCGGATCCGCGTCGGCCGACGGATCGGGTCCGCCGCGCTGGTCGCCGACGGCCTGCACGCCCGCACCGACGGGCTCACCTCGCTTGCCGTGGTGGTCGGCGCCGGCGGTGTTGCACTGGGCTGGCCCGCCGCCGACCCGGTCATCGGCCTGGTCATCACCGTGGCGATCGTGCTCGTGCTGCGCACGGCAACCCGCGACGTGTTCCGGCGGCTGATGGACGGCGTCGACCCGGCCATCGTGGACGCCGCCGAGATCAGCCTGGTCGGAACACCGGGGGTACAGCGCCTTCGGCACCTGCGCCTGCGGTGGCTCGGACACACCCTGCGGGCGGAAGCCGACGTCGAGGTCGACCCGACCCTGACACTGGCGGAGGCGCACCGCATTGCCCATGACGCCGAGGCCAATCTGCTCGGTGACGTGCGACGGGTGACCGGAGCGACCATCCACACCAGCCCGGTCGGTGCGCACCACGCACGGGCGTGACACGCGGATCGGTCACGGCATACCGGCCGGTCGGCGGGTCTGCGGATTCGGCTTGCGAACAGTCGCGGTGCGTTCTGCCCCTCGGTCGGGCACACCGGTCGGCCACCGACGCGTCGAAGCGATCACTGGGCAGGGAGTTCGCCTGTGGCAGGGCAACTCGGTGGCATCAGCGCCATCACGCTGTTCGTTGCGGACCTGGCTCGCTCCAGGGACTTCTACCAGAGGGCGCTGCGCGGCCGGATCCTTTTCCAGGACGCCGCCTTCGCCGATCCCGACGGGACGGTATGGGAAGTGGCGCAGGACCTTCCGCGCTGAACCGTCCAGGCCTCGGGTCATCCCGGTTCGCCGGCGGGCTCGGGACCTGCGCCTCTACCGCCGGGCCGGCGTAGCAGGCAACGTCGCATTCATGAGGCAGCGTCCGGCGGCCGTCATCGAACGCGCCAGCCCGTCCGACGTCATGGAACTGGTGTGTGACGTCACCGGGACCTCGATGCAGGTGGCCGCCATCCTCGTGCTGGAGCCAGGGCACCACCTCGAGCCGGAGGCGGTCCGCGCGGTGATCGCCAGTCGCATCACGGCGGTGCCGCGGATGCGGCAGCACCTGCGGCCGGCGCCACTCGGATGCGGCCGGCCCGTGTGGGTGGACGACGCAGCCTTCGACATCCACCGGCACGTGACGGTGGTGCGCAACCCGTTCGAGGGCAACCCGGAGCAGGCCCTTCTCCAGTGTGCCGCCGAGCTCTTGACGCACCGCCTGCCGATGGACCGGCCGTTGTGGCAGGCAACACTGATCCGTGGCGGCGAAGCACCCGATGCGCTGCTCGTCGTGTTCCACCACGCGCTCGCCGATGGCATGGGCGGCCTGGCCATGCTCGCCAAGCTGGTGGACGGTCTGCAGCCCACCGCGGTGCACGGGTTCCCCCGCCGCCCGCCGACGACGGGTGATCTGGCGCGCGAATGCTGGCGGTCGCACCTGTCGGGCGTGCGCCGGGCCGTCACCAGGGTGGGCCGGCTGCGCTCGGCCGCACGCGAACTGGGCTCCGGCGCATCCCGCGCGCACGCCCCCCGCTGTTCGCTGAACGACTCCGTCGTCGGAACCCGACGGGCACTGGTGACGGCGGAGACGGACCTGGCCGCCGCGCGACGGGCCGCGCACACCGCCGGCGGAACGGTCAACGACCTCCTGCTCGCGGCGGTTTCCGGGGCACTCGGCCGGGTGCTGCAGCAACGCGGCGAGCGGGTGGATCATCTGGTCATCTCGGTCCCGGTGTCCGGCCGAAGGCAGGCCGGTGCGGACGACCTCGGGAATCAGGTGGGCGTGATCCCGGTCAAGGTGCCGACAACCGGCGACGCGGCGGAGAGGTTGCGGTCGATCGCGCGGATCACCCGGCAGCGCAAGACATCCGCGCCGGGATCATCTGCGGCGCTGATCGGACCGGTGTTCCGGCTGCTGGCCCGGATCGGGATCTTCGGTTGGTTCATCGGCAGGCAGCGGCTGATCAACACGTTCGTCACGAACCTGCGGGGCCCGCAGCGCCGGCTCCGGTTCATGGGCGCCGAGGTCCGCCGGGTGATCGCGGTGCCGATGGTGACCGGCAACGTCAGCGTCGCGTTCGCCGCCCTCTCCTACGCCGGCGCCCTGCACCTGACGGTGATCGCCGACCCCGATTGCTGTCCCGATCTGACCACCATCGCGGCAGCGTTGCGGGCGGAGCTCCGGGCGCTGACCGCGGACGCCGCCGCGGTCACCGAGCGTGCGGGCGGTCCGTCCGCCGACCACCGACGCGACCGCGACACAACCGGGCGCACGACAGCTGCGCGCTGACCGGCTGCCCGTACCGCCCCGTCACTGCCGGGTCCGCAGGTAGTCGGCGACGACCTCGGCGCCCAGCCCGTCGAGGTCCGGGGCGACCACCCGGCCATGGCAGCGCCGGGCCAGGTCGTCGACGAACAGCGCCAGCCGGGGATCGTCACCGAGGATGAAGAACGTGATGGCCGCTCGCCGGGCGGTGAGCCGATCCAGCTCGGAGACGGTGCTGCGCACGGTTTCCGGCATCGGTGGGTAGGAGAAGACCAGTTCCCCGTCCGGCCCCACATGGGCCGTGGGCTCCCCATCGGTCACCACCATCACCACCGGCAGCGCATCGGGGTGACGGTGCAGGTGCTCCGCCGCCAGCAGCAGCGCGTGATGCAGGTTGGTGCCCTGCATGTAGACGCCCTCCAGGCCGATCAGGTCGCCCAGTTCCACCTTCTCGGCACCGCGGCCGAAGGTGATCAGCTGCAACGCGTCTCCGCGGAACCGAGTGGAGATCAGCTGGTGCAGGGCCAGTGCGGTGCGCTTCATCGGGACCCATCGGCCGTCCTGCACCATCGACCAGGACGTGTCCACACACAGGGCCACCGCGGCCTTCGTCCGGTGCTCGGTTTCGATCACCTCTACATCGGTGACGTCCATGGCGCGATCGTCGCCGCCGGCCCGCCGGAGCTGGGCGTTCAGCAGGGTTCTCGGCACGTCCCAGGACTCGGTGTCGCCGAACGCCCACGGCCTGCTCGCACCGGTCGGCTCTCCCATGGCGCCCGATCGCCGGGTGACCCGCTCGCCGCGCCGGGAACCGATCTTGTCGACGACGTCGCGCAACGCCGATTCGCCCAGCCTGCGCAGCGCCCTCGGGGACAGCCGCAGGGACCCGTCCGGTGCTCGCTCGAACACGCCTTGCTCGCGCAGTTCGCGTTCCAGTGCGGCCAGCGCCTCGGCGTCGGCCCGTGCCTGCGGGCCGAGCGCTGCTTCCAGCTCGTCGAGATCGATGTCGTCGAGCCGTGCGCCGGGGTAGCTCTGCCCGAGCTGGTCGGTGAGCTCCTCCAGCCGGCCCAGTTCCTCCATGGCGCGCGTCGCCTCACCCAGGCCCATGGGGGAGTCGCCGCGGAACCGCCCGGAACCGGACCAATCCTCGCCGGGCCGCAGGCTCTGCAGTTGCGCGTCCAGCTGATCCAGCGCTTGCCCCAGCCGGGGGTCACCGAAGGCCTGCTGGCTGAGCTCGGCCAGCTCGGCCCGTTGCGCCGCACTCATCGACCGCATCATCCGCTGCGCCGCAGCCGATCTGGCGGCCAGCACGTCGATCAGCTCGTCCACGGTGGCCGGGTTCTCCGGGAAGAAGGCGCCGTGCTGGGCCATGAACCGGGCGAATTGCTCCGAGGTGTCCGCACCCGCGGCGTGCCTCGCTAGCAGCGCGTTGAGGTCGTCGAGCATCTCCCGAATGCGTTGCACGTCCTGCGGTGTCGCCTGCTGCAGCGCCTCCTTCATGCCGCTGAAACGCTGGTCGAGCATTTCCCGGCCGAGCAGATCCTGGATGTCCTCGTAGGCCTGCCGGGCATCGGACGACTGCCAGTCGTAGTCGCTCAGTGCGCGCACCGCCCGACCGGTGTTGTCCGGCAGGGTGTCCAGGTCGAGCTCGCGGAACCGGGCGTCCTCGGAGTCCTGCCGGGCCAGCGCCTGCCGTTCCGCCGTCAGGGCCTTCTCCAGCAGTTCCCGGACCTCCTGCAGGGTGCCGTCGATCCGGTTGTCCCGCTGCAGTTCCCGGCGCCGCTCCCACAGCTGCCGGGACAGCTCGTCCAGGCCGCGCCGCTCGCCCGTCCCGCGGCGCAACAACTCGCGGAGCGCCTGTTGCAGGGAGCTGCCCTCCATGACGTCGCGGCCGATGCTGTCCAGCGCCGCCCGCAGGTCGATCGGCGGCGCCAACGGATCCGGGCCGTCGAGATACGGTCCGTACGAGTAACCCCGGCGGCGGGCGGGCCGGCGGCGCGGCGGTCCCGGTTGCTCAGCCATAGCTCACGGTGTCCCCGTCATCGCTGGGTTCCTTGGTCAGCTTGCGGGTCAGGAACAGCAGTTCCAGCGCCAGCTCGGCGGCGGAAGCCATCGGGCCAGGGTCCTCGGTGCCACCCGCACCCAGTCGCTGTGCGACGGCGGTGAGCACGTCGACCCGGGGCAGCGCCGCGACGATCTGCGCGGCGGTGATCCGGTCCCCGGTGCGCAGCGGTGAGGTTGTGACCGCGGCCACCAGCGGAGCGAGATCGAGGCCCCGCAAACGGTTCCGGGCGGTGTCGGCGGTCGCGCGGCGCAGCAGGTGCTCGAGAACCTCGTCCTCGCGGCCCTCCTGCCCGGTGACGAACTCCAGCTTGCCGCGCAGCACCGGCAGCGCCGACTCCAGGTCGATCGGCCGGGCGGTCGGCAACGCCTCACCGGTGATGGCCGCGCGCCGCAGTGCCGCTGCCGCAACGGTTTCCGCGGCTGCCACGGCGAACCGCGCCGACACGCCGGAACCCTGGTCGATGGCAGTCGACTCCCGCAGCAGCCGGGTGAACCGGGCGATGATCTCCAGCAGGTGCCCCGGTACGGGCGCGGCGAGGTGCGCCTCCTGGCCGATGACGGAGATCTCGTCGGTCAGTTCGAGCGGGTAGTGGGTGCGGATCTCGGCACCGAAGCGGTCCTTGAGCGGGGTGATGATGCGTCCCCGGTTCGTGTAGTCCTCGGGATTCGCCGACGCCACCAGCATGACGTCCAACGGCAACCGCAGGGTGTACCCGCGAACCTGGATGTCCCGTTCTTCCATGACATTGAGCAGGGACACCTGAATCCGCTCCGCCAGGTCCGGCAGCTCATTGATCGCCATGATGCCGCGGTGCGCGCGGGGCACCAGGCCGTAGTGAATGGTTTCCGGGTCACCCAGCGACCGGCCCTCGGCGACCTTCACCGGGTCCACGTCGCCGATCAGGTCGGCGACAGCGGTGTCCGGTGTGGCGAGCTTCTCGGTGTACCGCTCGCTGCGGTGCCGCCAGCCGACCGGCAGTTCGTCACCGAGCTCGTCGACCGTCCGCTGCGATGCGGTGGTGATCGGGTCGTAGGGGTGCTCACCGATCTCCGACCCGGCGATGACGGGTGTCCATTCGTCGAGCAGGCCGCTGAGGGTGCGGAGCAATCTCGTCTTCCCCTGTCCCCGCTCCCCCAGCAGGACGACGTCATGCCCGGCGATCACCGCCCGCTCGAGCTGGGGAAGCACCGTCGATTCGAAACCCACGATGCCGGGCCACGGGTCAACCCCGGCCCCCAGCGCGGTCAGCAGATTGGAACGCAATTCCGATTTGATATCGCGCGGCTGATGGCCCGAGGAGCGGAGCTCCCCCAGCGTTGCCGGCAGGTCAGCGGGAGGGGTCATTCGCATGTCCGCCAACGGTACGCCCGGCCTCGCACCGACGTTCCGACGACGGACGGCCACCGGGGTACAGGAACCGACCAGCTCGCGCGGCCGACGGCGATGAGTGCCCCGCCGCGGATCCCGGTAGGTTGCCGGGTCGCCAGCTGGTGCACCGCCGGTGCGCAGCGGCCGGATACGAATGGGCCCTTGGCGGTGCGAGGCCGAGGCCACCCGCCCGCTCTGGGTGGTCTCGGCCTCGCCCCGCACGACCGCCCGCCGGGCCGCGGCCCTGGCCGGTTCCATCAGCTCCCGCCGGGTGTCGCCACCGACCGCCCTGGCGACCTCGCTGCGGCACACCGTCATGCCGGCGGCGCGTCCGGCCGGCAGCTGCGTCAGGGTCGAGGATGGCGTCGACGGTGGCCGCCGCACTTTTCGGGCCGTCGGCGGCAGGCGTCACAGCAGTACTTGACCTCGTCCCAGTTCCGGGCCCACTTCTTGCGCCACGCGACCTCGCGTCCGCACACCGTGCAGACCTCGGTCGGCACGGATGTGCGCTGGGCTCGTGGCATCGGGGAGCCGTGTCCACGTGGACGCGTGGGCGCGAGAAGGGAGGCCGCCGCGAGTATGCCAACCGCTGACGCGGCGCGTTGCGGCCGCCCGATCTCGCGGCAGCAGACCGATGTGCTGCCCGGCGGATCGCTGCGGGTAGGCCGTAGAGTTGCCGGACAACCCGGGCGGGGGTCCGACAATTGCCCGATGCTCGTCACGGCCGCGATCCGCCAGCGGCTCCCCGGCTGCAGATCGGAGCCACATCGTGCGCATCCCCGGACCGACGGATGTCCTGCGGGTGGCCGGCGGCGGCTTCGACGCGCTCGAGCGGGCGATCGGCCTGGTCCCCCCCATGGTCGCGATGGTGTCCGATGCGGAGTCGCTGCTGACCACCGTCCGGACGATGGTCGCCGGCGTCGAGAACCTCGCGCAGCGCGCGGATGCCCTGGTGAACAGGGCCATCGGGATGGCCGACACCGCCGCGCCCCTGCTGACGCGGGCGTCCGGCATCGCCGACGGCGCGGACATCCTGCTGGGCCGTGCCGCGGAGGTCGCGGACACCGCCGGCGCACTGCTGGGCCGGGCGTCCGGCATCGCCGACGGCGCAGACCATCTCGTCGCGAGGGCGGACGGCATCGCCGGCTCGGCCGACGCGCTGGTGGGCCGGGCGTCCGACGTGGCGGACCGCGCCGAAGGCATGCTCGACCGCGCCGACGAGATCGCCGTGCGTGCCGACAAGGTGATCGACGGGGTGGACGCGGTTCAGGCGCGGGCCAACGCCGCCATCGACCGCATCGAGGTGTTGCAGAACGAGGTCACCACGCTGCTCGGACGCACCGTGGGGCTGCTGGCACGCACCGGAGGCGTCGTCGACGCGGCCGCGCGGATGACCGGGCACCTGCAACCGATGATCGACACGCTACAGCCGACGCTGCACCAGCTGCAGCCCATCCTGGCCAGGCTGGCCGACACCACCAGCCCCGACGAGGTCGACGCGCTGGTGGGCCTGATCAATGCGTTGCCCGGAATCGTGGATCGGCTCGACTCCGACATCCTGCCGGTGGTGGACACTCTCGCCACCGTCGCCCCAGATGTCCGTGACCTGCTGGACGTGTCGAAGGAACTCAACGAGCTGATCGGGTCGCTGCCCGGGCTCGGGCGGGCGAAGAAGAAGATCGACGACAACCAGGATCGTCAGGACGACTACCGCGCGCTGGAGGAACCGCAGGCGGCCCCCGACCGGCGGCAGACGACGGAGCGGGTCGTCACAACCTCGTCGTAACGGCCGGCGTGGTGGGCCCGATCGTCACCGGGTGAACAACCGCTCGCCCCGGTGCACCGCCCAGGCCAGCGCGATGATCAGAACACCGAACGAGGCCATCACCGGCTGCAGGAAGAAGTACCGCTGGATGATGAGCAATTGCGCGATGATCCAGCCGACCATGGCCGCACCTGCCAGCACCGAGGCGGCGTAGGCCCACCGCAGCCGGCGCAGCTCGGCCACCGCTGCGGTCGTCATCGGCGCCGCGACCACCAGGAGCAGGAAGACGCCGGGCAACGCCCAACTCGTGAATGGCGTGCCGTCCAACCACTCCGGCAACATGCCGATCGAATTGTCGGCGATCAGGCCCACCCCGCCGTAGACCGCCCCGACCGCGACGAACACCTCCGCCCCGATGAGGATGCCGCGGGCGAGCGAGGTCAAGCCGGAGCCTCTTCGAGCGGTGGACGGGGAAAGGGACTCGTGGGTCGCAGGTGTGTGGGTCGCAGGTGTGTGGGTCGCAGGTGTGTGGGTCGCAGACATGCCAGATCGCCTCCACCCCTGAGCATCGACCCCGGCGGGTCCTGCTCACCAGGGGACCTGGTGCACCGTGGTCGGGACCTTCGCCCCTGGCGGGATTTTCGACAGGTGACCTCCCGGCGCCCGTCGTCGTGGCGGGGAGGCGTGGCTCTTCGGGTGTTGACAACATCAACCCGCCGCCGTACCGTAGTCAATCAGTTCGTTGATCAAACACCAGACTGACTGGAATTCCGGTGGTGACCGACTCCTCTGCTGACGACAGGTTGGACAGGGCGTTCCTCGCGCTGGCCGACCCCGTCCGAAGGCGCATCATCGCCCGGCTCAGCCGCGGTCCGGCGACCGTGAACGAGCTGGCGGAGCCCTTCGCCATCACGAAACAGGCTGTCTCCAAGCACATCCAGGTCCTCGAACACGCCGGCCTGGTCACCCGGACCCGCGACGCACAGCGCCGCCCGGTGCACCTCGATGCCGAGCAGCTGGAACAACTCACCGCGTGGATCGACCGGTACCGGCTGATCCACGAGCAGCGCTTCCGCAGTCTGGACGCGCTGCTCACCAGCATGGCCGACGACTCCGATCCTGAGCCTGGCTGACGCCGCGTCACACGGGAGGCACGCACATGGACTGGACCTTGGAAGTGATCGTGCTGCCGGTCAGCGACATCGACCGGGCCGTCGAGTTCTCCTGCGACAAGGTCGGTTTCGTGCTCGACCACGACACCCGGACGGAGCACATGCCCGTGGTCCAGCTGACCCCGCCGGGGTCCGGCTGTTCCATCGTGATCGGGGATCTGGCGTCGCAGAAACAGATGGCACCAGGGTCGATGCGCGGTCTGCAGCTGGTGGTGGCCGATGCTGCCGCCGCCCGCGCCCGGTTCGGCGACGACCTCGCACCCTGACAGCAACCCGTCCGACCTACTGCACTGCCCACCCACCGGAGGAAACATGGAGACTCTGCATCCCACCACCGTCACCGCCGCCGACGGCGTGCCGTTCATCGATTTCGAACGGGAATTCGACGCACCGGTACAGGCGGTCTTCCGCGCCCACCGAGATCCCGAACTCGTCCGGCAATGGCTGGGGCCGCGTGGCTACGAGATGGACATCGAAACCTGGAATTTCACCACCGGTGGCCGCTACCGCTACGTTTCTCGCGATGCGGCCGGACAGGAATTCGCCTTCAACGGCGTGTTTCACGTGGTCCGCGACAACGAATTCGCGATCCAGACCTTCGAGTTCGAGTCATACCCCGACGTGGTGAGTATCGAGTCGCTGCATTTCGAGGACATCGGCGGCGGCCGGACCCGGCTGCGCGGTCACGCCGCGTACCCGTCCATGGAAGCGCGCGACGGGATGATCGCCGCGAACATGGCGGACGGGATGAGCCAGGGATACGAGCGGCTGGATCACCTGCTGGCCGGCGGCTGACAGCGTCGGGCCGGCCGCCCGGAACGCCGGCGTCCCGATCAGTGCCCCAGCAGGTCGCACCGGTTGCCGGCGATGTCCAGGAAGACCACCACCCGGCCGTACGGTTCGGACCTCGGTTCGCCGACGAACCGCACGCCGGCCGAGGTCATGCGTTCGAGGGTCGCGTCGAAATCGTCGACGCGCAAGAAGAACCCGACCCGGCCGCCGAACTGGCGGCCGACCGTCGCCTCCTGCTCCGGTCCGTCCGCCTTCGCCAGCAGGATTCTCGTTGCTGCGCCGGGCGGGCGCACCACCACCTAGCGCTTGTCGCGGCCGGTGTGCGTGCTCACCGCCGGCGAGTCCTCGACGAGGTCGAAGCCGAGCACGCCCACGAAGAAGCCGATGGCGTCGTCGTAGTCGTGCACCACGATCGCGGCCAGGTCGATGTTCATGTGGCTCCGCCCCCCGTCTTCAGGTTGTGCCTGCCAGACAGCCCTGTGCAACCGTGACTGTCAGACCGTACTGGTCCGACCGTACTGTCGTGGTTCTACCGATCAGACCGTGACAGCCGTTGCGACGAGAACCATCTCGGACGTGTGAGAGCCCTTGACGCCGACGTTCGTGGGCCGCTCCCGGAAACCCGGCAGGCTCTGCAGGCCGTCACTGCCGTCCATCACCCGCAGAGTGACCGGCGACGCGGTCGACAACGCCAGCACCACCGTCACCCCGCCGGGCGGCGGGGCATGGAACACCACACCGATCGGCCGGTCCGCGCCGGTGATCGGCACGGCTCGACCCGCGACGGTCACGCCGACAACCGCGGCCCGCGGAATCTCGAAATACACCAGGCGCACCGGCCGGCGGGGGGTGATCGTCACGGACACCGTTCGACCGGTGGCGGTCGCGGACCCGGCCGCCACCCGGACCGCGGGTGGCGGCAGGTCGGCGACCGGTGCCGGCCCGATCTGCACCTCGGTACCGATGATGCCGAACCCGGCCAGGTCCTCCGGGCCGGTGACGTACTGCCGCACCCACTCCCCCGGTCGGTCGTCGGTGCTGGCCCAGCGAGCCTTCTGCGATGTGGTGTCGAGCAGATACGCCAGGTGCGCCGGGGCGGGGTGCTCCGCGTCGAACCGGTCGGTCAGCAGCCCGGCCAGCAGGAAAGCGACCGCGGCCACCGCGGCGAACGCCGCCGGAGCGGCCGACCATCGACGTTGCCGCCGCACGTCCCCCGCCGGGACCGACGCGCGTTGCGCCGCTTCGGCGTCGGTTGCTTCGGCCTGCCGAACTTCGCGTTTCGGCCGTCGCGCGGCGACCGCCGGGTAGAGCAGATCCAGCACCGGGAGCACGGCCAGGCCCAGCAGCACCGCGAACAACGCCCCGGCGGCCCCGGTGGCGAGCCCCAATGCGGGGAAGAACAACCAGACGGTCGGCACCAGGATCACCACCGCGACCGCGCCGCCCAGCCCGAGCGCCGCCCAGCGCACAAAGCCGCGGTCGGTGCTGACGGCTGCCATGCCGGCGACCGCACCGGCGAGAGCCGGCAACGCCGCGAGATACGACCCGCCGGGGGCCACCGCGGCCAGCACGACGCCGATCACCGCCAGCCATCCCAGGCCCCCGATGGCAAGGGACCAACCGCCGCAACGCCGGCGCAACAGCCCGAACCAACACGCCACGATGGCGGCGACCAGCGCCACCACGCACCCGCGGAACCAGCCGGGATTCCAGGGATCGATCATGTTGCCGTATCCGGGGCGGATCGCCACCAGCAGTGCCCACAGCAACTGCGCCGCGACCGGTGCCAGCACAAGGGGGATCAGCGCAGCACCGAAGCCCACCGCGGCGCGCGGCCAACTCGTCAACATGCGGTTCCGGGCCAGCACGGCGAGGGCCGCGACGGCGAGCACCGCGGCCAACGCCAACGGCCAGGCCAGCCAGCCGGGGTACCGCACCAGCGTTCCGAACACCGGGAAATACGAACGGTCGGTATTGCCGGGCGCGGCGAGCGCCGGGATGTCCGCCGCGCCGAAGGCGCGGGCGAGCGCCAACGTGTTGGCGCCGTGCTGCTGCAGGCTCGCGTGATCCATCGCCCGCGGGGTGTCCTGCGGGGAGTGGTACACCGCCGATCCGTCGATGTACGCGGAATTCAGCCCTGCAAACCGCCCGGACTCGCGGAACGGCGTGAAATCGGTGTCGTTGGGCAGCGCCCGGTACACCTCAACGGCGAAACTGGTCGCCACCGGAAACGGTACGGCGGCGCCGTAGACATCGACAACACCGCTGTTGCCGGCGGACGTCTCGAACATCACGGCCGGCCCGTGGCTTCCCCGCGATTCGACGTTGAGCACCACGCCACCGCCGGCCGCCACCGGGTCCTGGTGCACAAAGGCCTCGGCGCCGCACAGGCACGCCTCCTCGGCATCGGTGAACAGGAAGACGGTGTTGTTGGCCGGGCGCGGCCCCGCGGCCAGCGCCCGCGCCGTCTCCAGCAGCGTTGCCACCCCGGCACCGTCGTCATTGCCGCCGTACGACACCTGCACCGAGTCGTAGTGGGCGACAAGGAAGGTCGCGCCGGTCGGGTTGCTGCCCGGTAGCTCCGCGACCACGTTCCGCACGTCGGCCATGCCGTACGGCCCGCTCAGCGCGCCGGTCCCGCCGATCGCCCGCTGCTCCCGCGGCTGCAGCCCCGCCTGTCGCAGGGCCTCGGTGATGTCACTCCTGACCTCACCGGCGGCCGCCGACCCGGCGGGGTGGACCTGCGCGCCGATCCGCTCGACGTGCCGGAAGGCGCGTTCGGCGCTGAAATCCCCCGCCGGCGCGTCGGCGGCCACCGGCGCCGGCGGCGAGACGGCGGCCACGCTCAACGCGCCGAGTGCGGCGAGCAGGATCAGCAGGACCAGACCCGGCAGGGCGGAACGCGCGGACGGCATCACCGGCTCATCCTGCAGGATGACAGCGGCCGGGGAGGCGTGCCGGCACCGGGTACCGTCGACCGCTCCCGGCGACGCGGGTGCGGACCGGTGCGGGACCGATGACGAAGGGTTGGCGGTAGGAATGACCGATGAGCCCGCCGACCTGCGGGCCGATCTGCTGGCCGACTGTTCGCGGTGTTTCGGACTGTGCTGCGTGGCCCTACCGTTCACCCGGTCCGCCGACTTCGCGTTCGACAAAGCCGGCGGTGAGCCGTGCCGCCACCTGGGCACCGACGATTTCCGGTGCGGCATCCACCGGGAGCTCCTCGACCGCGGGTTTCCCGGTTGCACCGTGTTCGATTGTTTCGGTGCCGGACAGCAGGTCTCGCAGGTGACGTTCGGTGGGCGGGACTGGCGTCGCGCGCCCGGTGTGGCCGCCGCGATGTTCGCGGCACTGCCCGTGATGCGGGCCTTGCACGAGCTGCTGTGGCTGTTGACCGAGGCCATCACCCTGCCGGCGCCCGCCGTCCGCCCCGACCTCGAACGCGTGCGGGACGACCTCGCGTCGGTCACCGGATCGGGTCCCGATGCGCTGCTCGCCACTGACGTCGAGTCGTGGCGGCGGACCGTCGAGCCGTTGCTGACCCGGACGAGCCGGACGGTCCGCGCACCGTTCCTGCGCACCAGATCCGACCGGGACCGGCGTCAGCGCCGCGGCGCCGATCTGGCGGGCGCCAAGCTGTACCGCGCCGACCTTGCGGGGACCGACCTGCGCGGTTCGCTGCTGATCGGCGCAGACTTGCGGGAGGCCGACCTGCGCTCGGTGGACCTGCTGGGCGCCGACCTGAGGGCCACCGACCTGCGGGGCGCCGACCTCACCGCGGCGCTGTTTCTCACCCCCACTCAGGTCAACGCAGCCCGCGGTGATCACCGGACCGTGCTGCCTCTCGGCCTGCGCCGTCCCGCCCACTGGGACCGCTAGCCGCCGCCGCGCCGCCTCCGCCCACGGGGACCGCTGGCCGCACTTGCGCCGCCCGGCGCGGCGCCGCCCGCCCGCGCAGCGGCGCGTCGGCCGCGCGAAACTCGCTGGTGCCGTTGCGATGACTGCGGCACGCTTCACCGGTCACCAGTAGGGCTCGCGAGCCGGCGCCTGTTCGACGGTCGCGGATCGGAGAGCTCCACATCGAATGCGAAAGGACCCGACATGAGCCGGCGGACGTCCGGGCTGCCACGGGCGCTGCGGCCCTTCGCCAACGGCGAGTACCGGCTGCTCACCTCCGCGTTGCTGTTCTCCCTGCTCAGCGTCGGGATCTGGCTGGTGGCCTCGGTGTGGCAACTGATCCAGATCGGCGGCACCGCCTCGGATCTGTCGCTGGTGGCCAGCTGTGGGGCGCTCGGACTGGTGGCCTCGGTGCTGGTCGGGGGTGCCGTCGCCGACCGGGTTCGGCAACGGCTCATCCTGCTGACCGTCGAGGTGGTCCGCGGCCTGAGCTACGGCGCGGCCGCGGCGCTGGCACTGACCGGTTCGATCCGGGTGTGGCACCTCGCGGTCCTCGCGCTGATCCTCGGAATCGCCGACGGCTTCTTCTATCCGGCGTACTCGGCGTGGCTGCCCGCGCTGATCACGCCGGAACAACTGCTGGCCGCCAACGGCATCGAAGGCATGCTGCGGCCGACGATCATGCACGCCGCCGGGCCCGCGTTGGCCGGCGTGGTCATCGCCGCCTGGTCTCCGGGCGCGGCCTTCCTCGTCGTCGCCGTCCTGCAGATCGGCGCGGCCGGCGTGCTCGGCAGGATGCGCACAACGGCGGTGCGGCGGGACATCGACCGGTCACGGCATCCGCTGGTCTCGGCCCTGATCGACATCCGGGACGGGTTCGGCTACATGGTCAGGACCCGCTGGCTGCTCGCGACGCTGCTGTTCGCGACGCTGCTCGTGCTGGCCGTGATGGGGCCGATCGAGGTGCTGCTGCCGTTCGCCGTCAAGAACGAGACCGGCGGCGGCGCCAGCGCTTTCGCGCTGGCCTTGGCCGCATTCGGGATCGGCGGGGCGGCCGGATCGCTGGCCATGGCGTCGTCCAGGCTGCCCCGGCGCTACCTGACGATCATGATCCTGGGCTGGGGTGTGGGATCCGCCCCGCTGTCCGTCATCGGCCTGACCGACCAGTTGTGGCTCATGGTCGTGACGCTGTTCGTCGTCGGGTTCATCTTCTCCGGCGCCCAGGTGCTGTGGGGCACCCTGCTGCAGCGCAGGGTGCCACCGGCCCTGCTGGGTCGGGTGTCCAGCCTGGACTTCTTCGTGTCGTTGGCCCTGATGCCGATCTCGATGGCCATCGCCGGGCCGGTCGGCGAGGCGATCGGGATCGCCCCGACGTTCCTGATCGCGGGCCTGGTGCCGGTGCTGCTGGCGGTCGGCACCCTGCTGATCGCCCGGTTGGGACCCGACGAGCTCGCGCACCCGCTCACCGACGACGCCGGCAGCGATGCGGAGGCCGTCAGCCGGCCGTGAGTCGAGCTGCTGCGCCGCTGCCTGCATTGCCGGTCAAGTAGGTGACGGACGCGGTGCCGGAACCAGAGTCCTTCCCGCGAGACCTTGGTCGAGCCCGCTGCCTCCAGCGTGACGCAACGATCCGGTGGCCCAAGCACCCGCAGCTCCTGAGGCAGTGGCCGGTCGTGGCTTCGGGTCGGTCGCACCAATAGGAGCTTGATCGTCTAGTACGGCCGTACTAGGATTAGTTCATGCGTACGGATGATGTCGTCGGTTCTCTTCAACCGACGGTCGGTGGGCGAGCGCGTCGCGAACAGCTGGTGGACTGCGCGGTTCAGGTGCTCAGCGAGGCGGGCTACGCAGGGACAACCGTGGGTGCTGTTGCACGCCGCGCGGCGGTGAGCAAAGGGGTGGTGACCTATCACTATTCGACGAAGGAGGAGTTGCTGCTGGCTGTGGTGGATTCGCTGTACGAGCGGGCGGGAGGTCAGATCGCCGCAAGTGTCGAGACGTCCGACACGGCGCTGTCGGCGCTGCTGGGCTATATCGAGGCGAACTTGCGGTTCGTTGCCGACCATGCGGCGCATGTGCGTGCGGTGATCGAGATCGCCGCGAATCTTCGCCGTCCCACTGGTGAGCTGGCTTTGGGAGCGGCCGAGGCCGACCCAGTGGTGGCCCATCTCCGAGAGCTGGTTCAGCGAGGTCAAGACCGCGGCGAGTTTGCTCAGATCGACCCTTCGGTTCTGGCCACCGTGATCAGGGCGGCGATCGACACCGCAGCTGCCCGCCTGTCGCTGGATGACCGGTTCGACGTGGCCACGTATGAGCGTCAACTCAAATTGATCGTTCGCCGGGCCGTCGAACCGGTAGGGCCGGAACCGATCCGTCAGCTGGGGCCCGAATCATGACCGGGACTGCACCGCGCGAGCCGGCGCGGGAGGACCGGGGTGGTCGGCGACGGTTCGTCCTGATGTTGATGGCCGACGTCGCCGCGCCGCTACTGCTCTATTACCTGCTGCGAGCTGTCGGCGTCGGTATCTGGACCGCTCTAATCGTGGGATCAATCGTGCCGCTGAGTCGGATCGCCGTCAGTGCGGTACATCGCCGACGGATAGAGCAGCCGGCTCTGTTCGCCCTGACCCTGCTCGGCGTCGCGACAGCCGTGGGAGT
Source organism: uncultured Actinomycetota bacterium (assembly GCA_963785455.1). Classification (GTDB taxonomy): domain Bacteria; phylum Actinomycetota; class Actinomycetes; order Mycobacteriales; family Nakamurellaceae; genus Nakamurella. The sequence goes on from CAWAVL010000021.1 coordinate 53,245, forward strand.
GATCACCACCGATCCCCGGCTGCTGGTGGTACGGGAAAGCTATCTGACCGCAGTGGTCGGAGGCTGGATTCTGTTCACCCTGCGGTCGCCTCAGCCGCTGGTCATGACAGCCACGCTGGGATTCATGTCTCCAGCGGCTGCAGTGTCGTGGCGGCGGGCCTGGCGTGACGATGCACGGTTCAGGCGGCTGATGAAGGGCATGACACTGGCCTTCGGCTTCGCCTTCCTCATCGATGCCGCCGCCCGGGTTCTGATGGCCTACCTTCTTCCGCTCGATATCGTTCCCCTGCTCAGCGCATTGCTACTCGTCTTGTTGCTCGTCGCCGTCGTCCAGGGAGGCAAGGCATACGGCCGCCGCCACCTGCAGCCAATGCTGCCCGACGATGTCAACTCTCAACCCGGCGTTGTGCAGGGCCATAACGGGGCCTGACGCAGCGTCATCCATCCGACGGCACGCCATGCAACGGTGACGCCCTCATCGAGTCGCCAGTTCCGTGCCCTTCGCGGCCGGGGAAGGACACGGAACCGGCGACTCGATGCCGCGAAGCCGACCCCGACGCACCCCGCACACGGGTCCGGACGCGAAGAGCCGCTCGTCCGACGGTCTCGTCGGCGTCGACCAGGCCACCGCAGAGGGGCTGGTCGCCAAGGCCCACCTGGCCTGCCCGTACTCCAACGCCACCAGGGGCAGCATCGACGTGCAGATCGACACCCTCGTCGCCCTACCACGGGGACCGGCGCCCGTAGATTGGGGTCGTGGCCACCTCCGCGACGCTGCCGCTGTTCCCCCTCGGTCTCGTGCTGTATCCGGGGGTGATGCTGCCACTGCACATCTTCGAGGACCGGTACCGCCGGTTGGTGCGGGACCTGCTGGAGTTGCCAGACGGGGAACGCCGGTTCGGGGTGGTGGCCATCAAGGCCGGGCGGGAGGTCGGCACCGACGGTGTGACGGCGCTGCACGAGGTCGGCTGCACCGCCGAACTCCGCTACGCCGAGGCCTATCAGGACGGCCGGTTCGACATCATCGCCACCGGGATGACGCGGTTCCGGCTGCTGGAGGTCGACGACTCCGAGCCGATGCAGGCCCGGGTCGAGCCGCTGTCTAATCCGGTGTCCGAGCAGGCGCAGCCGCTGGCGCACCGGGTCCGCCGGATGTTCGCGGCCTACCGGCAGGCGCTGCTCGAGGCCCAGGGCGTGCCGGAGGAGACCGACGGCGCCGCGCCGGAACTACCGAACGACCCGACGGAACTCGCCTTCCTGGTGGCGGCCGCAATGATTCTGGACCTGTCGGACAAGCAACAGCTGCTGGCCGCCACCACGATCGACGACATGCTCAGGTTGGAACTGACCTTGCTCAAGCGCGAGTCGTCGATGGTCGGATCGCTCTCGCTCCGTCCCGCCGTCGAACTGCCGCGCACCCCGTACGCGTCGAACTGACGCCGGCGGACGGGATCTCGGTCCCCACCGCGCTCGCGCGGCGGGTCAGCCGAGCACCTCGTCCACGTAGCACCACCGCCACGCCTCCCCGGGTTCATGGCTGCGCATGACCGGGTGCCCGGTGGCGTGGAAGTGCCGATCGGCATGCCGGGCCTGCGACGAGTCGCAGCAGCCGACGTTGCCGCAGGTCAGGCACAGCCGCAGGTGCACCCACGTGGTGCCCTCCCGCAGGCAGTCCGGGCAGCCGTAGTCGCTGGTCGCAGGGATGTCCGACAGGGCACGGTCGAGATGCACGCACGCACCGGCCGTCTTTGCGGGGGTGATCAACGTCCGGTCGTCTGCCGACGTCGCTCGCGCCGACCGCCGGTCGATCATCGACTCCTCGACGTCGAGAGCGTCCATCACCTCGGCCAGCACGTCACTGTCGGTGGTGCCGTGGTCGCGGATCTTCAGCACCGCCTCACGCTCCGCCCGCAGCATGGCGGTCCGCAGCCGCTGGTACTGCTCGGTGGGCGTCTCCTGGTCGGTGTCGGTGCGCCCCAACCGTTCCCACACGGCGTTGAGCCGCGACTCGCCGCGATCCCGCAGGATGTCGATCACTTCGGGGTCGTCCTGCTCGTCGGCGGTGATCCGTTTCAGCTCTGCGCGGCCGGCCTCCACGGTCTGCATCAGCACCGTGGCCTCGGCGAGCGCGTCCTCCCGCTCGTCGGGACCGTCGACCCGCAGCCGTCGGGCCAGCCAGGGCAGCGAGAGTCCCTGCAGCAAAAGGGTTCCGGCGGTCACGACGAACGCCCCGAGGACCAGCACCTGGACGTTCGGGATGGTGTCCGGAAGCACGAATGCGGCCGCCAGCGTGACCACACCGCGCATGCCCGCCCAACTGACCACGGCCGTCGAGCGCCACGAGTAGGGCTCTGTACGTGACGTCCTCGGCCGGACCAGGAAGTATCCGATTGGGAACACCCACAGCGGCCGGACCAGGATGACGGCGACCAGCGCGCCGACGCAGAAGGTAGTGATCGCAGGCGGCGACAGATCGGAATCCCTCACACCGTCGAGGATCTGGCGGACCTGCAGGCCGATCAGCAGGAAGACACTGTTCTCCAGCAGGAACTGGATGGTCTCCCAGTTGATCCGCTCGTTCAGTCGGGAGGTGGCATCCTGGATCCGGGGCGCCTTGTGCCCCAGCATCAGTCCGGCGGTGACCACCGCGATCACGCCCGAGGCATGCAGCTCCTCCGCCGGCAGGTATGCGACGAACGGCGCCATCAGCGACAGTGCGGTGTCGATCAGCGGGTCCTTGTTGAGCTTGCGCATCACCGCGATCACCAGCGCTACCCCGATGCCGATCGCCGCGCCGCCGGCCGCCGCCCAGACGAAGTCGCGGGTGATGCTGAGCACGGTGACGGCGCCCCCGACGGCAACGATGGCGGTCCGGAGTGCGACCAGCGCGGTCGCGTCGTTGAGCAGGGACTCGCCCTCCAACACGGTGACGACCCGCCGCGGGAGACCGATCCGGCGGGCGATCGCGGTGGCGGCCACCGCGTCCGGTGGTGCGACGACCGCGCCGAACGCGAAGCCGGCCGCGAGCGGAATGGGCAGCAGCAGCCACGCCACCACGCCGACGACGGCCGTCGTGGCGATGACCAGGCCGACCGCGAGCCCGGCGATGGCCCGCCGGTTGGCCTTGATGTCCACCAGTGAAGTCCGGATCGCGGCCGCGTACAGCAGTGGCGGGAGCAGCCCGATCAGCACCAACTCCGGGCTCAACTCGAACGGCTCGAGGAACGGCAGGTACGACGCCCCGACGCCGATCACCACGAGCAGCAGCGGGGCGGGCAGTTCGAAGCGCCGGGCCACCGCGCTGACGGCGGTGACCGTGGCGGTCAGGGCGAGGATCCAGATCGCGATGTCCACCTGATGATCGTTCCATCCCGCGGTGCCTGTTCATGCCGTCCTCGTCGGCAGCCGGATGTCGGGTACCGAGCCGTGGGGCGAACGCCTCGGAGCCCGGGCGCTGCCTCGGCTGACCGCCACCGGCGGTGGTGCGCAGCGGTGGGTCAGGCGGTGTCGGTGACGGCAGCCCTCGCATCGTGCACGCCGGTCGGCGGGCCGGCCACATGCCAGCGGTGGCCGCCGTACTCGAAGACGTCGACGACGCCGCCGGCGGCGGAAACCAGAGCGGCGCCCGGGTACCAGTCCCAGCTCGGGGTGTCGGCGTGCAGCCAGACACCGAGCCGGCCGGCGGCGACGGCGGCCAGCTCGACCGAGCCGGATCCGATGATCCGCACCGACGCGGCGCCCGCGATGGACCGCAGCAGTCCGTCGCGCAGCGGCAGATCGCGGACCCGGGTCGGGTGCAGGTAGGTGGAGATGGCCACTTCCCGCAACGGACGATCGATCAGCCGGGGCAACCGGACGCCGTTCAGCCTGCTCGGCAGACCCTTGCCGCCGACCCAGACCTCGTCCGTCGTGGGCTGATAGATGGCTCCCAGCAACAGTTCCTCGCCGTCGAGCAGGGCCAGCGCCGAGCACCAGGCGGGCAGCCCGGAGACGAAGTTGAACGTCCCGTCCACCGGGTCGATCACCCAGGTTCGGCGCCCGGGTGCGGCCGCGCCCTCCTCGCCGATCACGCCGTCGTCGGGGCGGGCGGCCCGGAGCCGGCCGACGATCATCGCCTCCGCCGCATGGTCGGCGTCGGACACCACGTCACTGATGCTGGTCTTCTTCTCGACCGTCAATCCGTCGGTCCGCATCCGCGCCGCCAGCCGACCGGCCTCGATCACCAACAGAGCAGCAAGTTCGGCGTCGGCAAGTTCGGCGCCATCGACGGTGGCGGGCTGGGTGTGGGGCACGGCATCACCGTAACGATCGTCCGACATGCCCGATCGACAGGGCCGCCGGCGGAGGGCGGCTGAGCCGCTCGGGTGATGTGTCCGCCGGCAGACCGGATGGTAGACAGTCCGGATGACCCGACTCCTGCTCGGTCCCCTGCTGCGGCACGTCGGCGCGACCGACGCCACCGTGTGGGTGGAAACCGACGGCCCCTGCGAGGTGGAGATTCTCGGTTTCCGCGAGCGCACCTGGACCGTCGCCGGCCACCACTACGCACTGGTGCTGGTCGAGGATCTGCCGGAGGGTGACGCGACGCCGTACCAGGTCGCCCTGGACGGCGAGCAGGTCTGGCCGCTGCCGGACTCGGGCCGGCCGGCGAGCAGAATCCGCACCTGGGCGAAGGAGGAGACGGTCGACATCGCGTTCGGTTCCTGCCGGTACGCGACCGCGGAGGCGGTGCTCCCCGGGCACAAGTACGACGCGGATGTGCTGCAGGCCTACGCGGTGCGGATCGCCGACCTGCCCGAGAACGAGTGGCCGCACGCGCTGGTGATGCTCGGCGACCAGGTGTACGCCGACGAGACGTCACCCAAGACGCAGCAGAAGATCCGCGAGCGCCGGGACATCACCACCGGCCCCGAGGAACAGGTCGCCGACTTCGAGGAATACACCTGGCTGTACGCCGAGTCGTGGACCGATCCCGAGGTGCGCTGGTTGCTGTCCACCATCCCGACGTCGATGATCTTCGACGACCACGACGTCCGCGACGACTGGAACACCTCCTACGAGTGGCGGCGCGACATCCAGGCCACCGACTGGTGGGCGGAGCGGATCGTCGGCGCCCTGTCCTCGTACTGGGTGTATCAGCACCTGGGCAATCTTTCGCCGGCCGAGCTGGCGAAGAACGGTCTCTATCAACAGGTCCGCTCGCTCGACGGCGACGCGGAGCCGCTGCTGCGGTCTTTCGCCGTGGAGGCGGACCGGGAGGCCGACGGCGCGAAAGGCACCCGGTGGTCCTACCGGCGTGACTTCGGGGCCGTGCGGCTGCTCGTGATCGACACCCGGTGCGGCCGCATCCTCGAGGAGGGGCACCGCAGCATGATCAGCGACGAGGAGTTCGAGTGGGTGGAGCAGCAGCTCGACGGTGAGTACAACCACCTGCTCATCGGCACCTCACTGCCCTGGCTGCTGCCCCGGGCGCTGCACGACGTGGAGGCCTGGAACGAACTGCTGTGCAGCGGCCACCGTGGACGCACCGTCGCCAAGGTGTCGGAGAAAATCCGCCGGGGCGCTGATTTCGAGCACTGGGCGGCGTTCCGCCGATCGTTCGAGCGGCTCGCCGTGCTGATCAGGGACGTCGCCCGCGGCGACCACGGCGGCGTCGACGGCGGTGCGCCGGCCACTGTCTGTGTGCTCTCCGGGGACGTGCACCACGCCTACATCGCGCGGCCGGAGTACGGCTCCGAGATCACCTCCGCGGTATACCAGCTGACCTGCTCCCCGCTGCACAACCGCGTGCCGATCCCGGTGCGGCTGGCCTTCCGCGGGGCGTGGAGCCGGATGGCCGAACGCTTCACCCGGGTGCTGCTCGGTGTGGTCGCCACGCCACCCGCACCGGTGGTCGAGTGGACCAGGCTCGCCGGTCCGTATTTCGGCAACGACCTGATGACGCTGCACCTGGAGGGCAGTCGCGCCACGCTCGTACTCGAGCAGGCGGGGCCGTCCCGCAAGGAGCCGGAACTCAACGAGGTGACCAGGCTCGTCCTGGCCTGACCGGCGCGCGGGACGGTCACCGCGCCGGTCCGGACAACCGGCGGGCCAGCTCGGCGGTGTCGACATCGCACTCGACGAGCAGAGCCGCCGCCGGATCGGGCTCCCGGCGCTCGAGCAGCGCCAGGAGCAGGTGTCGCGGCAGGATGCGGCGGGATCGCTCGGCCGCGGTGAAGGAAACAGTGCTCTGTAGAACAGCTTTCGCTCCGGAGGTGAACGGGGTGCGGCTGAGTGTGCGCGGGCGCACGGCGGGCCGGAAGTCGCCGATCGGCAGGCCGATCGCCTCCAGGGCCTTGGCGTCCAGGGTGTCGGCCTTGACGCGAACCTGGTCGACGCTGAGCCCGACGACCTCGGCGGTCTGCCGGTCGTGCAGGACGCCGAGCAGCAGGTGCTCGGTGCCGATCCGGCGGTCCCCGCGGCGGCCGGCCTCCTGGGCGCCGTGCTCCACCGCGGTGCGGGTCGACGAGGCGAATCGTTCGAACATGGCTTCCTACTTCCCGTGTTTGGCGTGCACCGATTGACGCGACACCCCGAGGGCGTCGCCGATCTGCTCCCACGACCAGCCCTGTTGCCGAGCGAGCGCGACATGAGTCGCCTCCACCTGTTCGGCCAGCCGGTGCAGTGCCCCGACCGCCCGCAGGCCCGTCGCCGGGTCCGTCGACCCGATCCGTTCCATCAACCCGTCCGTGGTCATGTCTGTCAGTTTAGATTGACGCCGGCCGGTCTGTCAACACAGACTGACGGTCCGGCCAGGAGCATGGTCGGGGCTGAGTCCGCGACACGCGGTCGACACCGCCGAGGCATGCGGGGAGCCCCTTGATCGACACGTGAGCGTGCGGGCCCGGACCGGTCGGCGCGGAACCCGGAACCGGGTGCTGGCGCAGCGGAGAACCGGAATGCATAGCAGCCGGAAGGTCACCTGGGGCGCGCCCGCGGGCCGGTGTGGCCCGGCAGGCCGGATCAAACGGGGCATAATGGCCGCGGCCCGGCACTCGCCCGGCCTTCAGCGAGAGGGTGGCACCGTGCTCATCATTGCGATCATCCTGCTGGGCATGCTTGCGGGAGCCGCCGCCCAGCTGCTGTTCCGGAGCAACAAACGACCGATCGACTGGACCGTCGCCATCGTCGTCGGCCTGATCGGATCGTTCGTCGGCGGCCTGCTGATCAGCCTGCTGTCCGGTGACGGCCTCGCGCTGCGGCCCAGCGGCATCATCGGCTCCATCGTCGGTGCCATCGTGGTGACCGGGATCTACAAGCTGGTCACCGGGCGGGCCCCTGGGACGAACGCCCCCCGCTGACGCCGGTTCAGCGCGCCGTCACCAACCGCACGGCCGGTGACGGCGGGACGGCGTCCGGATAAAGAACGGCCGCGATGGCCTCGACGCCGTCGACCAGTCGCGGCCCCGGCCGTACCACCAGACCGTCGGCATCGATTGCCCACACCGCAACGCCCGGCACCTGCTCGAGGATCGTGGCGGCCTGGTCGGCGGCCGCGTCGAGGTGGAAGCCGCACGGCGCGACCAGCACGAGATCCGGCGCGGCGGAGCGGATGTCGTCCCAGCTCGTCTGCGCGGACCGCTCACCGGGACGCGCGCCGACCGGGAGACCGCCGGCGGCCGCGACCAGATCCGGCACCCAATGCCCCGCCGCGAACGGCGGGTCCACCCACTCCACCACCGCGACCCGCGGGCGGGGCCGGCCGTGCACCGCCCGCCGGACCGCATCCAGCCGCGCCCGCAGCGTCCCCACGACCTCGGCGGCCCGATCGGCGACGCCGGCCCGGGCACCGACCACCTCGATGGTGGCCAGCACGTCATCCAGTGAATGCGGGTCGAGGCTGACGACGTCGGCGTTGCAGCCGAGGTGACCCAGGGCCTCGTCGACGTCACCGGAAGGAATGGCACACACCCGGCACAGGTCCTGGGTGAGGATCAGGTCCGGGTCCAGACCGGCCAGCGCCTGTGAACGCAGTGTGTACAGGTCCTGGCCGGCCGCCATCGCGGCCCGCACGTAGTCGTCGATCTCCCGCGGCGTCATGCCTGACGTGTCACGTCCGCCGACCACGACGGCCTTGTCCGTGCGTGCCGACGCCGGCTCGTCGCACTCGAAGGTCACCCCGACCAGTTGGTCGCCCAGTCCGAGCGCATAGACGATCTCGGTGGCGGAGGGCAGCAGGGAGACGACACGCATCGGCCCACGATAGGTGCCGGCGCCGGCCGCGCGCGTCCGACCGCCAGCCCGGATCAGGGGCGCATGACAGCGGTGGCAGCCCCGGGTCCAGATGGCCCGCATCCGACTGTTGGTGTTCCAGCTCCGCCGGTCCCAGTTCCCAATCAGTCACGCCCGCGACCCCGGCCGACCGGTCGGCCACCGGTGCGCCGGGGCGGCCGGCCTCCCGCGGGCTTCTAAGCTGAGCCGATGCAGCAGTACCTGGAGTTGATGGACCGCATCCTGACCACCGGCGCCGTGAAGACGGACCGCACGGGCACCGGCACCCGCAGCATCTTCGGGCATCAGATGCGCTTCGACCTGGCGGACGGTTTCCCGTTGGTGACCACCAAGAAGGTGCACCTACGTTCGGTCGTCGTCGAGTTGCTGTGGTTCCTGCAGGGCTCGACCAACGTCCGGTGGCTGCAGGAGCGCGGCGTCACGATCTGGGACGAGTGGGCCGACGCCGAGGGCGAACTCGGCCCCGTATACGGGCACCAATGGCGCTCGTGGCCGGCCCCCGACGGCCGGCACATCGACCAGATCGCGGGCGTCGTGCACTCCCTGCGGACGAACCCGGACTCCCGACGGCACATCGTGTCCGCCTGGAACGTCGCCGAGGTCGGGGAGATGGCGCTTCCTCCGTGCCACACCATGTTCCAGTTCTACGTTGCCGACGGTCGGCTTTCCTGTCAGCTGTATCAGCGGTCCGCGGATGTGTTTCTCGGGGTGCCGTTCAACATCGCGTCCTACGCGTTGCTGACCGCGATGATGGCGCGGGTCGTCGGCCTGCAACCCGGGGAGTTCATCCACACCCTCGGTGACGCGCACCTGTATTCCAACCATCTGGAGCAAGCGAGGCTGCAACTGACCAGGAACCCGCGGCCGCTGCCCACCCTGCGGCTGACGCCGAGCGCCACCGAGATCGACGACTTCACCGTCGACGACGTCCTGGTCCTGGGTTACGACCCCTACCCGGCGATCAAGGCGCCCATCGCGGTGTGACCGGGCCGCAGCGCACCGACGAGCAGACGCCCGGACCGGACCGGGCCGGGCCGGGGCTCGCAGGCGCCGCCGCAGGACAGGACGCATCCGGTCCGGCGGTGACCGGGCGGTCCGGCCGCGGGCCCGCGATCACCCTCGTCGCGGCAGTCGCCCGGAACGGAACCATCGGGGCCGGCGGCGGACTGCCGTGGCATCTGCCGGCGGACCTCAGGCGGTTCAAGGCGCTGACCATGGGTCACCCGATGGTCATGGGCAGGCGGACCTTCGAGTCCATCGGCAGGGCGCTGCCCGGGCGACGCACCATCGTCGTCACTCGCGATCGGTCATGGGGCTTTCCCGGCGTCAGCGTCGCGCACTCCGTGCCGGACGCCGTCGCGTTGGCGGCCCACGGGCTGGAACCTCCGGTCGACGAGCCCACCCGGACCCTGGAGCCCGCGGTGATGGTCGTCGGCGGCGGCGAGGTCTACCGGCAGACGATCGCCGATGCCGACCGACTGGAGATCACCCATGTCGATGTGGAGGTGGCGGGCGACACGACGTTCCCGGACATCGATCCCCAGGTGTGGAACGCCACCGTTCACGAGGAGGGTGACGGCTATCGGTTCGTGACCTACACCCGGCGCACCGCCGGGCACTCGGTCGACGAGGAACCGGTCCATGACCTCGGCGTGCTGCTGTCCTCGATGCGACCGCACCTGCACGACGGCGACTACGTGTTCTGCTGCCTGCCAGCGGGAGCCGTCCCGGACGGCCTGCACCCGGTCGCGACGGTGGCCGAGGCGGAGGGCCTCACGGTTGTCGTCCCCACCCCGGAGGCCTTGGCGGCCGGGCTCGACGCAGACTTCCGCTGCGCGTGGATCACCCTCGGGATCCACTCGGCGTTGGACGCGGTGGGCTTGACGGCAGCGGTCGCCACCGCGCTGACCCGTGACGGCATCGCGTGCAACGTGATCGCCGGCTTCCACCACGACCACCTGTTCGTGCCGTTCGACACCGCTCAACGGGCGCTGGCCGCGCTCGCAGCGCTGGCGCACACCCGGACCTGACCTCAGCCGACCGGAGCTCCCGGGCGGGTGGAGCCGTACGGCACCACGATCCGCAACGTCGGGTCGATGTTGAGGGCGTCGATACCGCCGGTCCGGGGCCGGTTCGAGGCGCCCATCCCGGTCTTGACGGAGTTGCTGATGACGCTGCGCTTGTCCGCGGCCACCGAGTCCGTGCGCATCGCGGCACTCACCGAGTCGAGGAGGTCGGACAACTCCAGGTCGAGCGCGTCACAGATGGAAGCGAGCAATTCACTGGACGCTTCCTTACGGCCCCGCTCGACTTCCGAGAGGTACCCCAGCGAGACATTGGCTGCGGTCGAGACATCGCGCAGTGTGCGGTTCTGCCGATTACGAGCGTCGCGCAGTGTCTCTCCGAGAGCATTACGCAGGAGCATGTCGCACCTCCTTCCCACCTAGGTCAATTCGGAACTGCTGCTTGGATCCGTACTGCCCTGCCGACGAGAACACCAGCGGCGCGGGGTCTTTCCCGGTCCACTGGTGTGAATACCAGTTTGCGTCACCGAAGAGATGCACTTCGGCGTTGCCGATCACTGCTGGTGATGCTGGGATGGTTCACCCTCTTACCGAGAGCCCGGACGTTGATGCTCGAGGCTCCCACGCTACCGTGTGCTATGTCAGTGTCGGCCGGTCGCCGCCGACAATCATCACAACGTGAACGCCATCACCGATGTTCCAGTACCCCGGTCACCGCGGGGTTACGAAATCGTTGCGGGCATGTTGGCCAACATCTGCAGCGCCGATCGCACCGCCGACGCCCTGATTCGGCTTCGCTCACCGGTGGTATCCGCCCCCGCACCCGCTGGTCCACCGCGACCGTGCTCGCCGGGCAAGGCCGCCCGCTCGTCCCGGTACCCGCCCGGTCCGGCCAGCGCGCAGTACCAGGTGCCGACGGGGTTGCCGTCCTGCGGGTCGGGGCCGGCGACGCCGGTCAACCCGATCCCGACATCCGCACCGCAGGACAGCCGGGCGCCGGTCGCCAGCTGCCGGGCCACCTCGGGGTCCACCGCGCCGTGGCGTGCCAGCAGTGCCTCATCCACGCCCGCGAGCCGGTGCTTGAGGTCGGTCGCGTACACGATGAGGCCGCCGCGGACGACCGCGCTGGATCCGGGGACCTCGGTGAGCAGGGCGGCCAGCAGCCCGCCGGTCAGCGATTCCGCGGTGGCCACCGTCACCCGTCGGGCGGTGAGGGTGGCGAGCAGGGCGACGACGTCCGGCTCCTCGACACCGACCGCTGCGGCCAGCTCGTGCATCGTCGATCCTGGTCAGGCGGGTGGGCGCTCGACGTGGCCGGGCTTGGCCCGTGCGTACACGCCCCACGCCCGCACCAGGTAGTCGATGCCGGTGACGACCGTCAGCACCACGGCCAAGGCCATCATGCCGGTGGCCACCCAGGTCAGGAAGGCCGGCAGCGGCAGGATGTAGAGCCCGATGGCGATGATCTGGACGAAGGTCTTCGCCTTGCCCCCCGGACTCGCCGCGATCACCCCGTACCGGATCACCGCGAACCGCAGCAGGGTGATGCCGATCTCCCGGACCAGGATCACCAGGGTGATCCACCAGGCCAGGTCACCGAGCATGGACAGCCCGATGAGCGCGGATCCGGTCAGCGCCTTGTCCGCGATCGGGTCGGCGATCTTGCCGAAGTCGGTGACCTGCCCGCGCTTGCGGGCAATGTGCCCGTCGTACCGATCGGTGACGGCGGCGATCGCGAAGATCGCCCAGGCGATCCACCGCCAGGTCGGGTCGTGGCCGCCCTGCGCGAACAGCGCCAGCAGGAAGACCGGGACGAGGATGAGCCGCAGGACGGTGAGCGCGTTCGGCAGGTTCATCAGCGGAACGGGCGCGGGGCGATCCGTCATGGCGCCAGCACCGCTCGGGCGTCCGCGACAAGATCGATGCCCTCGCTGCCGACGATCCGGCATCGCACCAGTTGCCCGGCGGCGAGCTCGGTGCTGCCGCTCACGATCCGGACGTTGCCATCGACCTCCGGCGCCTGGTGCGGACCGCGGCCGGCGGCACCGTCACCGGTGACCTCATCGACGAGCACGAGCATGTCCGCGCCGACCCGGTCCTCAGCCCGCTGACTGGTCAGCTCCTCGACCAGCGCCGTGACCCGTTCCACCCGGTCGGCGATCTCGTCGTCGTCGATCTTGCCGGGCAGCTCGGCGGCGGCAGTGCCGTCCTCGTCGGAGTATCCGAACACGCCGACCGCGTCCATCATGGCGCCGGTGAGGAACGCCTCCAGCTCCGCGAGGTCGTGGTCGGTCTCGCCGGGGAACCCGACGATGACGTTCGACCGGATGCCCGCGTCCGGTGCGGCGGCACGGATCTGCTCCACCAGGGCCAGGAACGTCGCCCGGGAGCCGTACCGGCGCATCCGTCGCAGCACCGACTCGGAGGCGTGCTGGAACGACATGTCGTAGTAGTCCGCGACGCCAGGTGTTCCGGCGATGGCCGCGACGAGCCACGGTCGGGTCTCGGCGGGCTGCAGGTAGGACAACCGCACCCGGGCGATGCCCGGCACCGACGCCAGCGCGGTCAGCAGGTGCTCGAGTTGCCGCTCCCCTGGCAGGTCCTTGCCGTACGAGGTGGAGTTCTCGCTGACCAGCACGATTTCCCGGACGCCCTGGCCGGCCAGCCAGGCCGCTTCGCCGACGATCTCCTGCACCGGCCGGGAAACGAACGCCCCGCGGAACGACGGAATCGCGCAGAACGTGCACCTGCGGTCGCATCCCGACGCGATCTTCAGCGGCGCCACCGGACCGGAGTTGAGCAGGGTCCGGAACTGGGTGGGTCCGGACGCGGGGAAGTGCCCGGGCAGCGAGACGGCCGACGACGCAGCGGGCCGCGCGGCCGGGGAGATGGGCAACAGCAGGCGCCGGTCCACCGGGGTGTGCGCGGGCGGTCGGTGGCCGTCGACGACGTCGCCGAGCAGTGATGCGAGCGCGGGGTAGGCATCGAACCCCAGCACCGCGTCCGCCTCTGGCAACGCCTCGGCCAATTCGGCGCCGTACCGCTCGGCCAGGCAGCCGACGGCCACCACCTTGGCCCCGGTGTCGGCAGCGGCCAGCACCGTGTCGATGGAGTCCTTCTTGGCGCTGGCCACGAAGGCGCAGGTGTTGACCACCACGACGTCGGCGGCGGCCGGCTCGGCGACCAGTCGGTAGCCGCCGCTCTCCAGCCGGCCGGCGATCTCCGAGGAATCGACCTCGTTACGGGCGCAGCCCAGCGTCACCAGGTTCACGGTGGTGGGTGCGGATCCGTCGGCGGTGTGCCGCCCGCCCGCCGGTACCGCGGTCCGCGGCCGGGTTCCCTTCGACACGGCGGAGGGAACCTCGAACAGAGCGGACACCTTTCCACCCTAGTGCGCGGACCGGCCCGGCCGGGAATCGACGGCCCCCGCCGGGCGACGGCCCCGCGGGGTTGTCGACATCGGGCGCGCGGACCGGCCGCTATCCTGATGCGCCGTGACCTCCGACCAGACATCCCTTGTGGTGCACCGGGCGCGGGTCACCGACGTGCGCGGCATCAAGCGGCTGGTCGATGCACACGCCGGTCCGATCCTGCTGGAGAAGAGCCTGGCGAACCTGTTCGAGGACGTCACCGAGTTCTGGGTCGCCGAATACGACGGCGCGCTGGTCGGCTGCGGTGCGCTGCACGTGCTGTGGGAGGACCTGGGCGAGATCCGCACGGTGGCAACCGATCCCGCGGTCCGGCGGCGGGGCGTCGGCCGGGCCGTGTGTGCCGCGCTGATCGAACATGCGAAGTTCCTCGGTCTGCACCGGCTGTTCGTGCTGACCTTCGAGGTGGCGTTCTTCCGATCCCTGGGGTTCGAGCCGATCCGGGAGCTGAACCTGTCGCGGGAGGGGTACGCGGAACTGCGCTCGTCCTACGACCGGGGGGTCGCGGAGTTCCTCGACCTTCCGTACGTCAAGCCGAACACTCTGGGCAACACCCGGATGCTGAAGGTCCTCTGACCGAAACGTCGGCGCGGCACCCGTGGGGTCAGGCCTGCGGGGTCCGGCGGTCGGCGATCCTGGCCAGCGCCTCGGCCAGCAGCGCCTCGCCGTCCTCCTCGCTGCGCCGTTCCTTGACGTACGCCAGGTGCGACTTGTACGGCTCGACCTTCGGCGCGGGCGGCGGTTCCGACCGGTCCTGACCCGCGGGAAGGCCGCAACTCGGGCAGTCCCAGGTTTCCGGGATCTCCGCATCCAGCGCGAACGCGAGCCGCGTGATGTGACCGTTGGCGCAGAAGAACTCGAGTTTGCGCCGGGGCGCGGAGTCGCCGCGGTCCGACTCCCCCATCCGACCGGCACCTATCCGTGACCCACGAATCGGATTGCCACCCGCCATGACGACCTGCCTGTTCTCCAGTTGCCGGTGGATGTCCCACCGGAACAGCCGTACCGACCCACTCCCGCCGCGTCGCGGCCGCTACTGACCGGGACGCGGGCGACGGCTAGGCGCCGACCTTGAGCAGCAGACCGACACCCACGATCGAAATCGCCCACACCGCAGCCACGAAGAGCGTCAGGCGATCGAGGTTCTTCTCCACCACCGACGACCCGGACAGCGATGACTGCATCGTCCCACCGAACAGGGAGGACAGCCCACCGCCCTTGCCGCGGTGCAACAGGATCAGCGCCATCAGCGCCAGGCTGGTGATCAGCAGCAGGATCTGGAGAAAGAGTGTCATGTCTGCCTTGCTCGTCAGGCGGTCGGCGCAGCACGGCTGCGCCGACCGAGGTCCGAACGAGTCTAACCCGGCCGGTGGCCCCTCCGATCAGGACAGCACGCCCACCGCGTTGGCGGCGAGGTTGGCGAACTCCGTGCCGTCCAGCGAGGCACCGCCGACCAACGCGCCGTCGACGTCGGTTTGCGCGGTGATCTCCGAGACGTTGCCCGACTTCACCGAGCCGCCGTACAGGATGCGGATGCCGCCGGCGATGTCGGCACCGTACTTTTCGGCCAGTGCGGCGCGGGCGGCGCCGCAGACCTCCTGTGCATCGGCGGGGGTGGCGACCCGGCCGGTGCCGATGGCCCACACCGGCTCGTACGCGAGCACGATGGTGGCCGCCTGCTCCGGGGTGACGTCGGCCATCGCGGCCAGCATCTGAGCCACCGAATGCTTCACCTGGTTGCCGGCCTCGCGGACTTCCAGCCCCTCGCCGAAGCAGAGCAGCGGGGTGATCCCGTTGCGGTAGGCGGCGTTCACCTTTGCGGCCAGCAGCTCGTCCGACTCGTGGTGGTACTCCCGGCGCTCCGAGTGTCCGACCAGCACATAGGTGCAGCCGAGCTTGGCCAGCATGGTGCCGGAAACCTCACCGGTATAGGCGCCGGAGTCCTTGGCGGACAGATCCTGCGCGCCGTACACGATCTTCAGCTTGTCGGCGTCGACGAGGGTCTGCACCGAACGCAGCGCGGTGAACGGCGGGATCACCGCGACCTCGACGTGCTGGTAGTACTTGTCCGGCAGGGTGAAAGCGATCTTCTGCACCAGAGCGATGGCCTCGAGGTGATTGAGGTTCATCTTCCAGTTGCCGGCGATCAGCGGCTTGCGTTGGCCGTTCGTCATGCTTGTCATGCCTCCAGTACGGCGAGACCGGGAAGTTCCTTGCCCTCGAGGTATTCGAGGGAGGCACCGCCACCGGTCGAGATGTGGGTGAAGCCGGATTCGTCGACGCCGAGGATGCGCACGGCGGCCGCCGAATCGCCGCCGCCCACCACCGAGAACGACGTCGATGCGGAGATGGCCTCGGCGACGGCGCGGGTGCCGTCGGCGAAGGGCGCCAGTTCGAACACGCCCATCGGGCCGTTCCAGAAGACGGTGGCCGAGTCGGTCGCGATCCGGGAGAACCGGGCAGCGGTCTGCGGGCCGATGTCCAGGCCAAGCCAGCCGTCGAGAATGCCGTCCGCGCCGACGATCTGGGTGGCTGCATCCGCGGAGAACGCATCCGCGACGACCACGTCGGTGGGCAGCACGATCTTGTCGCCGTTGTCCGCGAGCAGCTGCCGGCAGGTCTCGATCTGGTCCTCCTGCAGCAGCGAGGCGCCGACGCCGTGGCCCTGTGCGGCCAGGAAGGTGAACGCCATCCCGCCGCCGATCAGCAGCGAGTCGACCCTGGGCAGCAGCGAGGTGATGACGCCCAACTTGTCCGACACCTTCGAACCGCCGAGGATCACGGCGTACGGCCGTTCCGGGTCGACGGTCAGTTTCTTGAGCACCGCGGTCTCGGCGGTGACCAGGTAACCGGCGTAGTGCGGGAGCTTCTGCGCGATCTCGTACACCGACGCCTGCTTGCGGTGCACGACGCCGAACCCGTCGGAGACGAAGGCGGCGCCGTCGCCGACCACCGCGACCAGGTCGTCGGCGAGCGCGGCCCGCTCGCCGGCGTCCTTGGAGGTCTCCCGGGCGTCGAACCGCACGTTCTGCAGCATCGCGACCCCACCGTCGGCCAGCGCGGCGACGGTTTGCCGGGCGGACGGCCCGACGAGGTCGTCGGCGAGCGGCACCGTGCTGCCGAGCAGCTCACCGAGCCGCGCGGCCGCCGGGGCCAGCGAGTACTTCGACTCCGGCACGCCCTTCGGCCGGCCGAGGTGCGCGGTGACGACCACCCGCGCGCCGCCCTGCACGAGTGCTTGCAGGGTGGGCAAAGACGCGCGAATCCGCCCGTCGTCGGTGATCACGTCCCCGTCCAGCGGGACGTTCAGATCGGAACGGACCAGCACGGTGCGGCCGGCCACGCCGGTGGCAAGCAGGTCGTCGAGAGTGTGCACTTCGCGGGCTCCTAGACAGTTCTCGGTGGCAACAGTTCTCGGTGGCGGTGGTCGTCAGTTTCCTCAGGCACGGCCAGTCTCGGGGCGACGGGCTGCCGCGGCCGCGGTTGCGACAACAGCAGTGCTCGGCCGCGCCGGGCCCCGGCGGCGAGCAGATGGCGCGGATCAGCGCGGTCCGGGCCGGCGGGCGGCATCCCGCGGGGGGGCGGTCACCACACCGGGTGACCGCCGCCCACGAGGATGCCGATCGGCGGGAGCTACAGGCTCTTGCCCACCAGCGAGGTGAGGTCGACGAGCCGGTTGGAGTAGCCCCACTCGTTGTCGTACCAGCCGACGATCTTGAAGAAGTTCCCGCCCAGACCGATGGTCAGCGGCGAGTCGAACGTGCACGAAGCCGGCGAGCCGACGATGTCCGAGGACACGATCGGGTCGGTCGAGTAGAACAGCCGGTTCTGCAGCGGGCCGGAGTCGGCGGCCGCCTTGAACGCGGCGTTGACCTCGTCGACGGTGGTGCCCTTCTCCAGCTCGACAGTCAGGTCGGTGACCGAACCGGTCGGGACCGGGACGCGGAGCGCGTAACCGTGCAGCTTGCCCTTCAACTCCGGCAGCACCAGCGCCGTGGCCTTGGCGGCGCCGGTGGTGGTCGGGATGATGTTGACGGCGGCGGCGCGGGCGCGGCGCAGGTCCTTGTGCGGGAAGTCCAGGATGACCTGGTCGTTCGTGTAGGCGTGCACCGTCGTCATCAGACCCTGGACGAGGCCGAAGTTCTCGTGCAGCACCTTCGCCATCGGCGCCACACAGTTGGTGGTGCAGGAGGCGTTGGAGATGACCGTCTGCGAACCGTCGTAGGCGTCGTCGTTCACGCCCAGCACGACGGTCAGGTCCTCGCCGGTGGCCGGCGCGGAGATGAGCACCTTCTTGGCGCCGGCGCTGACGTGGGCGCGGGCGGCATCTGCCTTGGTGAAGAACCCGGTGGACTCGATGACGACATCCACACCCAGATCACCCCACGGCAGGTTGCCCGGGTCGCGGTCGGACAGCACCTTGAACTCTTTGCCGTCCACGCTGATGACGCCGTCGCCGGCGTGTACCTCGTAGGGCAGCTTGCCCATCACCGAGTCGTACTTGAGCAGGTGGGCGAGGGTCTTGGTGTCGGTCAGGTCGTTGACGGCGACGATCTCGATGTCCTGGTCGAGAGAGTCGACCGCTCGCCAGAAGTTGCGGCCGATTCGGCCGAATCCGTTCACTCCGACGCGCACAGTCACGTGTGTCAGCCCTCCTCTAGGGAATCCCGCCGACGGCCCTGATGGCCCCGGACGGGTTGATCAGTGGTGCACCCCACAGCTGACGGGGCGGCGACCGGGGCCCACTGTATCGGGGTGCCAACGACCAGGCTCGTCGGCCCTCGCAGGGCGGGAAAGGACGGGAAGTACGTCCGGCAGACCTCGGCTCAGGCGGGAATTGTCGGGACGTTGCGCACTCGGCACGCCGCGTGGAAGCCGGTAGGACAGACGAATTGTCGGCGGCCGTCCGATGAACGCGCAGTGAACGCCGCCGGCTGCGGCCGCGCGGGCGTCCCCGCCGGGCACCTGCAGCGGGCGGCCGCATGCGGGCGCTCAGCCGTCGAGCATGTCCGCGGTGACGGCCGACTCGGTATCCGGGATGCCCAGGTCGGCCGCCCGCTTGTCGGCCATCGTCAGCAGCCGGCGGATCCGTCCGGCGACGGCGTCCTTCGTCATCGGCGGCTCGGCCAGCTGGCCCAGTTCCTCGAGCGAGGCCTGGCCGTGCGCGATGCGCAACCGGCCGGCCTGACTGAGGTGCTCGGGAGCATCGTCACCGAGGATGGCCAGCGCCCGCTCCACCCGGGCGGACGCGGCGACCGCGGCCCGCGCTGACCGGCGCAGGTTGGCGTCGTCGAAGTTGGCCAGCCGGTTGGCGGTGGCCCGGACCTCGCGGCGCATCCGCCGTTCCTCCCAGGCCAGCATCGACGAGTGCGCGCCCAGCCGGGTGAGCAGGGCGGCGATCGCATCGCCGTCCCGGACGAGGACCCGGTCCGCCCCCCGCACCTCCCGGGCCTTGGCACCGATGCCCATCCGGCGGGCCGCGCCGACCAGCGCCAGCGCCGCCTCGGGGCCGGGGCAGGTGACCTCGAGGGAGGCACTGCGCCCGGGTTCGGTCAACGAGCCGTGCGCGAGAAACGCGCCGCGCCAGGCAGCCTCGGCGTCGCCGACGGAACCGGCGACGATCTGCGGCGGTAGCCCGCGCACCGGCCGGCCGCGCTGGTCGATCAGCCCCGTCTGCCGGGCCAGCGAATCGCCGCCGGCCACCACCCGCACGACGTACCTGGCGCCCTTGCGCAGCCCGGACGCGGACAGCACCTGCACGTCCGCCACCTGGCCGTAGAGCTCGCCGATCTCCTTGCGCAGCCGGCGGGCCACTGCCCCGGTGTCCAGTTCCGCCTCGACGATCACCCGGCCGGCAACGATGTGCAGGCCGCCGGCGAACCGGAGCAGCGCCGACACCTCGGCCTTGCGGGCCGACACCTTGGTCACCGACACCCGGCTGAGTTCGTCCTTCACCGTGGCCGTCATCGCCATTGCGGGCGCTCCCTGTCCGTTCTCGAAGACACTTCACCCGACACGCCACCCGGCCCGGAAGCCGGTCGCGCGGCTGCGCGCGCCGACACCGATCGATCGATGATCGTTTTCAGCGACGCCGCCAACCGGCCCGTGTCGTGCCGCGCGGTTCCCGCGACCGCGACGTCGTGCAGTTCCAGCGTGGCGCCGATGCCGGTTGCAGCCGTTCCCAGCCGCTGCGGCAGGGCCACCGACCGTCGATCGGCGAGCACGGTGTCGATGCGCAGATCCGGCGCGTGCGCCGAGAGTACGTCCAGGTGCTCCTCGGGTGAGAATCCTTCTGTCTCACCGACCTGCGGCGCGAGGTTCAGCACGACCAGGCGGTGGGCGGCGCTGGCGATGATCGCCGCGGCGAGGTCCGGCAGCATCAGGTGCGGCAGCACGCTGGAGTACCACGACCCGGGGCCGAAGGTGATCAGGTCGGCGGCCGCAATGGCGGCCAGCGCCTCCGGACAGGCCCTGGCGTCCGCCGGTTCGAGCCGCACGCTCTGCACCGTGCCGGGGGTGCTGGCCACCGCCACCTGCCCCCGGATCCGGCGCAGCGCCCGCGGATCCTCGTCGAGCCCCAGGACTTCGGCGACGATGTCCAACGGCTCGCAGGCCATCGGCAGCACGCGGCCGCGGGCGCCGAGCAGCTCGCCGGCCGCATCCAGCGCGGCGACCGGGTCGTCGAGTACCTGGCTCAGCCCGACCAGCACCACGTTGCCGACCGGGTGCCCGGCCAGGGCCCCCTGGCCGAGGAACCGGTGCTGGAAGGTGGTGGTCCACAGCCGGCCGCGGTCGGTCGGCTCGGCCAGCGCAGCGAGCGCCATCCGCAGATCACCGGGCGGCACGATGCCGGGCACCTCCCGGCGCAGCCGGCCGGATGATCCGCCGTCGTCGGCGACGGTCACCACCGCCGTCACCTCGACGTCCAGCTCGACCAGGGCGGTCAGCATCGCGAAAAGGCCGTGGCCGCCGCCGAGCGCCACCACCTTCGGCCGCGGCACCGGATCGGCTGCCGGCGGTCGAGGCCCCTCGGGCCCCGCGCGCATCACTCGCGACCCAGGTCGCGGTGGACCACCTGCACCGCCAGCGCGTCGCTCTCCAACCGGCGGCGCAGCTCCTCCGCCGTGGCGACGCTGCGGTGCTTTCCGCCGGTGCACCCGACGGCCAGTGTCAGGTAGCGCTTGCCCTCCCGCTTGTAGCCACCGCTGATCAGCCCGATCAGCTCCACATAGCGGTCGAGGAACTCTGTCGCGCCCTCCTGTGACAGGACGTAGTCCGAGACGTCCGGATCCAGCCCGGTGTGCGGCCGCAGCTCCGGAATCCAGTGCGGGTTCGGCAGGAACCGCATGTCGATCACCAGGTCGGCGTCCAGCGGCAGGCCGTACTTGAAGCCGAACGAGACGATGCTCAGGGTGGACTTGCGGTCGCGTGCCGAGTGCCCGAACGCCCGCTCCACCTCCGCCCGCAGTTGGTGCACGGACAACTCGGAGGTGTCGACGACGACGTCCGCCTCCTGCCGCAGCGGCTCGAGGACGGCGCGCTCCGACGCCACCCCGTCGGCCAGCCGGCCACCGTCCTGCAGCGGGTGCGACCGCCGGTTGGCTTCGAAGCGGCGGATCAATGCGGCGTCGCTGGCCTCCAGGAACAGCACCGTCGGCCGGTAACCGCGCGCGTCCAGATGCTTGATGACCGACGCCAGGTCCTCGGTGAAGGCCCGCGACCGCACGTCCAGCACGATGGCGATCTTGGTGACGTCACCGCTGGTCCGTGACCCGAGATCCACCATCGTGGTGATCAGTTCCGGTGGCAGGTTGTCGACGACGAACCAGCCGAGGTCCTCCAGGCACTTCGCCGCCGTGGAGCGACCCGCCCCGGACAACCCGGAGACGATCGCGACCTGGATGCCGCCGGACGGTTCCGGTGTGCTCACCGCCGCCTCCCCCTTCGACCCGGATTCCTTTGACCCGGATTCCTTTGACCCGGATTCGCCACCCGGCTCAACCGTGTCCATGCCCTGCCTCTCCCCCTCGGCCGCCGGCGTCCGGCGCACCGCCCCGCCCAACCCCGTCCTCCCCGGCACCGCCGGACAGCGGACGGCCCGATCGGGCGCCGAGCCGTAGGGGCTGCCGCAGGCCGCCGCCGGCAGCGACCGGGATGGGATCGGCCACCTCGGGAGTCATGTCGGAGCGTGTCGGAGTGGACGCTATCGGTATCGGCGCCTCCTGCGCGCCGATCTGGGCGGTCGATCTGCCGGATTCGTCCCTCAGCGGGACCTGACGCTGACCCGAGGCACCCTCACCGGGACCGCGGAGCGCGGTGACAACGGCCTCCGCGGTGCGCCGGCCGATGCCCGGCACCGCCAGGATGTCGTCGACATCCGCCTTGCGCAGCGCGGCGACCGAGCCGAAATGCCGGACCAGCGTCTTGCGCCGCACCTGGCCGAGGCCGGGGACGTTGTCCAGGGCGGACACCGTCATCGACTTGGATCGCTTCGCCCGGTGATAGGTGATCGCGAACCGGTGCGCCTCGTCGCGCAGCCGCTGCAGCAGGTACAGCGCCTCACTGGTGCGCGGGAAGATGATCGGGTCCTGCTGGGCGGGCACCCACACCTCTTCCAGCCGTTTGGCCAGTCCGCACACCGTGACGTCGACGACGCCCAGTTCGGCGAGTTCGGTCGCGGCGGCGTTGACCTGCGGCGCGCCGCCGTCGACCACCAGCAACTGCGGTGGATAGGCGAACCGCCGCGGCCGGCCGGTCTCCGGGTCGACGCCCCGGCGATAGCTGGGCTCGCCGTCACCGGATTGCGCACCGGCAGGCACCTCGCCCGACGACCCGACCGGATCCGTGGGCTGGTCCGGACCCGCTGCTCTCCCGCCGGAGCCCGACCCCGCACCGGCCGCGGCCCCGGCGTCCCGCGTGGAGTGCTTCGGCATGCCGTGGCTGAACCGCCGACGGACCACCTCGGCGATGGAAGCGACGTCGTCACCCGGGCGGTCCCGGATCGCGAACCGCCGGTAGTCGCTGCGCTTGGGCAGCCCGTCCTCGAACACCACCAGGGACGCGACGACGTCGGTGCCCTGCACGTGCGACACGTCGATGCACTCGATCCGCAGCGGGGCCACGTCCATGCCGAGGGTGTCGGCGAGCTCGGTCAGCGCCGCGGATCGCGCCGTCAGGTCGCTGGCCCGCTTCAGCCGGTGCTGGGTCAGCGCCTCCGCGGCGTTGCGGGTGACGGTCTCGGCCAGCGCGCGCTTGTCGCCGCGCTGCGCGACCCGCAGCGACACCCGCGACCCGCGCAGCTCGGACAGCCAGGACACCAGCTCGGAACCGGTCGCGGCCTCCTCGCTCGGCAGCACCGGCACCAGGATCTCCCGGGGCACCGCGGTCGCGCCGTCGTCGTCCGCCCGGCCGCCGTAGAACTGCAGCAGGAAGTTCTCCACCAGCGACGGCAGACCCGCCGCGCCGGCACTGTCCGCGTCGACGTCGACGATCCAGCCCCGCTGGCCGCGCACCCGGCCACCACGCACATGGAAGATCTGCACGGATGCGAGCAACTCGTCGGCCGCGATGCCGATGACGTCGGCATCGGTGCCGTCGCCCAGGACGACGGCCTGCTTTTCCACCGCCCTGCGCAGGGCGCCGAGATCGTCCCGGAGCCGGGCCGCCTTCTCGAAGTCGAGGGCGGCGGACGCCGCCCCCATCTCCCGCTCCAAGCGGCGGATCAGCGGGTCGGCCTTGCCGGACATGAAGTCGCAGAAGTCGTCGACGATGTCCCGGTGCTGCCCGGCCGTCACCTGACCGGTGCAGGGCGCCGAGCACTTGCCGATGTACCCGAGCAGGCATGGCCGGCCGATCTGCTGGGATCGCCGGAACACCCCGGCCGAACAGGTGCGTGCCGGGAAGACCCGCAGCAGCAGGTCCAGTGTCTCCCGGATGGCCCATGCGTGCGCATAGGGACCGAAGTAGCGCACGCCCTTGCGGTGCGGGCCACGCATCACCTGCAGCCGGGGGTACTCCTCGAACAGGGTGACCGCCAGCTCCGGGTAGGACTTGTCGTCCCGGTAGCGGACGTTGAACCGTGGGTCGAACTCCTTGATCCAATTGTATTCCAGCTGCAGTGCCTCGACCTCGGTGGACACCACCGTCCACTCGACACCCGCAGCGCCGGTGACCATCTGGGCCGTGCGGGGGTGCAGCGACGAGATATCGGCGAAGTAGGAGTTGAGGCGCTGACGCAGGCTCTTGGCCTTGCCGACATAGATGACCCGGCCACCTGGATCACGGAACCGGTACACCCCCGGCGACTCCGGGATGGACCCGGGGGCAGGGCGATACAACGAGGGATCCGGCACATCGGCGAGGGTAATCGAGCACTCCGACGCCCAGGACGGGCGCGGTACCCAACTCTTGCCGGGCCAACCGGGATCAGCCGCACACCTGAACGGTTCGGGGTGTCAGACGCCGCGGTTAAGGTTGGTCAGCCGCCTCGGCGCTTCTTCGGCAAACGGGCGGTGCTCCGCTCAGCGGCGAGCGATCGTTTCGAAACTACACGTACCGGGCATTGCTGCGGTAACCATATGAGCAAGGAGCACCATGGAAATCTGGCCGGGGCAACCGTATCCGCTGGGCGCCACTTTCGACGGCACCGGGACCAACTTCGCGATCTACAGCGAGGCCGCCGACCGCGTCGAACTGTGCCTGATCGGTGAGCGCGGTGGCGAGACCCGCATCCCGATGCCCGAGGTGGACGCCTACGTCTGGCATTGCTATCTGCCGACCGTGCAGCCGGGCCAGCGGTACGGCTACCGCGTGCACGGCCCCTACGAGCCCGAGCACGGCTCGCGCTGCAACCCGAACAAGCTGCTGCTCGATCCGTATGCCAAGGCGGTGTCCGGGGCGATCGACTGGGACCCGGCGTTGTTCTCCTACCACCTCGGCGAGCCGGAGACCAAGAACGACGCCGACTCCGGGCCGCACATGATGCACGGCGTCGTCATCAACCCGTTCTTCGACTGGACCGGTGACCGGTCGCTGCGCATCCCGTACAACGACAGCGTCATCTACGAGGCGCACGTCAAGGGTCTGACCGCACTGCACCCCGAGGTGCCGGCGAACCAGCGGGGCACCTACGCGGGGGTCGCGCACCCGGCGGTCATCGACCACCTCGCCCGGCTGGGCGTCACCGCGATCGAACTCATGCCGGTGCATCAGTTCGTCAACGACAGCACGCTGATCGACCAGGGACTGTCGAATTACTGGGGTTACAACACCATCGGATTCTTTGCGCCACAGAACACCTATTCGGCCTTCGGTGAACGCGGCCAGCAGGTGCAGGAATTCAAGGCAATGGTGAAATCCCTGCACAACGCTGGTATCGAGGTCATTCTCGACGTCGTCTACAACCACACCGCCGAGGGCAATCACCTCGGCCCCACCCTGTCATTCCGCGGGATCGACAACGGCGCCTACTACCGCCTCGTCGAGGACGACAAGCGGTACTACATGGACTACACCGGCACGGGCAACTCGTTCAATGTCCGGCACCCGCACTCGCTGCAGCTGATCATGGACTCGCTACGCTACTGGGTGACCGAAATGCATGTGGACGGTTTCCGCTTCGACCTGGCGGCCACCCTGGCCCGCGAGTTCTACGACGTCGACCGGCTGTCCACGTTTTTCGAACTCGTGCAGCAGGACCCGGTCGTCTCCCAGGTCAAGTTGATTGCCGAGCCGTGGGACATCGGGCCCGGCGGGTACCAGGTCGGCAACTTCCCGCCGCAGTGGACGGAGTGGAACGGCAAGTACCGCGACACGGTCCGCGACTTCTGGCGCGGCGAGCCGGCGACGCTGGGCGAGTTCGCCTCGCGGTTGACCGGTTCCGCCGACCTGTACGAGACGTCGGGCCGCCGGCCGGTCGCCTCGATCAACTTCGTCACCGCGCACGACGGCTTCACCCTGCGGGATCTGGTCTCCTACAACGAGAAGCACAACGAGGCCAACGGCGAGGAAAACCGGGACGGCGAGTCGCACAACCGGTCGTGGAACTGCGGCGTCGAGGGACCCACCGACGACCCGGACATCTTCGCGCTGCGCGGCCGGCAGCAGCGCAACTTCCTGGCCACACTGCTGCTGTCCCAGGGCGTTCCGATGATCGCGCACGGCGACGAGCTGGGCCGCACCCAGCTGGGCAACAACAACACCTACGCGCAGGACTCCGAGCTGAGTTGGATCCACTGGCTGGAGGCGGACGAGGCGCTCATCGAGTTCACCGCGTCGGTCGCCCGGTTGCGCCGCCAGCACCCGACGTTCCGGCGCCGCCGGTTCTTCGACGGCCGCCCTGCGGCCCGGGCCGAGGGTGACCCGTTGCCGGACATCATGTGGATGACGCCGGGCGGGACGTTGATGACGCCCGAGGACTGGGGTGCCGGGTTCGGCCGTTCGGTCGGGATGTTCATGAACGGCAGCGGCATTCGCGGCATGGATGCGCGCGGCCAGCGCATCGTGGACGATTCGTTCCTGCTGTTGTTCAACGCGCACGACGAGACCCTGGACTGGGTGCTGCCGCCGGAGGAGTTCGCCCCGGCGTGGCGGCTGATCATCGACACCGCCGGCGTGCCCGAGCAGACCGAGGCCATCGTCGGCGGCGGCAAGGTGTCGGTGTCCGGAAAGGGAACCGTTGTGCTGCAGGCACTCGCTGCGGTCGAGGAGGAACCGACCACGGGGATGGCCGCAGCGGCCGTGCCCACCGTGGCGCCCGTTCCGGTGCCGATGCGGGCCGAATCGGGGGTGTCGGTGGAGGCTGACCCGACGCGCGATGTTGCGGTGTCCGATGACGCCGTCGCCGAGGTGCGGGACGAGCCGGCCGACGACCGTCCGGTCACCGCGCCGGTGCGTCCGGAGGAGCAGCAGGCGCCCGCGCCCAGCGCCGAAGTCGGTGACAGCCCTGCGCCCAAGGTCCGCCGCACCAAGAAGAAGTGATTCAGCGAACCACTCAACGGGAAGTTCAGCACTGTGACGCAGCAGAACACGGCCGGAGAGATCTCTGAGCTCGCGGTGGGGACGGCGCTCCCGGAGGAGCGTCGGCTCACCGCAAGCGAGCCCGCCGTCACCGATTCCACTGCCTCCGGGCCGCGACAGGGTCTGCCGCAACGGGTCCCGCGGTCGACCTACCGGCTGCAGATCACCCCGGAGTGGGATCTGGCCGATGCGGCGGCACTGGTGCCGTATCTGGAGAAGCTGGGCGCGGACTGGATGTACCTGTCCCCCGTGCTGGCCGCGGAGCCGGGCTCCGAGCACGGGTACGACGTGGTGGATCACGGCGAGATCGACGACAGCCGGGGTGGTGACTGGGCCCTGGCCAAGGTCGCCAAACGCGCCAGGGCGGCGGGTCTCGGGGTGATCATCGACATCGTGCCCAACCATGTCGGGGTGAGCACTCCCGCCCTGTCGGTGTGGTGGTGGGACGTGCTCGGCAAGGGTCGGGAGTCCGAGCACGCGGCGGCGTTCGACATCGATTGGGAGGCCGGCCACGGCAAGCTGCGCCTTCCGGTGCTCGGCGACGGCGACAACGAACTGGCGGCCCTGCGGATCGAGGACGGCGAGCTGCATTACTACGAGCACCGCTTCCCGATCGCCGAGGGCACCGAGGGCGGTACCCCGATCGATGTGCACGCCCGTCAGCACTACGAGCTGATGAACTACCGGCGGGCCGACGCCGAACTGAACTACCGCAGGTTCTTCGCGGTGAACACCCTCGCGGGGGTGCGGGTGGAGCTGCCCGAGGTGTTCGAGATGACCCACAGCCAGGTGCAGCAGTGGGTGGAGAACGACTGGATGGACGGCCTGCGGATCGACCATCCGGACGGCCTGGCCGATCCCGGGGGCTACCTGGACGACCTGGCCAAGTTGATCGAGCACCGGTACGTCCTCGTCGAAAAGATCATCGAGGGCGACGAGGAGCTGCCCGAGTCCTGGCAATGCGCAGGGACCACCGGGTACGAGGCGCTCGCCGCGCTGGACCGGCTGTTCGTCGACCCGGCCGGCGAGCCGATGCTCGATCGACTGGACACCGAGCTGCGCGGCGGCCTCCGGGTCGACTGGCACGCGATGACCCGGGCCACGAAGCGCGCGGTGGCGGACGGGATCCTGCGGTCGGAGGTGCTGCGGCTGACCCGGCTGGTGCCGGATCTGGGCGACGACGCCGACGACGCGATCGCCGAACTGCTCAGCTCGTTCAGCGTGTACCGCACCTACCTGCCGATCGGGCGGAAGTACCTCGACGAGGCACTGGAGTCGGCGTGCGCGAACCGTCCCGAACTCGAGTCGACCCTCCGGGCGATCGTCGACCGGCTGCAGGATGCCGGGACCGAGTTCACCGTCCGGTTCCAGCAGACATCCGGCATGGTGATGGCCAAGGGCGTCGAGGACTGCGCCTTCTACCGGTGGACCCGGCTGACCTCGCTGACCGAGGTCGGCGGTGAGCCCGCACAATTCTCGGTCTCGCCGGAGGAACTTCACGGCATCAACCGGCACCGGCTGGAGCGGACCCCCGCAACGATGACCGCGTTGTCCACCCACGACACCAAACGCTCGGAGGACGTCCGGGCGCGGATCTCGGTGATCTCCGAGCTGCCTCGGGAGTGGGCGGCGGCGGTCCGCAGCTGGGTCAAGCTGGCGCCGTTGGGCGACGGCCCGCTGGCGAACCTGATCTTCCAGGCCGCCGTCGGGGCGTGGCCGATCGACTGCGAGCGGCTGCACGTCTACGCGGAGAAGGCGGCCCGCGAGGCCGGCAACTCGACCGGCTGGATCGACTCGGACGGCGCCTTCGAGCAGCGGCTGCACGCACTTGTCGACGCCGTGTACGACGACGCGGCCCTGAACGCCGGCATCGTCGAAACGGTCGAGCGGCTGCGGCCCTTCGGCTGGTCGAACTCGTTGTCGGCCAAGCTGATCCAGCTGACGTCGACCGGCGTGCCGGACGTCTACCAGGGCACCGAGTTGTGGGACCTGTCGCTGGTCGACCCGGACAACCGCCGGCCGGTCGACTACCTGCGCCGCACCGAGCTGCTGATCAAGATCGATGACGGCTGGCAGCCGGAGATCGACGACGAGGGTGCCGTCAAGCTGCTGCTGACCAGCCGCGCCCTTCGGCTGCGCCGCGACCGGCCGGAGCTGTTCACCGGGTACACGCCGCTGCCGGCGACCGGCGCGGCCGCCGACCACGTGTTCGCCTTCGACCGCGGCGGTGCGGTGACGGTGGCCACCCGGCTGCCCGCAGGGCTCCAGGCGGCGGGCGGCTGGGCCGACACCTCACTGACCCTGCCACCCGGGCGCTGGACCGACGAGCTGGCCGGCGACACCTTCGACGGTGCGACCGCGGTCGCGGGTCTGCTGCGGACCTACCCGGTTGCCCTGCTGACCCGGCAGGACTGATTCGCCCCCGGCCGCTTCGATCCGATGCGGGACAGGCCGGCAACTGCACGACAGCCATTGCGCGACAACGTCCGCATGAACAGACGGCATGACAACGACTGCACGACACCGACGAACTCCGGCGAGGCGAGCATGACCCGAACAGCACGGGTGTGGGCACCACGGGCATCCAAGGTCCAGCTGGTGGTGGGCGGCACCGACCACCCGATGGACGCGCAGGACGGCGGCTGGTGGACGGCCGACCTCGACGCCGCCGCCGGCACCGCCGGTGGCGGAACGGTGACGGCGGACATCGCCGGTGGACAGGACGACGTCGAGTACGGCTTCCGGGTCGACGACGACCCGGCGGTGCTGCCGGACCCGCGCTCGCGCCGGCAGCCCACCGGCGTCGAGGGACTCACCCGCACCTTCGACCACACCGCCTACGCCTGGGGTGACGACGCGTGGACCGGGCGGCCGCTGGCCGGCGGCCTGATCTACGAGATGCACGTCGGCACCTTCACCCCCGAGGGCACCCTCGACTCGGCCATCGAGCGACTGGACCACCTGGTGTCCATCGGCGTCGACATGGTGGAAGTGTTGCCGGTCAACGCCTTCAACGGCACCCACAACTGGGGCTACGACGGCGTGCTGTGGTTCGCGGTGCAGGAGACCTACGGGGGGCCGCGGGCGTATCAGCGGTTCGTCGACGCCTGCCACCGGCGCGGCATCGCCGTGATCCAGGACGTCGTCTACAACCACCTCGGGGCCGCCGGCAACTACCTGCCGAGGTTCGGGCCGTACCTCGCCGATTCCGGCGCACGCAGCACCTGGGGCGACACCATCAATCTGGACGGGCCCGACTCCGGCGAGGTGCGCAGGTACATCCTGGACAACGTGCTGATGTGGCTGCAGGACTACCACGTCGACGGTCTGCGGCTGGATGCCGTGCACGCACTGGCCGACAGCCAGGCCAAACACCTGCTCGAGGAGATCGCGATCGAGGTGGACGCGCTGGCTCCGCATGTCCGGCGACCGCTCACCCTGATCGCCGAATCGGACCTCAACGATCCGAAGCTGATCACCCCGCGGGAAGCCGGTGGGTACGGGTTGACGGCGCAGTGGAACGACGACTTCCACCACGTCGTGCATGTCGCGTTGACCGGTGAGAAGGACGGCTACTACGCCGACTTCGGTTCCATGTCGGCGATCGCCAAGGTGATCACCAAGGCGTTCTTCCACGACGGCACCTTCTCCAGTTTCCGGGGTCGCGACCACGGCCGGCCGGTGGACACGATGTCCACCCCGAGCTGGCGCTTCGTCGGCTATGCACAGGACCACGATCAGATCGGCAACCGCGCGACCGGCGACCGGCTGACCGCCCAGCTGTCCCGCGACGAGCTGGCCATCGCGGCCGTGCTAATGCTGACCGGTCCGTTCACCCCGATGTTGTTCATGGGTGAGGAGTGGGCGGCGTCGACGCCGTGGGCGTTCTTCACCTCCCATCCCGACCCCGGCCTGGGCGAGGCGACGCGCAAGGGCCGGCTCGAGGAATTCGCCCGGATGGGGTGGGATCCCAGCGTCGTCCCCGATCCGCAGGCGGAATCGACGTTTGTGGACGCCAAGCTGAACTGGGACGAGGCCGCGTCCGGGGTGCACGCCGAGATGCTCGCGCTGTACACCGCTCTGGCATGGATTCGCCGGGAACGCGCCGAACTGACCGATCCCAGGTTCCACAACAACGTGGTGTCGTTCGACGACGACGAGCGGTGGCTGCTGGTCAACCGGTCCGGTCTGCGGATCGCGGCGAACTTCGCCGACCTACCGCGGCGCGTCCCGTTGGACGGCGCGGCCGGCAGCGTGCTGCTGGCGACCGTACCGGGCGCGGAGGTGGCGGCCGACGTCCTGACGGCTCCGGCACACTCCGCCACCATCCTGGCCCCCGCCGGCGAGTGACCCCGGCGTTCGGGTCAGCCACCGCTGCCAACGATCGACGCTGGCTGTTCGGCGACCAACTCGGTCGGCATTTCCTGGACTCCGACGACCAGCATGTCCTGCTCATCGAATCGCGCAATGTGTTCGCCCGGCGGCGTTTCCACCGGCAGAAGGCCCATCTGGTGCTGTCCGCGATGCGTCACCGCGCGGCCGAACTGGGTGAGCGGTGCGACTACCGGCGCGCCCGCACGTACACGGAGGCGATCGGTGACGACCGGGTGTCGGTGTGCCACCCGACCAGCTTCGCGGCCAAGCGGCTCGTCGACGCGCTGCCCGATGTGCTGGTCCTTCCGGCGCGCGGATTCGCGACGTCGATGAGCGACTTCCGCGGCTGGGCGGAGGACCGCGGCTCCCGGCGGCTGCTGATGGAGGATCACTACCGGCTGGCCCGGCGCCGCCTCGATGTGTTGATGGACGGTGACGAGCCGATCGGCGGGCGGTGGAACCTGGACGCCGACAACAGGTTGCCGCCCCCGAAAGGCCGAACCGAGTTGGGTGTCCCGGAGCCGTGGTGGCCGGTCGAGGACGAGATCGACGACGAGGTGCGCCGTGACCTGGACCGGTGGGAGCAGGACGGCGACGTCAGCTTCATCGGCGTCGATGGGCCCCGGCGGTTCCCGGCCACTGCCGCGGAGGCGCAAACGCGACTCGAGCACTTCGTGCAGCACCGACTGGGCACCTTCGGGCCGTACGAGGATGCCATGCTCGCCGGTGACGCGTGGATGTCGCACTCGCTGCTCTCGGCGTCGCTCAACCTCGGTCTGCTCGACCCGCTGGCGGTCGTCCATCGGGTCGAAACCGCCCACCGAGCAGGCGATGTGCCCCTCGCCTCGGCGGAGGGTTTCATCCGGCAGGTGATCGGCTGGCGGGACTACATCTGGAATCTGTACTGGCATCTCGGCCCGGCGTACCGGCACCGCAACGCACTGGGCGCCGCGGAGGATCTGCCCGAGTGGTTCGCCGAGTTGGACGCCGACGCGGTGCAGGCCAGGTGCCTGTCCTCGGTGCTGGCCGGGGTGCGCGATCACGCCTGGGTGCACCACATTCCGAGATTGATGGTCCTGGGCAACTACGCGATGCAGCGCGGGTGGCAGCCGGAGCAGGTGATGGACTGGTTCCACCGCGCGTTCATCGACGGCTACGACTGGGTGATGGTGCCCAACGCCGTCGGCATGTCCCAGTACGGCGACGGCGGTCAGATCACCACCAAGCCCTACGCCTCCGGCGGCGCCTACATCGACCGGATGAGCGACTACTGCGGTGGCTGCACGTACCGGCCGTCCGTCCGGGTCGGCTCCCTGGCCTGTCCCTACTCGGCCGGCTACTGGTGGTTCCTGCATCGGCACCGCCCGGAACTCACCGGCAACCACCGACTGGCGCAGCCCCTGCACGGCCTCGATCGGCTGGCCGATCTCGAGGCGCTGGTCGCTCAGGAGCAGCACCGGGGTTCCGCCGCCCCCTGAGCGGCGCCGTCCGGTCGACCGTTTGCTCACCGTCCGGTGAGCCGGTTGCCAGAGCCGGATACCTGAGCCGTTTGCCTCCGCCGGTTGCTCAGCCGCCCGCCGACCGCACCAGAGTGGCGCCGAGTTCGGTCAGCGCGTGCGTCACGTGGTTGCCCTCCCTGGTGGTGTTCACCAGGTTGGCCGCCCGCAGCACGGAGGTGTGCTCGCTGGCCGACGCCGGCGACAGGTACACCGCCCGGGCAAGGCTCGACGTCGTGTGCCGCCGTTCGTGCAGTGCCCGCAGCACCGACGAGCGGCTGTGTCCCATCAGGTCTCCCAGCGCGTCGCGGGGCACCTCGTCGGCCGGATCGGTGAGCATCTGCCAGTCCACCGGGACCGGGAAGAGCAGCTGAATCGGCATGTCGCAGTCGTCATCGGCGGCGATCAGGCACGGCTGATCGGCAAAAGCGGAGGGTTGCAACGTCAATCCACGCCCGAGGCCGTGCAGGACGTCATGGGTCGGGTCGTTCTGCCGCAGTGTGTTGTGCGCACACCTTGTCTTGTGCGGCTTCTTCTGGATCGTCAGCCAGGGGTCCTTCCACGTCACGCCCGGATGCAGGCTGTTCAGCAGGCGGTCGACCCCGCCCTCGGCCAGCAGCCGGACATGAGCGTCGTGCGCCGCGGAGATCCGCTGCGCCACCTTCGGCATGTAGGAGGCGACGGCCGCCTCATGGAACCGCCGCAGCACCTGCCCGTACTGCGCGAGCGCTCCGGGCCGGCCGTCGGCGATCGCGGTGACGGGTCCGACGTCGATACCCAACTCGGTCAGGCCCGCCACCGCGCTGCGCCACTCCCGCACCGGCGCCGCGAGCACGGATTCCAGGGCGTCGTCGAACGGCAGGCCCGCGGTTTCGCCGGACGGTGCCGTGCAGAGCTGAACGAAGCCGGAATTCATCGCCCGCAGGACCGGCGCCGACGACGATCCCAGCGCCGCCGTCGTTCTTCGGGCCCAGCCGCCCCACATCGGATCCGTGCGGCGGGCCGCGAACTCGTGCGCCGCGGACACCAGATCCCCGATGGGATCGATCACCGGCAGCATCCGGATCTTGTCGAGGTCATCGCCGGTGAGCAGTACATGGAAGGTCGGCATCGTCGACACCTCGCTCAGCTGTGTGCGGTTCCTGTCCTTCACGAGCCCGGAGGCAAACCATTGCTCGATGCGCACGGTGCTCGATGTGCACACTGATCGCAGTCGGGTGAGGCTACTGCTCGCGGCAAACCCGTGGATACCCTGGTTTGCCGACGGCGGCACCCCGGCCCGCCGACGGGCAGGCCCTTGGCAGCGATGCCTGGCCACCGTGACGGGTCAGGTCAGCGGGCCCACCGGCTGCACCACCGTGCCCTGGTGGAACACGGCACGCCAGCCGTCGGCCGTCCGGCGCCACAACGTCGAACGGCGCGTCTGCCGCTCCCGCTGCCACAGCGTGTAGGTCGCCTGAAACAGGTCGTCGGCCAGCCTGTGGCAGGCGAAATCCTCGACCTGCCAGGGGTCCTCGACCGGCGCGCTGTGCCTGTCCCGCAGGACCTGGAGCACGTGTTCGCGGCCGTACACCTGGCCGGAGGCGCCGATCTCCCAGTAGTCATCGGTGATCATCGCCCGGAAATCGGCCTGCCTGGTCCCCCACTCGGCGCGATGGAAGAGCGGCTCGCGGGCGCTCAACTCGTCCCGGACGTCGCTGCCCGCGCGCGCGGTCGCGGCGGGATCTCCGGGGGTCTGCACGGCGAAAGCGTAGGTCGATCGCGGTTCCGGCGACCTGGCCGGTGTCGACCCAACGGTGACGATGCGCGGCGGCACCGGACGGCACCTTCTCCACCTTCAACGACGGTCACGGCACCGGATGCGCGACCGGCCGGTCGCCGACCCAGCGGGTCCGGTGTAGGCGCCGGTGTGCACGGCGTCGTGGTGTCCGCCACCCACGCCGCCGGCAACGTCGGCACCCGGCGGCAGCGGCTGAACGCTCTCGGTCGAGCCGGCCGGCGTCAGCGCACCAGCCGGCCGAGTGCGATCCGGGCGAGCGGCGCGTAGCCCAGGACGACCGGTGCGGGCCCGTCGATGACCAGGCTCGTCGCTGACCCGCCCAACGCTTTCTCGTTCGACAGCCGTACCGTGTGATGCAACACCAACGTGATCCCCGCCGCGGTGACACGCCAACTCCAGCAACGGTTCTCGGTATTGACGTCGAGGACGGTGAACGGCACGCCGACCCCCAGCGGGCCGTGCACGGTGCCTGTGGTGCCTGCCCGGAGCGTGCTGTCGGTGGCGTCCACCGAGCTGATCTGCGGCGACCAGGTGGGCCAGAGACCGGGGTGCACGTACCGGTCCCAGGCATCCTCCGGATCCGCGGGGCCGGACGCACCGATGGTCAGCTTCATGCGGCACCGCGGCGGACGGTCCGGCGGAACTCGCGATGGATGTGGCGCAGCTCCTCCACGGTCGCGCCGAGCAGCGATTCCGCGAAGATGCGGCCGGGTCCCTCCGGCACCGGTACCTCCGACGGCACCACCAGCACCGGGATACCGGCGGCCACCGCGGCCTGTGTCCCGGACGGCGAGTCCTCGACGGCCACGCACTCGGCGGCGGTCAAGCCGAGCAGGTCGATCGCCGTCAGGTACGCCTCCGGGTCCGGCTTGCCGTTGCGCACGTCGTCGCCGCAGACCGTCACGTCGAAGCGGTTCGATCCCAGCAGACCGAGCGCGACGTCGACCAGCTTGCGCGGCGAGTTGGTCACCAGCGCCGTCCGCAGGCCCGCGGCCCGGGTTGCGTCGATCAGCTCCTCGGCGCCGGGCTGCCAGAGCAGGTCCTGCGCGAACACCTCCGCAGTGATCCCGAGCAGCAACGCGGTGGCGCCCTGCACGCTGTGGTCGGAGCCGAACTCCGCCAGCAGCAACGCGACCGAATCCGGAACCGCCATCCCGACCATCGCGGCCCGGATCTCCTGGCTGACCACACCGCCCAGTTGCACCGCGACCCGGTCCATGGCTTCCGTCCAGAGGCGCTCGGAATCGACGAGGGTGCCGTCCATGTCGAACAGCACGCCGCCGAGGTCCTCCAGGTCGACCTCCCCGCCGGGCGCCGGCGTCATCGTGCCGCGAAGTATTTCGCCTCGGGGTGATGCGCCACCAGCGCCGACGTGGACTGCTCGGGGTGCAACTGGAACTCCTCGGACAGTTCGACACCGATCCGCGCC
Source organism: uncultured Actinomycetota bacterium (assembly GCA_963785455.1). Classification (GTDB taxonomy): domain Bacteria; phylum Actinomycetota; class Actinomycetes; order Mycobacteriales; family Nakamurellaceae; genus Nakamurella. The sequence continues at coordinate 89,064 of CAWAVL010000021.1, forward strand.
GGGTCGAGCAGTGTGACGACCTTGGTCTGCTCCGACAGATCCGGGCAGGCCGGGTAGCCGAAGGAGTACCTCGCGCCCCGGTACTCCAGGTCGAAGAACCGCTCGATGTCGTCGGAGTCCTCCGCGGCCGCGGAGGTGCCGTCCGGGAAGACGAGTTCGGACCGGATCCGCTGGTGCCAGAACTCGGCGAGCGCCTCGGTGAGCTGCACCGACAGGCCGTGCACTTCGAGGTAGTCACGATAGGCGTTGGCGGCGAAGAGTTCGTTGGCGAAATCGGCGATCCGCTGGCCCATTGTGACGACGGTGAACCCGATGACGTCCGTCTGCCCGGACGAGCGCGGCCGATAGAAATCGGCCAGGCACAGGTGCCGGTCGCGGCGCTGCCGCGGGAACGAGAACCGGGTCACCTCCGGGGCCGCGATGTCCGGCTCCGCCAGCACCACCACCTCGTCACCCTCGGACACACACGGAAAGTAGCCGTACACGACGGCCGCCTGCAGCACCTTCTCGGTGTGCAGCCGGTCCAGCCAGTAGCGCAGCCGGGGCCTGCCTTCCTTCTCCACGAGCTCTTCGTAGCTGGGGCCGTTGCCGCCCTTGCTACCGCGCAGCCCCCACTGCCCCATGAACGTGGCGCGCTCGTCGAGCATCGCCGAGTAGTCCGCCAGCGCAATACCTTTCACCACGCGGGAACCCCAGAAGGGCGGGGTCGGCACCGGGTTGTCGAGGGCAACGTCCGACCGCGTCGGCACGGCGGCCTCCGTCTCGGCGGCCGATGCGATCCTTCGCTTCTCGGCGATCCGCAGCGACCGTTCGTGCCGGGCCTTGCGTTCCGCGGCCTTCGCGGCGTCGGCCGCCGCCGCCTGCGGGTCCAGGCCGCGCTTGCGGGACATCACCCCGTCCATCAGCCGGAGTCCCTCGAAGGCGTCGCGGGCATACCGCACGTCGCCCTTGAACATCGTGGACAGGTCGTTCTCCACATAGGAGCGGGTCAGTGCCGCCCCGCCGAGCAGGACCGGGTATTTCTCGGCCAGCCCCCGCGCGTTCATCTCCTCGAGGTTTTCCTTCATGATGACGGTCGACTTCACCAGCAGACCGGACATACCGATAGCGTCGGCGGCACTGTCCTGCGCGGCGCTCAGGATGGTCGAGATCGGTTGCTTGATACCGAGGTTGACCACCGAGTACCCGTTGTTGGACAGGATGATGTCCACCAGGTTCTTGCCGATGTCATGCACGTCGCCCTTCACGGTGGCCAGCACGATGGTGCCCTTCCCACCGGAATCCGCCTTTTCCATGTGCGGCTCGAGATAGGCGACGGCGAGTTTCATCACCTCGGCCGAGGTGAGCACGAACGGCAATTGCATGGCACCGGAGCCGAAGAGTTCACCGACCGTCTTCATGCCCTCGAGCAGGGTGTCGTTGATGATCTCCAGCGGCTTGCGGGTCAGCATCGCCTCGTCGAGATCGGCCTCCAGGCCGTTGCGCTCGCCGTCGATGATCCGCCGCTGCAGGCGTTCGTCCAGCGGCAGTTGCAGCAACTCGGCGGCACGGGTCGCGCGGCCGGCGGCGGTGGTGGCGCCGTCGAAGATTTCCAGCATCTTCTGCAGCGGGTCGTAGTCCGCCCCGGACGAGTCGACACCGCGGCGGTCGTACACCAGGTCCAGCGCAACCGTCCGCTGTTCCTCCGGGATCCGCGCCATCGGCAGGATCTTGGAGGGGTGCACGATCGCCGAATCCAGCCCGGCAGCGGTGCATTCGGCGAGGAAGACCGAGTTCAGCACCTGACGCGCCGCCGGGTTCAGCCCGAAGGACACGTTCGAAACACCCAGCGTGGTATGCACATCCGGGTGCCGGCGCTTCAGTTCCCTGATGGCCTCGATGGTCTCGATGCCGTCCCGGCGGGTTTCCTCCTGGCCGGTGGCGATCGGGAACGTCAGGCAGTCGACCACGATGTCGGTCTCGGCCATCCCCCACTTCCCGGTGAGGTCCGCGATCAGCCGTTCGGCGATCGCCACCTTGTGCTCCCGGGTGCGGGCCTGGCCCTGCTCGTCGATGGTCAGCGCGACCACCGCGGAGCCGTGCTCGGCGACCAGCTGCATGATCCGGGTGTAGCGGGACTCGGGCCCGTCACCGTCCTCGAAATTGACCGAGTTGACGATCGAGCGACCGCCGAGGTGTTCCAGGCCGGCCTGGATGACGGCCGGTTCGGTGGAGTCGATCATGATGGGCAGTGTCGATGCGGTGGCCAGCCGGGACGCGAGCGCCGACATGTCCGCCGCACCGTCGCGGCCGACGTAGTCGACGTTCAGGTCCAGCACGTGCGCGCCGTCCCGGGTCTGTGCCCGCGCGATGTCGATGCACTGCTGCCAGTTCTCGGCGAGCATGGCCTCGCGGAATGCCTTGGAGCCGTTGGCGTTCGTCCGCTCGCCGACCATCAGCACGGAGGCGTCCTGCTGGAACGGGACCGCCTGGTACAGCGAGGACAGCCCCGGGTCCGGGCGCGGGCGGCGCGCCGCCGGCGGGACGTCACGGACGGCCTCCACCACCTGCCGCAGGTGCTCGGGGGTGGTGCCGCAGCAGCCGCCGACCAGTCCGAGGCCGAACTCGCGGACGAAACCCGAAAGTGCATCGGCCAGCTCGGGCGGGGTCAGCGGGTACACCGCGCCGTTCGGTCCCAGCTGCGGCAGGCCGGCGTTCGGCATCACCGACACCCCGACGGAGGCGTGCCGGGAAAGGTACCGCAGGTGTTCGCTCATCTCGGCGGGCCCGGTGGCGCAGTTCAGGCCGATGTAATCGATGCCCAGCGGTTCCAGCGCGGTCAGCGCGGCGCCGATCTCGGAGCCGAGCAGCATCGTCCCGGTCGTCTCCACGGTGACGTGCACGATCAGCGGCACCTGCAGGCCGGCGGCGTCCATCGCCCGCTTGGCGCCCAGCACCGCGGACTTCGTCTGCAGCAGGTCCTGGCAGGTCTCCACCAGAACCGCGTCGATACCGCCCTCGAGCATCCCGGCAACCTGCTCGCGGTAGGCCTCGCGCAGCGCCACGTACGGGGCGTGCCCGAGGGTGGGCAGCTTGGTGCCGGGGCCGACGGAGCCGAGCACGAACCGCGGCTGTGCCGGCGTGCTGAAGGCATCCGCCTCGGCCCGGGCCACCGCGGCCCCCGCCCTGGACAGCTCGAAGATCCGGTCCTGGATGCCGTACTCGGCGAGGTTCGCCAGGTTCGCCCCGAACGTGTTCGTCTCGATGGCGTCCACGCCGACCTCGAGGTAGCCGCGGTGCACCGCACGGACGATGTCCGGCCGGGTGACGTTGAGGATCTCGTTGCAGCCCTCGAGCCCGGCGAAGTCGTCGAGCGAGGGGTCCTGCGCCTGCAGCATCGTGCCCATCGCCCCGTCCGCAACGACGACGCGCTCGGCGAGCGCGGCCAGCAACGGGTGCGGGGAGGGCTTGGTCACCGGTACAGGGTAAGTCGTGCGGGGCGGTCTTCAGCGCTCTTCCCGCGCGCGTGCGGCGCCTCGGGCCGTGCCCACGGACGTAGGCTGAGTCGCGTGACTGAGTTCCCGGCCCTGCGCAACCCGGTGATGATCGCCGCCTTCGAGGGGTGGAACGACGCCGGCGACGCCGCCACCGCTGCCGTCGAGCAGCTCGGTTTGACCTGGGACGCCACTCCGCTGACCGAGCTCGACCCGGAGGGCTATTACGACTTCCAGGTCAGCCGGCCGACGGTGAAGCTGATCGACGGCGTCACCCGGACGATCGAGTGGCCGACCACGCGGTTGTCGGCCTGCCGGCTGGAGGATTCACCCAGCGACGTCATCCTCGTGCACGGCATCGAGCCGAACTTCCGCTGGCGGGCGTTCTGCGACGAATTGCTGAAGGTGGCCGTCGATCACCAGGTCGCCACCGTGATCGGCCTCGGCGCGCTGCTGGCGGACGTGCCGCACACCCGGCCGATCCAGGTGACCGGGTCGGCGCACGACGAGGAGACCGCCGAACGGCTCGGACTGACCCGCTCCCGGTACGAGGGCCCCACCGGCATCTCCGGGGTGTTCCAGGACGCCTGCGTGCAGGCCGGCATCCCGTCCCTGTCGTTCTGGGCCTCCGTCCCGCACTACGTGTCGCAGGCGCCGTCGCCCAAGGCGACGCTCGCCCTGCTGCACCGGGTCGAGGAGATCCTGGATATCGAGGTGCCGCTGGGCACGCTGCCGAATCAGGCGGCGGAATGGGAGACCGAGGTGTCGCAGATCGCGTCCGAGGACGACGAGATCTCCGAATACATCAGGGCTCTCGAGGAGCGGGAGGAAGAGGACGAACCGCTCAAGCCGGCGTCCGGCGAGTCGATCGCGGCGGAATTCGAGCGGTACCTGCGTAGGCGAGGTCCGCGACCGGGAGAGGCCGGCGGCCGATCCCGATGACGTTGGAGTGGGAACAGGTCGTCGTCGACGCCGCCGACCCGCAGGCGCTGGGCACGTGGTGGGCGCCGGCGTTGGACTGGGCCGTGGTGAACGACGACCCCGAGGAGTTCGAGATCCGGCCGACGCCGGAGACCCTGCCGGGACTGCTCTTCGGCCCGGCTGTGGACGCAAGGACGGTCAAGAACCGGCTGCACCTGGATTTCCGGCCGGCCGACCAGCAGGCCGAGGTGGACCGGTTGCTGGCACTGGGTGCCACCCGGGTCGACATCGGGCAGGGCGAAGTGCCGTGGGTCGTGCTGGCCGATCCGGAAGGCAACGAGTTCTGCGTGCTGGGTCCGCGCCGGGCGACACACGCCTGACGCGGACCTCCGAACCTCGTCCGTGTCGGACCCGCGGGACCGCGGGATGCGGTCAGTCGGGACGGCCGGGTTCGCCGCCGCCGCTGCCGGCCTGATCGCCCCCGGCCAGATCGCCGCCGGCTCGGCCGGCATCGCCCGAGTCGGAGTCATCGCCCGAGTCGGAGTCACCGCGCGCAGCCGGCGCCTCCCAGACGTCGGCGAACTGGGAGTCGCTGATCGGCTCGCCTTCGTAGTCTTCGGCACCGGCCGCGGCCCGGCGCTCCTCTTCGGTGGGCTTGTCCTGCTGTGGCTCGACGTCAGCCATGACTCCCCTTTTCCTGAGCGTGGACCGCCGCGGTGCGCCGCGGTCCTGATGTGTGTCGATCTGTCGTGCGGTGCAGCAGCCCTGTACCCCTCAGTGGAGCGCAATACCCAGCAATGCGTCGGCGGCCTCGGCCAGGAGCCGGCCGTCGAGCGCGTCGTCGGCAGCCCAGCCATCGAGCACCGCCAACGCGCGGGGGGTGTCCAGGTCGTCGGCCAGCGCCTCGCGCAGGGCTCGCAGCGCGGCGCCGGCATCGGCGCCGGGCCGGTCCGCGGCCGCCCGCCAGCGCTGCAGCCGCTCCGCGGCGGTGGTCAGCAGATCATCGGACCAGGGCCGGTCGGTGCGGTAGTGGCCGGCCAGCAGCGCGGCGCGGATCACCATCGGGTCGACCCCGTCGGCCAGCAGGCGGGAGACGAACACCAGGTTGCCCTTGGACTTGGACATCTTCTCGCCGTCCAGCGAGATCATCCCGGCGTGCGTGTAGTGCCGGGCGAAGGGCCGGATCCCGGTGAGCACCTCGCTGTGCGCCGCCGAGTTCTCGTGGTGCGGGAAGATCAGGTCGCTGCCACCGCCCTGGACGTCGATGGTGGCGCCGAGCCGGTTGCCGGCGATCGCCGCGCACTCGATGTGCCATCCCGGCCGTCCCGGACCCATCGGCGATTCCCAGGACGGCTCGCCGGGGCGTGGTACCCGCCACAGCAGCGGGTCCAGGGCGTTCCGCTTGCCGGGCCGGTCGGGGTCCCCGCCGCGTTCCGCGGACAGCGCCAGCATGGTGGCCAGGTCGTAGTGCGATTCGTAGCCGAACTTCGGGGCGGTGCTGACGTCGAAGTACACGTCCGGGTACTCGGCGTCGTCGACCCGGTACGCGGCGCCGGCCTCGAGCAGCGACTCCACGGCGGCCGACACCTCGGCCATCGCCTCAACCGCGCCGATGTAGTCCCGCGGTGGCAGCACCCGCAACGCCGTCATGTCGTCGCGGAACAACTGGATCTCCCGGGCGGCCAGGTCGCGCCAGTCGACGCCGTCCCGCTCGGCGCGCTCCAGCAGCGGGTCGTCGATGTCGGTGATGTTCTGCACGGCGTGCACCCGGTGCCCGTTGTCCAGCCACATCCGCTGCACCAGGTCGAACGCGAGGTAAGTGGCGGCGTGACCGAGGTGGGTGGCGTCGTACGGGGTGATTCCGCAGACATACAGGGTGGCGGTCCGTCCCGGCGCAGTCGGTAGCACGGACGTGGAGGCGGTGTCGTGCAGTCGGAGCGGGACCGGCTTGCCGGGCAGAGACGGGACGGGTGGACGGTTCCAGGACTGCACCGGTCCACCCTAAACGTGCCCGGATCGCGTGCCGGCCGGCCGTGCGCCCGGGCGTCCGCACCGGGTCCGCGCGCGCCGGGGCCGCCCTCCGCAGGGTTCGCGGCGCCGGCCCCGATCAGGTCAACCGGCGACCCCCGGAACGACGTGCCGGTTGGCGTGCAGGATCGCCGCCTGCCAGCCCTGCAGCTGGGTGCCGCGCACCTGCTCCGGCGGGGAGGACGCCGGAAACATCAGATTCCTGGTCATCCGGACGTGCGGCAGGTTCAGCGCGTGGCCGAGTTCGTGGGCCAGCACGGTCTCGTCGTACGTGTGCCGTCGGGCAGGGTCGAACAGCGACGACTGGACGATGACCCAGTCGGCGGAGATGCCCAACGAACAGCCGGTGACCCGGCCGGCGATGTTGCGGACCACGATCACGGTGATGGGCGCGCCGACCACCATCGCGGACAGGTCCACCGGGGCGGAGTGCCGGCGGTAGAACTCCGTCCGGCCGAGAACGTCGTCCAACAGCAGCAGCTTGTTGGCCCGCGGGTCGAGGGCACGCGCCGGCGCGGGCTCGGAGATGACCTGGATCGCGGCGACCCTGACCCGGATCCCGGCCTGTGCGGTGAGGACGCCATTCGCCAGCTGCAGCGACGGGCGCAGCGCCTGCTCTGTGGTCAACGGCCGGCCCTGCTCGTCGGACAGGATGACGACGTGCAACCGCAGCGTCGCCGGGCCGATGGTGCCGCCGGTCAGCGCCGCCCGCGCCGCCTCGCCGGCCCGGGCGATACCGCTGGAGGCATCCAGTGCCAGTCCCCCGAAGGCCCGGCCGGCCGTCCGGGTCAGACCGGCGAGCACGCTCACAGCGGGGGCCACGGGATCGGCGTGCGATGCGCCGGCGGACGCGGGAAAGTCTTTGTGCGGCTGTACTTCTCCAGCCGGTCGCGAAAGGCGCGCAGTTCGCTGACCGTGACCAGGTCGGCGAGGTCTGCGCCGAGCCGACCGTCCAGCTCGGACTGCAGCCGGCCGATCCCGCCGAGCACGTCCGGCGGCAACGCCGTGCCGGCCCAGCCCCACAGGATCGTGCGGAGCTTGTCGTCGGTGTGGAAGGTCAGCCCGTGGTCGACCCCGAGGATGCGGCCGTCGGGCAGCGGCAGCACATGCGATCCCTTGCGGTCGGCGTTGTTGACCACCAGGTCGAAGCCCGCCAGGGTGGCCAGGCTCGGCGTGTCGGCGTGCACGACGGCCACCGAACTGCCGTCCAGGTCGACCGCCCGCAGCACCGCCAGCCACCCCGGGCGCATCTTCTTGACCGGCACCAGGTCGACGACGTCCTCCGGTTCGGCGTCGTCGATCCAGCGCTGCACCATGCCAGACCCGTAGGGGCCGTCCCGCACCACGGTCAGCGGGACACAATCCCAGCCGGCGGCCCGGGACACCAGGAAGGCGGCGCGCTCACGTTCGGCCAGGGTGCCGTCCGGGAAGTCCCACAGCGGGCGCTCGCCGCGGACTGGTTTGTAGATGCACGACACCGACAGCCCGTCGAGCGCCACCTCACCGAGCAACGTCAGGTTCGAGGCGTCACTGAGCCTGCCGGTGACCGAGATCTCCCCACTGCAGATGATCTCGGCGACGACGTCGTCCGGTATCTGCTCCGCCTGGTCAGCCGATGGCACCGCGGTGGTACCCGTTCAGCCGCGGACAGATGTGACCCTCTGCGTCCAGCGGGTTGCCGCACAGCGGGCACGGCGGGCGTCCGGCGGCGACGATCGCCTCGGCGTGCTTGGCGAAGTTGCGGGCCTCGCCCAGGGACAGGAAGACGCGCAGCGCATCCGGCCCCTCCTCGTTGTCCTCCAGGACGATGTCCTCGCCGACCTCCTCCTCGGACAGGGCGAGCAGCTCGACGATCACCTGCGAACCCTCGCCGTCCCAGGCCAGCCCCATGGTGCCGACGCGGAACTCCGCATCGACCGGCGTGGACAGCGTCAGGTCGGTCTCGGTGCCCGCCGGATCGGATTCTGCTTGCGCCCCGAAGCGGCGCGCCACCTCGGTGATCAGCGACCCCAGCCGGTCGGCGAGGACCGCGACCTGCTGCTTCTCGCAGGCCACCGACAGCACCCGGCGGCCGTCCACCACCTGCAGGAAGAATTCGCGTTCGCCGGGCTGCCCGACCGTTCCGGCGAGGAATCGATCGGGTGAGCGGAAGATGTGGATCTGTCGCGACATGGCACCTCCGAGCTTAGGGCAACACTTCAGCTGGTCGTCCCGCCCGGAACAGCATCGGAGACCGACGCGGCGTCCCCCGCGGAACCACCGGCTCCGGCCAGCACGGCCGCGTCGGCGCGCACCTGGTCGTCGGTGCCGAAGCCGTCCGCGGCGGCGTCCTCGCCGGCCGTCGACGCGGGTGGCGGCGGGCGGAGCGAGCCCAGATCGCCGGTGTCGTTGATCCGTTCGACGAACGGCCGCAGCGTGGTGTACCGGACCACGGACAGCGACGCCGGCGCGACGACGATCCGCTGGAAACAGTCCAGGTGCATCCCGAGCGCATCGGCGAGGATCGCCTTGATGACGTCGCCGTGCGAGCAGATGAGCACCGTCTGGTCCTTGACCGCCGAGAGCCGCACGTCACGGATCGCCTCTGCAGCACGGCTGGACACGGTGGCGAGCCCCTCGCCGTCCGGGAAGACGGCCGCCGAGGGATGCTGCTGGACGGTTCGCCACAACGGTTCGGCGGCGAGTTCCTTGAGGGGCTTCCCGGACCATTTCCCGTAGTCCACCTCGGCGAACCGCTCGTCGGTCTCCACCGTCAGGCCCGCGGCGGTGGCGAACGGGGTGACCGTCTGCAGGCAGCGTTCCAGCGGTGAGGAGATCAGCCGGTCGACGGTGATGCCGGCGAGCCGCTGCGCGATCTGGTCCGCCTGTTGCGTGCCGTGGTCGTCCAGCCGGACGCCCGGCGTCCGGCCGGCGAGCAGGCCGGCCGTGTTCGCGGTGGACCGGCCGTGTCGGATCAGCAGCACCGTGATCACCGGCGGTCGTTGCTCCTCGGGGCTCTCCTCGGCGGTGCCTTCGTGCGTGGCCGGAGCTGAGCCGCCGCCGGTGTCCGCGCTCGGCGCGGTGCCGTCGTCGAGTGCTGCGGTCGGCGGTGCGACGGTACCGGCGTCCTGAGTCGTCATGTGCACTCTTCCTGGTGTGTCGGCTGCCTGGCCGGGCCGGCGGAATGCCGCCGGGCAGCGGGTCAGGTCGCGGCCAGCGCGCCCGTGGTGAGCGCGACGATGATCGCCGCCGCCAGTGCCCATCGATACCAGACGAAGATCTTGATGGTGTGGCCGGCGACGTACCGCAGCAGCCACGCGACGGAGGCATACGCGACCACGAACGACACCACGGTGCCGATCAGGGTGGGCAGGGCGCCGACGCCGCCCTCCTGCAGCGCCGGCGGCAGCTCGTACACACCGGCGCCGACGAGGGCCGGAATGCCCAACAGGAAGGCGAGTCTGGTGGCCGTGACCCGGTCCAGTCCGCGCATCAGGCCCACCGAGATGGTCGCCCCCGACCGGGAGACACCGGGGATCAGTGCCAGGCACTGCGCGAAGCCGATCAGCAGGGCATCGGTGAGGTTGAGGTCCCGTTCGCCGCGGTCCTGCTTCGCGACAGCCTCGGCGATCAGCATGACGCCGCCCCAGATGATCAGCGCGAAGGCGACGACCCACAGGCTCCGCAGCGGCCCGGTGATCAGGTTCCTGCCGAGGTAGCCGACGACCACGATGGGCAGCGACCCGATGATGACCAGCCACGCCAGCCGGTAGTCGGGGTCCGAGCGGCGGCGCGCGTCGAACAGGCCGCGCACCCAGGCGCGGAGCAGCGTCATGATGTCCGACCAGAAATAGATGATCACCGCGACGATCGCACCGACCTGGATGACGGCGGTGAACGCGGTGATCGACGGGTCGTCGATGGACAGTCCCAGCATCTTCGAGACGATCGTCAGGTGGCCGGTGGAGGACACCGGCAGGAACTCCGTCAGCCCCTCGACGATGCCCAGGATGATGGCCTGCCAGATCGTCACGCGCGTGCTCCGGACTGCTCTGCGGCCTGCATGACCGTGGTCAGGGTGGCGATCTTCGCCTCCAGGTCGGCGTCGAAGCAGTTGACCGCGATCGACCTCACTCCCCTGTCGGACAGCCGCACCAGTCGCTCGGCGATCCGTTCCTTCGGCCCCAGCAGGCTGGTCCGGTCGATGAAGTCGAACGGCACCGCCGCGGCGGCGCCGGCGTAATCACGGGACATGAACCGTTCCTGGACCTCGTCGGCCTGCGCGCGGTAGCCCATCTCGCTGGCGGTGCGGTGGTAGAAGTTCGTCGTCGCCGAGCCCATCCCGCCGATGTAGAGGGCGGCGTGGGGCCGGACCCGGTCGGCGGCCGCGGCGGGATCGTCATCGACGGACACCGGGACCGACGCGCAGATGTCGATGTCCTGCGGGTCGCGGCCGGCACGGGTGGCGGCGTCGGCGATCCGGGCGATCGACCCGGACCCCGAGTCCGGGTCGAAGAAGATGGCCAGCCAGCCGTCCGCGATCTCTCCGGTGAGGTCGAGGTTCTTCGGCCCGAGCGCGGCCAGGTAGACCGGCACGGCCGGTCGGACGGGTTGCAGCGCCAGCACCAGCGACTTACCGGGACCGTCGGGCAGCGGCAACGTGAAATGGGTGCCGCCGGACGTCACCCGCCGCCTGGTCAGCGCCTGCCGGACGATCTGCACGTACTCGCGGGTGCGACCGACCGGGTCGGCGAAGCGCACCCCGTGCCAGCCCTCGGACACCTGCGGGCCGGACACGCCCAGGCCCAGCGAGAAGCGGCCGCCGGACAGCGCGTCCAGAGTGGCGGCCGTCATGGCCGTCATCGCCGGGGTGCGACCGGGGATCTGCAGCACCGCGGAACCGATGCCGATCCGGTGCGTGCGAGCGGCGACCGCAGAGAGCACCGTCACCGCGTCCGACCCGTAGGCCTCGGCGGCCCACACCATGTCGAAACCGAGCGACTCGGCGGCCTGCGCCAGGGCGAGGTTGTCCGCAAGCTCCTGGGCGGTGGTCACGTAGCCGAGGTTGAGCCCGATGCGCATTCGACCTGCCACGCTGTTGATCGCCCCCTGCTGTCCGCGGAACCGCTTCCGGGCGCCGGAACGCCCCGGCCACGGTACCCGTGCCCGGTCCCGCCGCCGCCCACGACGCCCCGCCGTCACGCAGCTCACACCGCCGCGGCCGAAACGGACGCCTGCTGCCGGATTCCGCGCGTCGCAGTGGATAGGTTGCGTTCATGGAATCCCGTCGCGTCGGCCGCAGCGGTCTGCAGGTGTCCCGGCTGGCATTGGGCACGATGACCTGGGGTCGGGACACCGATGCGGAGGCGGCCGCGGCGCAGCTGGAGGCGTTCGTCGGCGCGGGCGGCACGCTGATCGACACCGCCAACATCTACGGCGACGGGGATGCCGAGACGATCCTGGGCACCCTGGTCCCGGACGTGGTGAGCAGGGCGTCGGTGGTTCTCGCGACCACCACGGTCGGGGCGGGCGGTGGGCGCGGCAGCCTGCTGGATGCCCTGGACGGCTCGCTGACCCGGCTCGGCACCGACCATGTGGACCTGTGGCAGGTGCACGGGTTCGACCCCGGGGTGCCGTTCGAGGAGACCTGTGCCGCATTGCGGACCGCCGTGGATTCCGGTCGCACCCGGTACATCGGCGTGTCCGGGGTGAACGGCTGGCAGCTGGCCACCCTCGCCGCGTTCCTCCGGAGCGCCTCGCCGGGCGCCGGGCTGGTCTCGGCCGAGTCGGAGTACTCGCTGCTGGAACGCGGTCCGGAGCATTCGGTGTTGCCGGCGGCGGGCGCCCACGGGTTGGGCCTGCTCGCCTGGGCGGCGCTCGGTCGAGGAGTGCTCACCGGCAAGTACCGGCACGGCACGCCGGCGGACTCCCGCGGCGCCTCACCGCAGTTCACCCGGTATGTCGGCCGGTACCGTACCGAGCACTCCGCGCGGATCGTCGAGGCGGTCGCCACGGCGGCCGACGGCCTGGGCACCTCACCGCTGGCGGTGGCGTGTGCGTGGGTGCGGGATCGCCCGGCGGTGTCCAGCGTCGTGATCGGCGCCCGCGACCGGGCTCAGCTGTTGGGCTCGCTGGCGGCCGAGGAGATCACCCTGCCGGCGGAGATCAGGGGCGCCCTGGACGACGTGAGCGCCGTGGCCGAATCGGCGCCGTAGCCGGTCGAGTCGTAGCCGGTTGAGCGGGCGGGTCGGCGGCTGACGGGCACGGCGACCGGCCACCGTCGGGCGGCCGGTCGGGCCACCGCGCGACGGTAGGGTCCGGGCGTGCCTGACGTTTTCGCCGAGTTCTGCGCTGCCGGCCTGTGGCCGGGTCTCGGACAGGCGACCGCGGCCAAGCTGGCCGAGGCCGGGATCCGATCTCCGGCGGACGTGACGACCGCCAAGCTCGCAGAACTGCCGCGGATGACCGAACGCCGCGCGAACCGACTGGTGATGAGTTTCATCGGCGCCGGGCGAACCTACGAGATCGCCGAAATGCTGGTGCCGCAGGAGATCCCGGTCCGCTGGGCGCTGCGGCTCGCCGATGTCCTGGGCGAGGATGCCGCCGGCGCCCTGCGCGCCGACCCGTGGCGGCTGCTCGCTCTGCCGGACGCCGCGGTTGCACAGGCCGACCGGCTCGCCCGCTTCCTCCAGCCCGACGTCCGCCGCGAGGATCCCCGCCGGGGCCGCGGGCTGGTCGAGTGGACGTTGGCACGCTACGCCCGCGACGGCCACACGGTCGCCGCCGCCGCACAGGTGGCCGGTGCCCTCCGGCCGTTCGGCGTGGACGGCGACGCCGCGATCGCGGCCGCCACCGCCGGCGGGGCCGTGGTGGCGGTCGCTGACCACGGCGACACCGTGAACACCGTGGACACCGCCGAGGCGACCACCTTCATCGCCCGGGAACCGCTGGCCCGCGCCGAGGCGGACATCGCCGACGGCGTCGCCCGGCTGATCAGGACCGCCTCGACGCTGGCCGGCAAACGGGCCGTGACCGGGGTGGTCGGCGACCTGGACGCGGTGCAGGCCGGCGCGGTCGCCCTCGCCGCCGCGCACGGGGTCAGCCTGCTGACCGGTGGGCCCGGCACCGGCAAGAGCCGGACCGTCGCCGCGATCGTCGCGCTGTGCCGGAAGGTCGACGCCACCATCGCGTTGGCCGCGCCGACCGGCCGCGCGGCCAAGCGACTGGAGGAGCTCGCGGGCAACAACGCCACGACGGTGCATCGCCTGCTCGGCGCTCGGCCGCCGGCGCCCGGAGCCAGCGGATCGGTCTTCGACCACGACGCGCTGAACCCGGTCGAGGCCGATCTCGTCGTGGTGGACGAGGCATCGATGCTCGATGTCGAGCTCGCCGCGGCGCTGCTGCGGGCCCTGTCCGACTCGACCCATCTGGTGATCGTCGGCGACCCCGCCCAGCTTCCGTCGATCGGTCCGGGGCGGGTCCTCGGCGATCTCATCGACAGCGGAATGCTCCCCGTCACCGAGCTGACCACGCTGTACCGGCAGACCGAGGGTGGCGCCATTGCCCGCCTCGCCACCGCCGTGCGCTCCGGCGAACTGCCGCCGGTGACCGACCCCACCCACGAGGTCGTTGTCGTCCCCGCCCGCGGGTCCGACGAGGCCGCCCGGCGCGTCGTCCAACTCGTCACCGACTCCGTGCCCAGGGTTTTCGGCTGCGAGGGTGACCAGATCCAGGTCGTGACGCCGGTGCACCGCGGCCCCGCCGGCACGCAGGCGCTGAACCGGGCGCTGAAGGCGGTGCTCAATCCCGGGGCGGGAACGGTCCGCGGCTTCGACGCCGGTGACCGGGTGGTGGCCACCGCCAACCACCTGGACGCCGAACCCACCGGATACGCCAACGGGGAGGTGGGCACGGTGCTCTCCTGCGGCGACAACTCGCTGCAGGTCGCGTTCACCGGCGGCGAATCCGCCATCGCCGGCAAGGCCCTCGGTGATCTCCTGCACGGTTGGGCGATCACGGTGCACCGCGCCCAGGGGTCGGAATGGCAGGCCGTGGTGGCGGTGATGCCGCCGGAGGCCGGCTCGATGCTGTCCCGACCCCTGGTGTACACGGCGCTGACCAGAGCCCGCCGGCACCTGTCCGTGGTGCACGCGGCGGGGCCGGCGCTGGCGCGGGCGGTGCGGGACATCGGTTCGATCCCGCGGCGGACCACGCTGATGTCGCTGCTGCGCACGGCCTTGCGGCCGGCCGCCGAATCCGACGAGGCCGCGGAAGCCGGCACCGACCCGGCGCCGGAGGTGATCGTTGCCGGCCGGCGGTCCGGAGCCGCGGGCCCGTCCGCCTCGTCCTGAGCCGGAGCCGCACCGCCGTCATCGTGGGTAAGGTGCGGTGTCGGCTTCGACGGGCCGCGGCGGCTTCCGGCCGCATCCGCCGCCCCTCACCACGGAGGTGATGGCCATCACCGGTCACGAAACATCCCAGGCGGCAGACAGTCCGGGGTCTACCGCAGCCCAGCGGCCGCCCGATGGTGCACCACGGCGGCCGTCGTGGCTCCCGTCCGACGATTTCGACTACCAACCGCTGCGGATCGACGCCCGCGTGTCGCGGTCGGCGGCCGCGACCATGCTGGCGATCCGGGCCGAATTTTCCGGCTGGGAACTGGCCAGGGTGCTTCGCTTTCCCGACGGCAGCCGCCGGGTGTGGTTGCGCCGTCGCCGAACCTCCGGCCTGCTGCCCGACCTGACGCCCTGACAACGGGTGAGCAGCGAGCCACCCCGTTCCGAATCCGGCGACCGGGCCGCCGAAGGGCGGCGGGAAGAGACGGCCGAAGCCGCACCCGTCGCCGACCCGACGTGGCCGGTCACCCGGTCGCAGGTCCTGCGCGACGCGGCCGGGGTCGCCATCGCCACCGGTGCCTACGCCATTTCCTTCGGGGCGATCTCCCTCGCAGCCGGCCTGAACTTCTGGCAGACGATGACGCTGTCCCTGGTGATGTTCACCGGTGGCAGCCAGTTCGGACTGGTCGGCGTCGTCGCCGGTGGCGGCGCGCCACTGGCCGGCGCGGTGACCGCGATCCTGCTCGGTGCGCGGAATTCCCTGTACGGGCTGAGGTTGTCCGAATTGCTCGACGTCCGCCGAACCAGGCGCCTGTTGGCGGCGCACCTGGTGATCGACGAGTCGACGGCGATGGCCATCGGCCGTGATTCGGCGCGCGCGGCGCGACTCGGCTTCTACGCCACCGGGATCGGCGTGTTCCTGCTGTGGAACCTGGGCACGGTGGTGGGTCTCGTCGGTGCGTCGTGGTTGTCCGATCCCCGTTTGCTCGGCCTGGACGCTGCCGCACCTGCGGCATTCCTTGCGTTGCTCGCGCCGAGACTGCGCGACCGGGAGGCGTGGGCGGTCGCGTTGGCGGCGGCCATCGTGGCGCTGGTCGCGGTTCCGTTCGTGCCGGTCGGCATCCCGGTGCTGATCGCCGCGCTGGTCGGCGTCGCCGCCGGCTTCCGGCCGCAGTCCCGGCGGCGGGCGCCGTGATTCTCTGGGTCGGGATTCTCGTCGGGGCGCTGGGCTGTTATCTGTTCAAGCTCGCCGGTTTGTCGGTGCCGCGCAGCGTGCTGGAGAGGCCGCGGGTGCAGCGCATCGCCGCACTGCTGCCCATCGTGCTGCTGTCCGCTCTGGTTGCGGTGCAGACGTTCTCCTACGGCCCGGCACTCGTGCTGGACGCCCGCGCCGCGGGGTTGGCGGTCGCCGCGGTCGCAGTGTGGCGCCGGCTCCCGTTCCTGGTGGTCGTCGCACTGGCGGCCTTCACCACCGCAATCGTCCGGGTATGGCTCCCGACGAGCTGAATATGCACCGAAATCCGTGTTGCTGCGCTGTTTCGCCGCGAGCGCGTTGATCTGTTCGGTTTGGTCCGCCGGAGACCGAATGCGCGCGGCCCGCAACGCCTCTCGCGGGCACCAATTCTGCGCTGCCGCGATTGATTCGTCCTGCCAACGGGAACCGTCATGATGCTGGTGTGAATATGCGAGCACGTGCAGCACCGCAGGGCATCTGCCGCCGGCGCCGGTTCCTCATCGGTTCGCCGCGGCAGAAAGAACTGCAGGGGTGGCGGTCGCAGAGCGGCGAGGGCGGACGAGCTGCCTCGTCATCGACGACAAGGAGACATCGTGAGCACCAAGGTGGAAGAGTCGATTTTGGTCAACGTGCCGGTCAGTGTGGCGTACAACCAGTGGACGCAGTTCGAGGAATTCCCCCGGTTCATGGGCGGCGTCAAGAAGGTGACCCAGCTCAGCGACGACCGGCTGGAGTGGGTGGCCGAGATCGCCGGCGTGAAGCGTCAGTGGGAGGCCAAGGTCCTGCGCCAGGTGCCGGATCGGCAGATCGCCTGGGCGGCCAAGTCCGGTGCCACCAACGCCGGCGAGGTCAGCTTCACCGACGTGGGCGGCGGTCAGACGTCCCTGCGACTGGTCCTGGAGTACGAGCCGGAGGGTGTTGTCGAGCAGGTCGGCGACAAGCTGAACGTCGTCGAGAACCAGGCCACAGCGGACCTGGACCGGTTCAAGAGGTTCATCGAGTCCGAGGGCTACGCCAGCGGCGCGTGGCGGGAATCGGTCAACGCCGGCGGCGTCACCGGGACTCCGGGCGTGCAGGACGCAAAGGGATCCCGCGGTGACAGCGGCAAGGCAGGCATCTCGGGCAAGGCCGTCGCCGCTGCCGTCGGGGTGGCGGCCGCCGCCGCAGGTGCGGCAACCGTGGCCGGCAAGAAGAATTCCCAGAACGAGGACGTCACCGAGTTGCCGGACGAGGTCGTGACGACCTACGCGCCGACCAACGGCGGTGACGAACTCATCGAGCCGGTCGTGACGGAGACGATCACCTACCCGGCGACGGAGACCTCCACCGACAGCACCGGCACTGAGACCGGCCGTCGTTGACGGCAGGCACCGACCGTTGCGGACGGTGAGGACAACTGTCGCCGACGGCAGGCACCGGTGTCGCTGACGGCAGGCACCGACACCGATCCCCCGGTGGGCGCATCCGCGCCCGCCGGGGGACCTGCTTGCCCGCGGCCAATCAGCAGTTGCGCAGGAACCGGTCGAGCACCCGGGTGCCGAAGGTGAGGGCATCGACGGGCACGCGTTCGTCCACACCGTGGAACAACGCCGAGAAGTCGAGGTCGGCCGGCAGCCGCAGCGGAGCGAATCCGTAACCCGCGACGCCCAACCGGGCGAACGCCTTGTTATCGGTTCCGCCCGACAGCATGTACGGCATGGCGGTTCCGTCCGGATCCTCGGCCGCCAGCGCCGCCGTCATGGCCTCGACAAGCCTTCCCTCGAAGGGGAACTCCAGCGGCGGCTGATATGTCCACTCGATCTGCACGTCGTCGCCGACGATCCTGGCGACCTCGTCCCGGAAGGTGGCCTCCGAGCCGGGCAGGATCCGGCAGTCGACGGTGGCCGTCGCGGTGGACGGGATGACGTTGGCCTTGTACCCGGCCTTGAGCATCGTGGGGTTCGCCGTGTTCCGCAGTGTCGCGTTGAGGATGCGGGCCACCGGCCCCACCTTGGCGACCGCCGACTCCAGATCCTCGTCGGGGAACTCCAGACCCGTCAGCTGGGTGATGGAGGCCAGCAGGGCATCGACGGTGGCCGTGCGGGTGAGCGGGAACTCGTGCGCCGCGAGCCGGGCCACTGCCTGCGCGATGTGGCTCACCGCGTTGTCGTCGTTGATCATCGAGCCGTGTCCGGCCCGTCCGGTGGCCGTCAGGTGCGCCCAGGCGATACCCTTCTCGGCCGCCGCGATCAGGTAGGCGCGGTGGTCGGCAGAGGTCGGGATGGAGAACCCACCGACCTCCGACACCGCCTCGGTCGCACCCTCGAACAGCTCCGGGTGGTGGTCCACCAGCCACTGGGAGCCGAGCGCACTCCCGGCCTCTTCGTCGGACATGAACGCGAAAATCAGGTCCCTCGGCGGCACGTACCCGGTGCGTTTGAAGTCGCGGGCGACGGCGACCGTCATCGCCACCATGTCCTTCATGTCGACAGCGCCCCGGCCCCACACATAGCCGTCACGGACGGCGCCGGAGAACGGGTCAACCGTCCACTCGGTGGCGTCCGCAGGCACCACGTCGACATGGCCGTGGACCAGCAACGCTCCCCGGTCGCGGTCAGCGCCCGCCAGCCTGGCGATGACGTTGCCGCGGCCCGGGACGGCCTCCACGTACGTGGTCTCGTACCCCACCTCCTCCAGCTTCTGCTGCAGGTAGCGGGCCGCCCGAGCCTCACCGTCACCGATGGTGTCCGGGTCACCCGTGTTCACCGAGTCGATCTGGATGAGCTCGCTGCACAGCTGCACGACCTCCTGCTCGGCGGCGGACGGGGCGCTGTCCCCGTCCGGCTCCGTCGTCTGGTCGCGGCGGCCGGCAGCAGCCTGGGATTCCGGTGCGGTCATCGGGCTTTCCTACCACCATCGCCCCGGCACCCGTGACGGCCCTGCGGCAGCTCGCGTGACGGCCGTGCCCCTGCCCTCGTGAGTGGCCGCGCCGCAGCCCTCGTGAGTGGCCGCGCCGCAGCCCGTCGTGGTTGGGTCGGCAGCGGCCATCGAGTAAGCTCGGACACCGCGGTCCACGGGCCGTGAACACCTGTCCGGGTGGCGGAATGGCAGACGCGCTAGCTTGAGGTGCTAGTGCCCTTAGGGGCGTGGGGGTTCAAGTCCCCCCTCGGACACGCCCAAACCCCCACGCACCTTCTGTGGGATCGATTTTCGAGGCCCGAACTGTGCGGGTTCTGCGGATCGTACTCGCAGGTCAGACGGCATGCAGTGTTAATCCGGTGGTGCTGGTCGTGGATCGCTGCTCTCAGCGCGACGGCGACGGAGCCGAACATGTCGATCAAGCGCTGGATCTCCCGGGCGGACATCGCCCCGCTGGCTCCAGGCGCCGGATGTCCCGCAAAATGCGATCCTTCTCCGCCGTCCTGGTAGCCAACTGCTGTCCGAGCAGCGTCGGATCGACCCCCGATTCGATGGCCGCGATCAGGCTGGCGATCTTGTGCTGGATGTCGGCTGTCGGCGGCCAAGAGCGGCCCGTTGTTGGTTCATGACCGGGACCGGCAACCGGCCCGCGACCAGAGCTTCGGCGGACGCCAGCGACGAGGTCCATTCGTCGACCTTGACGACGATGGCATCCTGCCGCGCATAGACGGTAGCGGGATGGTCGATCAACTCCGGCGGTAGTGCGCGGCTGCGTCGGATCTCGGACCGGTGCAGCACCCGGCCCGGACCGTCGGCGCGGGACCTACGGAACGAGCCCTGCATGGTTGAGCCGCAGATCCCGCACTTGAGCAGTCCCCACAGGGCGTATGGATTCTCGGTCGCCCGCTGACGGGTGCGTTGGGGTCGAACGCGCGCGGACAGGGGCTGTTCCGCCGCGGCGGCGTGATGCTCGTCGACGATGGCCGGGTGAGTGAGCTGGCCGGGTCGGATCCAGGTCTCCTTTTCTTTCCAGCGCATTCGAATCTGACTCCCGGCCGCGACGTCGGGACGGGTCAAGCAGGGACTCGAACTTCTCCTGCCGCCCCCGACTCGGCGACCGGCGTAGGAGGGTTCCCGAGGATGGCCCGTTCCGCGGAAAATGCCCAGCCGCGCCCGTCGCGGTGCCTGTTACGCCCAGGGGTCATGCGCTGAAGGTGACGGGATCCCCTCGTCCGTCCGGATCTTGGCGATGGACCGGAAAATGTAGCCCTCAGTTCTGTGCGCCACCTGCCCGGCGGCTGCCTCGGCGGGATTCGGCTGCGGGCCGTCGTCGCCCAATAGATACCCAGATGGGGGTCGGCCGCGCAGGAATCGGTCGGTGCGCTCGGCCATGTCCGCCATCGCGACCTTGACGCGCAGTTGTACCCGTGTCCGCTCTACCTTGCTCCTGCCACCGAACAGCATCATCACCATCTCATGGGCTTCTGATCCTGGATCGACACCGCCGACCTCGGGCACCAACCGCTGCACGCCGAAATGAGCTAGGACCGGGAAGGTCAGACCGATCTGGGTGCCGTAGAGCGCCCGAGGGGATCACCGATGATTACGGCGTCGAACATTCGGTCGGTGCCGGCGATGCTGGCCAAAGGCGTGCGGCCTCCGGCCGCCGCTTCCGCGGCAGACGGCAACCGCCCGACGACGGCCCAGGCCGCTCCGACGCAGAAGCGACTACGCGCGTTGCGGCCCCGAGGCCTATGTCAGCCGCTGTCACACCGGCGCAGCCAGCCGAGGATGACTTCTGACACCACGAGCTGCAGCGTCGTGGATCAGGATGAGACGGTCGTTCCGGCAGACCGTACGGCAGGGGCCTCCGACCCTTCCGTACCGGTGGTGCAGGGTCCACGATCGCGCCATGGCAGCCGCTCAACGCGATCACGCCGCCAACGCCCGCGGCGGCGGTCGACCGCACCTGCAACCGCGCTGGTTCATCGCGGGGTTCTGGCATGCGCACCGCGCCGTCCTGCGTGCGACGCGGGGGCGGCTCGGGTTGTGGAGACCGAAGCCGGGCGGTTGGGGGGCGCTGTGGCTGACTACCACCGGCCGCCGCAGCCGGCGGCCCCGAAGGGTCGTTGTCGGTTACTTCGTCGATGGCGAGAACCTGGTCACCATGGCGATGAATGGCTGGGGTGCCGCCGAGCCGGCATGGTGGCTCAACTTGCGGGCCAATCCCGTGGCGACGGTGCGGACCCGCGATGGCACGCGTCAGGTCCGAGCCCGCCGCGCACACGGAATCGAACGGGAGCGGCTGTGGGCCCGCTGGGCCCAGATCGACAAGAACCTGGACGCCTACGCCAACCTGCGGCCCGCCGAGACCGCGGTCGTCGTCTTCGAGCCCGCGCACTCAACCGAACCCGCACCCGAAGCGCCGTGAACAGCACGATCGCCGTCCGCCTGCCATCGGGGACGGTTGCGGCAAGCCGACCGCCGATCCGCCTGCTCGACAACCAACCTCCGAGCTGCCATCGCGGTCCAGCCCGGCAGAACGGCCGTCACGGCCGCTGTCATCTGTTCCCCGCAGTCCAATACCGGTGCAGCTGGTTGTCGTAGTCGGTTCTGGTGAGCGGCACGACGTGGATGGGTGTGCCGATGCAGGATGTTGGATCTTTCTCCGGCCGCCTACGGCGCCGAGGTAGATCGCGACGTGGCCGGGGAAACCGACGATGTCGCCGGACCGGCCTTGGTCCCAGGGGACGGGGACGCCGCCGGCGCGCTGGCTGCTGGAGTTGCCCGGGATGTCGTACCCGGCTCGGCCGAGGACGTAGGCGGTGAGCCCCGAGCAGTCGAAACCGATCTCCGCTCCGCAGGAGTTGTAGGCCCCGCCACCGCGGGTGCAACCGTTGTCGGGGCCGGCGCCGCTTCCCCCGCCATCCCAGACGTACGGCATGCCGAGGGCGGTGAACCCCGCGACGAGCCCCCTGGCGACGGCGGAATCGGGCGCCGTGATCGTTCGGCCGGCCAACGCCGGCGTGACATAGGGGTTGTCGGGCATGGGACAGTTGGTACGGGCCCCGGCCGACGGTGGCCTGCACGGTGCGGCGCCGACCCGGGCGGCGGCGGCGTCCAGGGTGGCGCCCGCGGCCGCGGCGAGGTTGCCCCAACCGTTGCGGTCATCGCCGGTCGGTTCGGTTTTGCTCGAAGAACCGGTCCCAGGCTGTCCGGGCGTTGTTGCCGGTGTCCTGCACCCATTCCCGGGTGTCGCGGTCGATCCTGCGGGGCGGCAAGTGCTGGCCGGTGCGGACGAACGAACCGGCGCGCGGTGCGGAGCTCCGCCGCGACCGGCACGGCGAGCCGGAGATCCCTGTGTAGAAGTTGGTCCCGTACCGATGGTTGCATCCGCATGGATCCGGGGCCGCGCCCGGGTCGTCCGCTGGTGTTGCGGCCCAGTAGGTTCCGCAGTGCGCCGCCGGGGAATTGTCGGGCGCGGTACTCGCCGCGGTAGCGGGCCCGGGTGAGCATCCGGTCGAAGCCGGCTCCGGCGGCGGCGCCGATCCCGCCGATCGCGCCGGCGTAGGCGATGGCGATGGCGATGGCGTCGGACGGTTGAACGGCGACGGCACCCGCAGCAGGTGTTTGAAGAGCAGGTGCAGCACGACGAAGGCGGTGACGGGGGCGAAGCCGGACCAGAGCACCGCCAGGATGCTGCCGGGGCCGAACTGCCGGGCGCCGGCGCCGACGAGGAACCCGGTGATCAGGTTGAGCAGCGCGAAGATCGCGGAGATCGCGAAGGTGAACACGCCGGGCCGACGTAGAACTTGGCGTAGGAGGCGAGCCGGGTGCTGCCCGGCCCGGTCCACAGCGAGGCGACCAGCGCCACCATCAGCAGCGCGCTCATCACCACCATCGCGACCTTCGCGACGATGATGCCCAGGGCGATGCCGCCGAAACCACCAGGATCACCAGTGAGGACAGGCCGAAGGAGAACGCCAGGGGAAGGCCGCGGAGTTGTCGTTGCCGTGCCAGTTGGCCAGGAAGTTCCCCACCGCGGGTGCGCCAGCGGTCGCGGCCCGGATGAACCCCGGGTTGTCCGCGAAGTTCATTCCCGAACCGGTGATGTTGGCGCCGGGGTCGGACCGCCAGGCCCGGCAGTCGTCGACGATGACCGGGTTCCCGGCGTCGCCGAGCACCGTCGGGGCACCTGAACGCATACCCGGATCGGCGTCTCCGTGCCGACCGAACCCGCTGATCTGGATGCCTCTCAGCTCACCACTGGCGGATGCTCGATCGATCCCGGCCGGGTTGCGCTCACCAGCAGTGGTCAACCAACGGTTCGATGCAGGCGCATGAAAGAGGCGCGCTCATCGGATATACACGGACGGGGAACTTTGCAGGGCCGCTACACCAAGACTCCAGATGGACGGCTCCCGATCCCTCTACATGAGTGGCATGATGATGGCATGAACCGCATACGTCTCAGCACGACCGTCGATGCGTCCTTACTCGAGTATGCCCGGAGCATCCGATCGGGGACGACGGATGCTGCGCTCATAGACGAAGCCCTTGCGGCCCTGTTGGCCCGCTACCGCTCTGCCGAGGTGGATGCGAGCTACGCCGCCTATGACGAGCACCCCCTCGAGGAGCCAGACGAGTGGGGCGACCTGGCGTCGTTTCGACGGGCCGTGGCGTCGTCGTGAATGCGCTCCCTGCGCGCGGGGAGGTGTGGTGGTGCGAGATGGCCGAGATCGGTCGTCGACCAGTCGTCGTCCTTTCCCGCGACGCGGTGATCCCGCGACATCGTCGCGCGCTCGTCGCGCCATGTACGACGACGATTCGAGGGCTCGTCAGCGAAGTCGTGCTCGAACCTGGCGACGACCCTGTGCCCCGCCGGTCGGCGGTGAACCTCGACTCGGTCGAAAGCGTCTCGATCTCGATCCTCGTCAGCCTGTCGGGCCGCGTGCGCGACACGCGAATGCGCGAGATCTGCGCCGCCCTCGCAGTGGCTGTCGACTGTTCCGAATGATCCAGGCCGCGTCTTGTGCAGTAGACCGATCCCCCGCCGAACGCAAAAAATCATGGACGGTGAGAATGTATTGATGACCGGCGGAGTCCTGATTGTCGTTCCTCATTCGGACCGTCGGACCCGGCTGGAGCTGTCTCGCCTTGCGCGGCCGACTGCGAGCCGGGATCTCCCGCCGTCATTGGCCCACGAGCTGGGGCTGCGCAACTTGGCCTGCGACGTCGACAACCTCCGGGCCGGGCGCGCCCCCGCATCCGCAGGTCAATTCTACGCAGCAAACCAACCTGGACAATTGGATTAATACGGACCAGGCTTCTTGAAGGCGTCCTGCCTTCGCATGGTGCGAACGACGTTGCCGGGTGCGCGTTTCCATCGGGAGGTATCGGATGAGTAGCGATCGAAGAATGTTGGTGGCCTCGATGCTTCACCCGCCTGTCCGGCGCCCACCGCATCACCGCTGGTCACCGGGTTGGCGAGTGGCTCCGGCAGCACCATCGGCCCTGGTGGTGCGCTGTACGTCGGGTACCGGTAACGGTGCTGTCGCCGGCCCCAATTGCATGGCACGACCGTCAGTGCGTGGCTCGTACTACAGGGCGTGATCTTTGATCGCTGCCCCGTTTCCGCAGGTCGTGGCCGATCGTCGATCACGTGGCCGCTCGGAGCTGACGGCGCCTCGGTGGACGATAGGTTGGGTCTTGGTGGTTCCTCGAGGAGTCGCCGACTACCTGATGACTGAGCGGCGAAACGCTGTACCCGCGATTTATTGGATCGGGGTACCGCTCACCACTCAGATTCGACAGTGACAATTTTCGGAATATCGACGGCATCGAAGCGGTGCGCCTGCCGCGAATTCACGGTCAATAATGCGAATATATGTGGCATGAACGTAAAGCCATTGACGGCGCCACGAGTTGTGTATGATGGCGCGGTGACCCGATCGGATCTGGAAGAATGGCAGTCCGAGCTGAACGCACTGTTCGCTCGTATGGGGGAGATATTCTATCGACCGGAGTCCCGCAAGCACGCCGAACAATATATGCGTGGATTGCTGGCACCGCTGCAGCGGAAGAATGGTTGGACGATCGCCGAATATGTCGGCGAGTCGGAACCCAAGGCCTTGCAGCGGTTCCTGAACGTGTCCCCATGGAATGTCGACAGGCTACTCGATCTCAATCGCGACTACGTGATGGAACATTTGGCGTCGCCGGCCGCGATCCTGGTGGCCGATCCAACCGGTTTCGCGAAAAAGGGCACAAAATCAGTGGGGGTGCAGAGGCAGTACTCAGGAACGTTGGGCCGGATCGATAATTGTCAGATCGCGACCTTTCTGGGTTACGTCACACCAGAGCACGATCGAGCGCTCATCGACCGGCGACTGTACCTTCCTCAGGAAGCATGGCTGGCCGATCCGGACCGCTGCGCCGAGGCCGGCGTACCGACCGGCACTCCCTTCAAGACCAGGCCACAGCAGGTGATCGAGATGATCGAGGCGGCCGACACGGCCGGCGTACCGTTCGCCTGGTTCACTGCCGACGAGGAATTCGGGCAGAACCCCGGACTGCGGGAATACCTGGAAAAGGCCGGCATCAGCTACGTAATGGCCATCCCCAAGAACACCGTCTACGCCGAGACCGCCGGCCACGACACTCAAATCCACCAGCACGCGATGAAACTAAAACCCAACGCGTGGCAACGCCGCGCCTGCGGTATCGGAACCAAGGGATATCGTGTCTATGACTGGGCGCTCCTCGAAACCTATCAACCCGACCACCAATACATGATCCGTCGATCAATCGACGACGGTGAGCTCGCCTTCTATCACTGCCATAACCCGAACCGAGCCGGATTCGGTGAACTCGTTAATGTCGCCGGTTCACGTTGGCCCATCGAGGAATGCTTCGGCTCCAGCAAGAACGAGGTCGGGCTTGATGAATACCAGGTCCGAAAATACAACGCCTGGTATCGGCACATGACCCTTGCCATGCTCACCCACTCATTCCTCACCATCACCGCGCACCAGGCCAAAAAAAGGGGCCCGGGCAACACCAGCGCCGCAAAAGAACCACCGACCGAACCGACCCCGAAACCGCACCACCAATTCACCGACGACTGATCGCCCTCACCCTCGCCGAAATACGCAGACTCCTCAATCTCGCCCGCCAAATCGACTCCACCATCACCCACGGACTGAAATGGTCAACCTGGAAACGAGCACACCAAGCCCACGCCCGGCGCGCCCACATCCGACGCCGACTGTCTCTCCAGACCTTAATGATCTAGCCCTGTAGTACTAGGAGGCTTGGGCGGCGAAGCCGTGAAGTTTGGGTCAGATATCGCACCCTGAGTCGGGGTTCATGCTGCGAGACCGACGCGTTGGGTGAGGTTGTCGATTGCGCTTTGGTAGGCGGTGGTGGCGGCTCGGAGCCTGGTCGGGGTTGGTGCTGTGAGGTCGGCCAGCCCGGTGGGAAGGAGTCGGTCGTGGACGGTGGACAGGAACATCGCCGATTGAAGTCCTGTGTCGGTGACCTGGTAGCGGTGGGTATGCGGGATCCGTTGGATCAGGCCGTGATGGCGCAATCGGCGCAGGTCGTAGGTCATCTGCCCGGTCGTGATGTCCTCTGGTCTGAGACCGCGGAGTTGGGCTATCAGAGGCCGGAGATCTCGGTTACTGAACCCGTCGGGCTGGAGCCGGAAGATCGGCAGCGCGGTGAGCAGGGCGTGGCTTCGTTGCTGACCGAGTCGTAGGCCGGGGACGCGAGTGCCGTTGGTGGTGACGACCGGGTCGGTGACGGTGCGCAGGGCCTGGGTGCCGTTGATCGGATCACGGCTGAGTCGTTGGATGCCCAACAGGCGTCGGTTGGCGTGAAAGCCGATCTCCCGCAACGCGGGCAGATTAGCGCCGATTTTCGCGGCGCGGTGTTGACCCCCATTTGGCTGGCTGCTGAGTAGTGGCGGGTCGCCCGGTTCCCTTTGTATGCCTGACGTTTGCGAGCCATCATCATCGATGTGCCACCCGTGATTCGGGGGTGAATCGCTGACCAGGCAGAGGAACATACGATCTTGTGCTCGGCAGCGCGACGGTGGACCAGCCCGGGGAATCTGGAGATCCGTTGAACGACAACGATGTAATTCACGGTCCGGCGTGGCTGCTTGCCGTCAGCCGTGAAACACGATGGACTAGTCGCATCGACCAGTCAGCGAATGACCCTCACTTCCCGGTGCGGCCGGGAGGGGAGTTCTTCGCGTCCCCGACCGGCGCGACCCAACGCCGGTACGAGGCGCTACGGGCCTACCTGCACGACGGCGAGCCGGCGGCCGTGGTGGCCGAACGGTTCGGGTACACCACGGCGTCGCTGCACTCCGCGGTCCGCGACTTCCGGGCCGGCGCCCACGAGTTCTTCGTCACCGCAACCCCGGGGCCCAAACACGCGCCCGGCAAGGACGCCGCGCGCGGCAGGATCCTCCAGCTGCGCGCGGACGGGCACTCCATCGACGAGATCGCCGCCGCGTTGACCGCCGAGCGAGTGCCGCTGAACCGAACCGGGATCGCCGAGGTCATCGCCGAGCAAGGACTGCCACGGCTGCTACGACGACCCGACACCGCCCGCGGCGGACCCCGCCGCGGCGTGCTGCCCCGCGCCGAACTGCTCGACTTCAGCCACCTCCCGGCCCGTTCCTGCAAACCAGCGGCGAAATCCTCAACCACGGCAACCAGATCACCATCCGACTCAACCGGCGGGCCTACTCACCCGTCCTCCGCCAAGCCGAACTCCCCACCGTCACCGTCCCCTGGTGGAACAACCGCCAACTCAGCTACCAATTCGCCTGACTAGGGTCGAACTCGCTGCGCGAAAATCGGCGTTAGTCAGCCGTTTACCGATGTTGAAGTCCCAGGTGTCGTTGATCGTGGTTTCCGTTCGAAGGGCGCGTCCTTCGCCGGGTAGGCCGGACGCATTACTGCGTCCGGCCCCCCTCAGAACCGGACTGGCACGTTTCCGCGCATCCGGCTCAAGCAAGCCCCAAAGGCCCTGGGGCAGGGCAGAAGTGCTGGATCGGTGCCGCGGCGGTGTGGCTCCCGCGGCAGCGGACGTGTACGAGGCGAAGGCTGTTGGTCTCGCCCGACCCGTCGCGTCGTTGGTAGGTCAGGCTCTGCTTGCGCAGGGCCTTTCCGATGGCGCGAACCCACTGTTCCCATTCGGTGGGGCTTTGTGGTGGATGGTCGGCGTGCAGGAGCAGATCCCGACACCACGGACAACGCCCAGCCTGCCGCTGCAATAGCTGCAGGCTGAGCCCGTTGATGGGCGGGGGTGCGCTCCGACGCCGCCGATCGGCCCAGTACTGGGCCAGGGTGGGGTCGTCCGGGGACGCCCCGCCCTTGACCATCCGGTGTCGGACGATCTTCGTCCAGGCGAACTTGACCCGGTAGGCGCCGCCAACGCGATCAGCGAATACCCACCGGTCCTGCCGGGACTTGTTGAAGGCGCCGAAGTATCGGTTGATGATCCAGTACTTCGGTTTCTTCGGGTGACCAAACTTGGCCCACTTGTAGGTGAGCTGCCACAGGTAGCGATCCAGTGCCGTGAAGGCCTGGCTGGACACCACCGTCCGGTAATAGGCGGACCAACCCCGGATGATGGGGTTGAGCCGTTGCACCACCGCAGCCGCGTTCGCCCCTCGCAGAGCGAGCATCTCGGTGCGCAGCCGTTCCCGGATTCGTCTCAGGGCCGCCTTGCTCGGTTTGATCAGCAGCTTGCCGGATTGGCGGCGGACGGTGACCCCGAGGAAGTCGAATCCCTCTTCGAGGGTGACGATGCGCGTCTTGTCCTCGTTGAAGGTCAGACCCCTGGGCGTCAGCCATCCGGCGAGCCGCGCCTTGACCTGTTCGGCCTCGTCCCTGGTGTGACACAAGGCGACCAGATCGTCGGCGTACCTGATCAGCACCGGGGAGCCGGGCACCGTTATCCCGGCGTGTACGCCGGTTTGCTGGTATCGGACCCCGGCGGCCTGTTCCATCCCGTGCAGGGCGACGTTCAAAAGCAACGGGCTTGCTACCCCGCCCTGTGGAGTTCCCTCCTCGGTCGGGGCGAACCGGCCGTTCTCGATCACACCCGCCTTGAGCCAGTCGGCGATGAGTCCCCGGGCTGGGAACGTGCCGAGCTGGCCGAGCAGGTAATCATGATCAATGCGGTCGAATGCCGCCGCCAGGTCCGCGTCGAGCGCCCACCGCCGCTGGGGGTTGGGTCCCCTGGCGACGTGGAAGATGGCGTCGATCGCGTCGTGGCAGCCACGGCCCGGCCGAAAACCGTAGGACTTCGGTTCGAACCGTGCTTCCCACTCGGGTTCCAACGCGTTGACGACCCGTGCTTGAAGGCACCGGTCGACGATCACGGGAATACCGAGCGGGCGCTTCTTTCCGGTGCTGCCCCTTTTCGGGATGTACACCCGCTTGACCGGCTGGGCCTGCCACGGCTCGGTGTTGTGCTGCACCCACTCGACCAGTTCAGCCTTGGCCTCCGGGAGTAACACCACCTTCCCGTCGACGCCCGCCGTCTTGCGGCCAGCGTTGCGCTCGGTGACCCGCCGCACGCTGAGAAGCGTGTTCGCGCGTGACCGGAGCATCAACTTCTGCAAATTACGGACCCGTTTGAGATCCCCTGCCTTGCTCGCCGTGAAGATCCGCTGCCGCAAACGCCGTACATCATCCTCGGCGGTCCGCCAATCGATCGCGTCCCACTCTGGGATGTCGTCCTCCGGTCCGTTCACCACAACCACCGCATCCGGCGTCGCCGTCGCTGTCGTTGTCATGGCGTCCAACTTGCCCTTCGGTTCCGGTGTCATCGTCAGTGTCTCCGCACAGGCTCACCTGACCCGCGTCAGCACCCTTTCGGGTCGGGCATCGCCCTATCCGACCAGTTATCCGGGACCGTCGACGGAGGGGCCGACGAGAGTGTCCAGGTTTCCTGCCGCCTTTCGGCCATCGGCATTCGCTTCTCGGGTCATCCTGTGCCCGCCGGGGAATTGGGTCTTCCTCACGGTCGACTGACCGGACATGCTGGTGTCCGGACCCTGACGGGGTTACCACGTTTCGCGCGCACGAGCTGCGGCCGGGGAGGGTGCCTCCTGTATCCCGAGGGCGGCGGTGCTCTACCCGGTCGGCCTCAAATCCCCGACCGGCGCCTGCCGCTTCCCAACGGCCAGCCCCTAAACCCCACCTCGACCAACCCATCGGCGGAGACGCATTTAACGAGACATCAACGGAGGTTCACGCGATTCACCCGTCCGGCCTTGCCCTCACCTGTGATCCCCGGATGGAACAAGAACCCTTGGGCTTGAACCCTGAGCTTCGCACCCCACCGTTACCGGCTGACGCACGTCAGAGCGGGCACGGACCATCGAGCACCGGCCCGGAACTACGCCACCGACATCAGTCGGCCCTCCTGACTGCGAGTCCGCTCGCAACGTGCGACCTCGTGTCGCAACTTGTGGTACTGCTTGATCCGGGTGGTCTTGTATTCCACGTGCAGGCTCGGTGTGACCCCTTCGGTGATCACCCGGGTGCGGAACCGACCCGGTGTCAGGGTTTTGCCGTGAAGGTGCACGCGGCGATCGAAGATCAGGCTGACCCGGTCCGGGCGACCGATATCGAGTTGTCGCGGATGACCTGTTCGAAGAACACCCGACCGGTGACCGGTGCGTCGAGCATCTGGGTCAACGAGAACTCGGCCTGCAGGATAGAGAGCTGATACCGATAGCCGGCATCCCGGTCGGCGTCGGTGAACGGGTTCGGCAACAAGGCCAACCACTTGTTCAGCAGCGCCTGTATCGCCGCAGGTCCCAATCGGTCACAGATCGCCTGTAACCCGGCCGGGTCATCGACGGCGGCGAAGGCGTTGTCCATCGCGGTGAACCCGATCCCGGCCTTCCTTGCTTGCCGTTGCGCCCAGTGGTGACCGTTGATGCAGAGCTTCGCGGTGTAGGGGAAGTAGGAGCAGAACTTGATGAAGAACGGCCCGAAGTCGGCGTCCATGCAATAGAAGTAGAACTGGTTCACGACCCCGGTGGTCCGTACGATCCACGGATACGAGCCTCCATCGGGTTTGCGGGCTCATCGCAGATGAGAGTGGCATTGCCGGGTGCCGGCGTGCGAACGGAAGGTGTTCACCGAGGAACTGCCGGAGCAGATACCGGCGCGGGCCCGGATCACTACTCGTGCCCGCCTGCTCGCGGCGCAGTCGATCGGTGACCAGGCGCGGCCGGTGTCCTCGGTGGCCGACGAGTTCGGCATGGACTGGCGGATCGCGCATGAGGCGTTCGTCGCCTACGCCGACCAGGTGCTGCCGGCCGGGCCGCCGCCGGTGCGGGTACCGGGCATCGACGAGACCCGCCGCGGGAAGGGCAAGTACGAGATCGACACGTCCACCGGGGTCAAGGCATGGGTGGACCGGTTCGATACCGGCCTGGTCGATCTGGGCGGCACCGGCGGCCTGTTCGCGCAGGTCAACGGCCGAACCTCGGATGCGGTGATCGGCTGGCTCAAGCAGCAGGACCCGGCCTGGCTGTCCGGGATCACCCACGTGTCGATGGATACTTCCGCGACGTATGCCCGCGCCGCGAGGCTCGCCCTGCCGAACGCGGTCGTGGTCGTCGACCGGTTCCACCTGGTGGCGCTGGCGAACCGGGCGGCCACCGAGTACCGGCGGGACCTGGCCTGGGCGCGTCACGGTCGCCGTGGGCGGAAGATCGACCCGGAATGGACGCAGCGGAACCGGTTGCTCCGCGCCGCCGAGACCCTCACCGACGACGAGGCGGCGAAGATGCACGACGCGATGCGTCGGGCGGATCCCACCGGTGGGCTCGAGAGATGCTGGGCGGGAAAGGAAATGCTCCGGCGGTTGCTGGCGCTGGCCGGTACCGACCCGGACCGGAACCTGATCTGGAACCGGCTCACCGACTTCTACACGCACTGCGCCGACTCCGAGATCGCGCAGCTCCGCCGCCTCGCCTGGACCGTCCACGCATGGCAACCATCGATCATCGAAGGCCTGATCACCGGGATCAGCAACGGCCGCACCGAGGGGTACAACAGGATCGTCAAGCACGTCGGCCGGACCGCGTTCGGCTTCCGGAATACCGAAAACCACAAACGCCGCATACGATTCGCCTGCACCCGCGCATCACGCCGGGCGTCAACCAGAACCCAGCCTCCCTGCCAACTCTGAAGAGCCTCCATACCAGCCAATCATTCCCGGACCCACGAAGCCTGTCAGGCAGGAGCGATTGGGGCTGGTGACAGCGCCGTTACCAACACCCCTACGTCAACGAGGGGGGCAACCGGCCGGGTGCTACGGGTGGACCCGCGAAACGGAAATGTCAGCACATTCGCGAGTGGATTGCCGAAGTCGATCGTGGGAATTGGCGGGGCCATGGACATTGCGTTCCTGGGTTCGACTCTACTGGCCGGGATGTGGCAGTTGCTGTCCGGGTTGGGGTCGGTGCCGAAGATGCTGGTGTGGGACAACGAGTCCGGCATCGGGCAGCATCACCGGTTAACGGTTGGTGCCCGCTCCTTCGCCGGCACGTTGGGCACCCGGATCTATCAGACCGCGGCTCGGGATCCGGAATCGAAGGGGGTCATCGAACGAGCGAACGGGTTCTTCGAGACCTCGTTCATGCCGGGCCGGTCGTTCGTTTCACCGTCGGATTACAACACCCAGCTCGCCGGCTGGTTGCCGGTCGCCAACTCGCGAATGCTGCGTCGGACCGGGGAACAACCCGGGATGCGGATCACCGAGGACCTGGCCGGGATGGGTGCCCTGCCGCCCGTCCCGCCTATGACCGGGACCAGCACGCGGGTGCGGTTGGGGCGGGATTACTACGTGCGGATCGCCGGGAATGACTACTCCGTCGACCCGACGGTGATCGGCCGGTTCGTCGACGTGCACGCCGACCTGAACACGGTGACTGCGACCTGCGCCGGGCTGCCCGTTGCCCGGCACGAGCGCTGCTGGACGACCAGGCGGACGATCACCGACCCCGCGCACGTCGTGACGGCCGGGGTGCTGCGGACCGCGTTCAAGGAACGGACCGCGGTGATGCGTGGCCCGGTCGCAGCTGCCGGCGCGGTCGTCGGGGTCAGGGCGCTGAGCGACTACGACGAGCTGTTCGAGCTGGCCACACCCACCGCCGATGCTGGGCCGCGGCCGGACCTGCGGATCGTCCGATGACACCCCCTGTGTCAACCTCAGGCCGCAATGGCCGGGTTGTTGATCTTGCTTGCGTTGCCGTGCCGGCCGGGGTCGTACGGTGTTCGGTCGACCCAGCAGCGGTAGATGACCCGCACCCAGGCGCGGGCCAGGACGCGGATGGCGTGCGGGTGGTCGTGGCCGCGGCTGATGGCCTGTTGGTAGACGTGCGCGGCCCAGGGACTGGCGTGTCGACTGTTGTCGGCGAACGTGGTGATCGCTTTGCGGAATCGTTTGTTGCAGGCCCAGCGGAAATGCACGGCACGGTATTTCCCGGATGCTTTGGTGACCGGGGTCAGGCCGGCGAGTGCGGCCACCGCGTCGGGCGAGTCGTAGGCTTCCCGGGAATCGCCCCACTCGGCGAGCACCTGGGCGGCGTTGATCTGACCCGACCTTGGCAGCGACGTGAAGATCGCGGCGTCCGGGTGCTCCCCGAGGTGGGCGGTCACCGACCGGTCCAGCGTCTTGCGGACCTCGCCGAGGGTGCGCAGTACCGCGACCATGGCCAACACGGTGTCCCGGATGGCCTCGACCAGGTCGGGGTCGGTGGTGCCGGCCGGCGCGGACCGCAGCCGGGCCAGCAGCTCGGCCGCCGGGCGGCGACCGGAGTATCCGTGCTTGACGCAGAAGGCGTGCATCCGCTTCTCGCCCAGGCCGGCGGCGTGCTTGGCGGTCGGGTATCGGGTCAGGAACTCCAACGCGATCGGCGACTCTATGTCGGCGAAAACCTTGCCGGCGCCTGGCCAATGGGCGTCCAGCAGGGCGGTAGGGGGTCGATGGGAGATGTGTGGGGTGCGCAGAGGCAGCGCCTTGGTCTGCGCCGAGAACGGGGTGGCTGGCCGCAGCCGGTGCGACCGCAACCGCAGGTATTCCGCGATGACCGCGGCGTCGCCGGCGTCGGACTTCGCGCCGGAGAGCACCTCGCCGTCGCGCCAGGTCTTGATGGCGTTCGGACTGACCGGCACGAGCGGGTACCCGGCCTCGAGCAGCGCATCGACCAGCCGACCGTCCGGCCGTTCCAGCGCGACCGTGACCAGCATTGGGTCGTCAGCCAGCCGACCGAGCCGGACCAGCAGGGCCGCGAACCCCTCGGCAGTGTGCTCGATCGTGAACTCGGTAACGATCTTCCCGGCCGCATCCATCACGCACACGGCGTGCAGGACAGCGGCCCAATCGATACCGACGTAGAAATCGCATTCGGGCAGAGACAATTCAACAACTCCTCACAATGGCAGCGACGACCCGGCGAGGAGGCCGAATACCGGGCGGTCACTGACTGGCGCTCTACGGCGCGTCCCTCTGTTGCCGGTCCACAGCCCCGCGAGAACCGGGGGCGGCAGTGTCATCGAGGCCGTCGAACGGCGACCGCCACAGGCCGTCACCCCGGCTCCCGCCGAGTCCCTACAACGAGCACCCTCTCAGGGCCCGCATCAAGGAGTGTTCACCAGTGACCGCCGCGGCGGGCAAGGACGTGACCGGTGAGGTGCGTTTCCT
This sequence comes from uncultured Actinomycetota bacterium, assembly GCA_963785455.1. Lineage (GTDB taxonomy): Bacteria > Actinomycetota > Actinomycetes > Mycobacteriales > Nakamurellaceae > Nakamurella. The sequence continues at coordinate 123,683 of CAWAVL010000021.1, forward strand.
GGCAAGGGAACTCAAGACACCGGTGATCGGGGAGATGTTCGCCGTGCTGGGTGATCAGGCCCGGGAGGAGGGCTGGTCGCACGAGGAATACCTGGCGGCCGTGTTGGGCCGGCAGGTCGCGTCCCGGGCGGTGAACGGCACCAAGCTGCGGGTCAGCGCGGCCCGGTTCCCGCAGGTCAAGACCCTGGACGACTTCAGCTTCACGCACGTGCCCAGCAAGACCAGGGATGTAATCGCGCACCTGGCGACGACCACGTTCGTCGGACGGCGGGAGAACGTGGTGCTTCTCGGCCCACCGGGCACCGGGAAGACGCACCTGGCGATCGCGTTGGCGATCAAGGCGGCGGAGTCTACCTATCCGGTCGCGTTCGACTCGGCGACGAACTGGATCAGCCGATTGGCCGACGCCCACGACCACAACCGTCTCGCAGCAGAGCTGAAGCGGCTCAAGCGGTATCGCGTCCTCGTCGTCGACGAAGTGGGATATCTACCGTTCGATGCGGCGTCAGCGTCGTTGTTCTTCCAGCTGGTGGCTTCCAGGTACGAAACCGGGACCATCATCTTGACGTCGAATCTCATGTTTTCCCGCTGGGGAGAGACCCTGGGCGACGACGCCGTCGCGGCCGCCACGATCGACCGGCTCGTCCACCACGCACACGTCATCGCCACCACCGGAACGCAAAGCTGCAGCTGACGGTCGTGCTGGCCGACATTGAGCCGGTTGCCGGCCTCTACGCGCGTGTTCAGCACCGCCGCCGCCTTCGGCGGCCTCCGCTGGAGCGACCGGAAAGTGTCTAGTGGTTACGACCGCACTGTCCAGCGGTCTCGACCGCTAAGAGGAGCGTACTGGTTCGCTGCAGGCGTGTATGGCCGCAGTCGTGGCGCTTCCGAGGACGGTCCACCGCGACACGCGGCGGTAAATGCTAGACGCCTTGTTCCTCGTCTCGTAGCCTTCGTCGCGGGAGGTGGGGCTAGTGAGCGAGGTGGACCGGGTTCGGGCGCTGGTCGAGGCGGATTTGGTGCACTCGTCACCGGAGTCTGTGACGTCCGCGTTGTTCACCGCGCCGGGCGATTTCTTCCTGGCAGCGGACAAGGTCCAGGTGAAATACGAGATGCTGCGGGCACACGCGGTGGACGGGGTCAGCGCGACCGCCGCAGCCGCGGCGCACGGGTACTCACGGGCGGCGTTCTATCTGGTGAGCGCGGCGTTCGAACGATCCGGGATGACCGGACTGCTCGACGAGCGGCCTGGCCGCCGCGGGCCGGTGAAGATCACCCCGGAGATCCTGGCCTTCCTGGGGCAGGCCCCGGCCGGGGAGTCCGGTGCGGAACTGGCCGGTCAGGTCGCGGCCCGGTTCGGCGTCGAGTTGCATCGACGCACGGTGGAACGGATCCGGCGGCAATAGTGTCCGGCAGCGGGCGCGGGCACGCGTTCTGGCCGGTCGGGGAGGCCGCCCAGGCCGACTACGAAGCGCTCCGGACCCAGGCACTGGCTGGCGAACAGGCGGCGGCGATGTCCGCGGCCCGGTTCGCCCGCCGCGGACTCGCCGGGTTGATCGCCTGGCCGGCGTCCGAACCGGTGTTCACTGGTCCGGTGCTGGGCGGGGCGCGGCCGCGGTGGAGCCCGCACGACGACCCTCGGCTGGACGCCCTGGCCGCCGGGTTCGCCTTCCTGCTCGGAGTTGAGACCGGCCGCGCGACCGGGGCGATGATGGAGGTCAACCGATGAAAGCCGCTATCTACGATCGGGTTTCGACCGATAGTCAACAACTGCGAGGCACGATCGGCTCCCAACTGGCGGTGCTGCGGGCGCGGGTCGCAGCGGAGGGCGACGAGTTGATCGCGGAGTTCTGCGACGACGGGCACTCCGGCGCCCGGCTGGACCGGCCCGGACTGGACAACCTCCGGGACGCCGCCGAGGCCGGTCTGATCGAACGGATCTGGTGCCTGTCACCGGACCGACTGGCCCGGGTCTACGCCTACCAGGTCATCGTGCTCGACGAACTGTCCCGGCACCGCGTGCAAGTCGCGTTCGCCGACGCACCCGCGATCGACGACGACCCACAGGCCAAGCTGCTCACCCAGGTGCAGGGCGTGATAGCCGAATACGAACGGGCCAAGATCGCCGAACGCTACCGCCGAGGAAAGCTCTTCCGCTCGCGCGCCGGGGAAGTGATCACCTGGCGGGTGCCCTACGGCTACCGTCGGCTGGCCCGTGACAGCGCCGGCCCGGCCCGACTGGAAATCTACGAACCGGAGGCCGATGTCGTCCGCCGGATCTTCCACGACACCGTGGCCGGTGGCTGTTCCACCCGGGAGATCGCCCGCCGACTGGCGGCCGACCAGATCTCCACACCGTCTGGCAGACAGGCGATCTGGCACACATCGACGATCAGCCGACTGCTCCGCAACGAGGCCTACATCGGCCGGGTCTACTTCAACCGCACCGAGACGGTTCCCGCTCCCGGGACGAAGAAGGGTCACCGACAAGTCCTCCGACCGGCCGAGGAATGGGTGAGCATCCCGGTCCCGCCGATCATCGACGAACAGACGTTCACGGCCGCGAGCAAGACCATGATGGACAACACCAAATGGAGCCCCCGCCGCGCCGAGCCGGGCCAGTGGCTACTGAAAGGCCTCGTCAAGTGCGGTGTTTGTGGAGTCGGCACCAACGCCCACCGGATGCGCGGCCGGAACGGCAGCTGGCACCGCTACTACTACTGCCGCAATCACGACCCGATCCGCGCCGGCGGCGCCGACCGGCGCTGCCCGGAACGCAACATCCGCGCCGAAGCTCTCGACGACTACGTCTTCGACCGGATCCGCACCGCCCTGCTGCACCCGGACACCCTGCTCGCCGGCGAACAAGCCGTCGCCGCCCGCACCCCGACCCCTGACGACGAGCTGCTCTCAGCTGAACTGGCCCGGATCGACCGGAAGATCGCCGCGGTCGACGACGAGCGCCGCCGGCTCGCCGACCTCTACCAGGCAGGGCTGCTCGCCCTCCCGGATGTTCAGCGACGCGCCGGCGATGTCGAGCGCCGCCGCTCAGAGCTCACCACGCGCCGCGATGACCTCACGGCGCAACGCCGAGAACTCAGCCGCGACAACAAGATTCGCAGCCGCGTCCAAGGATTCGCCAGTCGAGTGAGCACCGTGATCGAGCACCTCGGCCCCGAAGAAAAGCAAAAACTCCTGCGACTACTTGTCGAAGAAGTCCGCGTCACCGGATGGAACGTGCACATCCAACTCCGCATCCCGCTGGACGCCGAATCCCAAGACCAACCGCCACCCGTCGCCGGAGCACTGTCAAGTCAAGACCGTTTGCGCTCCATTCGTGGCGTTGGACGGTGACTCCTACAGAACCCGCAAACACCGCACCGGGCCACCGCCCGCAGCGGACACCACCAAGTAGACCAGCCAGAACCAGCAGAGGGGTCAACTTTCAGTCAGCAAAAGGGGGTCAGTTTTGGGTCGGCGTTGACATCACTCCACATGCGGGGACGTTCGGCCCTGGCATTGAGGGTCTTGCGGGCCTCATGGTTCCCGGTATGGGTATCCCGCGGGTGGCCGGTCGTCCTGCCCGGGTGGCTGCCGTGATGACGACACCTGCTCTGTCCGGGGCGGCGGTGACCAGCGGCCCCGCTCCGTTCTCCGCGTTGGGGGCGCCGCCGCCGCCCGTCGGGGGGATCCCCCGGTGCATGGGGGGCTGCCGGCAGGCGCCGCCGCCGGTGATGTGTCCGATGACACCGCCGCGGGCCCGGTGACCGCCGGCCGCCGGGACGGGGCGTCCCGGCTCCCCGTGGACGGCACCGCTCCGGGTCGGGCAGCGCCGGCCGCGGGGACCTCCGGGTATCCGGTGGGTTGGGAGGCCGACGTGTTGTTGGCGGACGGCGGTGTCGCGCACCTGCGCCCGTCCGGTCCGGCCGATACCGACGCGATCCGCGCCATGCATGACCGGTCGAGCGCGAAGACGCTGTTCCTGCGGTACTTCAAGGCGGTCAACGAGGTCTCCGACCGGCAGATCGAGGTCTTCACCGATGTCGACCATGACTCCAGGGTCGGGTTGGTCGCCGTGCTCAGCGGGGAGTTGATCGCGGTCGGGACCTATCACCGCGATCCCGTCCGGGAGACCGAGGCCGAAGCGGCCTTCCTGGTGCAGGATTCGCATCAGGGCCGCGGGATAGGGTCGATCCTGCTGGAGCACCTGGCCGCGGCCGCCCGTGAGCGCGGGATCCGCCGTTTCACCGCCGAGGTGCTCGGCCAGAACACCAAGATGCTCGCGGTGTTCATGGACGCCGGTTACATGGTGCACCGCGAGGACGACTCCGGTGTGATCGACCTGGCCTTCGATATCGAACCGACCGACAAGTCGCAGGCGGTGATGACCGCCAGGGAACACCGGGCGGAGGCCCGGTCGATCGCCCGGCTGCTCGCACCTGGGTCGATCGCGGTCATCGGCGCCTCCGATGACCCGACCATGCTGGGCCACTTCGTGTTGGAGAACCTGTTACGCGGCGGATTCTCCGGGCCGGTGTACCCGGTGACCCCGGACGCCCTGTCGGTGCTGGGGGTGCGGGCATACGCCTCGGTCACCGACATCCCCGATCCCGTCGATCTGGCTGTGGTGACCGCGCCGGACTCGACCGCCGCTGAAGTGGTCGCGGCCTGCCGGGCCAAGCAGGTCCACGGACTGGTGGTCATGACGGCGGGCCTCGCCGACGAGCGACCCGCCGGTGGCAACCTCGCCGGTGATGGACGCGACGGGTTCGGGCGCGGAGGCGCCGCGGAACGGCAGCTGGTCGCGGCGGCCCGCGGTGCCGGGATGCGGGTCGTCGGCCCGAACTGCCTGGGCCTGGTCAACACCGACCCGTCGGTGCGGATGAACGCGACGTTGGCCGCGGTGGTCCCGCCGGCGGGCCGGATCGGTTTCTTCTGCCAATCCGGGGCGTTGGGTGTCGCGATACTGGCCGACGCGGCGAACCGCGGGCTCGGGCTGTCGACGTTCGTCTCGGCCGGTGACCGGGCCGATGTGTCCGGCAACGACCTGCTGCAGTTCTGGCACGGCGACGACCGGACCGAGGTCGTGCTGCTGTATCTGGAGTCATTCGGCAATCCCCGTAAGTTCGCCCGGTTGGCCCGGGTACTGGCCCGGACGAAACCGGTCATCGCGGTGAAATCCGGTCGGCACGCCACGCTGACCCCCGCGCCGGGGCCGCACTCGACCGCGTTGTCCAAGGCCGCGGTGGCCAGCCTATTCGCCCAGTCCGGCGTGATCAGGACCGACACCCTCGCGGCCGCCTTCGATGTCGCGCAGCTCCTGTCCACCCAGCCGGTTCCCCGTGGTGACCGGGTCGCCGTCATCGGCAACTCCGGGGCACTGGGCATGCTGGCCGTCGACGCCTGCCTGGACGCCGGGCTGCGGATCGCCGACGACCGGCCGCAGGACCTCGGGGTGGACGTCAGCCCGGAGGAGCTGGCCGCTGCCGTCCGCGCGGCGGCGGGCCGCCCGGACGTCCACGCGCTGCTCGTGGTGTACGTGCCGGTCGTCGCGACGCCCGGGGCGGCGCACGAGGCGGCATTGCGGACGGCGGCCGGCCGGGCCACCGTGCCGGTACTCACCACCTACCTCCAGGTCGACGCGGTGGTGCCCCGGTTGGTCGTCCCGGCCGCCGACGGCAGCGCCGCGCGCGGGCCGGTGCTGTCCTTCCGCACCCCCGAGCGTGCGGTGGCCGCGCTCGCCCACGCCGTGCATTACGGCTCGTGGCTGACCCGCCCCGCCGGGACGATCCCCGACCTGCCCGGGGTCAGCACCCCGGCGGCCCGCGCGCTGCTCACCCGGCTGCGGGATCCAGACGACCCGGCCCGCGCACTGACCGATGCCGAACTCGCCGCCCTGCTCGACTGCTACGGCATCGGATCGCTGCCGTACCGCACCGTCGGCAGCCCGGTCGAGGCGATCGCCGCGGCCGACGAGATCGGGTACCCGGCGGCCCTGAAATCGTTCGACGACTCCCTGCGGCACCGGATCGACCAGTCCGGTGTCCGGCTCGGCCTGCACAACGCCCACCAACTGGCCGCCGCCTACGACGACCTGTCCTCGATCGCCGGGCCGCGGCTGCACGTCCAGGCAATGGCACCACGCGACCACGCCGAGGTGTCCACCATCTTCGCGATCAGCGCCGACCCCACCTTCGGAGTGCTCGTTTCGTTCGGGATCGGCGGCGTGGCCACCGAACTGTTCGACGACCGCGCTTACCGGGCCGTCCCACTGACCGACGTCGACGCCGCAGAACTCATCTCCGCGCCGCGCGCCGAGCCGCTGCTCAACGGCTACTGGGGCGCCGGTATCGTCGCCCGCGAACCCCTCATCGACCTCGCCCTACGACTCTCCGCGCTCGCCGACGACCTCCCCGAGATCTCCCAACTCCAGCTCCGACCCGTCCTCGCCGGCCCCGCCGGCGTCTCCGTGACCAACGGCACCTGCCGGATCGGGCCCGCACAGACGCAGCCGCACGTCAAGCGGCGGTTGCACTAACCCGGCGCTTTCATGTGGAATTGATCCTGAGCTGAGTCGATCAGTCGAAAATACGTGACTGGCGGCTGGGTCGGGGTCAGGCTTGACTGGCCGGTCTGCTGAGCCGGGCTGGCGGGTGAGCCTGCGTGCAATTGTTCGGGTTCTCAGGTCATGCGGCGGTGGTCGGGGTCACGGTGTAGCCGTTGTCCTGCAGGATGTTGCGGGCTCGGCGGATGCGGTCCTTGTCCAGATCGCGGCGGCGGTAATCGTTGAGGTAGGTGGGTCCGAGGTCGCGGTAGTCGGTGTCCTTGGACATCAGCTGGTAGCAGGTTTCCAGGATGATCCGGGAGATCGCGACCAGGGCCTTGGTCGCCTTCATCCGCCCGTGCAGGTCGTTGTACTTCGCGGACAGGTAGCTGCCGTTGGTGCGGGATGCGCTGCTGGCGCATTCGAACAGGAGGCCCGCAGCGCCGGGTTGCCCTTGCGGATGCGGGTGGACAGGTGCCGCCCGGCCGACTCGTTGTTCCCGGGGCACAGACCCGCCCAGGAGGCCAGGTGGTCGGACCCGGGGAACCGGCTCATGTCTGTCCCGATCGCGGAGACGATGATCGCCGCGGCGCGGTCACTGACCCCGGGAATCGTGACCAGGTGTTTTACCGCCTGGTCGAAAGGGGCGAGTTCGTCCCCGATCTGCTGGTCCAGGTCGGCGATGATCCGGTTCAGGTCGCTGATCTGCTGCAGCATCGTGGTGGCCATCCGGGCGTGATGAGCGGTGAACCGCCCGATCAACGCGTCGGTCAGCTCCGGGATCTTGTTGCGCATCCGGTTCAGGGCCAGGTCGTTCGCGACCCCGCCGGGATCTCTGGCCACCCGTTCCGGGTCGTCGATCAACGCACGGATCATCGCGGTGGCCGACTTGCCGGTGATGTCGGTGACCGTGGACGACAGCTTGATCCCGGCCGATTCCAGCAGATCCTGCAGGCGTTGCACCGCGCGTGTCCGGTCACGGACCACGTTGGTGCGGTACCGGGTCAGGTCCCGCAGCTCACGCACCGCAAGGTCGGGCACGAACGACGGCTCCACCAACCCCTGCTGCGCCATCCGGGCGATCCACTGGGCGTCGGTGACATCGGACTTACGGCCAGGCACCCGCTTGACGTCCCGCGGGTTGAGCAACCAACACCGGAACCGGTCCTCCAACCCCAGGAACAGCGGCTTCCAGTACACCCCGGTCGACTCCATCGCCACCAGCGTGATGTCGAGTTCCTCGAGCCAGTCCCGCAACACCAGCAACGACCGCGTGGCCGTGCCCAACGTGCGAACCTTCAGTGCCTTGACCCGACCGTTCTCAACCAGCCGCACCGCCACCTTGACGTCACGTTTGGAGATGTCCATCCCCGCGACGCGCTCGCAGTACACCTCGTCGTCATCGATCACCGCCATCAGCCGTGCCTCCTTTCCCGGGACGCTCACCCTGCAGGGTCGTGCCGACCCGGGCGGGAGGTCTCCCCGCAAAGACGATCAGTCACGTGCTCGAAGCAACACCACGGGACCCCTGACCGACCTCCAGCGTCCAGTTCATGGCCAGGCTCGCCGGCACCAATCAACAACGACGTCACAACATCCCGAATCGGCACGAGCAACATTTTCGTCGCCACAGGACGGCCCGCCAGGGTCACCCGTCATTCATGGGGAAAGGTGCTCCTACCTGCGAGAATAAGGGTCTCTAAGGTCCAGTTCTCAACACCACGGCGACTCGTAGGGGGCACTACATCGAAGTCCAGGCCTGAAGGTTTGCGCAACACGACCCTCGGTCGACCATCAGCGATCTTCAGAGCGCCAGGCCCGCTCAATTGCTCGACCTCTGCGACGACATCTCGACGTCCAGATGAAAGCGCGCCGAGCCGCTGCCGATCTCTTGCAGCCCCACCCACGACTGCGAAGCCGCATCTGACAGACTCGGGAGACTCCTCGACCTCGCGGGTCTCGGTCAGCAGCGCCGCCGCCCAGAAATCGCGTGTGGCAGCTGACCGAGGGCGGGTTGGGACGCCGCGGGCCAGGCTGTGGATCAGCGAGCGCAGCAGGTCGTGTCCTTGTTTGCGGTCGGTGTGGCGGTAGGCGGTGATCATGGCCTGGTAGATGGCCCAGGTGACTTCGACCTCGGCATGCTCGTCGCCTGCGAACAGGGCGTGCAGGCGTGCCCGTTGTCTTTCGGTGGGCAGGACACCTCATTTCGCGGATTTCGATGTCGCCAATCCGGTCCACCAGTTCGTGCACGTGCGTGCGCCGAATGTCGATCAACGCGGGCTGCCCCTAACGTTGTCTGGGTGAGTGACGAGCCCGTGAGCTATGGGAGGCCGCCGACCGGTTCCGGAGCACCGAGCGGCGGCAAGGAGCCGTCGCTGCGGCTCGGAGTCGACGTGGGCGGCACGTTCACCGACGTCGTGACGGTCGACGCCGCCGGCTGTGTGGCCACCGCGAAAGTCCCGTCCACCCCGCGGGATTCGTCACGAGGCGTCATCGACGGATGGCGGGCACTGGACGAGCCGGCGGAGCGGGTTGAGGTGTTCGCGCACGGGACGACGGTGGCGACGAACGCGTTGCTGGAACGTAGCGGCGGCCGGACCGCACTGGTCACCACCGAGGGTTTCCGCGACCTCATCGAGATCGGCCGGCAGGACCGGGCCTCGCTCTACGACCTCACCCGGCACCGGCCGCCACCGCTGGTGCCGCGGGACCTGCGTTTCGTCGTCCGGGAACGGATGGGACCAGGCGGGGTTGTCACCCCGCTCGACCCGATGAGCCTGACGGCAGCGGTCGACGCCGTAGCCGCTGCCGAGGTCGACGCCGTGGCGGTGTGCCTGCTGTTCGGCTTCCTTCACCCGGCGCACGAGCGCGCGGTCGGTGAGGCTCTGCGCACCCGGTTGCCCGGCACCGCAGTGTCGCTGTCCTGCGAGGTGCTGCCGGAGTTCCGGGAGTACGAGCGGATGGCAACGACGGTCGCCGACGCTTACCTGCGGCCGCGGCTGAGTGCCTACCTGCGACGTTTGGAGGAACGGTCGGCAGACGCGGGGTTACCCAGGCCGGTGGTCATGCAGTCCTCCGGCGGTGTAGCCGAGGCCAGTAGTGCGGTGCAGCACCCGGCGCGGTTCGTGCTGTCCGGCCCGGCCGGGGGCGTCGTCGGCGCCTCCTATGTGGCCGGGTTGTCGGGCTACCCGAATGTGCTCTCGTTCGACATGGGTGGCACCAGCACGGATGTCGCGCCGGTAGTCGATGGCAGGGCGCAGCTGACCACCGAGTCGGTGGTCGCCGGGGTGCCGCTACGACTGCCGATGGTGGACGTGCACACGGTGAGCGCCGGGGGCGGGTCGATCGCGTGGGTCGACGAGGGCGGCGCCCTGCGGGTCGGGCCACGATCGGCGGGTGCCGAGCCTGGCCCGGCGGCGTATGGGCGGGGCGGCGTCGAACCCACTGTGACGGACGCGAACCTACTGCTCGGCGCCCTGCCCGAGGGAGGGCAACTCGGTGGCGGGTTGTTGACACAGGGGGTGTCATCGGCTCTGCGTGTGGAGTCGCTCGCTGAGTCGATGGGCCACGGCGACGGCCGTCAGTGCCTGGTCGATTCCGGCCGCCGCGGTTTGCAGGTGGACAGCGATCTGGTTGCAGATGAACTCGGGAGCCACGGGGCTGTCCACCTCGTTCACCATGCGGACCGCGGTGCCCCGAGGCAGGCTCTCGCGGCCGATGACAACCGCCTGCTGTACTCGCTCAGGATACCGAGCAGGTGATCAAGGTCGCCCAGGGCGCCGCGGATGCCGTCCAAGTTCGCTGGCATCGAGGCATGCGCCTGCTGGAGGTTGGCCACCGCTCCGGGCAGTTCTCGGGTGATCATCGCTCGTCATTCCTCTCCAACGGGTTGAGCGGCGATCCGGCGAAGACCTGCCTGGCTTTGACACGGACGCCATCGCCGCCGTGGCCGTCGCTCCGGGCGCGTTCGTTCTCCGCCTTGGAGAGGCCGTGGGCGTGTTCGACGTCCCGCAATTGCTGTTTACGGATCTTTCCGGTCGGCGTGGAGGGCAGTTCGGTGACGAATTCGATGGAGTCGGGTGCCTTGAACTTGGCCAGACGCTCCGTCACGTGCGTGATCAGATCGGCCTGGTTCACCAGCCGGCCGGCGGCAAGCACCACGAACGCCTTGGGGCGCTCGCCCCAGATCTCGTCCGGGACGCCGATGACGGCGGCGTCGGTGACCGCGGGATGGGACTTCAGCGCGGCTTCCACCTCGATGCTGGAGATGTTCTCGCCGCCGGACACGATGATGTCCTTTGCCCGGTCCACCACCGCGATGTACCCGTCAGGGTGGCGAACGCCAAGGTCCCCGGAATGGAACCAGCCACCGCGGAACGCCTTGGCGGTGGCGTCCGGGTCCCGGAAGTATTCCGCCATCACGGTGTTGCCGCGCATCACGATCTCCCCGATCGTCACGCCGTCCGCCGGCACGTCGACTAAATGCTCCGGATCTCCCTGGGTGGCAACCACTCTCACGTCCTCAGCGGTGACCATGCCGACGCCCTGCCGGGCCGTCAGCGCTGCGCGCTCCTCGTCCGGCAACGCCGCCCAAGACTCCTGCTGTTCGCAGACCGTGTACGGACCGTAGGTTTCTGTGAGCCCATAGGCGTGCAGCACGCGGATATTCAGATCATCGCCGATCGTCCCGGGTGGCGAGCCGCCGACGGTGAAGGTCAATGGGCGCTGCACCGGCTGCGCCTGCGGCGCCTCCCGCAGCAATGACAATACCCTCGGCGCCCCGGCCATGTGGGTGATCGCGGCCTCATCGATCAGCGACCACATCTGGTCCGCCCGAACCTCCCGCAGGCACACATGCCGGCCGGCCACCGCGGTCAGCGCCCACGTCGTGCACCACCCGTTGCAGTGGAACATCGGCAGCGTCCACAGGTAGACCGATCCATCGGAAAGCGTTTGGTGGATGACCACCCCCAGTGAGTTCAGGTACGCGCCACGATGGGTATAGACAACACCCTTCGGGTCTCCGGTGGTGCCCGAGGTGTAGTTCACGCAGATCGGATTATCTTCGTCCGGGACGGTGAAAGCCAACGGTTCGTCGCTGCCCTCAGCGAGAAGCTTGTCGTAGACCACCGCACCGGGGCAGTGGACCGGGTCGCCCGACTCCGCGGGAACGGTCACCAACCGCCGCAACGATCTGACGGTAGACAGGCCCTGCAACGCAGGTTCGAGCAAGGGAGCGTCCCCGATGAGGATCTCGGCGCCGGAATGCTCCAGGATCCGGACGATCTCCGCCGGGGCCAACCGGGTGTTCAGCGTCACCAGCACACCCCCGGAGAGCGGGACGGCGAAATGCGCCATCAAGAGCTCGGCGCTGTTCGGCGCCAGGTACGCCACCCGGTCGCCGGGCCCGAGACCCCCGGCCTTCAGCGCCTGCGCGAGGCGGTTGACCTCGGTGGCCATCTCCATGTACGTGAAGGATCGGGAGCCGTCAACGATGGCGGTCCGGTCCGGGTGCACCGCCCCCGCGCGCTCGAGGAAACGCAACGGCGTGAGAGGAGTCTTCATGACACAGCCCGCCTAACCAGTTCGGGTTGACGAAACCGAGCCCACCAGCCCGACCCTGCGTTGGCCAGAGTCCAACGTCCCACATGTGATCAGTATTTCCTGACTTGGCTCACGCGCCGGCACTTGTTGATCTTGTGGGCCTGTGACCTGCGGAGACGTTGCCGGTCGGGGCTGGGGTTGCGCACTAGACATGGTCGTAGAGTTGCCGGGTGTCTCCGTACGTGCGCACGGTGAAGACGGCGTCGGGATGGCGGGCGGTGCAGATCGCACACTCCTCGCACCGGGATCGCGGGACATCGAGCACATCGGTTCGGCGCATGATGACGCCGAGTTGGAGTTGTTGAAAGCTGTTGCCAGGCAGCGTGTGCTGGCCGGTCAGGGCGAGTTCGACCTGGGTCTGGACCAGGCCGGTTCGGCTGCCCGGCCGGGTGCTGCGCTGCCGATCACCTCGCCCCGGATGTGGCAAGCCGCAGTGAACTGCCGGCGCCATGGCTTGTCTCAGCCAGCCTGCAGTGGCCGAGTACGACCTCGCCAGCGATCAGTTCGGTCAGCGCCCTGCGTGACAGACCGCTCGGACACCCTGAAGCGGCCAGGCCGCATCGCCGCAGCACCCAGCGGCGCTGCCAGCCCAAGTCACGACGCTATGAGGAACTCAGTCAGGCGTGTCCCACCTGTGCAAGTCCCCCCTCGGACACGCTTCTCACCTGCGGAAACGTCTGGATTCCGGCCGGGAATCGGTCATTTCAGGACGCGGGACCCTACATTTGGAGCCCGGGGCGAGCCTGCGGAAGCGTGTTCGATCGGACGGATCCATCAACGACGAGGGCCGTTCGGGTTGACCCCAGAGCCCGAACGCAGGTGGCGGTTCCGTTCGATTCGGAGACCACGGCGCGCCAGTACATGACCGTGGTCGGCACCGACAAGGCACATCCGGCGAGCGTTGGCGACTGTGTCTGCCAGCCGTCGAGGGGGTCCGCTTGGTTGCGGAGGTGCTGCATGAGCACATCGATCTGTTGACAGGGGTGTCGCCGGGACCGCTGACGCGCTACCGCAACCAGGTCCGCGATCACATGTCCGGCAGCCTCGGCGCCCTACCCATCGACGCCGTCGACAACCGTCACGTGACGCAGTGGATTCAAGGGCTCCTCCGCCGGGGCTGGGCTCCGAAGGCGATCAAGAACCTGCATGGGCTGTTCTCAACAGCGATGAAGACAGCCGTACGTCGGTGGCCAGCAAATGGGCGGTTCGGTTGCCGACGTCCTGCTGGGTCGCCATTGGGTCCGATGCGCACGTTCGGCCCAGTAGCCCCGTTGCGGCGGCCCAGATCATGGACCTCGCTACGGGTGGCCGAGCTGACACCTACCAACAGGGACCGACCCTTCGGTTCGTCGGCCGAACGATGCTCGTCTCACGGCATGAGCATGCCCTCCAGCATGTCGCTCAGCGTGACCGGGAGGCCGATTGTCACGCGGAGCGCGATCAGGGCGGGACCCGGTCCGAGCTCAGCCGCGGCGTCGAAGTGGGCCAGCACGTCGCGGTGTTGTCAGCGACGGTCAGTCCTCGGACACCTCGAGCACGAGCTTGCCTAGACTCTCGCCCGCGGCGAGTCGGGCGAAGGCTGCGCGGGCATCACGAAGTGGGTAGACCTCGTCGATCCTCGGCGTGACAGCGCCCTGGGCAACGAGGGCGATCACCGCCTCGAGCTCTGTTCGCGACTGCGGGACGACCAGTACCCCGACCTTCTTTCCGGTGGCCCGACCGACCAGCGGCCCGGCGACGGCGGTCTCCAGCAGGATCCTGGCCAGGCCGCCCACCATCGCGTACCGCCCGCCACGCCGCAGGGCGTGGTGCACGCGGAACGGCGAGCGGCTGGCCACGAGATCCACGACCAGCTCGAAGCTGTCGCGCTGGTCGGCCCAGTCCTCGGTGGCGAAGTCGATCGTGTAGTCGGCTCCGATCTCGCCCAGGAATTGGGCCTTCTCGGCCCGATCGACCGCCGTCACCTCGGCACCGGCGTGCTTGGCCAGTGCCACGACGAACACACCGCCGGCGCCGGCCGCGCCGTTGACCAGGACCCGATCTCCCGGCCGGACGTCGGCGGTCGCCATGCGGGCGATGCCGCCCGCCTGCGGGAGCGTCGAGGCCTGCGCGAACGACAGCCCGGAAGGCTTGCGGGCCAACAGCTTGGGTCGCGTGCAGACGAGCTCGGCCAGCCCGCCACGGTATCCGGCCAGCTCGCCGACAAGCTCCTCTCCCACGGCGTATTCCGTGACCGCGCTGCCGACCGCGTCGACGACGCCTGCAACGTCGGATCCGGGCACCGGATGCCGGGGTCGACGCAACCCGTTGGCCCACCGTGCGTACGCAGGATGCCCCGCCAGATTTTCCCGGTCGGAGCCGTTCAAGGAGACCGCGCGCACCCGCAGCAGCAGCTCGTCGGCGGCCGGGACGGGCTCGGGGAGCTCACCCAACCGCAGGACATCCGGACCGCCGTACCTGTCCTGGATCACAGCTTGCATCAAGACCCCTGCCCGCGACCGACGCCGCTCCGGTCGCACCCACACTACGGGTCTGGAGCAACCGCGCAGCGGCCTTCTGGTTTGTCCAACGGGATCGTCACCGCGGTACATGAGCACCCCGGAAGCCGTGTGCGAGTCACACGCTGGAACAAGGGCATTGGTGATGGGCAGGCGGGTACTCAACTATGTCGATTGATCCAATCGGCAACTGTTGCAAGCACCTCTGAGTCGACGGGTTGCCGTACCTCCTTGCCGTAAGAGCGCAGGTTTGCGGTGCCCGGCTGGCGCCGAAGGGTGTGGGTGAGGTCGGGTACCAGACGGGTCTCCACTTCACCCGCACTTCGGGCGCGAATGCGTTCCAGATCTGCTGGGTCGACTTGCAGGTCCTTGGCGCCGGTGATGGCCAGGACCGGTCCGGTGTAGTGAGCAAGGTCGGTTGACGGGTCGTAGGCCAGGAACTCACGAAACCATTTGGCGTTGTAGCGGACCAGGCCCAGCCGAGTGACGTCGGTCGTTGTCGCTTTGAGCTTCGCGCGATTGATCGCTGCCCGGGTCTCCAGATCGGTGCGCATCAGGCGCAGCAGCATTCGCACCGGCGTCGGCATGCTGCTTGACAGCACCTTCGCCTGATAGCGAAGCGTCTCTTCACCGGTGCTCGCAGACCCCGCCAGCAGCACCAGGCCTGCCACATCGTTTCGCGTCGCGGTCAGGGCTGCGGCCTGCACTGCACCCTCACTGTGGCCGACAACGAAGACTTTGCCGACCTCCGGCTGACCTTTGAGCAGGTCGAAGGCAGCAGCGGCGTCGGCGATGTTGTCATTCAGCCCGGCTGCCCTCCAGTCACCGGGGGAGGCACCCACCCCTCGTTTGTCGAAGCGATACGACGCCACGCCTGCCTCACGTAGGGCGACGGCGAATTGGGCTGTCACGCCCAAGCGCAGCCGGCGGTGGTTGGAGTCCCGGTCGACAGGCCCCGATCCGGTGAGGAGGAGCGCCGCAGGTACCGAAGAGGTCGGCGAGGCGCCCGGGGGCAGATCCAGAGTGCCTTCGAGTCTTTGGCCGGCGCTCGAGAATCCGACGTCTCGCTCGCTCATCGCGTGAGCTCGCTCGGCCGGTCGGCGTACTCACGTGCCCGGGGATCGCTGATCAGCAACCGGTCGAACGGCGCGTCCGAGAGCTCCACCACCAGCGCCGGCTCCCCGCGGCAAACGGCGCCCAGGGCTTTGGTTCCCCGCCCGCGCCGCGTGCCGATCCTGCGGTATCCGGCGAGACCCACGCCCGGAACGCGTAGGGCCTTGGCCGCAGCCGGTCCGGAGTTCACGACTGCGACGGACCAGATCTGACCGGGACAGATGTCGACGTCTTTGAGCAGTCCGGAGACCTCTTCCTTCCGGGTGAAGTGGAGCGACACCCGCTCCTGGGTGGGGATCAATGTCGTCATGAAAGGTATTATTACCAACTATGAGACCAGTGTCAAAGGCGATGCGATGAGGGCCACGGATCTGTTGTTGCATCCCGTCCGGCTCCGGGTCATCCGGTGCTTCCTGGGCGGACGGGACCTGACCACTGCGGATCTGCGGAGTGAACTGCCCGACATCCCGCCCGCAACGCTCTATCGGCACGTCGCGGTCCTGGCTGAAGCCGGAGTTCTCGAGTCCGTCTCAGAACGCAAGGTGCGTGGGACCTTCGAGCGGACGTATCGGATGGTGAACGTCGGGTTGGTGGTCGACGCCGAGCAAGCCGCCGAGATGAGCGAGGAGGAGCACGCCAACGCCTTCGTCGCTTTTGTCGGCGGTCTGCTCGGTGACTTCGGGCGTTACCTGGCCGGCGGTGACGTTGACCTGCACCGCGATCGGGTCGGCTATCGGCATGTCGCGTTGAATCTCACCGACGACGAGCTCGACGACCTGGTGCGCGACCTCCAGGCCGCTGTCCGCGCCCGGGCCGACATGCCCCCCGCTCCTGGTAGGCGGCGGCGGATGCTCACGACGGTGTTGCTGCCGGCCGATGCCCCCCACCGCTCGGGCACTTCCGAATGACTGCGGACCCGCATTCGGGGCGGTGACGCCGCGCATCCAGGACAACCTCTGTCCCCCATGACCCCTCGTGCCGCGGGCGGCCTGACCTGCCGCATGGGTCGCTGCAGTGCAACTCGCCTTTCT
>CAWAVL010000022.1:0-136197 GCA_963785455.1 uncultured Actinomycetota bacterium
GCGCTCGTCCTGCCCGTTCGCTGATGGAATCTCCACCACGAAACGGGCACCACCCCCGGGGCGGTCCTCCACCCAGACCGCACCGGAGTGCAGGTGAACATGCCTGGCCACCAGTGCGAGACCGAGCCCGCTTCCCGTCTCGTCCCCCCTGTCGCCGGCATGACGCCCTCGGGCGAACCGCTCGAAGATCTGTTGCCGCAGTTCCGCCGGCACTCCGGGCCCACCGTCGTCGACCTCCAGGCGCGCAGTGCCGTGCCGTTCGGTGACCGTGACAGCGACGGCGCCGCCACCGTGTCGAGTCGCGTTGTCCAGCAGATTGGCCACCACCCGGACCAGCCGGCGCCGATCTGCGTACACCGCTGGTGGTTGCCGGAGCACAACGGGTCGGGGAGCACCTGCCGTCTCACTCACCTTCGTCACCAGCACGGCCAGATCGACCGCCTCCATCGACCGGTTGTCACCGTCCTGGTCCGCGCGCGAGATCTCCAGCAGGTCCAGCAGCATCTGCTGGAACCGGTGCACTTCGGCGGCCAGCATGTCCACCGCCTGACCCGCGGCCGCCGGCATCGCTTCTCGGCGACGCCGCAGGATCTCGATCGCATTGACCATCGTGGTCAAGGGCGACCGGAGCTCATGGCTGACATCGCCGGCGAACCGAGCGTCGAGCCGCACCCGCCGCTCGAGCGCCTCCGCCGTCGAGTTGAATGTCGAAGCCAATGGCCCGAGGTCGGGGTCGCTGCCCTTGTCCGGCAGCCGCACCTGCAGGTCGCCGGCAGCGAAACGGGCCGCTGACGCCGTCAGTTCGCTCAGCGGGCGGAGCGCGCGTTTGCTGGTCCACCAGCCGAGGCCGAGGCCCAGCACCCCGCTGACCAGTGCACCGGCAACGATCAACAGCAGCAGGAAACGTTGGATTCGCTGGAGCTCGGCCAACGGGAACAGCTGGATGAAGACCATGTCCGGCGAGGCGCCCTGGACCGAAACCGCCAGCACCGCAACGCCGCGCACGTCCGTCACCCGCGATATCGCCTCTCCGGGTGCCGGCGACAGCAGGGCCGGCGGCAGGTCGGAGGTGTCCAGGGCCGTTCCGGAGGACAGCAGTCCCTGCGGCCGGGCCAGCAGCACGGCGGAACCGGGATCGACGACCAGCCCGCTCAGCAGTTCGTCAAGGCTTCCCGAACCGGATCGAACCGAGGCATCGACCAACCGCGCGTTGACGCTGGCCTGTAGGGTCGCGCTCTGTTTGCGCTGTTCCAGCATGTACGTGGTCGCCAGCTTCCACGTCACCACCCCGATGACTCCGGCCACCGCCACTGTGGCCAATCCGAACGCAATGGCGACCCGCCACCGCAGTGACAGACGGATCCGGCGACGGCGCACGACACCCAACGCGTCCTACCGACCCGACGACGTGATGCGATAGCCGACACCACGGACTGTCGTCAACAATGCGGGACGGTCCGGATCCACCTCGATCTTGCGCCGCAGCCGTCGGATGTGGACGTCGAGCAGCCGGGTATCCCCGAAGTAGTCGTATCCCCACACCCGCTGCAGCAGCTCCTCCCGGGTCACGACCCGCCCAATAGCCGATACCAATTCGGCCAGCAGGCGGAATTCCGTCCGGGTCAGGTGGACCTCGGCGCCGCCGCGGCGGACCGTACCCTCCATCAGCCGTACTTCGAGGTCTCCGACGTCGACCCTGGATGCGACCGGACCTTCCACGACCGGACGCCGCCGCCGCAGCAGGGCTCGCATCCGGGCCGCCAGCTCACTGGCCACCAGGGGTTTGGTGACGTAATCGTCTGCACCGGCTTCCAGACCATCGATGACATCGGCGGTGTCCGATCGCGCGGTGGTGATGATGATCGGCAGATCCCCCCGCGAGCGGAGCTCACGGCAGAGGCTCAATCCGTCGAGCCCAGGCAGCATCAGATCCAGGAGAACGATGTCGACACTGACCGTCTGCAGCATTGTCAGCGCCGCCTCGGCCGACTCGGCGTCGAAGACATCGAATCCCATGTCCTGCAGAGCGAGTCCCAGCACCACGCGAATGCGCTCGTCATCCTCGACGAGCAACACCCTCGTGGCGGTCGAGACGCTATCCGCCGCAGTCATCACTTCCGCACCGTTGACTCCCACTCCCCAAGCCTGCCTCGTCCCCGCCCTGCCCGGTCAAGAGGCGCTCTCGGTCCCCCAACCGGGCTTCGACCCGACAGCCGTCGGCCCGTTGCGTGGCCATCATCCCAGGACGAAGTACCGCAGCCACAGGTACGGCCAGGCGAGAACGACGGTGATCGCGGTGACGACCAGCCCGTACCGGGTGAAGGTGGCGAAGGAGATCGGATGGCCGGCGCGTTTGGCAATGCCGGTCACCACGACATTCGCACTCGCGCCGATCGCCGTGGCATTGCCGCCCAGCCCCGCCCCCAGAGCCAGCGCCCACCACAGCGATTCAGCCTCCGGTCCGCTGCCACTGGCGACCAGAGTGGCGACCAGGGGGGTCATAGTGGCCACGTACGGGATGTTGTCAATGACCCCGGACAGCACCGCGGAGCCGAACAGCAGCACGGTCGCGGCCAGCAGGAAGTGGCCGTCCACGGCTTCGACGGCCCGTTCTGCGAGGTAGTCGACGACACCGAGGTTCACCAGGGCGCCGACCATCACGAACAGCCCGACGAAGAAGACGAGAGTCTCCCACTCGACCTCCTCGAGGAACTGCTCGCGGGAGGTACGGCTGACCACGATCATCGCGCCGGCACCCAGCAGCGCCACCACCGATGGCTCCAGGGGCAGCAGGCTGTGCAGGGTGAAGGCCGCCAGGATCGCCGCGAGCACCACCAGCACCCGGCGCAACAGAGCCGGATCGGTCACCGCCTGACGCTCGTCCAGCGCCATCACGTCGTGCGCCGCATCAGGGTCAACGGTGAATGCCGACCGGAACAGCACCCGGGCGACGAGAAGAAAAACGGCCACGAGCAGGACCGCCAGCGGAGCGAGATTGACCAAGAACTCGTTGAAGCCCAGACCCGCGCGGCTGCCGATGATGATGTTCGGAGGGTCACCGATCAGCGTCCCGACGCCGCCGATGTTGCTGACCATCGCCTCGGCGACGAGGAACAACTCCGGGCGCACCCCTATCCGCGCGCACACCAGCAGCGTCACCGGGGCGATCAGCAAGATCGTGGTGACGTTGTCCAACAGGGCGGACGCCCCCGCGGTCAGGACACACAGCAGGACCAACAGCCGGTACGGGCGGCCCCTCGCGCGTTTGGCCGACCAGATCGCCAGGTACTCGAACAGCCCGGTCTGCTTGACCACACTGATGACGACCATCATCCCGAACAGCAACAGGATGACGTTCCAGTCGACACCGGTCTCCGCGCTGAAGAACGCGGTGCCGGCCGTACTCGCACCGATCAACAGCATCAGCGCGGCACCGCCCAATGCGGCCCTGACCCGGTGCACCCACTCGGTGGCGATCAGGACGTAGGCACCGACGAACACGGTGACCGCCGCGATGACCACCCAGCCGCTCGACCCGTTCACCGATCGGGCAACAGCGCGCCGAGCAACTGGTGCACGGTGATCACCCCGAGCACCTCGCCGTGCTCCATCACCGCGACGATCGGCGACTTCTGTCGACTCATCACCGACGCGATCTGGATCGCAGTTGCCGTGGGCGCCACGATGGGCCGGTCCGCGTCACGATGCGGCAGGTACGCCTTGTCCGGCATCAACTCCGCCACCGTGTGACCGGACAGCGCCTGGCACAACAGGTCGGCCTCCTGCTCGGGAATGACGCCCGCCAGCATCGGGTCCTCCTCGATGTAGTCGGGCAGGGCGAACCGCAACACCTGCGATGCCGGCAACACCACCAACGGCAGGCCACTGGCATCCAACACCACCAGCCCCGGCAACCCGCGCTCCACCAGCAGCCGGGTCGCCGTCAACGCGTCCGTGTCCGTCGACACGACCGGAAAGCTCTGCATCAGATCCCGCGCACGCACCCCGGGGACCCTACCGGCGCAGCGCCGGCCACCGTCAGACGGTGACATCGGTCGGACTCGAGGGACCGGCACACCCACTGCACCGGCAGCGGGCGCGGCGGTTGACGCGGTCGACGGCGAATCAGCCGCTACCCGATCAGCGCGGGGATGCTGCGCGCGGCGGTGTACAGCCCCACGGCGGTGATCAGCACGGCGAAAGAGACCCGCAGGACCTCCGGGCGTACCCGGGTGGTGATCCGGGCTCCCAGCAGACTCCCGACCACGGCGGCCACGGTGAACGTGCCGATGATGGCCCAGTCGATGTCGAAGCCGCTACTGAACCGCGCCGCCAGTGACGTCCCGGAGTTGATCGCGATGATCAGCAGTGACGTACCAATGGCAACCGGCATGGAGAACTCGAGCACGAGAACGAGCGCCGGGACCACCAGGAATCCGCCGCCGACGCCGAAGAATCCGGTCATCAGACCGACGGTGACCGCGGCGACGACCACCTTCGCGGCGCGTGGGCAGGCGCAGGTGAAGCGGGGGCTGAAGCTGATGATCGGCTCTTCCAGGGGGGGCCCGTCGGCGCCGCCGCGGCCGCCACTGGCCGCCGGCACTCGACGGCGGGTGAGCATCAGGGCCGCAACGGTCAGCATCAGCACGGAGAACCCGGTGAGCAGGACGTCGGGCGGAACCGACAGCGACAATCTGGTACCTGCAACGGCTCCCACGACACCAATGGCACCGAAGACGATTCCCTGCAGGACCCGGACATGACCACCGCTGCGGTGGGCGAGCATCCCGAAAACCGCGGTGATTCCGACGATGATCAGCGAGCCGGTGGTCGCCGCGCGGGTGTCCATCCCCAGCAAATACACCAGAGCGGGAACCGTGAGGATGGATCCGCCGCCGCCGAGCGCGCCCATGCTGAGGCCGACGAGCAGGCCGACCGCAATTGCGATCACCACCGCCATCGTGGCCGCCTCCCACAGGTCGTGCCGGACCGACTGATGGTCCCGCGGTCACCCGGTGAGCGCGCGTCCGATCCGACCAGTGTGGGCGCCGCGGGGACCGAACACATCAGGTGACGGCCCCTGGCCGTCCGCCCTTGGCGACGACCGGCAGGCCCGCAGCCGCCCAGGCACGCATCCCACCGGCCAGGTTCAGCACTGCTCGCCCGTCGGTCGCCAGCATCTTCGCGGCCCGCGCGGAACGGCTCCCGGAACGGCAGACGGTGATGATGTCGCGCCCGGCGGGCAGTTCCCTGGAGCGCCGGTCGAGGTCGTTGAGCGGGATGTGCCGCGCTCTCGGTGCGTGCCCGGCCCGCCATTCCGATGGCTCGCGGACGTCGAGCAGGACCGCACCGCCCTCGGCACGTCGTTGGGCCTCGGCGGGCCCGACGGAGCCGTACTGACGCCTGAAGAGGCCGGCCAGGAAGCTCACCGGCCGGCCCGGTCGAGATCGGGTGCCGAGGTCAGCGGCAGCCCGGCCGCGTCCGCGTTGGTGTAGTCGTCGTCGACGGCGATGACCCGGTGCCCCTGTGACAGCAGGATCGACGTCGCGATCGAGGCCCGGTAACCGGCAGCGCAATGCACCCAGAGTTCGCCGCCCGGGATCTCGTCGGCGCGGTGCAGGAGCTCGTGCAGCGGGATGTGCACGGCACCGTCGATGTGTGACTCCGCCCATTCCAGGTGGCGTCGCACATCCAGGACGACGACGGGACGGTGGTGCCTGACGTGGGCCAGGTCGGCGAAGGTCGCTCGTTGGACGGTGCGAAGCTCGCGGTCGGTCCACCGGCGCGGGCCGCCGGTGGCAGCGGCCGCCGGCCGGTCGATGCCGATCCGGACCATTTCGCGCTGCGCCTCCGCCACCTGGTCGGCCGTCTCGCCGAGCAGGGTGACCGGGGTACCCCACGGAATCAACCATCCGAGGTAGGTGGCGAACGAACCGTCGAGCCCGAAGTTGAGAGTGCCGGGTGCGTGGCCGGCGGCGAATGCTGTCCGGGTGCGCAGATCGATCAGCCACTCGCCGTCCTCGAGTCGGCGGCGCAGCTGCTCCGCGTCGGCGGCCTCCGGTGGCGTGAGGTCCGGGCCGGAGGGCCCGCGGGTGTTGGCCGGCCCCATGTGCGCGTAATAGGCCGGGAAAGCGTCCAGACCGGCGAGAAGTTCAGCGACATAACGCTGTTCGTCCTGGGTGAGCACCGGATTGGTGAGCTTCTCGGCTCCGATGGTGGAGGCGGTGGCCTCGGACTGGGTGGCGGAGCAGAAGCTGCCGAAGCCGTGGGTCGGCATGACCATGGTCTTGTCCGGCAGTTGCGTGGCGAGCCGTTGCGCGGAGGCGTACTGGTGGTGGACCAGATCATCGGTGTGATCCGGTCCCAGCAGATCCGGCCGGCCGGTGGAACCGAACAGCAGCGAACCGCCGGAGAACACCGCGGTCGCAACGCCGCGCTCCTCCAGCACGTAGGACAGGTGGGTATAGGTGTGGCCCGGGGTGGCCAGCACCCGCACCCGTAGGAGCGGGGTCACGTCGATGACGTCGCCGTCCCGGACACCGACCCGCCGGTAGGTCACCGGATCGTCCGCGTTCACGTGGTAGGCGGCACCGGTCTCCTGGGCCAGCGCCAGCCCGCCGGTCACGTAGTCGTTGTGGATGTGAGTTTCGAAGATGTGGGTGATCCGCACTCCTGCGGCACCGGCGAGTTCGAGCACCCGGTCGATGTCGCGCTGTGGGTCGATGACAAGTGCCACCCGGCCGTCATGCACCAGGTAACTGCGGTCTCCCAGCGTGGGCGTCTCGATCGGCACGATGGTGGCCGCCGACGATTCCTGTGCGTGGTTGTTCCCCAACTGTGCAACGGACACTTCAGACATACGCTGCCGCACCTCACCTTCCTATAGCAATGATACCCCGAGGGGTATCCCCGATACTGCCACCGTACCCGGTTCGGCGGCGCAGCGGCACTGCCGTGCACATGCCGCAAGCTCACCCGGCGCCGGTCGGGAACAGCCGGGCTCGCGGAGACGTTGATACCCCTAGGGGTATAGGATCACACTATCGAAAGGATGGTTCGACAATGGCGACAACAACACTGACCGAGGGCACGTTCGAGCAGGTCGTGAGCCGTGACGGCATTGTGCTGGTGGACTTCTGGGCTTCGTGGTGCGGCCCGTGCCGGATGTTCGCCCCGGTCTTCGAGAAGGCGTCGATCACGCATCCGGACATCGTGTTCGGCAAGGTCGACACCGAGGCCGAACGGAATCTCTCCGCCGCCGCGGGTATCCGGTCCATCCCCACCCTGATGGCCTTCCGAGACGGCATCCTGGTCTTCTCCCAACCCGGCGCCCTGCCCGCGAAGTCTCTCGAAGAGGTCATCGCCGCAGTACGGGGATTGGATATGGACGACGTCCGCGCGGAGGTCGCCGCAGCCTCGGCAGGGTCGAAATGACCGCCACGGGAGCCGCCACCGGCAGCACCTCCTACGCGATCGCAGTCACCGTCGACCGGCCGTTCGACGCAGTGCTGCCGGCCGCCCGGCACGCGTTGTCCGAGCAGGGGTTCGGCGTTCTCACCGAGATCGACATGCGGGCCACGCTGAAGAACAAGCTGGGCGTGGACGTCGCCCAGCAGGTGATTCTCGGGGCCTGCCGGCCGCCGTTGGCGCATGCCGCGCTCCTGGCCGAGCCCTCGATCGGCTTGCTGCTGCCCTGCAATGTGGTCGTCCGTGCAGTGGACGACGGCCACACGACAGTGGAGGCCATCGATCCCGCCATGATGGTCAGCGTCACGGGTAACCCGGGCCTGCAGGCGGTGGCCACCGAGGCGCGCACCAGACTCGATGCCGCCCTGGACTCACTGCGGACGGTTCCGTCGACATGCTGACCGACCCCCCTCCCACGATCGACGCCCCTGCCACGACCGACGCCCCTTCCACGACCGACGCCCCTGCCACGACCGACGCCGGCCCGGAGACCCGCGGTGAGCTCGAGATCGACCTTCCGCCGGAGGCCACCGCAACGGTGGTCAATCGGCTGCGCCGGGCACAGGGCCAGATCGGTGGTGTGCTGCGCATGATCGAGGAGGGGCGGGACTGCCGGGAAATCGTCGCCCAGATGGCCGCGGTGAGCCGAGCCGTGGACCGCGCCGGTTTCGCCCTCATCGCCGGCGGACTCAAGCAGTGCCTCGTCGCGTCGGAGGGCCGCGAGACGTTGGATACCGCGGCCATGGAGAAGCTGTTCCTGTCCCTCACCTGACGCGGGCAACCGCCTGCCCCCCCGCAGGGTTTCATCCTTCCGGGTCGGATCCGTTGGTGACCGGACGAGTCCACCCACGCCCGAGGAGAAGCAATGAGTCAGATCACCGGACCGGTCCCGACCTCGGCGCCGACGGCGAATCGACTGCGCGACCTGCATCCGGGCTGGTTCGCATCGGTGATGGGAACCGCCGTACTCGCGGTGGCGACGTACGACAACCCCGGCGACACAACGTCTCTGCGGCCCGTTGCGCATCTGCTCGGCATTGTTTTCGCCGTTCTGGCCTTCGCCCTGGCCGCCGTGTTGACGGTTGCCTACCTCGTCCGGTGGACGCGGTACCGCCACGCGGCCGTCGCGGATCTGCGCAATCCGGTGGTGGGCGCGTTGTACGGCACGGTCCCCGGTGGGTTACTGGTCCTGGCAGTGATGACGTCGGTCATCGGCCCCGATGTTCTGCCCGAGGCGGCCGTGACCACGATCGTGGCGACGCTGACCGTCGTCGGCGGGATCCTGGCCGCCGCCATCAGCGTCATCTTCATCTATGTGCTGATCACCGGCGAAACATCGCATGCCGTGGTCAACGGAGGCTGGTTCATTCCGCCGGTGGTCACGATCATCGTTCCGGTGGCGCTGGCGCCGCTGATTCCACAGGTTGGCGGGGCCAACGCCCGACTGCTGCTGGCCTCGGGATACGCCTTCCTCGGCCTCGGGTTTCTGCTGTTCCTGTTCATGATGGGTCTGCTGCACGACCGGCTCATCCTGCACCCGATGCCGGGCGCACCACTGGCTCCGTCCCTGTGGATCGGACTGGGCCCGATCGGCGTTGGGGTTGTCGGCCTACTCTCACTGGCGCGCGTGACGGCGCCGTTGCTCCCCAGCGGTGGCGGAACGGTTCTGCTGCTGAGCCAGTTCGCGGCGACCGGTATCTGGGGATTCGGGGTCTGGTGGCTGGCGGTGGCGGTCGCGCTGCTCGTGCGCTACCTGCGCTCCGGTCCTCTGCCGTTCGGACTGGGCTGGTGGGCCTTCACGTTTCCGCTGGGCGCCTTCACCGTCGCCACCCTGGCGCTCGCCCGGGTGTGGGAGACGGCCGCGCTCGACTTCTTCGCGGTGGGGCTCTATGCGGGTCTGATGGCTTTTTGGATCCTGGTGTCGGCGAACACCGTGCGCGGCCTGCGCAACGGGCAGGTCTGGAAGCGGTGAATCGAGCCCGGTTCCCTCACCCGCTCCGTCGAACCCGTCGCGATCAGAACGGAACCCGTAGGCGGTGTGCGTCCCGGACTGCGTCGGTCAACGTCGCAGTCCATCGCGGAAGGCGATCGACGGATGGGCTGACGGTGGTTGCGCCGTCTTCGTTCGCAGCAGTACGGGTGGTATCGGAGGAGGCAGGCGAAGTCTCGTTCACGGAAAGGTCCTCGGGCAGTGGCCGGCCGGTGGGTTCGCACGTTTGGGACGCGCACCCGACGGGCGGACGCGTCCGGTCAGCGACGAGGACAGTGACGATCGTCGACGGACAGCAGAGTCACCGTCAGCAGGCACACCCGAAACGGGGGCCGCGCGGAGCGCGCCGACATCGACATGGCCTCAGTGCACCACACCCGGGCCGCGAGAACAACGGGCAGCGGGCGGGCCGGCCGGAGCACCCGTCGCTCAGGAACCGTCTGCGTTCTGAGCACCCGGTTTCACGGAATCTTCATCGTCGGCGTCGCGGTGCCTTCACGCCCGCACCGTTGACTGAAGTTGTCCGCCCGAACCGGCGGAGAACACGAAAGGCGGCAGAACGATGAGAAGAACTCCGAAGATCATCCTGGCGGGCGGCATGGCACTGGCGATCGCCACCGGCCTGACCGGGGTCGGGATTGCGGCGGCCGTGACCCCGACGAGCAGTACCCAGGCTGCCGTCGTTGTGAGCGACAACACCGTGACCAGCGACCTCACGTTCAGCCGGGACGAGGAGCGAATGGCCATGGACCTCTACCGCCTCTTCGGCCAGACCTACGGCGCGGCCGTCTTCGACCGGATTGCGGCCAGTGAACAACAGCACTTCGACGCGGTGGGTGCGCTACTCGCGGCCCGTGCGATCGCGGATCCGGCTGCCGGCCGGCCCGCCGGCACCTACCAGGACCCAGCGGTGCAGCGACTGTACGACCAGTGGAAGGCGCAGGGACTGAACTCGCTGGAAGATGCGTACGCAGTGGGCGTCGCCCTGGAGCAGACCGACATCGCCGACCTGGAGAAGATCACGGCCCGTCAGACCGACACCGACGTCCAGCGGGTGTTCACCCACCTGCTCGCCGCCTCCCGGCACCACCTCGCGGCCTTCACCGATCTGGCCGACGGCGGGACGGGCACAGCTTCCTGTGACGGCAGTGGGGCCGCCCTCGGTTCGGGTATGCCGGACGCCCGTGGTCGGGGCGGTGCTGCCGACATGGGTCATGGCACCGGCATGGGCCGCGTCGACCGGTGACCGGTTGCTCTGCTCCACCGTGATCTGTTGCTGGCCGGGTCGCATTCGTCGGCCCGGCCGGACCGGTCAGCGGGCGGCCGGCCGCAGCGGACCGGCCGCAACCGGTCGGTGCGTCTCGTGCAGGGGCAACAGGAGGGTGAAGGTGGCGCCCCGGCCGGCACCCGCGGAAGCGGCCGTCACGTCACCGCCGTGCGCACGGGCGATGCCGCGGGCGATGGTCAGGCCGATCCCGGATCCGGCCGACCGGCGGTGCTGACCAGGTGCGCGGTAGAACCGTTCGAAGACTCTCTCGAGGTCCTGCTCGGCCAGGCCGATCCCGGTATCGGCGACCGCCACCTCACCGCCCCTGGCGGTGCGGATCGCTGTGACAGCGACGGACCCGCCGGCGGGGGTTGCCAGCAACGCGTTGCCGAGCAGGTTGGTCAGGACCTGGGTGATCCGGTCCGTGTCGACGCACACCGGCACGACCCCGTCGGCCTTCACGCTCAGCGCGACCCGTGCGTCGTGGAATTGCGGAGCGAGCCGGGTCGTCGAGCGTCGCGTGAGGTCGGCGAGGTCGGCAGCCGCCGGGCGAAGGGTGAGACCCAACTCCTGCACCTTGGACAGGTCCGCCAGATCGTCGGCGAGGCGGTGCAAGCGTCGGAGTTCCTCGCTGAGCGAACCCAGGAGTTCCGGGGTCGGGGTGAAGATCTCGTCGATCAGACCCTCGACATAGCCGTCCAGCGCCGTGAGCGGGGTGCGAAGCTCGTGCGCCACATCACCGAGGAGCCGGGTGCGTCGTATCTCGGTGTCGGCCAGCGCGGTCGCGAGGGTGTTGACATCCGTTGCCAACGCGCTCAACTCGGGCTCCGACGGCAACGGAACACAGACGTCGTAGCCGCCGGCCGCAATCTGTCGCGTCGCAGCGCGCACCGCGTTGAGCGGGCGCAGCAGTCGTCTGGTGACGAACCATGCCACCAGGACGCCGGCGAAGACGCTCGCGAGCACGCCGACGATCAGTGCGGTGTTCAACGCCGCCGCAAAGGCGTCGTGGACGCTCGCCTGGGTGGCGACGCCCATACCCGTTCCCCGGCCGTTGCCCGCGCGGTTCATCATTCCGACCTGTTGGTCGAACAGCCGCGGGGCGAGCAGGCGCACGGTCAGGTAGGCGGTTGCCGCACCGACGACGGCGACAGCCGCATACGACAGGAACAGCCGCACGGGTAGGCGCATCGTCACACCGGCCTACCGATGAACTTGTAGCCGGCGCCCCGAAGGGTGGCGATCAGATGCGGATTACCTGCAGAGTCGCCGAGCCGCGCCCGCAGGCTGCGGATGTGGACGTCGACGACCCGCTCATCGCCGTAGAAGTCATAACCCCAAACACGTTCCAGCAGCTGCGCTCTCGAGAAGACCCGACCCGGCCTTTCGGCAAGCGCGCCGAGCAGGTCGAACTCCAGGTTCGACAATGTCACCGTGTTCCCGTTCGCCCGCACCTCCCGGCCCGCCCGATCGATGGTGAGCCCTTCGAAACGCAAAGGGGCGTCCCGTTCCGGCTGGCTGCCGCGATCCCTGCGCAGGACGGCCCTGACCCGGGCGGCGACCTCGCGTGGGCTGAACGGCTTCGTCACATAGTCGTCGGCACCGACGCCGAGCCCGACCAGCTTGTCGACCTCGTCCGCGCGCGCCGTGACCAGGACGACATAGCAATCGCTGAACCTGCGCAACTGCCGGAGTACCTCCAGTCCGTCGATGCCGGGGAGCATCACGTCGAGAAGGACCACGTCCGGTGGATCGGCCCGGACTGCGGCCAGCGCCGCCTCACCGTCGACCGCCTCAGCCACCCTGAAGCCGTCGGCCTCCAGGTATCCCCGCAGAACAGCCCGGATATGTGGCTCGTCATCGACCACCAGCACTGTCCGCATCACGCACTCCTTCGGCCGATCGACGTCCCGCAGGCCGTAGCCCCGGCCAGCCGGATATACCCCCTAGGGTATCTGCTAGGATGGAGTCCGTCGCCGAGGTCATGGAACCCTCCCTGGGTCCCTTGTGCGTCGTCGGCCTGTCAACCACCAGAATCTCAGGAAGGGCAAAATTCATGTGCAGTCCCGCCACCTGCCGTACCTGCGGAAAAGCCAGCTACACCGGATGTGGCCAACACGTCGATCAGGTGCTGGCCGGCGTCCCTCAATCCCAGCGGTGCAGCTGCGCACCCGACAAGCGTTCGGCCGGCGGGGGGTCGGTGTTGTCGCGCCTTTTCGGCCGCTGACAGCGCGGTGACCGGGGCACGACCTCGCGCCCGAGGCGTGCCCCGGCCGACCGTCGGTCGCCCGGGGAGCTGCCGCCCTGCCCGCGCCCTGGGTCAGTGCCTGCGCCCTGCTCAGTGCTTGCCCTTGGCCACCATCCGCATGATGCGGGTGTTGAAGACGGCGAACCGGGTGAGCTGGAAGGGAAGGCTGCGGCGGCGGCGCAGGGTGGCCGCAGTGGGCAGTGGGGCTCGGCTCAGGTCGGCGGTCGGCTGGTCGCTCACCGTGGTACCGGGGGCGGGAATGCCGGGTTGTGTCATCGTCATGTCGCTCATTCCGGGATCAACTGCCAGCCAGGACGGCCCTTGGCCTTGTAGAGAAACAAGTGGTGGAGCATCAGCTTGGCCCAGTGACCACTGAGGCCGATCTCGCCGCGGGTGTCCTTGAGATCGCGCCCGCTCGGATAGCGGGCGTAGTCGGGCACCACCGGCATCATCGTCATCGCCGCGGCCGAGCCGCGACGGAGCCCGTGACCGGCGGAGGCAACACAGGCTGCACCCATCGACGCCATCGATGCCTGGTGCGCCGGCGCGTCGGAACCATTCTTGATCCGGTCGACGATGCTCAACGCAGCGGTCTTGCCCATGACACCCGACGGCATACCGGTGCGAGGGGGCGACGGCGTGATCACGGTTCCGTTGGCGCTCTTGCGGGGCCGGGAGATCTGGTGCGGCGGTGCGAAGGCGATGCCGACGGCGAAGACGTTGTCGTATCCGGGTGCCAGGTAGGTGCGCGGCCAGTCCTCGGCCCGCCATTGCTCGTACGGCTTGGCGGTGTAGTCGGCGTCGACCTTCATGAAGCCGCTCGGCGCGAATAGCCGTGCGGTGATGTCCATTCCGTCGCGGTCGTAGGCCGCGAGCGGCACCCCGCCGAAGGGCGGCAGCAGCATCGCGAAGTCGAATGCCAGGGTGTGCTTCCGGCCGTCGAGCGTTTCGTAGCGGACCAGACCGTCGTCGACCTGTTCGACATGCGCGCCGAGGATGGCCTCAACGCCGCGTTCGCGGAACAGCGAACCGGTCCACAGCTCGCTCGAGGTCTGGAAACCCTGGTCCTCGAAAGTCATTCCATCGACGCCGAAGTCGCCGAGATGGGACTCGTTGGTCAGGTACACCAACCGTGCCCGATCCCTGACCCCGGCCTCGCGAAGCTCGTGGTCGACATTGAAGACGTACTCGAACGCGGCGCCCTCACAGGTGCACGTGCCGTGCCCCATTCCGACCACCAGGGTCTGCTCTTCACCCGACGCGAGCCGCTTGATGACATCCCGCAACCGGGCCGCCGCCTCCAGGGCGTGGTCAGCGGTACAGACAGAGACCGTGTGGCCGTCGGGACCCAGGCCCGGCGTTGCCTCGAACCGCAGGCGAGGGCCGGTGGCGTTGATCAGGTAGTCGTAGCGCAGCCGCTCATGGGTGCCGGTGTTGCCCGGACCGGTGTATTCGATGTCGACCGCACCCCGGGCATCGTCGAGATCACCGTCAGGTCGGATCGCGACGGCCTTGCCCTGTCGGAACATGATCCGTTTACGGTCGTAGACCGGCCGCAGCGGGAAGACAACGTCGTCCTTGGCCATCTTTCCCACCCCGACCCAGATGTTCGAGGGAATCCAATTCCACCGCGAGTTGGGCGAGACCACCGTCACGGTGTGCTCCTTGCCCAGGCTGCGGCGCCCGAGCAGTCGGGAAAGATGCAGGGCGGCAGTGTGTCCGGAGATCCCGGCACCCAGGATGACGACGTCGGCCACGGAGAGTCCCTTCACGATGGGGACTTCTTTGTACCGTACCCCCGGGGGTATATACAGGGTCCTTCTACCCTGTTTGACGACAACGCTCGGGTGCACTTCTCATTTCTTGTCGGCGTACCGGCGAAGCAGCCCACCAACCGCAGCCGCGGAAGCCAGGACGAGCAAGATCCAGGTCACGGCACCGTTTCCCGTCTCGATGACGGCCAGGGTGCCGAACAGGGCGATGACCAGGGCGGCGGTGAGCACGGCGGCCGATTCATCTGCGGCGTCATCCGTCTGTCTCATCTTCATCACCCTATGGAGGATGTGCTCAGCTGTCCCGGACAAGGTGGTGACGGACGCAGGAACCTCGACTCCCTTCAGCCACGACGTGGCCGCGGCTGCGGCGGGCGGCGGTCAGGCGTCGGGCCCGGCCTTACGGGCGCGGAACACGGTGTCCAGCGCGGGACGGTCGCTCCCTGCGACCGGACGGGCCACCCGATCGGCGAGCTCCACGGTCGCCGAGCAATCGATCATGCCCAGGTCGGCGACCACATCGCGTTGGGTGTAGAGCACATCCGGGTCCTGCGGGCCGCCGACACCGTGGGTGAGGTTGTCGGAGTGATGCGCAACGACCAGCAGCGTGCCGTCCGGCGCCAGGCAGTTCCAGGCCGACATGATCGCCTTCAGCCGCTCCGCCGGGGGCAGCTGCACGTAGACGAGCAAAGCCAGGTCCACCCACGTCGAGCACCGAAAGTCGGTGATGTCGGCGCTTTGCCAGTCGACCGTCACCGGCGGCTGATGTCGGTCGGCCAGAGCCGCGGCTCTCGCCAGGGCTGCGGCCGAGAAATCGACCCCGATGACCTGCCACCCGCGCGCGGCCAGCCAGATGCTGTTGCGGCCTTCGCCGCAGGCCAGATCCAGGGCACGGCCCGGCGCGAGCCCGGTCAGCTGCTGTTCGACCCATATGTTGGGCCCCGCACCCCACATCAAGCCGGTCCCGTTGTAGCGGGAGTCCCAGTCCGAGGCTGACATCGATCTCATCGGTTCCCTCAATCCTCGTACAGCTCGTGTCCGGCCGTCCGGTCGGACAACCAGCGCAGGTATTCCCTGTCACCCAGGAGCTCCAGGCGCCGCCACAGGACGCTGGTGGGAATGGCTTGGCTGTCATGAGCCGTGCAGGCGACGGTCTGCGCGACCCGGTCAACCGTGAGTTCGATGTCGATGTCGGTGGCCCGGTGGCCGGTGAAGCCGGCATCGAATTCTCGGTTGAGCACTTCGGCGACCGCGGCCGGTAACGTCCAGCCGAGCACAGGCAGGTTCAAACCGGTCGCGGCGAGCAGTGCAGCGTCGGTCGCAGCAGCATGATCGGGATGACCGGTCACCCCGGTGAGGTCGAAGACCACGAGGCCGTCGACGCGCATCCGCGCCGCGTCGATCACCTCTCCCGCCAATCGGCTGCGGCAGACGTCACCCAGGTTGCCGTCGGGGAAGTCCAGAAGCACAGTGTCGGTGATCCCCAACGATCGGGCCGCCGCAGCGAACTCCCTGCCGCGTATCCCTGCCAGATCAGTGGCTGCCCTGCCCAGCGTGGAAGCCTCCCCGCGGGTGAAGCACAACACCGTCGTGCGGGTTCCCGCCCGCTGGAATGCGTCCAAAACCGCGCCGAGCCCGAACGATTCGTCATCCGGGTGTGCCACCACCGCCAGCACCGAACGCCAAGCCGGCAGCCTGTTGCACACCGGCAGCGGATGATCATCGGTGAGCATCAATCACCCTCCACGGAATTGCTTCAACCGTCCTCGCTTCGGTGAACCATCGCCAGAGTCGGAAGTCCTATACCCCCGGCGGTATCGCAGCGGACGGCATGTCCGACCCACACGGTTGCTGACATGCTGACCGCCGCGGCCGGCGGACGCGGCAGTCTGCCGATCGTCGGGTCGCGACCGTCGGCCTTGGGGGACGGACAACAGCGCCGCGCGCCGAGGGAAGAAAGTCCCATCGCGCGGACATCGATTGGGTATCCCGCCCGATGTGAGCGCGACAACTGCGGCCTAGCGTTCGAATCAGCCGCAGCATTCGATTCCCATCGCGACGACGACGCGGCCACGGCGGTGCCAATCGCGCATTGCGATCACGGGGTGCTGGTCCGGCCGCGTCGCCCCCAACCGGAAGGAGACCAGGACATGACCAGGCAACACATCGAGACCTTGATCGTCGGCGCCGGCCAGGCCGGACTCGCGACCGGGTACCACCTGGGCAGGCTGGGCCGCGAGTTCCTGGTGGTCGACGGCAACGCCAGAGTCGGCGACAACTGGCGGTGCCACTACGACTCGCTCAGGCTCTACTCGCCGGCCAGGTTCGACGGGCTTCCGGGCAAGGCTTTCCCAGGGGACCCATGGCACTTCCCGGGTAAGGACGAGGTCGCTCGCTACCTCGAGCAGTACGCCGTCGAGATGGACCTTCCCGTACGGATGCGGACTCGGGTGGACCGGCTGGTCGCCCGCGACGACGGTGGATTCGCCGCGCACATCGGATCCGACGTGCTCGACTGCGAGAACGTGGTGGTCGCGACCGGCACGTTCGGGCGCACGCCGTACGTGCCGGGGGTCGCTCAGTCGCTCGACCCGCGGATCCGGCAGATGCACTCCACGGAGTATCGGAACCCGGCCCAGCTCGAGCGCGGCACCACTCTGGTCGTCGGTGCCTCGCACTCGGGGCACGACATCGCCTACGAGGTGGGTGCGGCGCAGCCCACGGTCCTTGCCGGACCGGACAGAGGCAACATCCCGCTGAACTGGGACTCACCGGCGATGAAGGTGGCGCTGCCGGTGGTGGTCTTCCTCTGGCAGCACGTGCTCACTCGTCGGACGCCCATGGGCCGCAAGGAAATGCAGAAAGTCCGCCACCACGGCGCCCCGACCACCCGCGTGAAGCCACATCATTTGGCGGAGCGCCAGGTGGAGAGGCTTCCGTACAAGGTCACCCATGCTTCCGCCGACGGGCGGCCGGTACTCGAGGATGGTCGTGTCCTCGATGTGGACAACATCATCTGGGCCACCGGCTGCCGGCCCGACTTCAGCTGGATCGACGCACCGATCACCGCCGCAGACGGCTGGCCGAGGGAATATCGCGGGGTCGTCCACAGCCTGCCGGGGCTCTTCTTCTGCGGCCTCTCGTTCCAGTTCGCGTTCAGCTCGATGGTGCTTCCCGGAGTCGGACGCGACGCGGCGTACATTGCGGCGAAGATCGACCAGCGCGCAACCGTGCCGGCAGGAGCAGCCGTGTAGGCGAATCGTCAGATGAAGGGGACGCCGCACCTCACTACGCTCGAGATCGGGAGGAGGTGGTCCTGATGGGTGTCATCGACGATCTCCGCCGCGCTCGGGATACCTTCGAGCGGCGCGACTGGGTGGCGGCCTACCGCGCACTCTCGGACCTTGACGACACCGAGCTCGATGCCCACGACTTCACGGCTCTGGGCATCACCGCCTACCTGCTCGGACGGCGCAATGACTGTGTCCAGGCCCTGCAGCGGGCCTATCAGGCCGGTCTCGAGGCCGGCGACGCCCGCGCCGCGGTGCGGGCGGCGTACCTGCTGGTGGTGACGCTCTGGCAGGCCGGTGAGCTCGCGGTGGGCAACGGCTGGCTCGAGCGTGCCTCCCGGGTGCTGCACGACCTCGGCGACGTGGCCGAGGAGGGTTACCTGTGTGACCTGCAGATGTTGCGGCACATCATGGGAGGCGAGTTGGCCATGGCGCTCCCCCTGGCGCCTCGCATCACAGACTGCGGACGCCGGTTCGCCGAGCCAGACCTGATCGCCCTCGGCCTCCATGCCGAGGGGAGATTGGCGCTGTACACCGGTGAGGTCGCTGCCGGCCTGAACCGGATGGACGAGGCTCTGGCCGGGGTGATGGCGGGCGAGGTGACAGCGGTGACCGCGGGCCGGGTGTACTGCTCGACGATCGAAGCCTGCCAGGAGGTCTCGGACTTCGGTCGGGCCGGGGCGTGGACCCACGCGCTGACCACCTGGTGCGAGACCCAACCCGGTCTGGTCGCCTACACCGGTCAGTGCGCGACCCACCGCGGGCAGCTCCTGCGCCTGCACGGCGCGTACCGCGAAGCCGTCGAGGAGCTTGACCGGGCGGTCGAACGCTATCGGTCGACCGGTGGGGATCTCGCTCTCGGCCAGGCACAGTACGAGCGCGGCGAGACCCTTCGGCTTCGCGGGGAGTACCACCTCGCCGAGGCCGCCTACGCAAGCGCAGCCGACCACGGTCACCCAGTGCAGCCCGGCCGTGCCCTGCTCTCGCTCGCTCAGGGCCGCGTCGGCGCCGCGACCGCGGCAATCTTGCGGTTGCTCGACGAGCGACGTGACCCGGTGCGCCGCTCGCAGGTTCTCCCGGCCGCGGTCGAGATCCTGGTGGCGGCGGGCGATCTCGAACAGGCGGTGGCGGCCGGTGAGGAGCTCCGGCAGATCGCGTCGGCGTTCGGTTGCACCGCTCTGCAGGCGGCGGGACGTTACGCCGCCGCGCTGGTCGAGCTGGCCGGTGGGGCGCTGGACGCCGCCATCCCCACCGCCCGACAGGCCATGGAGGCCTGGGGGCAGCTCTCCGCGCCCTACGAGATTGCGCGCAGCAGGGTCCTCGTCGGGCGAGCGTTGCGCCTGGTGGGCGACGAGGAATCGGCCATCGCCGATTTGACAGCAGCCCGAGAGGCCTTCGCCCAGCTGGGCGCGGGGCCCGCTGAGCGGGATGCCGCTTCTCTGCTCGGAAGCGCTGAGATCCCCGGCGGACTGAGCCCACGCGAGCTGGAGGTCCTTCGCCTGGTCGCCGCCGGCCGGAGCAACGCGGCGATCGCCGCGGAGATGACCCTGTCCGGGAAGACGGTCGCCCGGCACATGTCGAACATCTTCGCCAAGCTCGACGTCGATTCCCGCACGGCAGCAGCGGCATACGCCTTCGAACACCATCTGGTCTGACCGTCGGTGTAACGGCGGGCATCGGCTGGGACCGAGTCGGTGGACAAGACCCGGGTGGTCATGACCTCCCCATCAGTCCCAACCGTCCCGGACCTCTTGACCGGCCGGCGATCCGGCGGCGATCGGCTGGGTACGGGTTGCCGAGGACCCGCTGGGAGCGTGTCATGGAGGTACGGAGCAGACCGGTGGTCGCCACGGTGTGGCCGCTATCCGACGGAGGTTGACATGACCCCGGAGTCGTTCACGAACCCGCGCCACTTCCACTCACCGGATGGCACCGTCATTGCCGTATGGAGCAGCGGGACCGGGCCGCCGCTGCTCCTGGTACACGGGTCGATGTCGGATCATCGACGGTGGCGGATCACCGAGCACCTGGAACGGCATCGCACCGTGCACGCGATGGACAGGCGGGGCCGTGGGGGCAGCACGGACGGCCCGGAATGGTCGCTCGACCGCGAGGTGGAGGACGTCGTTGCCGTGATAGAAGCCCTCTCCGTCGAGTCCGCGCGCCCGGTGGACGTCCTCGGCCATTCGCTCGGCGGCTATCTCAGCTTGCGCGCTGCGGCACGCACCGCCGGCGTGCGACGGCTGGTGCTGTACGAGCCGGCCATCATCGAATCCCCTCAGCCGGCGGATCTGGTGTCCCGTATGCAGAGCGCCGTCGACGCCGGGCGCAACGAGGATGTCCTGGATCTGATGATGCGCGAGGTGCTGAACATGCCGGCGGACGAGATCGCCGCCCTCCGGCGACAACCGAGCTGGCCGGCCCGGGTAGCGACTGCCCCGACCCTTCCCCGCGAGGAGAGCGTGCCACTGATGCTGGAGCCCGGCGAGGCCGCCGCAGTCACCGCACCTACTCTGCTCATCCGCGGTGGCGACAGCCCCGGCTTCCTGCAAGACGCGATCCGGACCGTGTCTGAAGGAGTGCGCGACTGCCGTGTCGTGACCCTCGAGGGTCATCAACACGTGGCCGACCAGACCGACCCTGAGATGTTCGCGGACGTGGTCCTGGACTTCATCGTGGACTGAGGTGCACCACACCACGGGAATGCTTGGCAGATGAGGTTCTTCACCGCCCTCCGATCCAGGGCGTCTCCACCACCAGGTGGCATTCCCCGTCGACCGGCTCGCCGGCCGCCGACCGGATTCTGGGCAGCACCAACGCAGCGACGGCGGCGCCGATCGTCCGAGCCCGGCGGACCTACCCGAACGAGGGCGCAGCGAACTTGCGACGGTACGCGCCCGGTTGGCGGCAGGTCGTTCGGTGGAAAAGGCGCCGGAAGTAGGCAGTGTTGTCGTAGCCGACGGCGAAGCCGATCTCCTCGACGGGGATCGAGGTGCGCTCGAGGAGACGTCGGGCCTCGCCGATTCTGAGGTGTTGCACGTAGGCGATCGGCGAATAGCCGGTGGCGGAGTGGAACCGACGTTCCAGGGTGCGTCGGGTCACTCCGCCGATGTCGCACATCTGCTGCACGGGGTTCTGTACCGCGAAGTGCTTCTCCAGCCAGCCCTGCAAGGCTGCGACGAGGCCGTCGTCGTGGTCAACGCTCGGCGAAAACTCGATGTAGGGCGCCTGTCCCGCGTCATGCCATTCGAGCATCAGCATCCGGGCCAGGGCCTGGGCGGCCGCCCGGCCGACGAAGCGGGCGGTCAGATACAGCGCGAGATCATGCCAGGAGGTGACTCCCCCGGTCATCACGAAGTCGTCCCGATCGCCGGCCGTGACGAGCGCGCGGTCCTCGCGGATTCGTACGGTGGGAAAGGCCCGCCGAAATGTGTCCGCGAATGCCCAGTGAATGGTCGCGTCCTTTCCGTCCAGCAGCCCGGTTTCGCCCAACAGCAGCACGCCGGTGCACGCGGAGCCGAGCAGCGCGCCCTCCGCGTGCTGACGCCGGAGCCACTCGACGGCCTCGGGGTACCGCCCGGGGACCCAATCCGTTGCGTCCACGGCCATCAGGGGCACGACAGCGACGTCGGTACGGTCGATCTCGTTGCACGCGCAGTGTGCGGCCAGATGCATTCCGTTGGCGCCGACGACATCGTCGGGCCCGGATGCGGCGACTTGCACGTCGAAAGGGTGGGGCGGCAGGTCGGGGTCGAGCCTGCCCAGCAGCGGGAAGGCGTTGAGCGCCTCATACAGCCCGCTGAGTGGCGCGACCTGGGTTTGGGGCGTCGCCAGGAGTGTGACCTGTACGGATTGACCTACGGTGCCGTTCATTTCGGGTCCTTGTCGCGAACGGAACGATGCTGTCGACTCTGGCACTGACCCCCGGCGGTGGACGGACCTAGCGTGAACCCGTGAGGACAAGTGACAAAGGAGGTCACTCATGACTAGCACACTGAACGGTTGGGATGTCGAGGCCGTGGCCGAAGCCGTGCGCGCGGTCCAGGCCCAGCCCGAATCCGGGTTGCTCACCTGGCGTGGCGAGGCGATCTGGGACGGCGGCTTCGGCCTCGATGTACGAACCCGCGAAATCGAGCAGCTCGGCCAGGTGATGAGCCGCCACTTCACCCTTCGCGGCGATCACCCGGCGGAGCTGCTCGGCTCGAACACCGGGGCGACGGCGATAGAGACCGTGTTGGCTGCCTTGGGGGCGTGCATGACCGGGACCTTCGCGGTGCAGGCGACCGCGCGGGGCATCACGATTGACCAGCTTGTGGTGGACCTGGAATGCACCATCGATCTCAACGGGTTCTTCGGCCTCGAACCGATCCGACCCGGCCTCCGCGACGTGACTCTCACCTACCGAGTGATCGCCGACGCCGAACCGGAAGTGCTGGAGGAGGTCTTGGCCGCGGCCCGAACGCTCTCGCCGGTGTACGACACGTTGACGAACCCGGTGCCCGTGTCGGCCAGCCTGGCGACGTCACCGCAACCGCATGAAAAGGAGGGCAGATGACTTCCGGCAGTGCATCAGCGAGCTCCGTCGTGGATCGCTTCAACGACGCGTGGAACAGGCATGACCTCGACGCGGCGCTCGAACTGATCACCGACGACTGCGTCTTCGAGGCGACGGGCCCGGCGCCCGACGGTGCCCGGCACACCGGCAAGAAGTCGATCGCCCAGGCGTGGGCCCCGATCTTCGCCGACCAGCAGGCCCACTTCGAGGTCGAGGCCGCCATCGTCGACGCGGCCTACGTCGTCCAGCAATGGACCTACCGCTGGGGCACGGGCCACGTGCGCGGCATCGACGTGATCCGGTTGACCGACGGCAGGATCTCAGCGAAGTTGTCGTATGTGAAGGGATGAGGCTGCCTGGCGGGATCGCCTGCGGCACAACAGAGCTCGAGAGCCGATGACGGCCGCGGCCGCGCAGGTCGATGTCGCCGGGTATTGAGCCAACGGCCGTCGAGGGAGACCATGAACCATGGCCGAGAATGTTCGGGCTGATTACCTGGTCGTCGGAGCCGGCGCGGCCGGGATGGCTTTCGTCGACGCCCTGGTCGATCATGCCGACGTCGACGTGGTGGTCGTGGATCGTCGCTGCGCCGCTGGCGGGCACTGGCTGGATGCGTACCCGTTCGTACGCCTGCACCAGGCTTCTGCGTTCTACGGAGTGCCGTCGACCCTGCTGGGCGCCGGCCGAGTTCAGGCATCCGGCCCGGAGAAGGGACTGCACGAGCGAGCGACCGCGTCGGCGGTGTCCGCCTACTACGAGCGGGTGCTCGAGAGACTGACCGCGTCGGGTCGAGTCCGTTTCCAACCGGGCTGCGAACACCTCGGGGGCACGAGCTACGTATCCGGCCTGACCGGCAAACGGTATGACGTGGCCGAGCCGTGCAGACTGGTGGATGCGCGGTATCTGTCGCCGGACATCCCCGCCCGATCCCGGGCTCCGTTCGAGGTCGAGGATGCACGCGTGATCCCGGTCAACGATCTCGTGCGGGTCACCGACGGCCCGAGCCAGTTCGTCGTCGTCGGCTCGGGCAAGACTGCCACGGACGCCTGCGTGTGGCTGCTCGGCAACGGGGTTGATCCGAACTCGGTCTGCTGGGTCCGTCCGCGCGATCCGTGGATGTTGAACCGTGCGGTGGTGCAGCCGGACCCCGCGGTGTACATGGGGATGGTGGCTGACACCGTGGCCGCCGCGGCGGAGGCCGACTCTCCGGACGACCTGTTTCTGCGGCTCGAAGAGGCCGGGGTCATGCTGCGGATCGACAAGTCGGTGACCCCGACCATGGCGAAGACTCCGACCATCGCCGCGTGGGAGATCGATCTTCTCCGCAGCATCGACAACGTGGTTCGACTCGGCCATGTTCGCGCCGCAGGAAACGGCCGCCTGCTGCTGACCGACGGGGAAGTGAGCATCGCGCGTGACGCCGTCGTGGTCCACTGCGCTGCCGCCGGTCTGAAGTACCCGCCGCTGGTTCCGATCTGGGGTCGTGAAGCGATCACGCTGCAGCCGGTGCGTTCCGGGTTTCCCTGTTTCGGCGCGGCCGTCATCGGTTACGTCGAGGCCACCCGCGAGAACGACGACGAAAAGAACCGGGTGTGCCCGCCGTCGTGCCTGGCCGACACTCCGATCACCTGGGCCCGCATGCAGGTGCTCGGTGGCCGGGCGGCCGCAGCCTTCACCGACCAGCCGGACATCAAAGCGTGGGCGAACCAGACCACCCTCAACCCGGCGCGGATCCCGCCGGACCGGGTCGGCGACCCCGACCTGGCCGCCGCGCTGCAGCGATATCAGGAGCACGCAGAAGCGGGCGCGGCCCGCCTCGCCGAGTTCGCCGCCTGACGCGTTGGTGGCACCTTCGACGACCGGGACGCCACCGGGCGGGCAAACCCGCGATCGGGCACCCTCAACGTCAGCTGATGGGCTGCTCACCGCGCAGCCGGCCGAGACGACCAGTGCAACAGCGAGAAGCCTTGACGGCGTCAGATGCGGCCGGTCTCGTGGGCCCACATGGCGACCTCGACGCGATTCCGGGCGCCGAGCTTTCGCATGAGGCTCGCGAGGTGGGCTTTGACGGTGCTGGGGGTGATGTAGAGCTCGCCGGCGATCTCGTTGTTGGTGCGGCCCTGGGCCACAGGCACCAGGACTTCCTCCTCGCGGGCGGTGAGCGGTTCCATCGGCTGCCTCGGTGATGAGGTCCCTGCGTGGGCGAACGCTGCGAGCAGCCGGACAGTGACGCTGGGTGCGATCAGTGCATCTCCGGCGGCGGCGGCGTGGATGGCCTGGGTCAGCAGGGCGGGTCCGGCGTCCTTGAGCAGGAACCCGCGGGCGCCGGCTTTGAGCGCCCCGTGGACATACTCGTCGAGGTCGAAGGTGGTGATGACCACGATCGGCAGGGGGTCCGTGACGTCCGGGCCGGCGAGGCGCCGGGTGGCTTCGATCCCGTCCATCAGCGGCATTCGGATGTCGAACAGGCCGACGTCGGGGCGCAACTGGAGCGCCAGGCGGACTGCCTCGCGCCCGTCGGCGGCCGCGCCGACCACTTCGATGTCGGGTTGGGCGTCGAGCAGCATCGTCAACCCGGTGCGCACGATGGGCTGGTCGTCGGCGATGAGGACCCTGATGGTCATCGTGGCGTCCGGGCCCGGGGCAGGACCGCCTCCACCCGCCAGCCCCGCTCGTCGGCGGGGCCTGCATGGAAGCTGCCGCCGAGCAGTGAGGCGCGTTCCCGCATGCCCACCAGGCCGTAGCCCGCTGCGGCGCGGCCGCCGGCGGAGCCGTCGTCGTCGACGGTCAGCCGTACCTGGTCGGCGTCGGCTGCGACCGCGACCGTGACCCGGGTCGCGTGGCGGGCGTGCCGCCGAGCGTTGGTGATCGACTCCTGGGCCAGGCGGTAGATCGCGGCCCCGACCGCCGGGCTGAGGTCGTCGAACTCGCCGGACAGCGTCACCTCGACGCCGGGACGCGTCCGGCCATCGGTGGCGAGCTGCTCGACCTCGGCCACGCCGGGCTGCGGCGCTAACTCGGTGTCCTGGGTGGCGCGGAGCACGCCGACGATGGCGCGCAGCTCGGTGAGGGTGCGGGTCGCTTCGTCCTCGATGACGGCCAGGGTCTCGACGGCACGCTCGGGGTCGGAGGCCGCGATGGCACGTCCCGCCTGGGCCTGGATGGCGATGCCCGAGACGTGGTGGGCGACGGTGTCGTGGAGTTCACGAGCGAGCTCTTCGCGTTCGCGGGCCTTGGCATGGTCGATGTCGCGGATCCGGATCTTCGTGCGAAAGCGGACCGCGGCGCCGAGCGCGGCGGCGAACAGGAAGAACGCATACCCCGCGATCGCCTCCGC
This sequence comes from uncultured Actinomycetota bacterium, assembly GCA_963785455.1. Lineage (GTDB taxonomy): Bacteria > Actinomycetota > Actinomycetes > Mycobacteriales > Nakamurellaceae > Nakamurella. Next base: position 25,927 of record CAWAVL010000022.1, read on the forward strand.
CAGGCTGGTGGGGTCGGCGCCGTGGGTGGTGATGAGGGTCAGCCAGACCAGGATGACGCCGAGGCCGCTTGCGGCTTCCCGACCGGAGCCCCACCGGAACAGGGCGTAGGCCAGGATCAGCACCGCGATGCTGCTGTTCAGCAGGGCGCCTTGCGACCCGGTCAGGATCCTGACGATGTCGACGATCGTCAACGTGCCGATGGAGACCGCAACCGCGACGAGCGGGTGCGTGCGTCGCCACAACAGGGGACCGACGACCCCGAGCACCGCGAGCAGCAGCAACGGGCGCGGCGCCAGGTCCCGGCGGAGCACCGCTTCGGCTACCGACCAGCAGGCCAGTGCTGCGACCAAGGCCCAGTCCCGCGGCCCGCGGTCCGGGACATCGGCGGGTCGAGGTTCGGCCAACAACGAGCGGAGCGCGCCGATGGCCACCCGATCAGCCTAGGCAGCCCGAGTGCTCGGCGTCTCCGCCGAAAGTACAAGAGCACGGGTGTGCCAACGGCCAGGTCGAACCAGGCTTCGCGGCTGATGTGCCCGCCGCCGGCATCCGTGAGGGTAAAAGCACCGAACCGGATCAAGCCCCCCGGTCAAGTCAAGGAGCATCGCGATGAGAACGCCTCAATCCCCCACCGCACCAGAGAATCCGCCGTCCCCGATCACGCTGCAAGATGTGCGCATGGCCGTGCCCGCCAGGCTCGCTGCAGCATGGACCAGCTTGATGTTCTTCGTCATCTACATCGACTACTTCCACCTCTACCAGCCCGGCGCCATCGACCAGATCCGCGGTGGGGGCATCTATGAGTTCGACATCACCCCGACGTTGGTGACCATTTTCCTCGTGGTCATAGGGATCCCGGCCCTGATGGTGATGCTCTCCATGACGCTGCCCGCCCGGGTGAACCGCGCGACGAACCTCGTCGTGGCATCGCTCTACATCCCCGTCATGGTTTTCAACGCGGCCGGGGCGTCCTGGGACTGGGCCTTCTACTACACCTTCTCCATCGGACTCGAGGTGCTGATCCTGGCCTTCATCCTGCGCTCCGCCTGGACCTGGCCACGCCGCACCGCATCGCCGGCGACCCTCGCAGCCGGCCTCGACAGCGAGCCGCTCCGCGCGCCGCAGCAGTCGTGAGTGCCCGCCCCGCGCGATATTCCATACATCCCGCCCACGTTGCGCTGCAACCGGTACAGCTTCGATTTCGGCACGCCGGTCCGGCGTGCCACCTTGATCCGACTCATGCCAGTAGGCAGCAGCGCGATCGCACCACGCAGCACCATCGCACTCGACCGAGCCGGCATCCGAAACCCAACAACTCGGGTGTTGCGATCATCGCCTGACCGCACAGCCGCAGGCACCTGACCCTGGTTACCCAAGAAACGCCCTGAGCTCCGTGGTTGACCGTTGACCGGTCAGTTGGTGCCCGCGGGCAAGGGCTGCAGCACGGCGTCGGCGTGATTCATCTGGATGTTGTGCAGCCGCCAGGACGTGGTGAACAGGGCGATGAGGGCGCCGTCGGTGCGGGACAGTGTTTCGGTGCCGCTCTCGCCGACAAGGACTGCAGCAGTGGCGGCATCGGTTTCCCGCGCGAGACTGTAATCGAGTCGCTCCAACGTGATCGGGGCGTTGAATTCGTGTTCCATGCGGTGGGCGGCAACCTCGAACTGCATGGGACCGACGGCGGCGAACACCGGGGCCTGATCCCCACGGCGTTCGGAACGAAGAACCTGAACAACGCCTTCCTGTTCGAGCTGCAGCACCCCGCGACGGAATTGTTTGTAGCGGCCGCTGTCCCGCGCGCGGCCGACGGCGAAATGCTCGGGCGCGAACTGCGGAATTCGCGGGTATCTGACCGGCCGGTCGACGTAAAGGGTGTCACCGACAGCAAGGCTACTGGCATTGACCAGACCGATGACGTCACCGGGAAAGGCGGTGTCGAGCGTCGTACGTTCCCGGCCGAAAAGAGCCTGCGCGTACTTGGTGGCGAACGGCTTCCCGGTTTCTGCGTGGGTCGCGACAATTCCACGCTGAAAGGTCCCTGAGCAGACACGGACGAACGCCACGTGGTCTCGGTGCGCGGCGTCCATCCCGGCTTGGATCTTGAAGACGAACCCGGAGAACGGGGAGTCCAAGGGATGCAGTCGGCCGTCGACATCGGCCCGCGGGGTCGGTGCGGGGGCGAGGTCGATCAGGGTGTCCAGCAAGTGCCGGACACCGAAGTTCAACACTGCCGCCCCGAACAGCACGGGGGTTGCCTTGCCTGCCAGGTAGGCACGATCGTCGAAGTTCATCCCGGATTCGGTGAGCAGTTCGTCCTCGTCGACGGCAACCTGCCACGCCTCCGGTTGGTCGACGGCGGCCTGCGCCGGGGTGAGCACCTCTTCGTCGGCGATGGTGGCCCCGCCGGGGGTCCGGGTCAGCTTGAGATAGTTCCCGGTGGTGCGATCCAGCAACCCGTGGAACTCGCCGGCAATGCCCACCGGCCAGGTCAGCGGCATGACGTCCAGGCGGAGCCGCTGCGTGATCTCGTCCAGCAGCTCAAGGGGTTCCCGGCCGGGGCGGTCCCACTTGTTGATCACGGTGATCATCGGGATGCCACGCAGCCGGCAGACCTCGGCGAGCTTGAGGGTCTGCGGTTCCAGACCCTTGGCCGCATCGATCAGCATCACGGCGCTGTCGACCGCGGCCAGCACCCGATAGGTGTCTTCGGAGAAATCCGCGTGCCCCGGGGTGTCCAGGAGATTGATGACGTGGTCGCGATAAGAGAACTGCAGTGCGGCGGAGGTGATGGAGATGCCGCGGGAGCGTTCCATCTCCATCCAGTCGGACACCGTGCCGCGGCGCCCGGCCTTGCCGTGCACAGCGCCGGCCTGGCCGATCACCTGGGCATGCAGGGCCAACGCCTCGGTGAGCGTCGACTTCCCGGCGTCGGGGTGCGAGATGACCGCGAACGAGCGGCGGCGTGCGGCCTCGCCGACCACAGCGCCGTGGAAGCTGCGCTCGACATCGACCGTCAAGCTCGAGGCAGTCGTGGTCACCCTGGCTCCTGAAAGTTGTCGAAGACCGCCTGGCGCGGATGTCAGGTGCCACGGCGGTGCCGGTAGGCCGCGCGTCGGGACCTGGCCGGCCGATGGGATGTGGTCCGTGCCGGTCGGGACGCGAACGTGCCCGACGGACCTTGCAGATCTGTCTGAAGAGGAGAACCGCCCGGGCCTCCCGGCGCGCCCACTGTACCCGCACGGTGCCCGCCTTCGAAGCGACCGGTGCCACCACCGCACGACACGGATGGGGCTCAGCAGGCAGTCAGCAGGTTTGTGATTGGTCACCGCGACGGTGATCCCGGCGGAACCGTCGAGCTACGGTCTCCGTGAGGATCGAAGAGTTGGTGGGCACGTCAGGATGACGAACTACTGCTGCTGTACCCGCCGAAATCGACCAGGCTGCGGGCGACGTCATCGCATTCGGGCGAGTGCTCCAGCGCCGCCAAACCGTCCAAGTGACATTGAGTAGACGTCGCGCCGGCGACATGCCTTGGGTGCGCAACGGGGCATCCCTGGCAAATCCAAGACCGTCATCGTGACTTCGGTGGCCACTCCGCAGACTCCGATACCTGCCGGCCATCGGTCAGGCAGCGGGAAGGTCGGAGGGGACGCCGCCCGTCACCGACTGATCTTCGCGATCCAGAGCATGCTGTGCTGGGAAACCTCGGACCATGGCCACACCGAATCCTCACCCGCGTTGGGGTTCTTGCTCTTGTTCGTCTCGTCCCACTCGTGCCCGGTTCCTTTTGTCAGCTTCACGTCGCCGAAGGGGTCGTCGGCCACCAGACCCTCGGGAGTGACCGCCTGCAGCCGGACGATGTGGCCGGTGATGCTCGCCATCACCGCATTGCCGGCCGACAGAGCCGGCGAGACATTCGCCTGGTACCAGTCATGGCCCTCGACGACTTCCCACTTGATGAAGTCGACTTTGGCACCGAGCTCGGCGGCCACTCCGCCCCAGCCGTCGGCCAATGTCCGGGCTGGCAACTTCTTCTGGACCCGGATCTCCTCCAGGACGTCCTCGAACTGCCTACTCGGGTCCGGGTTCGGCACGCCCAGATAGGTCAGCGCCATCGCAAGCGAGGTCAGGTTGCACATGACGTCGCCGATCTTCTTCCCGTTCTCCGTCGATGTGTTGTCCCGCTGGGAGTGATATTCGACCTTGGATTGCAGCGACTGGAACAGCTCCCCGCGCCGGGCATCATCCGTCTCCTGGTCGATGAGATCGCGCGCGCGACGGATTTCTTCGGTCGTCAACCGATCCTTGGCCATCAGGGTCTCCAATTCGGATGCCTGATCGGGCACAGTGTCGTTGGCCGGCGGCGCCGCGGGTTCCTGTTCGCCGGGTTCGGGGCCGAACGCATACTCCTTCAGAGCGGCCCAGCCCCGTCCCAGCACGCCACCTATCGTGTCGATCATCCCCGGCTCGGCGGGTCCGGCGGCCGTTCCCCCGCCGGCCGTTGGGGCGGTAGTTGGTCCTGGGACTGCCGCTGCCGCGGTGGCGCCGTGCGGTTCTGCCGCCGCCGGAGGTGGCGTCGAGTGCTCGGCGATCGCAGCCATCGTCCGCGGACCCATCTTGCCGTCGGGGACCAGGCCATTCGCGTCCTGCCACTGGGCGATCGTCCGGACCAGCTCATCGGTGAGCTGGCCATCCTGGCGAACGCCGATGGCCAGCTGAACCTGACCCAGCAGGTCGCCGGTCAGCCCCCGCCCGGTGTTGTAGCGCATCGCGCTCGCGATCTGTTCGGGTCCGAATTTGGCGTCGCGCTGGACCATCGTGACGGCGGTGTTTTCCGCGATCATCCGGGCGGCGAGCCGGTTGCCGGCCGCGCGCTGCAGGCCCAGCACCACGCCCCGCGACAGCGGTGGCATTGCGACGCCCGTGCCCGGCAGCTGCGGCGCGGCCCGCCAGGCATCGACCTCGGTCGGAGCCGATACCCGCCGAATCCGTCGCTCCTTCATCGCCTGTTGATCCCCTTTGACCTCGCCGCCGCTTGACCGACTGGTCCGGTCGACGGCAGCCCCCTTCATTGGGCGGCGTCCCTGGTTGGCCGGACAAGGGGCACCCGAGCAGGCGTCGGGGTGAGACACGTTGCCCCATGGGGAAACCCGACTCCCAGGGCGCCTCGTCGGCGACGCCGGGAAGTCTGCGGCATCCGCTGCCGAGTCACTCGTACCAGCACGTTTGCACACAGTGCACACACGAGCGGTAGAGCGAGGACATGGAAATTCTTCGACGAGCCGGTTCGTGCTGGTCACACACCCGATCGGCACGCCGGCCGCGATGCCGAGCGATGCGGCTCCGTGGCGTCCGCACAATGCCGCTTATGCGGAATTCCGCATAACCGCCACGTGCACGCGACGACGCTTCTCCTGGCAGGCGAGCCCGTGCACGTGGTGGCAGCGCGCTTGGGGCACGCCGATCCGAGCGTCACCCTGCGGGTCTACGCCCATGTGATCCAGGACCTCACGCCGGCCGTCGCCGACGCGTTCGCCCAGGCGGTGAGAGACGCCGGACAAGCCGGACACGGAGCCCGTGCGGGCGGCCGAAGTTAGCAAGACCGTTAGCACCGACGGTCACGACTGATGTGCTGCGATGGCGAGGATGTGGCTGACCAGCGAAAACAGATGTGCGCCCGGAGGGATTCGAACCCCCAACCTTCTGATCCGTAGTCAGATGCTCTATCCGTTGAGCTACGGGCGCCTCTTCACTGCTGGTTGCGAAAGCAATCTTCGCAGGTACCGCCAGCCCGCCGCGGCGGGCCGATCCATGGTGCCACCGGCACCGGGTCGAGACCCGTGACCAGCGCGGAAGCGGAGGGATTTGAACCCTCGGTGCCCTTACGAGCACAACACATTAGCAGTGTGTCCCATTCGGCCGCTCTGGCACGCTTCCCAGGGCCACCCCACGGGCGACCACCGGCGGGTAACCCTACCTGGCACCGCGGCGGCGGAGCAAAGCACCAGGTGGGGCGCCCGCAGCATGATCATCGACGATCGTCGTCAGGACAGGCAGGTGTCCGGCGACACGGCGTCTGCGGCGGTGGGAACGGGCCCGTCCGGGGCGCAGCCGACGACCACATACCGGTCCCCGGTCCACGTGTAGAGCAGCCAGACGGCGCCGCCGTCACCCTGGTCCTGGACCGCGATCCCGAGAGACCCGCCGAGATCGACGACCGCGCCCCGCTCGGTGGCGGAGGGGAAGGCGTCGTCACCGGAGACGTCCCGCCACGCGCCGGTGTCGGTCAACTCGAAGGCGGCGAGGACGGCCCGGCCGTCCAGCTGCCGCCCCTCCACGATGCACCGGCCCTCGGCACAGGCGAGCAGTCCCCCGTCGGGCTCGGGGAAGGCGGCGCCGTAGGGCACGCCGATGACGCCGGCCGTCGCACCGTCGGACATGACGGACAGCAGGATGGCCCGAGAACCCGTCCCGACCAAAGCCGCCGACAGGTCTGCGGTCACGTCGCGATGGGTGGCGAGCACCGTACAGCCGTCGCAGTTGGCCAACGACACGTTCAGCCCGTCGCCCCCCGTCGCGGTCGTCGGTGCCGGGCGTTCGGCGGCCTCGGTGGCGGGCGGCGCGGTCGGCTGCTGCGTCGGCTCCGCTGCGGCTGTCTCGGCCGGTGCGGGCGCTGGGCTCGGCGGTGGGGCGACAGCCTCGGACGGCGGTGGGACGGCCTGCGCAGGCAGGCTCGAAACGCTCTCCGCGACGACAGCCCTCGACGCCGATGCAACCGCGGCATCGGCGGAAGCAGGTGAGGTCGGCCCGGACGTCGGTCCGTCGGGCACCAGGTCGGGCACGGTGACCACGATCGTCGGGCCGGTCATCGACGGCGCCCCCGATGACGATGCTGCGCTCGCCGGCGGTGTCGTCTCCGGCGTCGCGGAAGTGTCTGCGCCGCAAGCACTCAGCGCGAGCACCACACCCAACCCGACGGCAAGAGCACGTGCAGCCCGCCGGATCCGCCGCACCTGAGGACAGCGATCGAGGGACGTCGCCGTCATCCGCCCCCTCCCGCACCGAGCGCGTTGCGGGCGGTCTCCAGGAAGGCGTCGAAGCCCTCCGGGTCGGCGAGAGCGTCCCGGGAGACGGCGGTCTCGACGTCCGCACCGGCCAGGATGCGCTTCACCGGAACTTCGGACTTCTTGCCGTTCAGCGTGTGCGGCACCGACGGCACGGCGATGATGGCGCCCGGCACGTGTCGCGGTGACAGTTCGGTGCGGATCAGCCGGCGCAGCTCCGCGAAGACCTCGTCCTGGTCGGGTTCGCCCTCGAGAACGACGAACAGCAGCAAGTCGCCCTCGCCGGCGCTCGACGACGTGTCGACCACCAGCGAATCGACCACCGCCCGAACGGATTCCACCACCCGGTAGAACTCCGCGGTGCCCATTCGCACGCCGCCCCGGTTGAGCGTCGCGTCCGAACGACCCTCGATGACGCAGGAGCCGCGCCCGGTGATCCGGATCCAGTCGCCGTGCCGCCAGACTCCCGGATAGTCGGCGAAATACGAGTCGTGCAGCCGGGTTCCGTCATCACCCCAGAAGAAGACCGGCATCGATGGCATCGGCGCGGTGATCACCAGCTCGCCGACCTCGTCGATCAGCGGCTCGCCCGTCGGCGAGAACGACTCGACCTTCGCACCGAGAGCTCGGCAGGAGATCTCGCCGAGCCACACCGGCACGTTCGGTGCCCCGCCGACGACACCTGTGCACACATCGGTCCCACCGGAGAAGGACGCGATCTGGATGTCCGCGCCGACCTCGTCCGCGAGCCAGCGGAAGCCCGCGGTCGACAGCGGCGAACCGGTCGAGCCGATCGCACCGATGGACGTGAGGTCGAACTGCGCGGCCGGCGTCAGCCCTGCCTTCTGGCAGGCCATGACGTACGGGGCGGACATCCCGAACAGGTTGACCCGGTGCCGCTCCGCGATCCGCCAGAGGGTGTTGAGGTCGGGGTGGCCGGGGCTGCCGTCGTAGATGACGATCGTCGCGCCGACCAGCAGCCCGCCGATGAGGAAGTTCCACATCATCCAGCCGGTGGTGGTGAACCACAGGAACCGGTCGCCCGGCCCGAGATCCCAGTGCAGGCGAAGGGATTTGAGGTGCTCGATCAGGATGCCACCGACGGACTGGACGATCGGTTTCGGCAGCCCCGTGGTGCCCGAGGAGTACAGCACCCACAGCGGCGCGGAGAACGGCACCGGGGTGAACACCGGCTCCGCGGGTTCGCCGGTGAGCTCCTCCCAGCTGAGCATCCCGTCCGGCGCGGACGTCCCCAGGGCGGCGATGTGCACGGCCCCGGCGAGTGACGGCAGCGCCGCCCGGATCCGGGCGACGGTGTCCGCGACCGGGAACTCCTTGCCGCCGTAGCGGTAACCGTCGACGGCGATCAACACGGTCGGAGAGATCTGGGTGAACCGGTCGATCACCGACGGAGCCCCGAAGTCAGGAGAGCAGGACGACCACACCGCGCCCAGCGCCGCGGTGGCCAGGAAGCCGACCAGCGCGTGCACCGTGTTCGGCACCAGAGCGACCACCCGGTCACCCGCGCCGACACCGAGCGTGCGCAGCCCGGCCTGCGCGGCGCCGACCATCGTCCGCAGTTCCTCGGCGGTCACCAGGCGCTCGGTGCCGTCCTCCTCGATGGCGATCACGGCGGGGTCGCCGCCGGCGGGGTCGGCGGCCGCGGTGTCGGCGGCCGCGGTGTCGGCGGCGGCGGCGGCGAGAGCGTGCTCGGCGTAGTTGAGCGTGCCGCCGGGGAACCAGTCCGCGCCCGGCATCACGGCCGCCGGCAGCACGGCGGTCGGGCGGTCGTGCCAGCGAAGCCGGAAGTAGTCGGCTACCGCGGACCAGAATCCAGCAAGGTCCTGCGTCGAGAAATCCCACAGCGCCGGGTAATCCGGCAGTGGGCGGCCGACGCGCGCGCCAGCGAACGAGGCGAAGTCGGTGATGGCAGCGCGCGCGACCCGCTCGGGGTTCGGGTTCCAGAGCACCTCGGGCACGACGTCGGACCGGCTCATGGGATGTTCCTACACCGTGCACCGCGGATTAGGGTCGAGGACGCTCGCGGGGCGTACGGGCGCGGCGGCAACGTCACACCCGTCCGCGGCACGACGCACGCAGTCTCGCGCCGCACCGTCCGTCATCCCGGAGGATCCATGACCGTCCGCATCAGATCCGCGCTCGACACGCTGCCGGCGTACGCACCCGGCCGGACGGTGCCCGGTGCGATCAAGCTGGCCTCCAACGAGCTGTCGTTTCCGACGCTGCCGTCGGTGGCGGCGGCGATCGCGGACGCGGTCGCCCACGAATCGGCCGGCATCAACCGGTACCCGGACAACGCGGCAGCCGTCCTTGTGTCCGCGCTGGCCCGGCACGTCGGGGCGCCGGAGAACCGGGTGATCGCCGGCAACGGCTCCGTGGCGCTGTGCCAGCAGCTCGTGCAGGCCACCGCCGGCGAGGGCGACGAGGTGCTGTTCGGCTGGCGCTCCTTCGAGGCCTACCCGATCGTCACGCAGATCACCGGCGCCACCGCGGTACGGGTGCCGGTCACCGCCGGCCATGAACTCGACCTGACGGCCATGGCGGCGGCCATCACCCCGGCGACGCGGCTGATCTTCGTCTGCACGCCGAACAACCCCACCGGCGCCGCTGTCGAACGAGCCGACCTGGCCGCGTTCCTGGACACCGTGCCGCCGGACGTGCTCGTCGTGGTGGACGAGGCGTACCGGGAGTTCGACACCGCCCCCGGCTCGCCCGATGGGTTGGAGTTCGCACTGGAACGGCCCAACGTGCTGACGCTGCGGACACTGTCGAAGGCCTACGGGCTGGCCGGGTTACGCGTCGGCTACGGGGTCGGCGACCCGCATGTGATCATCGCGCTGCGCAAGGTCGCCATCCCGTTCGCGCTGAGTTCGGTCGGGCAGGCGGCAGCGTTGGCGGCGCTGGCAGCCAAGGACGAACTGGCGCCCCGGTGGCGGCAGGTGGTCGCCGAACGGGAACGGGTGACCGCCGCGCTGCGCGACATGGGCTTCGAGGTCCCGCCGTCACAGGCCAATTTCGTCTGGTTGCCGATGCGCCGGCGGGCTGCCGATTTCGCTGCACACGCCGAGGACCGCAAGGTGATCGTGCGCGCCTTCCCCGACGAGTCCGGTGGGGTACGGGTGACCATCGGTGCACCCGAGGAGAACGACGCGTTCCTGCAGGCGGCCAAGTCGTTCCCGCTGTAGAGGTGACGGCTCGCCAGGACCGGCGGGTCCGGCACTACGCGCGTCGAACGCGGTGACGACGGCTGCTCGTCACCGGCGTCGCAACGGGCTGTTGCGGCGGCGTGCGGACGACCGACCTGATCAGCGACTGGGCAAGGCCTCGCGGCACTCGACGGCGACGCGGCACATGCGCGGCCATGACCCGATCACGCCAGCCGACCACGGGACATCACCTCGGTCACTCGCGGAAGTCGGCTCCTGGTGACCGCTGCACCGACGCCAACCGACCGCGGGGACATCACCTCAGTCACTCGCGTGGGATCGGCGCCCTCTCGCGCAACCACAACGCTCCACATTCTCTTGTGCAGTGCACCATCAGCGGCTATGATTCGAACGTCTGTACACACTTAGGGTGGTGAGCGTAGTGCCGAAGTCGCCGCCCACGGGGTCGCCTGTCGGGGGTCCTCTCGAGCCGGCGCCGTGGTCGTCCTGCGAGTTGGGAGCGGCGACGGCAGAGTCGGTGACGGCACTGCTGGGCGCCGACCCGGACGGCTTGTCGGGGCGGGAGTTGGTCAATGCCATCGTCGCTGCGGAGAAGGCCTTGTCCTTGCTGGCCGGTGTGCAAATGCGCTTGCAGGCGGCGCTTGCGGTCCCCTTCACGGCCGGGGATCCGATGCGGTTGGCCGCGCGACTGGCGCGCAAGTCATGCGCGACCGGTGATGAGAATCCAGCTCAGGTCCAACTGTTCGTGCCCGAGGCGGCAACCTCGCTGGCGGCTGCGGAGATCGCCGCGGCCCTGCGGATCTCGCCAGTCACCGCCGGGATCAAGGTCCGAGACGCAGAGACGATGACCACTGTGCTGGCTCCGACCTTGATGGCGCTGGAAGCAGGGACGGTGGATCGGGGCAAGGCCAAGATCATCGCCGAGCACTGCGCACCGCTGAACCCCGAACACACTGCCGCCGTACAGCGCCTGGTGCTGGACAAAGCCGCGGTTCTGTCCAACGGTGAGCTTCGGGATGTGACGGGTCAGGCGGTGATCATCGTCGACCCCGACGGCACCAAGGACAGGCACGATCAGGCCGCCGCCCGGCGCGCGCTGGTACTGAACGCGTTACCGGACGCGATGGCGTGCCTTCGTGCGACCTTGCCCGCCGACGGAGCGGTGAAGATCTTCCAACTTGGCGATCTCCTGGCAACTGGCACCGCCGGCGCACCCGACGACCCGAGAGGCATCGGGGCCCGAAGGGTCGATGCCTGGGTGGATGTCGCCGAACAACTGCTCACCCATGGGCACCTCGACCTCACCGGTTACTTTGGGAAGCCGTTGCCCGACCACGGTCACCCGAGGCCCCGGCCATCGCGGTACACGGAGGGCGACGACTTCGACGCCCTGAACAAGGACCTCGACGCGATCAACGACGGGAGCGCCGGCGCGATCAGCCGCAGCCCGACGGCCAGCTTCGTCGGCCCGGCTCAACCAGCCGGGGACGATCCCTTCGAACCGGGCGACACCAGTTGGGCCGCCCTGGACGAGGGAGCCGATCCGGATGCCGGTGACGGCGCCGGCCAGAACGTACCTGCACCAGCCGATCTCAACGATTACAGCACCGCAGGCGCTGGGGACAGGGCCGGCCGGGAGGTGGAACGCGAGCGGCGATCCCTGACCCGGCAGGGACGCCGACCACACCTGTCAGTCGTCATCGGTGTCGAGACCCTCGCCGGACTTGACGACCTCCCGGGTTACCTCGCCGGATACGGTGCCATCCCCGCCGGAATTGCCCGCAGCATCGCTGCGTCCGCTGCGACGATGACCGCGATCACCGCGGATCCGACAACGGGCGCGGTCACCGGCGCCGGCGCACTGACCTACCGGCCGCGGCAGGAACTGCGCGACCAGATCACCGCCCTCATGGCCACCTGCCAGTTCCCGTCCTGCCGGCAGCCCAGCTGGCGTTGTGACATCGACCACCAGCAACCGTTCAACCACCGCCATCCCGAACAGGGAGGACCGACAAGCCCCCGCAACACCACCCCGCTGTGCCGGCGTCATCACTTGTTCAAACACCACGCCGGCTGGAGTGTCCACGTCGACCCGGCTGACTTCACCGTCTCGTGGACCAGCCCTACCGGGCACCGTTACACCAAGAACGGGCAACAACGCGGTACGCCGAGAATCTGGGTCACGACCCCCGGAAGCACCGCGGCCGAGCGCCTGGACGACCTCCGAGCAACCAGGGCGACGACCGCGGCTCCCATCGCCGCGCCGACGACGAACCGTACAACGGGCCCGGACGGAGCCGACGCGGGCACCGTCGCCCCGATGACCACGCCGCCTGTGGGCGACGCCGCCGAACACAGCGCGCAGGCCGGCATCTCGCGGCTCACGGCCGATACCGAACAGGGCGGCTGGGGGCCGGGGCGGGATTCCATCGAAGCGTTGCTGGGCGACCACTTCCTCCGGAACAACCTCAGCAGGGCCGCAATCGAATACGACGCCGACCCAGCTGCCTGGGAAACCGGCACTGGCGACCACCCGTCGCTGCGCTTGACGAAGACGGATGAGTCCGCCGACGGCGATGAACCGCCACCGTTCTGAACCGCTGCGCCTCTTGACCGCTGCTTAACCGCTGCGTCCGGAACCCCCATGCCATGACCGGCCGCGCGACCGCGTAACCAGCGCGATCACCGCCTGGACCCACCGTCACACTGATGAGGTGTGGATCCTGCACATCGACATGGATCAGTTCATCGCCGCCGTCGAGCTGCTGCGCCATCCCGAGCTGGACGGGCTACCGGTCGTGGTCGGCGGCGCCGGTGATCCGACCCAGCGTGCGGTGGTGGCCACGGCGTCGTACGTCGCCCGCGAGTTCGGGGTGCACTCCGGGATGCCGATGCGGGTCGCCCTCCGCAAGTGCCCGCAGGCCGTGTTCCTGCCCGCCGACAACCCGGCCTACGAACGCGCCGCCGCCCAGGTGCAGCAGGTGCTCCGGTCCTTCGACGTGGTGGTCGAGGTGCTGGGGTGGGACGAGGCGTTCCTCGGTGCGCAGACGGACGACCCGGAGGGTCTGGCCCACGACATCCGGGCGGCGGTGCTGGCCGGCACCGCGCTGCACTGCTCGATCGGCATCGGCGACAACACCCTGCGGGCCAAGCTGGCGACGGAATTCGCCAAGCCCGCCGGGGTGTTCCGGTTGACCGCGGAGAACTGGGAGGCCGTGATGGCCGACCGGCCGACCAGCGCGCTGTGGGGTATCGGCACGAAGTCGGCCCGCAAACTGGCCGAACTCGGCGTGCACACGGTCCGCGACCTGGCCGCGGCGGACCCCGCCGCCGTTGCGGCCCGCTTCGGTCCGAGCACCGGTCCGTGGCTGGTGAGCCTGGGCCGCGGGCTGGGACGCCGTTCGGTGTCGGCGGAGCCGTGGGTGGCCCGCTCGCACAGCCGGGAAACCACGTACCAGCAGGACCTCACCGACTGGGACGACGTCCGGAACGCCGTCGTCGAGCTGGCCCGCCGGGTGCACGGGGACGTCCTCGCCGACGGCCGACCCGCCGGCCGGGTGGCGGTCAAGGTGCGCTTCGCACCCTTCTTCACCGCTACCCGCAGCGCCTCGCTGGCCGTACCCACCACCGCCCTGGACGAGCTGCAACAGGCGGCTCTGCGGGTGCTGGAGAAGTTCGAGCACGACCGGCCGATCAGGCTGCTGGGCGTGCGCGCCGAATTCGCCGCCGACGGGCCGGCCACCGACGACGCACCGACCGCGGACGACGCACCGACCGCGGACGACGGGCCGGCCACCGACGGAGCGACCGCGGGCTGACCGGCCTCACGCGGCCAGCAGCCGCCACAACGCAACCACGCCCAACACAACGATGCAGGCGCGCAACGCCACCGGGGACAGTCGCCGCCCGTAGTGTGAGCCGACGAAGCCGCCGATCAGCGAACCGGCCGCGATCAGACCCACAGCGGGCCAAGAGATCCGGTCGAACGCCACCAGCGTGTACGCGGTCGCCGCGACCAGGTTGACCACCAGCGTCAGCAGATTCTTGGCGCCGTTCATCCGCTGCATGGTTTCCGGCAGCAGGGCGCCCATCACGCCGATCAGCAGGATGCCCTGCGCGGCGGCGAAGTACCCGCCGTAGATGCCGACCAGGAACGTGCCGACGATGAGCGCGATGAACCGCCCGCGGGTGACGACGCTGCGGTCCCGGCCGGCGGCGTCGGCCCGCGTCCGGATCCACTTCTGCAGGCGGGGCTGCACCACCACCAGGATCAGCGCGATCACCAGCAGTACCGGGACGACCTTCTTGAACGTCGTCTCCGGCAGGTGCAGCAGGAGCCAGGCACCACAGATGGCGCCGAGGAACGAGGCCGGGATCTGCCAGCGCAGCCGCGGCCCCTGCCCGGACAGCTCGCGCCGATAGCCGAACGTGCCGGACGCACTGCCCGGCACCAGCCCGATCGCGTTCGACATCGTCGCGGTCACCGGGGGGAAGCCGAACGCGACCAGGGTCGGGAAGGTCACCAGGGTGCCGGAACCGACGACGGCATTGATGGTGCCCGCGCCGATCCCGGCCAGGAATATCGCGACGATCTCGACCGGACTCACCCCGGAACCCTAACGACGGCGATCGCGCCCACCCGTTCCGGTGCCGTGTGGGTACGGGCACTGCGGGTTTGCCACAGGTTCGACACAATGGCGCGATGACGCACAGGTCCGGCAGCCGTGGAGTGATCCGTGTCGGCTGACCGGGCCGCCCCGCACGGCCGTGCCGACGACCCGATCGATGCAGTGGTCGCGGTGATGCAGGAACGCATCCAGCCGCCGGTCGGACTACGGGTCGGACCCTGGCCGCTCACCGCCAACAGCTCCGGCATCGGTGACGAAGTGCACCGCGCATTGCTGATGGACGACTGGGCGGAGTCAGGCATGCGCGCCAAGCAGTTGCACCGACTGGTCGACGCACAGCTGGTCGCCCGCAACCGGCAACTCAGCGCCGAGTACCCGCGTGGCCGGGACCTCGGCATCACCCGCGACGGAACCCTCGTCGGGCGCGCCCTGATCGACCTGGACGACGACCTGACGGGCCGGGACACGGCACCGATGACGGTGGTGGACCTTGCCGTCCAACCGCAGCAGCAACGTCGGGGGGTCGGCCGGGCGGTGCTGGCCGCGCTGCTGGCCGCCGCCGAGCAGACGCATCGCGCCGTGCAGGTGACGGCAGTCTTCGGAACGCCGGCCCTGACCTGGTTTCTCGCATCGGGTTTCGTCGAGGCGGGCGGGGATGTGCTCTACCACCGGCTCCGCTGGCAGCCACCGTCCGGACCGGAGTGACCGTCACCGGCACTGCCTGCCGGTGCCACCCGCTGAGCCGGTGTCGTGGGTGAAACTGGCGGAGGCGGAGGGATTCGAACCCCCGAGGCTTTGACACCTGGCCGCTTTCAAGGCGGCTTCCTTCGGCCACTCGGACACGCCTCCGCGACGGAGTCTAGTGGGCCGGGCAGGTGCCATCGGCTCACCGGAGCCGGCGCGGTTCCAGCCTGATCTCCTCGGCGGAGCCGTCCGCAACGCGGTGCACCCGGTACGCCGCGCAGCCCTGGCGGTCGGCGACCGCCTCCACCATCTCGGTGTCGCGGTACACCAGGCCGACACCGTCGTCAGTGGCGTAGCCGTCGGACAGGGTGCCGTCCGCGATCAGCCGCTGGTACAGCGGCCGCCGCTGCGCCTCCGAGTCGTAGTGCACGCCGTTGGAGTACGGCAGGAAGCCGAGACCGTTCGTGACGGGCCGCAGTTGCGGGCCGAAGGAGTCGGTGGTGCCCCCGTCATGCCAGCAGATCGACCCGGCGGACACCCCGCCCAGCACGACGCCCGCCTGCCATGCCTCGCGCAGGAACTCGTCCCAGCCGTGCAGCCGCCAGAGCGCAAGCAGGTTCGCGACGGACCCGCCGCCGACCCAGACCACGTCCTGGTCGAGCAGATGCCCGCGCACGTCGTCCAGGTTCGGCATCGCGAACAGCTCGAGGTGGCTGGGCCGGAACCGCTGCGCCAGCGCCGAGTACACGCTCGCGATGATCGCCGGGTTGTCGCCGGTGGCGGTGCCGAGGAAACAGACCTTCGGTGTGCCTCCCGCGCCGGAGAGGTCCGCGGCCAGGTCGAAGACCGGTCCCGCGTCGAGGTCGAACCGGTCCCGGCCGCGGGGGTCGAAACCGATGGAGGTGGCGATGATCGTCGGGGTGTCGGCGGGCATGCCGAGGAGGGTAGGCAACGCGGTGCGGAGCCGACGCAGCGCCCGGCGCACGGTGGGCAGAGCCCCGCGCATCGTCACGCGGGACCGGCACCGGGTCAGGAGCGGTGTCGGCCCCCTCCGGTCGCGGCGGCCGACTGCAGTGCCTGCTCGATGATCGACCGGCCGTCCCCGTCGCGGCCGTGAGCCCCCCGGGCACTGTGCCGCCCGGTGGTCGCCCCGTTCGTGACCGCATGACCATCGACGGACCCGTTCGACGCAGCGCCGTTGGTCAGCGCGCCGTCGGTCACCGCGCCGTCGGTCACCGCGCCGTCGGAGACCGCGCCGTCGGTCACCGCGCCGTCGGTCACCGCACCGTCGGTCACCGCACCGTCGGAGACAGCACCGTCGGAGACCGCACCGTCGGAGACCGCACCGTCGGAGACCGCCCCGTCGGTCACAGCACCGTCGGTCACAGCACCGCCGGTCACCGCACCGACCCGCGCCGGCTCGCGCGGCTCGGCGTTCAGCGAGGCGAGCAACTTCTCGCCCTCGATGTCGACGTTGGGCAGCACCCGCTCGAGCCAGCGCGGCAGGAACCACGCGGATTTGCCGAGCAGCGTCATGATCGCCGGGGTGAGCGTCATCCGGACCACGAAGGCGTCCACCAGCACACCGATGGCCAGCGCGAAACCGATCGAGGCGATGATCGTGTCCGGCGCGAGGATGAAGCCGGCGAAGACCGACGCCATGATGATGCCGGCCGCCGTGACGACGCGTGAGCCGGCGGTCCAGCCGCTGACCACCGCGCGTTTCGCGTCGGCGCCGTGCACGTACGCCTCCCGCATGCCGGTCACCATGAACACCTGGTAGTCCATGGCGAGGCCGAACAGCACGCCGATCAGCAGGATCGGCAGGAAGCTGATGATCGGCGCGGGGGTGTCCACCCCGAACAGCCCGCCGAGCCAGCCCCACTGGTAGACCGCCACGACGGCACCGAACGAGACACCCACCGACAGCAGGAATCCGACGGCCGCGACGACCGGCACGACGATCGAGCGGAAGATCAACAGCAGCAGCACGAGGGCGAGTCCGACCACGATGATCAGGTAGACCGGTAGCGCCTCGGCGAGCTTGTCGGACACGTCGATCGCGGCGGCCGTCACGCCGGTCACGGCGAGGGTGCCGCCCACCTGGGCACCCAGCGCGGGTGCGCGGTCGCGCAGGTCGTGCACCAGTTGCTGGGTGGCCTCCTCAGACGGGCCGGACTTCGGGATGACGGTGATGGTCCCGAACGTGCCGTCCGGGCTGACCTGGCCGGGGACGGCCAGCATCACATCGGAGCTGCTGCCCTGGATCGCCTGGGCGGTGGCGGGCAGCGCGGTGGCCATCTTCGTCGGGTCGTCGACGGCGACGGTGATCAGCAGCGGACCGTTCAGGCCCGGACCGAACGACCCGGAGATCAGGTCGTAGGCCTGGCGGTTCGTCGAATCGGGGGCGGCGGTGCCGTCGTCCGGCAGCCCGAGGTACAGCGACAGCGTCGGCAGGGCGACCACCGCCAGCGCGACCACCCCGGATGCCAGCACGACGGCCGGCCGCTTGGTGATCATCCGGATCCACTTGTTCGGCGAGTGCGCGTGATCGATCACGCCGATCGTGCCGGTGGACTGCTCGCGCAGCGCGGCCGCGCCCGGTCGGTCCTTCTTCCGCAGCACCCGGTCCCCCGCGAAGCCGAGCAGCGCGGGCAGCAGGGTGATCGCGATCAGCACGGCGATGCCGACCGTGGCCGCCGCCGCCAGGCCCATCACGGTGAGGAACGGGATACCGACCACGGACAGGCCGGCGAGCGCGATGAGCACCGTCAGGCCGGCGAAGACCACGGCAGTACCGGCGGTGCCATTGGCCCGGGCGATGGACTCCTGCACCGGCATGCCGGCCTGCACCTGGCTGCGGTGCCGGGACACGATGAACAAGGCATAGTCGATGCCGACCGCGAGCCCCAGCATCAGCGCCAGAATCGGTGCCGTGTTGGACATCTCGATCACGCTGGACGACCAGAGGATGCCGGCCATGCCGGTGCCGACGCCGATCAGTGCGGTGATCATCGGCAGCCCGGCGGCCACGATCGAGCCGAAGGTGATCAGCAGCACGATCATCGCGACGACGACGCCGAGGCCCTCGGTGGACCCGATCGCCGGTGCCTGCGCGACCGCGCCGCCGCCCAACTCGATCTGCAGGCCGTCGACCTCGTTCGCGGTTGCGATGTTGGCGAGTTCGGACTGCGTCGACTCCGGGATCTCGGTGATCTGCCCCTGGAAGAAGGCCTGCGCGAACGCGACCCGTTGATCGGGTGACACGGTCTGGCCGGTCTTGGGGTCGATGACGTTGGTGACGCCGGGCAGCGCCTTGGCCTGCGTCACGACGGTGCCGATCGCCTGCTGGTATTCCGGCTCTGCGAGAGTGCGGCCCTGCGGCGCGGCGAAGACGATGCGACCGGTGGCGTCACCGGCACCGGGGAGTTTCTCGTTGAGCTGGTCGAGCGCGGCCTGGGCCGGCGTTCCGGGAATGGTGAACGACGAGGTCATCGTCCCGGAGAACGCAGCCGCCGCCCCGCCGAGGCCGAGCAACAACGCGAGCCAGATCCCGAGCACCGCCCATCGGCGGCGGGTTGCGAGGCGTCCGAGGCGGTAGAGCAGGGTGGCCATGTGGTTCTCCCAGAAGTGGTGCGGTGTCGCCGGTACGGCGGGTGGGCGGTGACGTCGGCGGCCCTGCGGGCCGTAATGGACGTCAGGACGTGTGCGGCGCGGCCAATGAGCCGAGATCGATGATCGAGAACGCCAGGGTGAGCTGTTCGCGGAAACCGTCGGCGCCGTTGGGCCGGCCGTCGCGCACCCATTCCTCCAGGCAGGCGGTGCCGGCGAGGTTGCCGTACGCGCCGAGCATCCGCGCCCTGATGTCACCACGGGGTAGGCCGCAGCGGTCCGCGATGGCATCGCCGAGTTGCGCCACGTTGGCCTCGTCGGAGGCGACGACGGCGGCCTTGAGTTCGGGCTCTTCGTGGAACAGCCCGAGCAGCCGTTCCCAGCGATCCGGCAGGTCGGCGGCCACCCGCAGCAGCGACTCGCACAGGATCGTGTTCAGCGGGTGGCCCGCAGGCGCGTCCGCGATGGCCTGGCCGAGGTCATCGAACCAGCCCTCCGCCACCGCCGCCACGCACTCGGCCTTCCCGGCGAAGTAATTGGAGAAGGTGCGCCGGGATACCCCGACCGCGTCGGTGATGTCGGCGATGGTGACGGCCGCGTACCCGCGTTCGAGCGCGAGGCTGAGCGCGGTCTCGGCGAGCGCGCGGCGGGTGGCGTCCTTCTTCCGCTCACGCAGCCCCGTGCCCGACGCCACAGCGGCGTGGTGCGTCAGCGATTTCGTACTCACCCGGACGACTGTAGGCAATGATTGCTCATTGTGCAATGTTTCGCATACGGCAAGCTGGTTGGAGCCAGTCACCGGACGGAGATTCGCCGTCGGCCGTTCGGGGTACCCAGCCTCGTTCCGCTCTTTCTCGGCACCGCGCCACCCACCCTGCGGCCCGCTCGCACCCACCCTTCGACCCGCCACCCTTGGACCCGCCACGAACACTCGGCCCGGCCGCCGACGGGACACCCGACCCGGCCGCCACCTTCCTGATCCGCATCAACTGATCCGCACCAACCGATCCGCACCAACCGATCCGCACCAACCGATCCGCATCAACGCAGCAACGCAGCAACGCAGCAACAATGGCTCGGGCACCGCGCGCCGGCGCCCGCCTTCTGGAGGACACCGATGAAGTTCAACGACAACGCGAGCCTGGACACCTCACAGGTGCAGGATCGTCGTGGTGGTGGCGGCGGGTTCGGTGGCTTCGGCGGCGGCGGATTCCGTGGCGGTGGGTTCGGCGGCGGCCGGCGGGGCGGTGGCCTGGCGGTCGGCGGCGGCGGCCTGGGCCTGGTGGTGATCATCGTCATCGTGCTGTTCAACGTCCTCGGCGGCGGCGGTGAGGGCGGCGGCGGCAGCAACTCGGGCGGACTGCTCCAGGGCGGCAACGGCACGGTGGACAACGGCCGGCTCGCGTCCGCCTGCCAGACCGGCGCGGATGCGAACACCGACGAGGACTGCGCCGCGGTCGCGATCATCAACTCGGTGCAGGGCTACTGGGCGGACACCCTGGCAAGCTCCGGCACGACCTACCGCGAGGCCGACACCATCTTCTTCAGCCGCTCGACCAACACCGGCTGCGGCCAGGGCACGGCAGGGATGGGACCGTTCTACTGCCCGCCGGATCAGCTGGTCTACATCGACCTGTCGTTCTGGGACCAACTGCGGACGACATTCGGTGCCAACGACGCACCGTTCACCCGCGCCTACGTGCTGGCCCACGAGTACGGGCACCACGTGCAGAACCTGCTCGGCACCAGCGACCGGGTCGGCGGGGCCACCGGCGCCGGGTCGGGGTCGGTTCGGCTCGAGCTGCAGGCCGACTGCTACGCGGGCGTGTGGGCCAACCACGCCACGACGGTCCCCGACGCGAGCGGGCAGGTGCTGATCAGCGACATCACCGACACCGACATCCAGAACGCCGTGCAGACCGCCGGCTCGATCGGTGACGACTACATCCAGTCGAAGATCTCCGGGCAGCGCGTCGACCCGTCCCAGTTCAGCCACGGCACCTCCGCCCAACGGCAGAAGTGGCTGCTGACCGGGTACCGCTCCGGGAACCCGGCGGCCTGCAACACCTTCGACACCAACGACCTGGGCTGAGCGCACCGGCTGGGCAGCCGTGACCAGAATCGAGCTGACCGGAACCTGCGCCCAACGGACCGCCGCCGCCGTCGGTGGCACGCCGGCCCGATCAGCCCGGCAGGTGGGCACGCCGACCCGATCAGCCCAGCAGGTGGGCACGCCGACCCGGCCAAGCCCAGCAGGTGGGCACGCCGGCCCGGTCAGCCCGGCAGGGCTCCCTCCGGGCCTGTTCCGCCGTCCGGCACCGACCGACGCCCGGACAGCACGATCGCCGCGCAGACGAGCACCATGCCGACGACGTCGACCACCGAGGGCCGCTGGGACAGCAGTACCGCCCCGATGACGGCCGCCGTCACCGGCAGCAGGGCCAGCAGGATCGAGAACCGTGCGGCGGTCACCCGGCGCAGCACCACCTGCTCGATGGCGTACGGGATCACCGAGCTCAGCACCGCGATGCCGATCACCGCGACGAGCCGAACCGGGTCACCCAGCACAGGGGCGACCGCGCCGAAGGCCAGCGGGCAGTACAGCAGCGCCCCCGCCGTCATACCGACCGCGAGTGCACTGATCCCGTCCCGTTCCAGTGCGATCCGACGGCCGAGCAGGATGTAACCGGCCCAGGCGGCGGCCGACCCCGCAATGGCGACCAGTCCGATCACCACGCCGGAGTCGACCCCGCCCTCCAGTTGCACTCCCGCCAGCAGCACGACCCCCAGCCCGGCCAGCGCGATGCCCACCCGGTCACGCCAGCCGCGGCCGGTGAACGCGGCCACGGCGACGGGCCCGAGGAACTCGATGGCGACCGCGGTACCCAACGGCAGATGCTCGATCGCGATGTAGAAGACGACGTTCATGGTCGCCAGCACCACCCCGAACAAGGCCGCTCCGGCCAGTTCCCGGCGGGTCCAGTCCTGACGCCACGGGCGGCGCCAGGCGAGCAGCACGACGGCGGACACCGCGAGCCGCCACCAGGCAACCGACGCCGCGGACAGCACCGTGAACAGCCCGACGGCCAGCGCCGCCCCCGCGTACTGGGTGAACCCCGAGGCCAGGAACAGCAACGGCGGCGGGATCCGGTCGGTGACCGGCCGCGGGGCGGACGGGTTCCCCGCCGTCCTGCCCGAGCTCGCGTCCACCTGCCGATCAGACCCCGAAGAACTGCCGGCAGTCCGGCAGCCCCCGCACCTGCACGTCCCAACCCGGGCGGACCAGCCCGCCCGGCTCCAGCACAAGACGCCGCTCGACCACCCGCTCACCCGGCCGCCGCTGCACCACCCGGGTGCCGTTGTCGGTGTAGCCGAGCTTGGCCGACACCCGCAGCGACGCCGGGTTGTCGACGAACGCACCGCTTTCCGCGCGCTGCGCCTTCAGGTGGTCGAAGGCGAACTGCAGCACCGCCGAACGCATCTCGGTCGCGATCCCCCGAGCGTGGAACTCCCGACCGACCCAGGATCCGGTCGACACCGTACGGGTGACGGCGAACGCCCGGCCGGACAGGTCCTGCACCCCGACCACCGCCCCGCCGGTGCGCACCACGAACGGCACCGTCCACGCCTGTGGCGTGCACGAAGCCCGGGTGCTCCAGTAGAACCGCAGCGAGTTCGCGACCAGCTCGTCCGGTGGTGCTTCGGTCCAGGCCAGGGCGAACGGCATCTCGTCGGGGTCGTGAATGCCTGCCAGCACGACGTCGAGCGTCTCGACCAGGTCGCTGTCCTGCAACGGGGTGAGGGTCAGCCGGGGGGTCGCCAGCCGCAGGCCGAAGATCGGCCAGTACTGGGCAAGGCTGCGTCCGGCGGGCGTCACGGTCCGTAGCCTGCCCGCACGGTGCCGGCCGGACAACCGCAGGGTCCCGGCCGGACAACCGCAGGGTCCCGGCCGGACAACCGCAGGGTCCCGGCCGGACAAACCGCACGGTCCCGGCCGGACGAACCAAGGGGTCCCGGCCGGACGAACCGCAGGGTCCCGGCCGGGGCTCCGCGGGCCGGGGCGGCGGGTCGGCCGCGGGCGCCGGGTGCACCCGGTCGACTGGGTGTGCCGGTTACCCTTCGGCCCATGTTTGCCGTCACCGTCCAGACCCCCGGCTCCCCGGCCACCCTCGCCTGGACGGAGCTCCCCGACCCGATACCCGGCCCCGGCGAGGTGCTGATCGACGTGGCCGCGAGCGGGGTCAACCGGGCGGATCTGCTGCAGGCCGCCGGGCACTACCCGCCGCCGCCGGGGGCCTCCCCGATCCTGGGCATGGAGTGCTCCGGGGTGGTCAGCGGGCTCGGGCCGGGCGTGTACGGCTGGCAGGTGGGCGACCGGGTGTGCGCGTTGCTCGCCGGCGGCGGGTACGCGGAGAAGGTCGCCGTTCCGGCGGTCCAGGTGCTGCCGGCGCCGAAGGGTATCGACCTGGTGGACGCTGCCGGCCTGCCGGAGGCCACCTGCACGGTGTGGTCGAACCTGGTGATGACCGCGGGACTGAACTCGCGCACCACATTGCTGATCCACGGTGGCGCGTCCGGGATCGGCACGATGGCGATCCAGGTGGCCCGGCAGGAGGGCGCCACGGTGGCGGTCACGTCATCGCGGGACGAGGCGCTCGAGTTCTGCCGCACCCTCGGTGCGTCGATCACCATCAACTACGCAGAGCAGGACTTCGTGGCGGAGATCCGCGCCGCCACCGGCGGCCGCGGCGCGGACATCATCCTGGACGTCATCGGTGCGAAGTACCTGGCGCGCAACATCTCCGCGCTGGCCGATGGGGGTCGGCTGATCGTCATCGGCATGCAGGGCGGGACCAAGGCAGAGCTCGACCTGAACTCCTTGCTGCGCAAGCGCGCGGGCATCATCGGCACCACCCTGCGGTCCCGTCCGGTGACCGGACCGGGGTCCAAGGCAGAGGTGGTCGCCTCGGTCCGGGAGGGACTGTGGCCACAGATCGAGCGCGGGAAGGTCCGGCCCGTCGTCGACGCCGTCCTCGACATCAGGGACGCCGGCGACGCGCACCGCCGGTTGGCGGTCGGCGGCCACGTCGGCAAGATCGTGTTGCGGACACCGAACAGCAACGAACAGGGGAAGTGATGATGAGCGAGCCCAGCAGCCAGCGTGTCGTGGTGATCGGTCCGGACGGTCAGCCGGTGGGGTACGCCGAGATGCCGAACGGGGACCGCGGACAGGACTCGGCCGCGGGGGAGGACGGCGACGGCGAGCAGCAGACCCCCGGCGAGGCCATCGGCGAACCGGCGAAGGTCATGCGGATCGGCACCATGATCAAGCAGCTGCTGGAGGAGGTGCGGACCGCGCCGCTGGACGAGGCCAGCCGGGCCCGGCTGAAGGCGGTGCACGAGAAGTCCATCAAGGAGCTGGAATCGGGGTTGACCCCGGACCTGCGGGAGGAGCTGGAACGGCTGTCACTGCCGTTCACCGAGGACAGCATCCCGTCCGAGGGTGAGCTGCGGATCGCGCAGGCGCAGCTGGTCGGCTGGCTGGAAGGCGTCTTCCACGGCCTGCAGGCTGCGCTGGTCGCGCAGCAGATGGCCGCCCGTGTGCAGCTGGAACAGATGCGCCGCGGTGCCCTTCCGCCGGGCCCGACGACCGACCAGCAGGGACCGATCGGTCCCGGCCACGGGCAGTACCTGTAACGCGATGGCCACGGGGGGAGCGGAAGTCGAGGCAAGCAGTCCGGGGGCTCCGCTCGTGCTGTCCCGGGTCGTCATCCGATCCGCCGAGATCGCCCTGATCCTGGTCGGTCTCGGGTTCATCCTGGTGTCCGACGAGGACGAGCTGGCATACCTGGCCATCTGGGATGCGCTGGCCGTGACCTACGTCGGCATCGGCATGGTCGCGTTGCGCCGCAGCCGCAACCGCCCGCCGCTGACCGCGGACCAGGCTCCGCCGCCGGAGCGGTTCCGCTTCAACTTCGCGTTCGCCATCGTGTCGAGCCTGATCGGCTTCACCGTGGCGATCGACATCGCCACCTCCGACAACCCGGAGGACTACACGATCCTGCTCAACATCCTGGGGGTCATCGCGATGGTGATGTCGTGGATGCTGTTGCAGGCGGGGTACGCGCGGCGGTACGCAACCATGTATCGGACAACCGGCGGCCTGAGGTTCCCGTCGACGGAGTTCCCCGCCGCGGTGGACTTCGTGTACTTCGCGGTGACCATCGGCACGGCGTTCTCGGTCTCCGACGTCCTGGTGACGAACTCCAGGATGCGCTGGCACGTGCTCGTGCACTCCACCGTGGCGTTCTTCTACAACGCCGCTGTGGTCGCTTTCGCGCTCAGCCTGATCGCCGGGCGGTGACACCGAGCCGCCTCGGGCACCAACCGCCCAGTACACCATCATCCCGGCGTTTCGTCCTGTTTCGGCGCGGATTGCGGGACCTTCGGCCCCTGCGAATCGCACGGCGGCTCCCTACCGTGTAGGGCGGGACGGCGAATGTCGTCCCACAACTTTTTCACCGGGAGTGTTCATGCCAGCGCCGACCACCGACAGCGCCGAAATCGCCGACCACGCCGACCACGCCGACTTTGTCGAAACCGACGCCCCGGCAACCGATCTGCCCGCCGACGGTGGCGTCCCGGCCGGCGGCAACGGCGGACCCGGCGGCAAGAAGGCAGCCAAAGGCAGCGGCGGCACCGGAAACGGCGCGACGATGCCGACCACCCCGGCGCCGGCAGCCGACGAGGTGGAGACGGCCGCCACCATCGACGCGCTGATCGACAAGGCCATGGTCGCGCTGGCGGAGTACGCCCGGTTCGGCCAGGACGAGATCGACTACATCGTCAAGAAGTCCTCGGTGGCCGCGCTCGACCAGCACGGCCAGCTGGCGATGGCCGCGGTGAACGAAACCGGCCGCGGCGTCTTCGAGGACAAGGCAGCGAAGAACATCTTCGTCAGCGAGCAGATCACCCACTCGCTCAACGGGATGCGGACCGTCGGGGTGATCAGCAACGACGACCTCGACGGCATCGTGGAAATCGCCGAGCCGGTCGGCGTGCTGTGCGGCATCACCCCGGTCACCAACCCCACTTCGACCGCGGTGTTCAAGAGCCTGATCGCCCTCAAGACGCGCAACCCGATCATCTTCGCGTTCCACCCCAACGCCCAACAGTCCTCGTCGATGGCCGCCCGGATCGTCCGGGACGCCGCCATCGCGTCCGGCGCGCCGGAGAACTGCATCCAGTGGATCGAGCACCCGTCGATCGCCGCCACCGGCGCGCTGATGAACCACCCCGGCATCGCCGTCATCCTGGCGACCGGCGGCAACGCGATGGTCAAGGCCGCGTACTCGTGCGGCAAGCCTGCCCTGGGCGTCGGCGCCGGCAACGTGCCCGCGTTCATCGAGCGCACCGCCAAGCTGCGCCGGTCGATCAACGACGTGGTGCTGTCCAAGGCGTTCGACAACGGCATGGTGTGCGCGTCCGAGCAGGCCGTCATCCTGGACGACCCGATCTACGACGCCGCGATGACGGAGTTCGCCCGGCTGCACGCCCACCGCTGCACGCCGCAGGAGAAAATGGCGCTGGAGCTGTTCCTGTTCGGCGCCGAAGCGGGCGGCACCGCCTGCTCCGGGGCGCGGCTGAACGCCGACGTCGTGGGCAGGAGCCCCGAGTGGATCGCCGAGCAGGCCGGATTCACTGTTCCCGAGGGCACCTCGATCCTGCTCGCCGAGGTCCCGTCCGTGGGCCGGCACGAGCCGCTGACCCGGGAGAAGCTGTGCCCGGTGCTCGCGGTGTTGCGCGCCGACGACGCCGAGCACGGCATCAGCCTCGCCGAACAGATGGTGGAACTCGACGGCCTCGGGCACAGCGCCGCCATCCACACCGCGGACGAGCAGCTCGCGATCGAGTTCGGCCGCCGGGTGAAGGCGGTCCGGATCATCCGCGACTCCCCCACCACCTTCGGCGGGATCGGTGACGTCTACAACGCGTTCCTGCCCTCGCTGACCCTGTCGTGCGGCTCTTACGGACGGAACTCGGTGTCGGGCAACGTGTCTGCGGTCAACCTGATCAACATCAAGAAGGTCGGCCGGCGGAACAACAACCTGCAGTGGTTCAAGGTGCCGGGCAAGACCTACTTCGAGCCGAACGCCATCCGGTACCTCATCGACCTGCCGGACGTCGCCCGGGTCACCATCGTCACCGACACCACGATGACCAAGCTGGGCTTCGCCGACAAGGTGATCCAGACGTTGCACCGCCGCCCGGAGGACGTCGCGCTGCAGATCATCGACTCCGTCGAACCGGAGCCGAGCGTGGCCACCGTACAGCGCGGCGCCGAGCTCATGCGGGAGTTCCGGCCGGACACGATCATCGCGCTCGGCGGCGGGTCGCCGATGGACGCCGCCAAGGTGATGTGGCTGCTGTACGAGCACCCCGAGGTGGTTTTTGCCGACCTCAAGGAGAAGTTCTACGACATCCGCAAGCGCGCGTTCCGCTTCCCGACGCTCGGCGGCCTGGCACAGCTGGTCTGCATCCCGACCACGTCCGGCACCGGCGCCGAGGTGACGCCGTTCGCGGTGATCACCGACCCGGCGACCGGCAAGAAGTACCCGCTGGCCGACTACGCACTGACCCCCACCGTCGCCATCGTCGACCCGGTGCTGACCGCCAAGATGCCGGCCAGCCTGGCCGCCGACTCCGGCTTCGACGCGCTGACCCACGCCACCGAGGCGTTCGTCTCGGTGTACGCCAACGACTTCACCGACGGCATGGCGTTGCACGCGATCCGGCTGATCTTCGAGAACCTCGCGACCTCGGTGAACGGGGTTCCGGGGGACCCCGCGACGGTCGCCGCGCGGGAGAAGATGCACAACGCCGGCTCCATCGCCGGCATGGCGTTCGGCAACGCGTTCCTGGGCATCGTGCACGCCATGGCGCACACCATCGGCGCTCGCTACCACCTGGTGCACGGCCGGACGAACGCCACCCTGTTGCCGCTCGTCATCCGCTACAACGGCACCGTCCCCACCAAGCTCACCAGCTGGCCGAAGTACGAGAGTTACGTTGCGCCAGAACGCTTCCAACAGATCGCAGCGGTACTCGGACTGCCCGCGGCCACCGCGGCCGAGGGCATGGAGTCGTACGCGGTCGCCGTGGAGCAACTGCGCACGAGGGTCGGTATCCCGTCCTCGTTCGCCGCCCAGGGCGTCGACGAGGCCACGTTCATCGGTGACCTCGACGTGCTGGCGATGGGCGCGTTCCGCGACCAGTGCGCCCCGGCCAACCCGCGGATGCCGATGCTCGCAGACATGAAGGACCTGATGGCCGCCGCCTATTACGGCACGTCGGTCGAGCAGGTGCGGGAGCAGCGGACCGCGGTCGGGGTCTGACCCGTTCCGGTTCAACAGCCCCCGGGTCGGGGCCGCAGCGGCACCGATCCGTCGCCGAACCCGGCGTCACTGCGCTGAACGGGTGGCGGGCACCACACGGACGACAGGACCAAAGGCTCGTCCGCGATCACCGCCCCGGTCGTAGCGTGGTAATCAGCCCGGTCTGGCCCGACCGAACTCACGAGGAGAGAAATGACCATCGCAGCAAACCCGCAGCACGCCGACACGACCGGTGTCGGCCCTGCTCCCTGGCGGGGGTTCGTATCCGGCCCCTGGCAGGACGGCATCAACGTCCGCGACTTCATCCAGCGCAACTACACCCCCTACGACGGCGACGACTCTTTCCTGGAGGGAGCCACCGAGCGCACCACCGCACTGTGGGCGCGGCTGACCGAGATGTTCCCGGTCGAGCGCGAGCGCGGCATCTACGACGTGGACGCCGACACCCCGTCCTCGATCACCGCGCACAAGCCCGGCTATATCGACAAGGACACCGAACTGATCGTCGGCCTGCAGACCGATGCGCCGCTCAAGCGCGCCATCGGCCCCAACGGTGGCTGGCGGATGGTCGAGGACTCGCTCAAGGCGTACGGCTACGAGCCCAACCAGACGGTGAAGGAGATCTTCACCAAGTACCGCAAGACCCACAACCAGGGCGTCTTCGACGTCTACCCGCCGAACGTGCGCGCGGCCCGCAGCTCGCACATCATCACCGGCCTGCCGGATGCCTACGGCCGCGGCCGGATCATCGGCGACTACCGGCGGGTCGCGCTGTACGGCGTCGACGCCCTCATCCAGGGCAAGAAGCTCGAGCGCATGGAACTGGACATGGAGCGTTCCATCGAGGACGTCATCCGTGACCGCGAGGAGAACACCGAGCAGATCCGCGCACTGGGCGAACTCAAGCAGATGGCCGCCAGCTACGGCTTCGACATCTCCCGGCCCGCCGCCACCGCGCAGGAAGCGCTGCAGTGGCTGTACTTCGCCTACCTCGGCGCGGTGAAGGAGCAGAACGGCGCGGCGATGTCGCTGGGCCGCACCTCCACCTTCCTGGACGTCTACCTCCAGCGGGACATCGCCGAAGGGCGCATCACCGAGACCAGGGCGCAGGAACTGGTCGACGACCTGGTGATCAAGCTCCGCATCGTGCGGTTCCTGCGCACCCCGCAGTACGACGCCCTGTTCTCCGGCGACCCGACCTGGGTCACCGAAACGATCGGTGGCATCGGCGAGGACGGCCGGCCGCTGGTCACCCGCAGCTCGTTCCGGATGCTGCAGACCCTGTACAACCTCGGTCCCGCGCCGGAACCGAACCTGACCGTGTTCTGGAGCGACAACCTGCCGGAGGGCTTCAAGAAGTTCTGCGCCAAGGTCTCCATCGACACCTCCGCCATCCAGTACGAGTCCGACGAGCTGATCCGCAGCGCGTGGGGCGACGACGCGGCCATCGCCTGCTGTGTCTCGGCGATGCGGGTCGGCAAGCAGATGCAGTTCTTCGGCGCCCGGGTCAACCTCGCCAAGACCCTGCTGTACGCGATCAACGGTGGGCGCGACGAGATCACCGGCAACCAGGTCGCCCCGGTGGCCGCACCCGTCTCCGGCGACGTGCTGGACTACGACGACGTCGCGGCCAAGTTCGACAAGACGATGGACTGGCTGGCCGAGACCTACGTCGACGCGCTGAACTGCGTGCACTTCATGCACGACAAGTACGCCTACGAGCGCATCGAGATGGCGCTGCACGACAGGAAGATCCTGCGCACGCTCGCCTGCGGCATCGCCGGGCTGAGCGTCGTCGCCGACTCGCTGGCGGCGATCAAGTACGCCAAGGTGACCGCGGTGCGGGACGAGTCCGGGCTGGTCACCGACTACCTGATCGAAGGGGACTACCCGAGCTTCGGCAACGACGACGACCGGGTCGACGAGATCGCGGTTGGCGTGGTACGGGCTTTCATGGAGAAGATCCGCAAGCAGCCCACCTACCGCAACGCGCTGCACACGCAGTCGGTGCTGACGATCACGTCCAACGTGGTCTACGGCAAGAAGACGGGCAACACCCCTGACGGCCGGCGCGCCGGCCAACCGTTCGCGCCGGGTGCGAACCCGATGAACGGCAGGGACACCCACGGCATGCTGGCCAGCGCGTTGAGCGTTGCCAAACTGCCGTACGAGGAATCGCAGGACGGCATCTCGCTCACCGCGACTGTCATCCCGACATCCCTCGGCCACACGCCCGAGGAGCAGGCGGCCAACCTGGTCGGCGTCCTCGACGCGTACGTGGTCTCGTCCGGGTTCCACATGAACGTCAACGTCCTCAACCGGGAAACCCTCGAGGACGCGATGGAGCACCCGGAGAACTACCCGCAGCTCACGATCCGGGTCTCCGGATACGCGGTGAACTTCGTCAAGCTGACCCGTGAGCAGCAGCTGGACGTCTTGTCGCGGACGTTCCACGGCAAGCTGTAATGCCCGACGACCGACCGATCACCAGTACCGAGGAGGGGAGACGGAACGTGACCGTCACCCTGGGCACCCCCACCACCGGCCAGCAGCCCAGCACGGGCGCCATGCCGGAACCGTTGCGCCACGCCTTCCTGCAGGCGGAGCACATCGGGAGCGTGGGCAGTGTCCACTCCTGGGAACTGGTGACGGCGGTCGACGGACCCGGGACCCGGCTGACGATCTTCCTGTCGGGTTGCGGGCTTCGCTGCCAGTACTGCCAGAACCCCGACACCTGGCAGCTCCGTGACGGCATGCCGACCACCATCCAGGAGATCCGGCGACGCATCGACCGCTATGCACCTGTGCTGCGGGCGGCGCACGGCGGAGTGACCCTCACCGGCGGGGAACCGCTGATGCAGGTGAACTTCGCCGCCCGGATCTTCCGGTACTGCAGGTCGGTCGGCATCCATACAGCCCTGGACACGTCCGGTTTCCTCGGGAAGCGGGCCACCGACGAGATGCTCGACGACACCTCACTGGTGCTGCTCGACGTCAAGTCGGGGCTTCCGGACACCTACCGGACGGTGACGGGCCGCAGCCTGGCCCCGACTCTCGAATTCGGCCGCAGGCTGGCCGAGCGCGGGAACGCGATCTGGCTGCGGTACGTGCTGGTACCTGGGCTGACCGACGCGGTGGACAACATCGACGCCGTCGCCGATTACGCCCAGAGCCTGCAGTTGCTGGGCTCGAAGCCCGCGATCGAGCGAGTGGAAATTCTCCCCTTCCATCAGATGGGCCGGGAGAAGTGGCACGAGCTCAATCTGCGGTACCCGTTGGAAGGAACACCACCGCCCGACGCCGACCTGATCCAACGCGCTCGTGATCAGTTCGCCGCACGGGGTCTGACGGTGTTCTAGGGCGCCGTCCAGGGGGCGCCCGGTCCGAGCAAGTCTCGGGGTGAGCCGCTCTTCACACGCTGGTCGTGTGGGGAGCGGCTCTTTCGCGTCCGGACCCGTGTGCGGCTGCGTCGGGGTCGGCTTCGCGGCATCGAGTCGCCGGTTCCGTGTCCTTCCCCGGCCGCGAAGGGCACGGAACTGGCGACTCGGTGTGCCGACCTCGACCTCTACAGGGCGCGCTCGTGCGCCCGGCCGTCCGCGGAGCCGTCGGCGGACGCGGCCGTGCTGACCGCGTGCTCGTCGACGCCCCGCTCCAGGGCCTGCACCCGGTCGGCCATCACCGGGGTGGACTCGTCCCAGCGGACCCCGTCGGCGGCATCGGCGCGCCGCCGGGCGATGCCGGACAACGTCTCCAGCACCACGCGATTGCCCAGGATCGCGGTGATGTCGGCATGGTCGTACGGCGGCGCGACCTCGACGATCTCCAGGCCGACCAGCGGTACGTCCCGACCGATCCGGCGCACCGCGTCCAGCAGCTCGCGCGCCGTCAGCCCGCCCGGCTCGGGGGTTCCGGTGCCTGGCGCCATGCCGGGGTCGACGACGTCGATGTCCACCGACAGGTACACCCCGTCGGTGTCGTCCATCGCGATCGCCATCGCCTCGGTCAGTACCGCGTCCAGGCTGCGTCGCTGGATCTCGGCCATCTCGTAGCAGCGCATGCCCTGTTCGGCCATCCACAGCAGCTCGGGCGGCTCCGGCCAGTACCCGCGCAACCCGATCTGCAGGAAACGGTCGCCCCGGACGGCACCGGATTCGATCACCCGGCGCATCGGCAGCCCGTGCCCGTACAGCGAGCCGAACTGGATGTCGCCGGTGTCGGCGTGCGCATCGAAGTGGATCACCGCGATCCGGCCGTAGCCGAAATGCTCTGCCATCGCGGTGATGTCCGGCATGGCGACGGTGTGGTCGCCGCCGAGCACCACCGGGATCTTGCCGGCCGAGGCGATCGTGAAGACGGCCGCCTGCAGGTTGTCCAGGGCGCGTTTGGTCTCGGTGGGCGCCATCTCGACGTCACCGGCGTCGACCACGCCGAGGTCCAGCAAGGGGTCCACCCGCATCGACAGGTGCGGCCGGGAGCCGGTGTGCTCGGAGTAGTCGCAGATCCGCAGGGCCAGCGGGCCCATCCGGGCGCCCGATCGGTAGGAGGTGCCGGAGTCGTACGGCGCCCCGACGATGACGGCGCCGGCATCGGCGTAGGTCGCCGGGTCGGCAAGGTCGCACCGCGGCACCCCGGTGAAGGTGACGTCGGGGCCGTACATCGCGCCGTATCTGGGCATGGAGGAAGTATCCCCTTCGCGTCTGGTCGACCGGGCGGTTCCTGACGACGGATTTCGTCGCGCAAGGACCCTAGCGACCACGGATTCCCTTGCGCAACGCCGCCGGAGGCTGCGAGGATCGGCCGCGTGCCGCACCGGATGCCGATCGACACCCCGCTCCTGGAGCCGGTCCCGGTCGGGTCGCGCCAGCAACTGGACGACGTCTCGAAGAAGATCATCGAGCAGCTGCAGGAGAACGGCAGGCGGCCGTACGCCGCCATCGCGTCCTCCGTCGGGCTGTCGGAGGCCGCGGTCCGGCAGCGGGTGCAGCGGCTGGTCAGGGACGGGGTGGTGCAGATCGTCGCCGTCACCAATCCGCTGAACGTCGGGTTCACCCGGCAGGCCATGATCGGCATCAAGGTCGAGGGCAACCTCGACCCGGTGGTCAAGGCCGTCTCCGCACTCGACGAGGTCGCCTACGTCGTCATCACCGCCGGGTCGTTCGACGTGCTCGCCGAGGTGATCTGCGAGGACGACACCCACCTGCTGCACGTGCTGAACCAGCAGATCCGCACCATCGACGGCGTGCGGTCCACCGAAACGTTCGTCTATCTCGAACTGTCCAAGCAGACCTACACCTGGGGAACCCGATGACCGCCACGATCCCGTCCGCCGACACCACCGCCGACCCGGTCCCGGCGGGCGGTTCACCGACCGACCACCTGTGGCTCCACTTCAGCCGGATGGGTTCGTACGAGACGACGCCGGTGCCGGTCATCGTGCGCGGCGAGGGCTGCCACATCTGGGACAGCAATGGCAAGCGGTACCTGGACGCGCTGTCCGGGTTGTTCGTCGTGCAGGCCGGGCACGGCCGGGAGGAACTCGCTCAGGCGGCCGCCGCGCAGGCGCGCACATTGGCCTTCTTCCCGATCTGGTCGTACGCGCACCCCACGGCGATCGAACTGGCCGACCGGCTCGCGGCCGCGGCACCGGGTGACCTCAACAAGGTGTTCTTCTCCTCCGGCGGCGGCGAGGCCGTGGAGACCGCGTGGAAGCTGGCCAAGCAGTACTTCAAGCTGACCGGCCGGCCCGGCAAGTACAAGGTGATCAGCCGGTCCATCGCGTACCACGGCACCACCCAGGGCGCGCTGTCGATCACCGGGGTGCCGCCGTTCAAGCACGCGTTCGAGCCGCTGGTCCCGGGTTCGGTGCGGGTGCCGAACACGAACTTCTACCGCGCCCCCGATCTGGTGGCGCACGACGAGAAGGTGTTCGGCCGTTGGGCGGCCGACCAGATCGAGGAGGCGATCTTGATGGAGGGCGCCGATTCGGTGGCCGCCGTCTTCGTCGAGCCCGTGCAGAACGCCGGCGGTTGCTTCCCGCCGCCGCCCGGCTACTTCGAGCGGTTGCGGGAGATCTGCGACGAGCACGACGTGCTGCTCGTCTCCGACGAGGTGATCTGCGCGTACGGGCGACTGGGCACCATGTTCGGCGCACAGAAATTCGGCTACCAGCCGGACATCATCACCTCCGCCAAGGGCCTGACGAGCGGATATTCACCGCTGGGCGCGGCGATCATCTCCGACCGCATCTTCTCCCCGTTCAGCAAGGGCACCACCACTTTTCCGCACGGCTACACCTTTGGCGGGCACCCGGTGTCGTGCGCGGTGGCGCTGGCGAACCTGGACATCTTCCAGCGGGAGGACCTGCTCGGGAACGTGCTGCGCAACGAGAACGCCTTCCGGTCCACGCTCGAGCGGCTGCTGGACCTGCCGATCGTCGGGGACGTGCGCGGTGACGGGTACTTCTTCGGCATCGAGCTCGTCAAGGACAAGGCGACGAAGGCGACGTTCACCGCCCAGGAGAGCGAACGGATCCTGCGCGACTTCGTCTCCACCGCGCTGTTCGACCGCGGCCTGTACTGCCGGACGGACGACCGTGGCGACACCGTCGTGCAGGTGGCTCCACCGCTGATCAGCGGGCAGGCGGAGTTCGACGAGATCGAACGCATCCTGCGGTCGGTGTTCACCGACGCCTGGAAACTGGTGTAGCTCGCCGGGTACGCCACACCCCCTGGCCCAGCGGGACCGGGCAGCGCGGCTCGAAAACTCGCTGCTGGCCCGTCGCCTGCGGATCGACGCCATGGTGGGCCGGCAGTACGGGCGACCGGCCGCTGCGGTCGCGTCGATCGGGCGCCCCCCGCGTGATGGATCTGCTGATCGCGGCGACGGCCGCGGCCCATGGCGCTCGGCTGTGCACCCGCGACGCCACGGACCTTCTGGGTGCGAAGACGTCGTCGGCTCCGCGTGGTCGCGGCCGTTGCGCCGGCCGTGCACCGGCGTGCTGGTGTTGGTCGTCGAGATCGTCGCACCGGACTGACCGTCCGCCGGTCGGCCGACCCAGGACACGAGAGACGCCACCACCCCTGGGGTGCGGGGTGGTGGCGTCCATGTGGATCGTCGTTGCCGGTGCGGCAGCACTCCCCAGCACAGGTCCGCCCGGCGGGACGATCGTGGCCTCAGATCTTCTCCACGCCCACCAGCGAGCTGTGGTAGCGGGACTCCCTCCATGTCCCGTCGACGCGTTTCCAGATGATGGTGGCGATCACCCCGAACCGCAGCTTCTCGTCCTCGGTGATCAGGATCTGGTCGAAATCGACCACGCTGTAACCCATGTCGCCGCTCAGCACAGCCTCGTAGCCGGTGATCTCCGACCAGGTCCGGGCCCGCAGGGCGTCGAGTTGGGCGAACAGACCGATGAACCACTCCTCCCATCCGGCGCGGTCGCGGATGATCACCGAGCCGCCGGTCGTGCCGATGTCCACGATCCCGAAATCGTCGTCACACAGCGCCGACAGCCTGCGGAAGTCGTGGTCGCGGACGGAGTCGAGCAGCTGCGTCGTCAGGGAGAAGAACGGCTTCTCCTGCATCTGGATGGTGTTCATCAGTGAGCTTCCTTTCGCCGGCCGGGCTGATCCGGCGCCGCGCCGGGTGCGGCCGGCATCGATGTGGAGGACTTTGGTCTCCCCGGGCGGGGTGAGGACGCTCATCACGCGGGGATCGGACGCTGGGTGCCGTTGCCCGTTGCCCTGTTGCCGTCCACGACGTCCGACGGCAAGTGGCCATTCCCACCGCCATCGACGGCTGCCGGCAGGAAGTGATCGTCATACGTGGCCGGATCGTCGAGTTGGCTCTTGATCCGGGCCACCCGGAAGATCAGCAGGCCGAAGGCTGCCTTGGCCAGGATGTCGGCGATGCTGTAACCGGCCTGCCGGAGCACGAAACCGTCTGCGCCACCGAAGAAGTCGCCGCCGATGATCGGGAACACGTAGGCGATCGGGTACACGCACCACAGCACGACCAAGGTGACCGGGAGCAGCTTGGTCAGGCCACGAACCGCGGCCGGTTGCCGATCGAGCGACTTGGACAGCTCGACGAACAGCACGTACACGATGTACAGGAACGGCAGGGTGGCCAGGATGCCCCAGACGATCCGCGCGGTGTCGGTGGTGGCGATCTCGCCCGGGTAGCCCAGGATGATCATCGCCGTGGCGGCGGGGATCAGCTTGACCAGCAGTGCGCGTTGTGCGGCCCGCGCGAGTGCCATCACCGCAACGGTTTCCACCAGCAGCAGCGGCACGGTCAGCAGCCAGTCGACGTACCGGTAAGCCTCGTTGAACACCACGTTCGACAGCAGGTGGTCGGAGGTGACGTTCTCCCCCGGCGGGTAGCTCTCCTGGAAGTTCGTGAAGATCCGGAAGTAGTGGTAGGCGGCGATACCGCACACGATGGCCGAGATCACCACAGCGTTGCGATACCGCGGTGCGACCCTCCGCTGGGAGACCAGCAGATAGATCGCGGTGAACAGCATCGAGGCGATCACCAGTGAGAAGAGGTTGTAGACCACGTCGTACTGGCTCGCGGACAGGGATGGGATGTTGACAGCGAACTGCTCACTGTTCATGACGGAACTCCTGATCTGAACCGGCGCGGGATGGCTACCGCTTCCGAGGAACGCAGGCTCTCCGAGTTCGGCGAGTCATCCCCGTTGTACGCCCGGGATGTCTTGCTCGTCAAACTTGTGCAAGTTCTACGGCAACTGCGTGAGTGCCTGTCCGGCTCCTGGTCGGCGCGACCATGCCCCGACCAGGAGGGCCACTGCCTCGTCCAGGCTGTGGCAGACCGATGCCGGTGACGTGTCGAGGCCGGCCCACCCGGAGCCACCGACGAGCAGTACGAGCCGTCGGTGCGCCGCCGCGAGGGCCGGCAGACCGCGCGCCGTCTCGCTGTCCGGCAGGGCCATCCACAGCAGCACCGCGGGAGCACGGGTCAACCTGGCGGTGGCGGCGAGTGCCGGCAGTGGGGTCCTCGGGCCGAGGAACCGCACCGGCACAGCGCGTTCCGCCAGCGCGGCCCGCACCGCATGCAGCGCCAGGACGTGATCCTCCCGGGGACTGCCGGCGACAACGACTGGTGACTCTTGTGCAGGTTTGGGCAACGCTGCAATGTATTGCGCGAACGCAGCGGTGACGGCCTGCGTGAGCAAGTGCTCCACCTCGATGCCGTTGCCGGTCCGCTGCCAGTGCTCACCGGCCGCCACCAGCACCGGACGGAGCAGCTCGTTCCAGGTGTCGATGGTTCCCTGCCGCTCGAGAGCGGCCGACACGGCCACCGTGACGGCATCCTCGTCGAGCCGGCTGGCCGCACGGGCCAGACCGCGCACCTCCCGGCTCGCGCCGGGGACGGCCAGCACCGCGCCGCCCGGGCCTCCGCGCGCCGGTGCCGTCACCGCGGATGCGTTGCCGTTCAGCACCAGCGCGGCTGCCACGGACGGGTTCACCCCGGACACCACGGACTGCTGCATCCGTTGCAGCCGTTCGAAATCCTTTGGGGTGTAGCGGCGATGCCCGCCGGCGCTCCGCGCCGAGGCGGTCAGCCCGTAGCGGGTCCCCCACATCCGGACGGTCGACGGTGCGACACCGAGGCGTCCCGCCACCTCACCGACCGACATGTCCGCCACGTCCCGATGATGGCACGGCGGCCCGCGGGGCTTCCGCCGCGCGATGACCGGCGCGGGATCAGCCGGGAGGGCTGTCCCAGGCTGCGCGGATGAACCGGGTCCGCCACACGGCCGGGAATCAGCTGCGTGGAGTGGGGGGCGTGCGACGCTGGCCCGATGACCGAACTGAACGTGCTCGGGAACGCCCTGGAGCCCTGCGGGATCGATCCGGTCACCGGTTTCTACCGGGACGGCCGGTGTGCCACCGGGCCGGAGGACGTCGGCCGGCACGTGATCTGCGCCGTGGTCACGGCCGAGTTCCTCGCGCACCAACGCTCGGTCGGCAACGACCTGAGCACCCCACGGCCGGAGTACCGGTTCCCCGGTCTGCGTCCGGGCGATCGATGGTGCGTTGTTGCGGTGCGCTGGCAACAGGCGCTGGAGGACGGGGTCGCCGCGCCGGTGGTGCTGGCTGCGACCCAGGCCAGCGCGCTCGACATCGTCTCACTGGACACCCTCCGCCGGCACGCCGTCGACGTGCCACCCGATCTGAGCTCGCTGGATTGATCCCGGCCCAGGGACCACGCGCCCGCACCCGGTCATGCCGGACGGGCTAGAACCACCGCTCCAGGACCTGCGCGACCCCGTCCTCGTGATGATGCGCCCCCACCTCGCCCGCGATCGCCAGCACATCCGGGTGGGCGTTACCCATCGCCACGCCCAGGCCGGCCCAGTGCAGCATCTCCAGGTCGTTCGGCATGTCACCGAACGCCACGACGTCGGCGGGCGCGATAGCCCAGCGCGCGGCCAGCTCGGCCAGTGCGGTGCCCTTGTTGACGCCGGCGGCGGCGACCTCGATCAGCCCGTCGTCGGTGGAGTAGGTGACGTGCACGCCGTCGGCGCCTGCGGAGCGCGCGGCGTTCGCCAGCGACCGGGAGTCGCCCGTGCCGCGAACCAACAGCTTGGCCGCGGGCTCGGCCAGCACCTCCTCCCGCGGAGCCCGGCGGAAGTAACCGAACGCCCAGGGATGGTCGTAGCTCTCCTCGGCAATGCAGGCCTGCACGGTCGAGCCGAGCCGCTCCGCCGCCAGGGCGAACTCGTCGGTCTCCAGCGACAAAGCGTCGACGAACGTGCGCATCGCACCGGGGGTCATCGGTGACGAGGCGACGATCTCCCGCGCCGCGATGTCGTAGACGATCGCCCCGTTCATGCACACGGCCGTCCCGGTGAAGCCGGCTTCGATCACCGGACCGAGCCACCAGACCGGGCGCCCGGTGGCAATGACGACCTTGACGCCGGCCTCCTGGGCGCGGCCCAGCGCGTCGATGTTCCGCCGGCTGACCCGGTCCCCCGTCTCGTCCAGCAGCGTGCCGTCCATGTCCGTGACCACCATCGCCGGACGCGTCCGCGAATCACCGCGGTCGACCGACAGGGACCGGTCGCCGAATACCGGGGCGGACGGGTCCAGCTGCAGGGTGGGCGGCACGAAGGAAGGCGGAGTC
Source organism: uncultured Actinomycetota bacterium (assembly GCA_963785455.1). Taxonomy (GTDB): domain Bacteria; phylum Actinomycetota; class Actinomycetes; order Mycobacteriales; family Nakamurellaceae; genus Nakamurella. The sequence continues at coordinate 65,650 of CAWAVL010000022.1, forward strand.
ACCCGATCATTGTCACCCGCGGGGCCGACAGCCACGGCCGGCCGGCGTGCCGGCGGCAGCCGAGCGACGGCTCAGCCGAATTGGCGGCTCAGCCGAATTGGCGGCTCAGCGTGGCGTGCCGGTTCACGTCCTTGTAGAGCAGGTACCGGAACGGGCCCGGGCCACCGGCGTAGCAGGCCTGCGGGCAGAACGCGCGCAGCCACAGGAAGTCGCCCTCCTGCACCTCGACCCAGTCCTGGTTGAGCAGGTACACCGCCTTCCCTTCGAGGATGTAGATGCCGTGCTCCATCACGTGCGTCTCCGGGAAGGTGATCGCACCGCCCGGCAGGAAGGTCACGATGTTGACGTGCATGTCGTGCCGCACGTCGGCGGGATCGGCGAACCGCTGCGTGCTCCAGGCGCCGTTCGTGCCCGGCATCTCGACGCCGGTCACCTCCGCGTCACTGGTGAAGAACGCCGGCGGCGGCTCGATGCCCTCGACCCGCTGGTAGGCCTTGCGGACCCAGTGGAACCGTGCCGCGGTGTCGCCCGTCGCCCGCAGTTGCCAATCGGCGCCCGGTGGGAGGTAGGCGTATCCGCCGGCCGTCATCTCGTGCTCCTGCCCGTCCAGGGTGACGGCAACGGCGCCGTCCAGCACGAACAGCACTCCCTCGGCGCCGGGATCCGCCTCCGGGCGGTCACTGCCACCACCGGGCGAGACCTCGACGATGTACTGGGAGAACGTCTCGGCGAACCCGGACAGCGGTCGCGCGATGATCCACAGCCGGGTGCGGTCCCAGAACGGCAGCAGGCTGGTGACGATGTCCCGCATGGTCCCTCGCGGCAGCACGGCGTACGCCTCGGTGAAGACGGCACGGTTCGTCGTCAGCTCGGTCTGGGCCGGGTGCCCGCCCTGCGACGCGTAGTAGTGCGGTGTCATGGCGGTCCTCTTCTCCGAGCCGCGAGCGGCTCAGCGGTCGGGCGGTCGGTCCGGTCGGTGATCTGGCCGATGCGGCGCCGGCTGCTTCAGCCGGTTGCTGTGGTGATGGTCTGCGCCAGGTTCAGCTCGACGTCGATGTTGCCCTGCGTCGCCTTCGAATACGGGCAGCGCCGGTGGGCCTGCGCAAGAAGGTGCTCGCCCTGTTCGCGCGGAATGCCCGGCAGCTCGGCGTCGATGCGCACCGCGAGTGAGAACGCGCCGGCTTCCTTGACCAGGCCCACGGTCACGGCGACCCGGGAGTCGGTGAGGGTGATGCCCTCGCCCCTGGCCGCCGCCTTGAGCGAGGAGTGGAAACAGCCTGCGTAACCGGCGGCGAAGAGTTGCTCCGGGTTGGTCGCGCCGCCGGGGCCACCCTGCTCCCTCGGCGTCGCCAGATCGACGTCGACCATTGCGTCGGTGGTTCGGGAGTGGCCGTTTCGGCCGTCCCCGGTCGAGACTGCGGTCGTGCGATAAACCTCTGGCATGGTGGTCGTCCCTCGGTCGTGCGGTGGGTGGATGGTGTCCTCGTTCGGCCGGTTCTCGTTCCGCCGGTTCTCGTTCGGCGGGTTCTCGTTCCGCCGGTTCGCGTTCGGCCGGTTCGGCGTGCGGTCACTTCAGCCAGTCGCCGGCGATCCGGCGGCCCAGCACACGCAGCAGCCGTGCGGCGTCGGTCATGCACACCGCCGGATCCGGCTCGATGTCCAGCAACGCGTAGGCCGCGCTGACGCCCGCGGCGGACAACTCGTCGGGGCGCAACAGGTTCCGGCCCGCCACCGCGATGACCGGTACCCCGGCGTCCCGGGCGGCGGAGGCCACCCCGGCCGGCGCCTTGCCGTGCAGGGTCTGGCGGTCCAGCGACCCCTCCCCGGTGATCACCAGGTCCGCTGTCGCCAGCCGGCTGTGAAAGCCGGTCAGCTCGAGCAGCAGGTCGATGCCCGGCCGGGCCTTGGCATGCAGCACGGCCAGCGCACCGAACCCGACGCCACCGGCCGCGCCGGCGCCGGGGAGATCCGCCGCCGGGTGCCCGGATGGGCCGGGCATCTCGGCCATGGCCCTGGCCAACCGCTCGGACCACCGTCGCAGCGCGCCATCCAGCCTCGCGACGTCGTCCGGGGTGGCGCCCTTCTGCGGGCCGTAGACGGCGGCCGCTCCGGTGTTCCCGAGCAGGGCGTTGTCCACGTCGCTGGCCAGCACGAACTCCGTACCGGCCACGGCCGGGTGCAACCCGGTCAGATCCACCCGGTTCAGGTGTTCCAGTGCGCCGCCGCCGGCGGGCAGGGCAAGGCCGTCCGCATCCAACAGCCGCCCACCCAACCCGGTGATCATCCCGGCGCCGCCGTCGGTGCTGGCGCTTCCGCCGACACCCAGCACGATGCGCCGGCAACCGGCATCAAGAGCGGCCGCGATCAGCTGCCCGAACCCGATGCTGCTCGCGGTCAGCGGCGCGAGATGCCCTCCCGGTAACCGGTTCAGACCGCAGGCGTCGGCGAGTTCGACGACCGCGGTGTCGGTCCGCACCGCGTATCCGGTGTCCACCGGCTCGCCGGTCGGCCCCGCCACCCGGACCGGGACGTGCCGGTACCCGGCAGCGACCGCGGCGTCCAGGGTGCCGTCACCGCCGTCCGCGACCGGGGCGACGGCCGTCTCGACGCCGGGCACCGCGTCGCGCAGTCCCGCCGCCACGGCGGCGGCCACCTCGCCGGCCCGGAGCGAACCCTTGAACTTGTCGGGCGCGAGCAACACCTGCATGACGGGGTCCGTTCAGTCGAGCATCGAAATGACTGCGGTGGGAGCGTCCTGGGCTGACAATGCCAGTTCCTCGAACTCCACCACGTTGTCGATCTCGGTGCCCATGGAGATGTTGGTGACCCGCTCGAGAACGATCTCGACCAGCACCGGCACCCGATGCTCCACGATGAGCTTCTTCGCCTTCTCCAGCGCCGGCAGGATGTCGGCGGGGTCCTGCACCCGCATTGCCTTGCATCCCAACGCTTCCGCGAGCTTGACATGGTCGACGCCGTACCCGGCGATGTCGTCGGTGCCGGTGGCATTGATGTTGTCGAACGCCAACTGCACGCAGTAGTCCATGTCGAAACCGCGCTGGGACTGCCGGATCAGCCCGAGATAGGCGTTGTTCACCAGGACGTGGACGTACGGCAGGTTGAACTGGGCGCCGACGGCGAGCTCTTCCATCATGAACTGGAAGTCGTAGTCCCCGGTCAGCGCGACGACGGTGGCGTCGGGGTCGGCGGCGCACACGCCGAGCGTGGCGGGGACGGTCCAGCCCAGCGGGCCCGCCTGCCCGGCGTTGATCCAGTGCCGCGGCTTGTACACATGCAGGAACTGGGCCGCGGCGATCTGCGACAACCCGATGGTGGAGACGTACCGGGTGTCCCGGCCGAACGCCTTGTTCATCTCCTCGTACACCCGCTGCGGCTTGATCGGCACGTTGTCGAAATGGGTGCGGCGGTGCATGGTGCGCTTGCGCTCCTGGCAACTCACGACCCAATCCGACCGATCCGGCAGTTCGCCCGCGTCGCGGCGTTCCCGGGCAACGGCGACCAGCTCGGTCAGCGCAGCCCCGGCGTCGGACACGATCGAGTAGTCGGGCGGGAAGACCCGGCCGATCTGGGTGGGCTCGATGTCCACGTGCACGAAGGTGCGGCCCTCCCGGTACACCGACAGACCGCCGGTGTGCCGGTTCGCCCACCGGTTCCCGATGCCCAGGACGTGGTCGGACGCCATCATTGTGGCGTTGCCGTACTGCTGCGACGTCTGCAGTCCGGCCATCCCGGCCATCAGCGGGTGGTCGTCCGGGATCGTTCCCCACCCCATCAGGGTCGGGATCACCGGCACGTTCAGCAGTTCCGCCAGTTCGACCAGCAGATCCGATGCGTCGGCATTGATGATGCCGCCGCCGGCGATGATCAGCGGCCGCTCGGCGGCCTGCAGCATGTCCAGTGCCTTCGCGGCCTGGGCGCGATTGGCCCGCGGCTTGTACACCGGCAGCGGCTGGTAGGTCTCCGCGTCGAAGTCGATCTCGGCCATCTGCACGTCGAACGGCAGGTCGATCAGCACCGGACCGGGGCGCCCCGACCGCATCAGGTGGAATGCCTGTTGGAAAGCGCCGGGAACCTGCGCCGGTTCCATCACGGTCATCGCCATCTTGGTCAACGGCTTGGCGATGGCCGCGATGTCGACGGCCTGGAAGTCCTCCTTGTGCAGCTTCGCGACGGGAGCCTGCCCGGTGATGCACAGGATCGGGATGGAATCCGCCGACGCCGAGTACAGGCCGGTGATCATGTCGGTTCCGGCGGGACCCGACGTGCCGACGCAGACGCCGATGTTGCCGGCCTTCGCGCGGGTGTAGCCCTCGGCCATGTGCGAGGCGCCCTCGACGTGCCGGGCGAGGATGTGGTTGATGCCGCCGTGGGCGCGCATCGCGGAATAGAACGGATTGATGGCCGCGCCGGGGAGCCCGAAGACGGTCTGCACGCCCTCGCGTTCCAGGATCGCGACTGCGGCGTCGATCGCGCGCATTCGGGTCATGGGATTCTCCAGATCTCAGTCAGTGGAAGTCTCAGCCAGTGGAAGTCTCAGCCAGTGGAAACACCGGCCAGTGGAAACACCGGCCAGTGGAATGGCCAGTGAAATCTCATTGGCTGGACGCGGTCTCGGGGGCCGCGAGGACGTCGGGGTCGCGACCGGACAGTCGCAGGACGCCGCGGAGCAGCGCCGAGTGGTCCAGCCCGCCGTCGCCGGACGCGAGCGCGGAGGCCATCAGCTGGGCGACGACGGCACCCAGCGGGATGACGACACCGGCTTCCCGCGCCGCCGACGTCACGATCCCGAGGTCCTTGTGGTGCAGCTCGATGCGAAAGCCCGGCTCGAACGACCGGGTCACCATGTTCCGGCCCTTCTGGTCGAGCACCTTGCTGCCCGCCAGCCCACCGCCGAGAACCTCGAGGGCGGCGCCGATGTCGACGCCGTAGGCCTCCAGGAAGGCGACGGCTTCGGCCAGCAGTTCGATGTTGCCGGCGACGATCAGCTGGTTGGCGGCCTTGACCGTCTGCCCGGCCCCGCTGGGCCCGACATGCACGATCGTCTTTCCGACGGCCGCGAAGACGTCTGCCGCCGCCTGGAAGTCGGCATCGTCACCGCCCACCATGATGGACAACGACGCGTTGACGGCACCGGCCTGGCCGCCGGAGACGGGTGCGTCCAGCAGCCGGAAGCCCTTGGCCCCGGCCTGTTCCGCGAGCTCCGTGGTGACATCCGGCCGGATGGAGGAGAAGTCGATGATCAGCGTGCCCGGCTCGGCGGACTCGAAGACGCCACCGTCACCGCCGAGGACGTCTCGCACGTCCGGCGAGTCCGGGACCATCACCGCAACGACGTCGGCGCCGGAGACGGCATCGGCGATGGAGTCGGCACCCCGTCCGCCGGCCGCCACCAGCTCGTCGACCTTGGGCCGGCTGCGGTTGTAGCCGACGACGTCGAAGCCGGCCTTCACCAGGTGGCCCGCCATCGGGCCGCCCATGATGCCCAGGCCGATGAAAGCGACGGTGGTCATGGTTTCTCCTCGGGTCGGTGATGCCGTGCCGGATCGGCGGCGTCGTTTCGGTCCGGTCATCGGTTCTGCGGGGTGTGGCCTTGCGGCGCCCGGATTCGGTTCCGCGCCGTGGCGGTACCGGAAAATTCGAGGTGGTGCGGTCAGCCGCGACTGGCGCGGGACGCGGCCGGCAACCAGCCGAGGCCGTCGACCGTGGCGCCGCTGGGCTTGTATTCCAGGCCGACGTACCCGTCGTACCCGGCAGCGGTCAGCGCCGCGAGATGCGCTGCAATGTCGAGCTTTCCGGTGCCGGGCTCGTGACGCCCGGGGCTGTCGGCGATCTGCACGTGGCCCGTCCGACCGGCGTGCTGCCGGATCGCGGCGGCCACGTCGTCGCCGTTGGTGTCCAGGTGGTAGAGGTCGCAGAGGAACCTCACGTTGGTGGCGCCGGATTGCTGCTCGACCCGGTCGAGCACGGCGATGACGTCGGCGGCGGTGCGGAGCGGATACCGCGGTGCGCCACTGACCGGTTCGACCAGCACGGTGCCGCCGATCCGGTCGGCGGCCTTCGCGGCCAACGCGAGATTGGCCGAGGCGAGTTCGTCCTGCTCCTGCGGTGTCGCCTCGTCGACGCGGTTGCCGTACAGCGCGTTGAAGGCGTTGCACCCCAGCTGTTCTCCGATGCCGATCGCGACGTCGATGTTGTCACCGAACTCGGCGGAGCGGGCCGGCCAGGACATCAGGCCGCGGTCGCCACCGGGCATGTCACCGGCGAAGAAGTTCAGGCCGACGAGTTGCACTCCCGCGTCCTGCACGGCCCGGACGAAGGCGTCGACCTCGGGGTCCGACGGCACCGCCGACGGAAACGGCCACCAGAATTCGATGGCGTCGAAGCCGGCATCGGCCGCGGCCTGCGGTCGTTGCAGCAGCGGCACCTCGGTGAAGAGCATGGAGAGATTGGCGTCGTACCGGACGGTCGTCATGTCAGCTGGTCCTCGTCGTCGGGAGGTCTGTCGTTGGCACGGGCATCGGTTGGCGCTGGGCGAGTGCTTCCAGGGTGCGGCGGTCGACTCCGGTGCCCGCGGTGACCTCGTCATCGTCCAGCGCGCCGCAGTACAGACCGCGAACCACGAAGGCGGCCAACGCTTGTGCGGTGGCCGGTTCGTCCATCACGCCACTGGCCTGCGCGGTCAGGTAGTTCGACAACCGGCTGGCGGCGGCCGGTAAACCCGAACGGTAGAAGGCGTACGTCGCCAGGTAACGGGTGACCAGGTGCCCGGGATGCATGTCCCAGCCCTGGTAGTAGGCCCGGTCCAGCGAGCGCCGGACCAACTGCGCGTGCAGGTGCATGGCGGCGCGGATCTGGTCCGGGCTGCCGGTCGGGGTGATGTTGGTCGAACCGTCACTCAGCCGCACCGCGGTACCGGCCGCGGCCACCTGCATCACCGCCTTCGCATGGTCGGCAACCGGGTGGGCGAGGCTCTGTTGAGCGGGTGCGACACCGCAGGATGCGCTGTAGTCGAATGTTCCGTAATGCAGTGCCACACAACGGCTGTCGGCAGCGTGGATCATCGCGGCGACGGTCGCGGTGCCATCGGCAGCCAGAATGCTCTGCGGCGTCTCGATCTGGATCTCGAATCGCAGTGCACCCGGCTGCAGGGCGTGCGCCCGCTCCAACTCCTCGCAGATCCGCACCATCGCGGAGACCTGGTCCACCGAGGTCACCTTCGGCAGCGTCACCAGGAAGCCGGCGGGCAGTTCGCCGGCTGCTCCGGGTTCGGCCAGCAGGCCGGCCACCACCAGGCCCAGGGTGCGCAACCCGCGGCGGCGGGTCGCCGGCTCCAGGCTCTTGAACCGGATGCCGGCGAACGACGGGCCGGCGGAGCTGCTGAGCAGCTGACCCAGCACCGTTGCCGCGCGCCGGGCGTCGGCGTCCTCCTCGGTGTCTTCTCGATTGCCGTAGCCGTCCTCGAAGTCCAGCCGCAGGTCCTCGACCGGCTGTTCGGACAGCTTCGCGCGAACGCGGCGGTAGACGTCGGCGTCAACGCTCGAACCCAGGCCGGTGATCTCGGCGACGACGTCGAGCGGCGCTTGCTCGTCGAGAAGTGCCAGCGCGGCGCCGCCCCATCGTCGGGCCGTGTCCGCATCCGCGTCCGCCGCCGGGACGTACACGGTGTGCACGGGCTGCCGGGTTCCCGGATCACCGGGATAGAGCCGGGTCAGCGCCGCATCGGCGACGGTGAGGGACTGATCCAGCTCCGTCAGGAAGTCATCGGTCAACGCCGAGACCACCGCCGGGCCGATCGTTCCCTGCTCGGTCATCGTCCCTGCTTTCGTCTGGTGGGTCCGGCTGCGAATCTTGTCTGGTAGTGGTCAGCTGAGAATTTCGTCTGGTGGAAGTATCTGTTCGACATATGAAACTTACCCCTACCACGCCGCCCGGGTCAAGGTGTCGGCGGCGGTCGGTCAATCGGCCTCGACGGCCGCCGTGTAGGCCGGCAGGGTGAGGAAGTCGACGAAGTCGTCGGCCAGCGCCACCTGCTCGAACACCTGCCGGGCAAGCTCGAACCGGCTTGCCCGGTAAGCGTTCTCGCCGACCTCATCGGCGATCTGGGCGAGTTCGGCGGCCGCCATGGACCGGACGAGGTCCGCGGTCACCGGTTGACCGGTGTCCAGCACGGTGCTGTTGTGCACCCACTGCCAGACCTGCGACCGCGAGATCTCAGCGGTGGCAGCGTCTTCCATCAAGTTGTGGATTCCCACCGCACCGCTGCCGCGTAGCCAGGCCTCCAGATAGCGCAACGCCACCTCGATGTTGTTGCGCAGACCCGCTTCGGTGACGGCGCCGGGCACGGAGGCCACGTCGAGCAGTTGCGCGGCCGTCACCTTGACGTCGCCGCGGAGCCGGTCGAGTTGGTTCGGCCTGTCTTCCAGGACCCGGTCGAACACCTCGCGGCAGACCGGGACCAGATCGGGGTGGGCGACCCACGATCCGTCGAAGCCATCCCTCGCCTCGCGTTCCTTGTCCTCCCGCACCTTCGCCAGCGCCTTGGTGTTCACCTGCTGATCGCGGCGGCTGGGGATGAACGCGGCCATCCCGCCCATCGCGAAGGCGCCGCGGCGGTGGCAGGTTGCCACCAGCAATTCGGTGTAGGCCCGCATCATCGGTGCCGTCATGGTGACCGCCCCGCGATCCGGCAGCACGAACTCCGGCCCGGCGTCCCGGAAGTACTTGATCACGCTGAACAGGTAGTCCCACCGGCCGGCGTTCAATCCGGACGCGTGATCGCGGAGCTCGTAGAGGATCTCGTCCATCTCGAAGGCTGCGGGAATCGTCTCGATCAGCACGGTGGCCCTGATCGTGCCGTGCTCGATGCCCAGTTGTTGCTCGGCAAAGCTGAAGACGTCGTTCCACAGCCTTGCCTCGAGGTGGCTTTCCATCTTCGGCAGGTAGAAATACGGACCGCTGCCGCGACGGATCAGCTCCGTGGCGTTGTGGAAGAAGTACAGCCCGAAATCCACCAGTGCACCGACGGTCGGCGCCCCGTCGACCAGCAGGTGGCGCTCGTCGAAGTGCCAGCCCCTCGGCCGCGGCACGATGACCGGCAGCGCTCGATCCTGCGTGAGCCGGTACTGCTTGCCGTCCGGGGAGATGAACTCGAGCCGACGCCGGACGGCGTCGAACAGCGTGACCTGCCCACCGACGACGTTCGACCAGTGCGGCGTGTTCGCATCCTCCAGATCCGCCAGCCACACCTTTGCGCCGGAATTGAGGGCATTGATCGCCATCTTCGGCTCCGCCGGGCCGGTGATCTCCACCCGCCGATCACGAAGATCCGGCGGTGCACTCGCGACGGTCCAGTCGCCCTCGCGCACTGCGGCGGTATCGGGCAGGAAGTCCAGGCGACCGGTCCGCGCCGCTTCGGCCCGCCGCCGACCACGTCCCGCGAGCAGCTCATCGCGGCGGGTGGAGAAGCGCCGCTGGAGGTCGGCGACGAACGCCAGGGCGTCCCCGGTCAGGATATGGTCCGCGCCCGGCACCGCCGGTCCGCGGACGGAAACGGCGGTGAGTGTGCTGTCGGACGTCGAATTGCTCATCGGTGGGTCTCCTTCGGATGGTGTGGTGCAAGGGCGTCCGGCGGATGTCGTGGGGCACGGTCCGTGACGGGAGCGCGGCGGATCAGCGGGCCATCGCTGCGGGCTCGTCCACCGTCTCGTCGGCCCCGGTGAGCCGGCGGATGGCAGCTGCGACAGCGGGAGCGACCGAAGGGTCGAACACGCTGGGCACGATGTAACTGGGGTTGAGTTCCGCCGGGCTGACCGCGTCTGCGATGGCCTCGGCAGCGGCGATCAGCATCGCCTGGGTGATCTCCGACGCGCCGGTGTCCAGCAGTCCGCGGAAGAAGCCCGGGAACGCCAGCACGTTGTTGATCTGGTTCGAAAAGTCGCTCCGGCCGGTGGCGACCACCGCGGCGTGTTCCCTGGCGGCCAGCGGGTCCACCTCGGGAACCGGGTTGGCCAATGCGAAGACGACGGAATCCGCTGCCATGGTGGCGATGTCGGCGCCGGTGAGGATGTTCGGCGCCGACACCCCGACAAAGACATCCGCGCCCTCGAGTGCCTTGACCAGCGGGCCGGTGACACCCTCCGGGTTGGTGTTGTGCTGGAGCCACCGGCGCGTGTCGTCCCGCGCCGCGCTTCCGGGATGCACCGCGCCGTTCCGGTCGCAGCCGATGATGTTCCGGGCGCCCTGAGCCTGCAGCAGCTTGATGATGGCGGTGCCGGCGGCCCCGACCCCGGACACCACGATGCGCACCTGCGACAGGGACTTCCCGGTCACCCGCAGCGCGTTGCGCAGGGCGGCCGCGACCACGATGGCGGTGCCGTGCTGGTCGTCGTGAAAGACGGGGATGTCGAGCAGATCCCGCAACCGAGCCTCGATCTCGAAGCAGCGGGGCGCGGCGATGTCCTCGAGGTTGATGCCGCCGTACACCGGGGCGATCGCCCTGACGATCTCCACGATCTGATCGGTGTCCTGGGTGTCCAGGCAGACCGGCCAGGCATCGACCCCGGCGAACTGTTTGAACAGTGCCGCCTTTCCCTCCATCACCGGCAGCGCCGCGGCGGGCCCGATGTTGCCCAGACCCAGGACGGCCGATCCGTCGGTGACCACCGCGACCGTGTTCCGTTTGATCGTCAGGCGCCGGGCGTCGGGCGGGTTCTCCGCGATCGCCATGCACACCCGGGCCACTCCGGGGGTGTAGGCGCGGGACAGGTCGTCACGGGTCCGCAGCGACACCTTCGGGGTGACCTCGATCTTGCCGCCGAGGTGGATCAGGAAGGTGCGGTCGCTGACCTTGCGGACGGCGAATCCCTCGGGCTCACCCAGTGCCGCGGTGATCCGTACCGCGTGCTCCTGGTCGGTGGCATCACAGGTGACGTCGACGACCATCGAGTCGTGGTGCGACTCCACCACGTCCAGCGCTGTGAGCGACCCGCCCGTGCGGGTGACCGCCGTCGTCAGCCGGCTGGTCGCGTCCGTCGATGTCGGGCATTGGACCCGCACCGTCACTGCGTACCCGGGACTTGTCGACGGCATCTATTTCTCCTCTTGACGATAAACTTCTTCTGCGATGTGAAATCCGCGCCGATGTGCGCAGGAAAGGACTGAGCCGTGACCGATCACCGCCCGGAGCGGCGGCCGCCCGCCCCCGAGAACGACGGTGCCGCGGCGACCGGCAAACGGGGCAAGAATCCGCCGGGCAGTGTGCAATCGGTGGATCGGACGTTCCAGATCCTGGAGTGCCTTTCCGACGCCGGCGGCCAGCTGTCGCTGTCGGATCTGGCGTCGTCCTCGGGGCTGCCGATGCCGACGATCTACCGGTTGCTGCGGACGCTGCTGACCCACGGATACGTCCGCCAGTTGCCCTCGAGGCAGTACGCCCTCGGCCCGCGGTTGATCAACCTCGGTGTCAGCGCGAGCAGCATGCTGGGCGAATGGGGCCGGCCGTGGCTGGGCGGTCTGGTCGACGCGCTCGGTGAGACCGCGAACCTGTGCATGCTCGACGGCGACCGCGCCACCTACGTCGCCCAGGTTCCGTCCAGGCACACCATGCGGGCCTTCACCGAGGTCGGCCGGCGGGTCTACCTGCACAGCACCGGCGTCGGGAAGGCCCTGCTGGCTCAACTCGACGACGAGCGCATCATCGAGTTGGTCAATCGGGCCGGGATGCCGCCGGCGACCCCGGCCACGATCACCGACCTCGACGTGCTGCTCGCCGAAGTGGCCCGAATCCGCACCGCCGGATACGCCATCGATGACGGCGAGCAGGAAATCGGCGTGCACTGCATCGCGGTGCCCGTCGCGGACGGGGTCAATCCGATCGCCATCTCCGTGTCCGGACCGACGCCGAGGATGACCCAGGATCTGCTCGACCGCGCCGTACCGATGTTGCAGGAAGCCGCGCACGGCCTCGCCGCCGATCTGCAGACCCGTCAATCCACCGCCTGACCCGCTCACACCATGCCCCGGCGCAGCAATCGGCCGGTGGGCGTCCTGCCGTCCACTTCGGCGCCGCGCAGGAACGTGCGTCGCACCGCACCGGACAGCGCCCGGTGGTCGTAGGGGGTGATGGGATTCTTGTGCTGCAGACGGGAGACGTCGACCACGAACGCCTCGTCCGGAGCGAACACCGAGAGGTCGGCGTCATAGCCGAGGGCGAGCTTCCCCTTGGTGGTCAGTCCCGCCAGGTGCGCGGGCCGCGCCGACATCCATTCGACGACCTGGTCGAGGGCCACCCCTCGACGGCGGGCTTCCGTCCAGATGATCGGCAGGCCCAGCTGGAGGGAAGACACACCACCCCAGGCGACGGCGAAATCCCCGTTCTCGAGGTCCTTCAGATCCAGGGTGCTCGGCGAATGGTCGGACACGATGCAGTCGATCGTGCCGTCCAGCAACCCGGCCCAGAGCAGTTCTCGATTCCCGACTTCGCGGATGGGCGCACAGCATTTGTAGGCCGTGGCGCCATTCGGCACCTCCTCGGCGATGAGGGCCAGATAATGCGGGCAGGTCTCCACCGTCAGCCGAACGCCGTCACGCTTGGCACTGGCAATCATCGGCAGCGCATCCGATGACGACAGGTGGAGGATGTGCGCCCGCGCGCCGGTCCAGCGGGCCCGCTCGATGACTTCGGCGATCGCGACATTCTCAGCGCCCCGCGGGCGGGACCGGAGGAACTTCTCGTACTGGTCGCCCTCCGCGGACGGGGCCCGCTCGATCGCCCGTGAATCCTCGGCATGGACGATGAGCATCGAGTCGAAGTCCTTCAGGATGGCCATGTCTGCTTCCATCTCGTCGGCGTCCAGGTGCGGGAACTCGTCCACCCCGGAGTGCAGCAGGAAGCACTTGAACCCGAAGACGCCGGCATCGTGCAACGGCCGCAGGTCGGCCTGGTTGCCGGGTATCGCGCCGCCCCAGAAGCCGTGGAACCCGACCTGACCTTTCGATACCACCGTCGAAGTCGAGCACGGGGCGACGGCCCGTGGAGGGAACGGCACGATGCCACACCCGAACAGGGCGTCCGCGCTCCTGGCGATCTTGCATTCGGACCATCCGGGGCTGTCCCAGCAGGCGATCCTGGAGGAGCTCCGGCGGGCGATTCTCAGCGGCGATGTGCCGCCCGGCAGCCCGATCCCGATGGACGAGACCGCCGAGGTCTTCGGCGTCAGCCGCATTCCCATCCGGGAGGCGCTCAAGACCCTCATCGGCGAGGGCCTGGTCGAGCACCGGCCCCGTGCCGGGTACACCGTGGCCAGCGTGACCGCCGAGGAATTCCGCGAGATCTACATCGTCCGCGGTGTCCTGGAGATGGCGGCGCTGTCCGCTGCGGTCGACAACGCCGAAGCTCAGGACGACCGCAGAGCGGTCGCCGCACTTCGTGCACTGGACGACGCGCTGGCGGCCGAGGACTACCAGGCCTACCAACGCGACAGCCGAGAGTTCCACCTCGCATTGGTCGCCCCGTCCCGGATGCCGCGACTGCTGCACATGATCGAGTCCGTCTGGAACCTCACCGAACCACTGCAGCCGATGAAACACATCAGCGACGCACATCGCGATCATCTCCACGCCCAGCACAGCAGCATGCTCACGGCCTTCACCCACCGCGACTCGGCCGCGTTGCTGGCCGCATCGCGGCGACACCTGGACGACCTGGAAACCGTTGTCGCCGACCTATCGACCGAAACCGGCCTCTTCGCGCAGTAACTCGTCGGGATGAACCATCGCCGGGGGCGCGGGACGGACGAGCTCGCCACGCAACCACACGGCGGCCACATCGGCCGGCGTCGCGAGGGCAAAGGTCCGGGCGAGAGCGTCGGTGCTGTCGGCGGCGTGCGCGAGATTGACCGAGAAGGTACTGCCCTCCGCCGGCCGCACCCAGACCGCGTCGAACTCCTTGCCCGGCGCGAAGTCTCCGACCCGGTCCGCCAGACCCAGCGCCAGCGCGCCGGCCCTGGTGGCCAGGTACAGCAGGTGGACGGGGGTGAGCGGCACACCATCTGCACCCAGGAGTTGCTGCATGAAGTACGCCTGCAGACCCTCCTTGAGCAGGAACAGCCCGGTCCCGGCACCGACGTCGGAGCCGAGCGCGACGCCCACCCCGTTCTGGACGTGCCGACGCAACGGGAAGAGCCCGCTGCCCAGGGCGGAGTTGCTCGTCGGGCAGTGCGCCACCCAGGCGCCCGCATCGCCCATCACCGCGAGTTCGTCGTCGCCGGCGTGCACGTTGTGCGCGAAGACGCTGCGACCGTTGACCAAACCGTGTTGGTGGTAGGTGCCGAGGTAATGATCGGATGCGGGGAACAGCGACGCGACCGCGGACACCTCGGCGAGGTTCTCGTTGAGGTGGGAGGTGAACCAGATGTCCTCCCGGCCGCCGGACCTGTCGGCCACCAGGTCGGCGCAGACCGCCAGGATGTTCTCCGACGCGGACAGCGAGAAGCGCGGGGTGACGGCGTATCTCAGCCGTCCCTTGCCGTGCCACCGGTCGATCAGGTCGCGACTCTCGGTCAGTGCGCGTTCGGGCGTGCACAGCAGGTCCTCCCGCAGCACGCGGTCGGACAGGACGAGTCCCGCGGTGACATTGAGGCCACGCGCGTGCGCCTGGGTGAACAGCACGTCCATCGCCGGCGCGAAATGCGACCCGAAGACCAGCGCTGTGGTCGTGCCGCCGGCGAGCAGGCCGGACAGGAACTCGCGGGCCACCAGGTCGGCGTAGGCGGGGTCGGCCAGCCTGCTCTCCTCCGGTAGCGCGCACCGCTCCAACCAGTCCAGCAGCGGCATGCCGAGGCCGCCGATCGCCCTGATCTGCGGGTAGTGCACATGGGTGTCGACGAAGCCCGGGAGCAGCAGGCCGCCGGTCAATTCGGTGACCGGCTCCATCGGGTACTCCGCACGCAGCGCCCCGAACGGTCCCCGTGCCGCGATGATGCCGCCGCGGACCAGCACGCCCCCGTCCTGGTCGGCGGCGAGCGCGTCGGCGGGGTCCCCGGCGAACGGGTTCCCCGGGGTGTCGATCACGGTTGCCCGGTAGAGCGTCATCGCGACGCCGTCCGGTACCGCGCGGGACCGGACGTGTCTGTTGTCGCCGGCAATGGAACTGCCTGTACCGCAGCGACTGTCGCCGCGGGCCGGATGGTCGCCAGCAGGGCGGCGGCGACGCTGACGGCGATGACGGCGGGCTCCTTCCCGGTCACCGCCGGCAGGCCGATCGGGCTGGTGATCCGGTCGATCACCGCCTGGTCATGTCCCGAGTCCGCCAGCCGGCGGCGGAAGCCGGTCCATTTCGCGCTCGACCCGATCAGCCCGATGCTGCCCAGTGACGGCAGCCGCAACGCCGCGTCACAGAGCGCGAAGTCCTCGGCATGGTCGTGCGTCATGATCAGCACATGCGCACCGCGGGGCAGCATCTCCAGCACCTGCTCGCCGAGAAGCGCGTGGTGCACGGACACGTCGGCCGCGCCCTGGGTGACGTCGGCGAGCCGCAGCTGGTCCAGTTCCTCCTCGCGGGAGTCGACCAGGTGCAGCGCGATCTCCAGGCGGGACAGGATGCGGGCGAGCTCGTAACCGACATGCCCGATCCCGAACACGGCAACCACCGGCCTCGCGGCCAACGGTTCGAGCAGCAGGGTGACCTCGCCACCGCAGCATTGCCGGCCGTGGTGATTGCGGGCGTGCTCGTTCAGCCGCGCCTCCTGGGTCTCGGGCACGGTGACGCCGGCCGCGATCAGCTCGCGGGCCCGTCGGATCGCGGCCTCCTCCAGGTTGCCGCCGCCCACACTGCCCCAGGTGTGGTCGGCCCCGACCACCATCTTCGCGCCGGCGTCACGGGGGGCATGACCGCGGACCTTGATCACCGTGACGATCACGCCGGGTAGGCCGTCGTGTCGGAGTTGCGCCGCGGCGCTGAGCCAGTCCATCGCTCACACCCCCGTGAGAACGGCGTGCGTCACCGAGCTACCGCCGTTGGCCGACGGAACCGCCCCGCCGTGCGCGGACCTGGCCGCGTCGATGGCCCAGTAGACCGCTTCCGGGGTGGACGGGCAGCCCAGGTCCACCGACCAGCCCTGCGGCCCGAACGCGGCTGCCGCTTGGCGCAGGGCCTCTCGGACGCTGAACGCCAGCATCAGCGGTGGCTCGCCGACCGCCTTGGAGCCGTACACGACGCCGGATTCGGTGGCGCGCTCGAAGAGGTGGATATTGAACTGCTCGGGCATCTCGGAGAAGCTGGGGATCTTGTAGGTGCTGGCCGCCTGGGTGTTCAGCCGGCCGCGCTGGGCGCCGTCGCTGGTGTCCCAACGCAGCTCCTCCAGGGTCAGCCAGCCGGCGCCCTGCACGAAACCGCCCTCGATCTGGCCGATGTCGACCAGTGGCGACAGGCTGTCGCCGACGTCGTGCACGATGTCCACCCGCACCACCCGGTAGGCACCGGTGAACCCGTCGACCTCGACCTCCGAACACGCGGCCCCGTAGGCGTAGTACTTGAACGGCTCGCCCTGCATCCGGGAGGAGTCCCAGTGCAATCCGGCTGTCCGGTAGAAGCCGGCCGCCCACAGCGGAACCCGTTGGAAATAGGCGTCGTGCACCAGTTCCGCCCACGGGATCTGCCGGTCGTCGAAACCGATCCCGGTGACGACCCCGTCGGCGAAACGGACGTCGTCCGGGTGCACGCCCAGTTTGCCGCCCGCGACGACGCCGAGCCGCGCACGGATCTGGTCGCAGGCATTCTTGATGGCGCCGCCGTTCAGATCGGCGCCGGAACTGGCCGCGGTGGCGGAGGTGTTGGGCACCTTGTCGGTGCGGGTCGGGGCGAGCCGGACGAACTCCAGCGGCACACCGAGAGCGGTCGCGGCGACCTGGATCATCTTGGTGTGCAGGCCCTGTCCCATCTCGGTGCCTCCGTGGTTGATCAGCACCGAGCCGTCCTTGTAGACGTGGACCAGCGCGCCCGCCTGGTTGAAGGCCGTCAGATTGAAGGAGATGCCGAATTTCACCGGGGTCATGGCCAGGGCGCGTTTGGTGTGCGGGTGGGCGTCGTTGAAGGCGGCGATCTCGGCCTTGCGAGCCTGGAAATCGCTGCGCTCGGTCAGGATCGACCAGATGTCGGCGAGCCGCTCGGCGTGCCGGACCGGCTGGCCGTACGGGGTGGTCTGACCGGGTGCATAGAAGTTCCTGCGCCGCAGGTCCTCCGGCTCGACGCCGAGCAGCGGCGCGCAGCGACCCAGGATGTCCTCCAGGACCATCATGCCTTGCGGGCCGCCGAACCCGCGGAAGGCGGTGTTCGAGCTGCGGTTGGTCTTTGCGATCCGGCCGTGAACCGTGATGTCCGGTATCCAGTAGGCATTGTCGACATGGCACAGCGCCCGGGCCAGCACCGGTTCGGACAGGTCCAGGCTCCAGCCGCCGTTGCTGGTCAGCGTCGCGCGCAGCGCGCAGATGCGGTTGTCCTCGTCGAAGCCGACCTCCCAGGTGGCCAGGAACGGGTGCCGCTTCCCGGTGATGGTGATGTCCTGGGTGCGGTTGAGCCGGAGGCTGACCGGGCGGCCGGTGAGCACCGCACCCAGCGCAGCCACCGCGGCCAGGCCGTGCGGCTGGAACTCCTTCCCGCCGAAGCCGCCGCCCATCCGCAGGCATTGCACGGTGATGTGGTGCGCCGGGATGCCCAGGACATGCGAGACGATGTCCTGCGTTTCGGACGGGTGCTGGGTGCTGGACTGGACGAAGATCTGGCCGTTCTCGTCGATCAGCGCCAACGAGGCATTCGTCTCCAGATAGAAGTGCTCCTGCCCACCCAATTCGAACTCGCCGCTGAACCGGTGCGCCGCGCGCTCCAGGGCGCCGTCCGGGTCACCCCGGCTGATGGTGCGTGGTGTGCCCTGGAAGCTGTCCGCCGCGATGGCGTCCTGAATGGTGATCAACGACGGAAGTGCCCGGTATTCGACCTCGACGGCGCCGGCGCCCTGCCGGGCGGCTTCCAAGGTCTCACCGAGCACCCAGCAGACGGGGTGCCCGTAGTACATGACCTCGCTCGGGAACAACGGCTCGTCATGCTTTTCGCCGGCATCGTTCAGGCCGGGCACGTCGTCGGCGGTGAGCACCCTGACCACACCCGGGATGTCGTACGCGGCTTCCACCCGCAGCGCGGTGACCAGGGCGTGGGCGTGCGGCGCCTGGACCGGCCACGCATGCAGCGCGCTCCTGGTGCGGCTCAGCAGATCCTGCGTGTACAGGGCCGTACCGGTGACGTGCAGGCCGGCGCTCTCGTGGGAGATCTCCAACCCGACCTTCGGGTTGACCGGCCGATCCGCGAGCGGTCCGTGTGACTTGCTCATTGTCAGACCTCCTGGAAGACCCTGGTGGGATCGGGACGCATTCCGTTGTTCTCGGCGAAGAACTTCCGCAGCGACGAGCCCAGCATCGCGGTGCGGTACGCGGCGCTGGCCCGGTGGTCGCCGATCGGGGTGGCCTCGGCGTTCAGCACCGACGCGGCCTCGTCCACCACCTCGGCGGTCCAGGGCCGGCCGGTGAGCGATCCTTCGGTGCGGACGCCGCGCAGCGGGGTGGCCGCCACCCCGCCGAGGCCGATCTTCACCTCGGCCACCGTGGGTGCGTCGCCGTCCGCGGCGGCATCGAGCCGCAACGCGACAGCGACTGCGACACTCGAGATGTCGTCGAACCGGCGCTTAGAGATCTTGTGGAACGCGCTGATCGGTGCGACCGGGGTCGGAATGCGGACCGTCCTGATCAGTTCGTCGGGGCGCCTGACGGTCTGCCGGTAGCCGGTGAAGTAGCCGCGCAGCGGCACCTCCCGTTCACCGCTGCGGGACGTCAGCACCAACGAGGCGTCCAGCGCCAGCAGGGCCGGCGGGCTGTCACCGATCGGTGAGGCCGTGCCGAGGTTCCCGCCGAAGGTGGCGCCGTTGCGGATCAGCCGGGACGCGAACTGCGGGAACAGCTGGGCCAGCAGGGGCACCCGGCCGGCCAGCGCCCGCTCCACCTCGGAAAGGGTGAGCCCGGCACCGATGTCGATGCTGTCCGGGCGGACGTCGAAGTGCCGCAGCTCCTCGAGCCGGTCCACGCCGATGGTCAGCGCGGCGCGGGCATGCCGGATGTTCAGCTCGACACCCCAGTCCGTCGACCCGGCCAGCACCATCGCCGCGGGGTTCTCGGCCAGCAGGTCGAGGGCCTCCGCGAGGTCAGCCGGCCGGACGAACGTGCCCTGGCTGCTGGTCGCCCTGGTGGGCGCGGCGGCCGGTGCGGGGCGGGCCAGCCTGGCGAGCAGCGGATCGGACTCCGCGGGCCTGTCCAGCGCGTAGGCCGCGTCCCGGATCGGCCGGTACCCGGTGCACCGGCACAGGTTTCCGGACAGCGCATGCAGGTCGAACCCGTTCGGGCCGTGCTCGTGATCGGGTGCTTGTGCCGGGGCGGTCGGGTCGGCACCGTTGCGGCCGAGTGCCCGCTCCGCCGCGCGGCCACTGGCGTCCGGTTCGGCCTCGGCGGACCGCCGGCGCGTGGGCCCGGTGTCCCGCTGCCGATCGGCCCGGTAGTACTCCGAGGCCATGGAACAGATGAAACCCGGTGTGCAGTAGCCACATTGGGACCCACCGCGGTCGGCCATCTCGCGTTGCACGGGGTGCAGCGCGTCGGGCGCACCGAGACCTTCGGCGGTGATCACCTCCTGGCTGTCCAGGCCCGCGGCCGGCACCAGGCAGGCGTTGATCGCGGTCCACCGGCTGGCCCCGGTCCCGGCCGGCCGCGCCACCATCACCGCGCAGGCACCGCACTCGCCCTCCGCGCAGCCCTCCTTGCATCCGGTGAATCCGGTGCTGCGCAGCCATTCGAGCAGGGTGACGTGTCCTCCGACGTCGCCGAGCTCGTACGACCGGCCGTTCACTGTCACGTGAGGGTTCACGTCGCGCACTCCCGTCCAGATGCCGCCCGCCGGCAACGGCGCAGCGGCATGGTTGATCCGTTCATCAGTGTGCCCCCACCGCGGCGGGGGCGGCCGACGCTCTCGCCAGGAGCGTTCGGCTGGCCCTGGCCACCTCCGCAGCCAGGGCGTCCTCGTCGACGCCCACCGGACGGCCGTGCTCGACGACCGGCCGGCCGTTCACCATCAGCAGTTCCAGGGGCGGCGGCGCGCCGAGCACCAGCGCGGCAACCGGGTCGGCGATGTCGATGTGAGCCAGGGTGTCCAGCCGCCACACCGCCAGGTCGGCGAGCTTGCCCACCTCCAGTGATCCGATCGCATCGGCCCGCCCGAGCACGCGGGCCCCGCCCATCGTGGCCATCTCCAGCGCGTCCCGGACGGTCAGCGCCTGGGAGCCACCGCGGGCCCTGGCGAACAGCAGCGCATGCCGCACCTCCTCCAGCAGCGAGCAGGCCTCGTTCGACGCGGCGCCGTCCACCCCCAGGCCCACCGCCAGCGGGGCCCGACCGTCTGTGCCACATCGACTTGCGCCGCCAGCAGGTCTCCCCCGTCGTGCGGGAAGACGTAGTGGTGATCGGTCGTGGTGGTGCACCCGGTCTTCGCCAGCCAGGTCAGCTCACCCCGTGCCGCGGTCTGCACCAGGTCGGCGTCGAGCCGGCCCCACACCGGATACAGCGTGCTGAGCCAGGTGAACAGCGTGGCGTCGACGGCGAACCCGCGGGTGATCCACTGGTACAGGTGGTGATGGGTGTTCACCAGGCCCGGGGTGATCAGGCAGCCCGAAGCGTCGACCCGACGGACGCCGGCGGCGGCGGCCGGTGCCGGCCCGGGGCCGACGGCGGTGATCCGGTGACCGGTGACCACCAGATGCCCGTCGGCGTATTCGGCACGCGAGCCGTCCACCGTGACGACGTGGGCGCCCTCGAGCACGGTGACCGCGTCATCGCTCGCCATCAGACCAGCACCGATTCCAGTCGGGTCCGTGCGATCTCCCGGAGCTGCGTGGTGACCTCGACCTTCTCCTGGGCGGGCGTGTTCTGCAGCCGCCGCCGTAACTCGCCCAGGATCTCCGTCGCGCTCCGGCCGGCCGCCCTGATCACGAACACCCGGTCGAACCTGTTCTCGTATTCCGCGTTGCCCGCCCGGATGGCCTCGGTGATGGCCGGGTCGGCGTCGCCCACGGCGGCCTGCTCGCGGCTGGAGAACTCCGCGTCATGGCCGGCTCCGGCGCGTTCACCGATCCGGGGGTGCCGGGACAACGCGGCGTCGATCTCCTCGTCGGACAGCGAGGCTGCCGCCATCCGCGCCCGGTGCAGCACCGCGGGAGCGGAGCTGTACGGCCGCCCGGCCAGCACCTCGTCAACCCAGCGCGGCACGTCCAGGCAGGCCTGCAGGGTGGCCCTGGCGTCCGCGTCGGACTGCTGGTTGAAGCGCTGCAGACCCTCGCTGGGCCGGTCGGCGGCTGCGTTGCGCCTGGGTTCGGGACCGGTCAACGGTGCCGCCTCCATTCGGACCGCCCGCGCGCCCAGGATGGGCTGGCTTCGGCCACCAGGTCGTCGAATCGGTGGTTGACGATCTTGGCGACCTCGATGACGGACGCCGCGTGTTCCTGGGTGGGTGCGTTCTGCATCCGTTCCCATCCGGCCTCGAGGATGTCGTCGCGCTTGGCGACGTCCCGCACCGAGACGATCAGCGGGATTCCGAACCGGTCACGGTAGGCCTCGGTGAGGTGTGTGCACTCCTCATGGTCCTCGTCGTTGAGGGTGGTCAGGCCGACCGACCCCTGGTCGCGTTCGGACCACTCACCGAGCACCTCGCCGTCGACGGCGTCGCTGCCGAAGTCCGGGTAGAACGACAGCAGGTCCCGCTGCTCGTTCCGGTCGGCGGAGAACAGCGCCTCCTGGAACGCCATCCGCAGGTCGTGGGTATCACTGAAGGGGCGCTGGTCGTAGGCCCGCTCCAGCACCCACGTCGGGCCCTGGAACAGCCCGCCGAAGGTCTGCACGAAGGTCTCCCGGCTCATCTGGTTGACCTGGTCCTGCCGGATCACCCCGGCGCCGGGGCGGCCCGCGACGGCCGGCCCGAAACTCTTGCCCACGTGGTGGAAGACCAGGTTGAGCAGGATGGCGGTCAGGCTGCCGAGGGTGATGCCGCCGCCGAAGATGATCTGCGCCCACTCCGGCACCGCCCTGGCCACGTCGCGTTGCACCGTGACGAACACGGCCAGGCCGATGCTGGTGCCGACGATGACGACGTTGCGGTGGTCGTGGAAGTCGACCCGGGCCAGCGCCTGGATGCCGACGACGGTGACCGTGGCGAACATCGCGATGGCGGCGCCGCCGAGCACCGGTGGCGGGACGCTGGCGACGAGCGCGCCGGCCTTGGGGATCAACCCGATCAGGATCATGAAGACACCGGCGGCGGCCACCACGTAACGGCTCTTGACCAGGGTAAGCCGCACCAAACCGACATTCTCCGCGAAACACGTGTAGGGGAAGGAGTTCAGCACGCCGCCGATCAAGGTGGACAGGCCATCGGCACGCAGCGCCTTGGAGACATGCTGCGCACCGACCCGCTTCTCGACGATCTCGCCGGTCGCGAAGACATCGCCGGTGGTCTCGACCGCGGTGATCAGCATGACCACGACCATCGAGATGATGGCCGCCGCAGAGAATTTGGGGATTCCGAAGAAGAACGGGGTGGTGACGCCGACCCATTCGGACGTCGACACGCTCGTGAAGGACGCATCACCGAGGATGAACGCGACTCCGGTGCCGATCACCAGGCCGACCAGCACCGCGACCGTCGCCATGAATCCCTTGAACACCCGCTGGATGATGACGATGAGCGCCAGCGTGCCCATCGCGTACGCCAGGTTCTTGCTGCTGGTGGGATCGGGTTCGCCCCGCCGCCGACCGCATCCTGCGCGGCGACCGGCAGCAGCGCGACGCCGATGATGGTGATCACGGTGCCGGTGACCACCGGCGGGAAGAACCTGATCAGCTTCGCGAAGTAGGGCGCGATGAAGAAGGTGAACAGACCGGCGACGATGACCGCCCCGTAGATGTAGAGCAGGCCCTCCGTGCCGCCGCCGTTCGCGAGCGCGATCGCGATCATCGGCGACACGGCGGTGAACGTGACCCCCTGCAGCAGCGGCAGTCTGACACCGATCTTCCAGAATCCGACGGACTGGATGATCGACGCGATACCGCAGGTGAACAGGTCCGCGTTGATCAGGTAGATCAACTGCTCCTGGGTGAGCCCGATCGCGCTGGCCAGCAGGATCGGCACGATCACCGCGCCGGCGTAGAAGGCGAGCACGTGCTGGATGCCGTACACCGCCAGCTTGGGCACCGGCAGCATCTGGTCGACCGGGTGTTTGATCGACTTGGTGCGTCCCGGGGACTTCGTCGACGACGTCATGGAATGCCCTTTCGATTCACCTGCGTGTGCAACGGTCTCGCCGGGCACACGACGGCGGACGTGGCGTCGTGGGGCCGATCTGAGCGGATGCCGATCGGTTGCGGGTCGGACGGTTCGGTGTCGCAGCCGTTCAGCAGAACCCGGGAACGGATTGCCATGCCGAACCGGGATCGGTGGCGTCATCGCGCTGGACGGTCGCCTCGATCAATCCGTAGGGACGATCGGCCGCCCAGAAAACCTCACCGTTGTTCTCGTCACCGAACGGTGACAGGTCCACCAGGAAATGGTGCTTGTTCGGCGCCTTGAAACGGATTTCGGCCACCTCCGGGCACTCCTGCAGCACGGTCTCGCCCATGGCGTACAGCGTCTGCTGCAGCGCATAGCTGTGCACCTCGGCGAACCGGCGGAGCATCATGGATTTGATCCTGTTGTACGTTTTGTCGAAATCGACTTCCACGGATTCGTACCGCCAGCGGGCGATCAGCGACGTGGCGAGGATGCGGTCGGTGGTTTCCTGCAGGGTCGTGTATTCGTCCTTCAGGAATCCCCAGAATTCCGATCCGGTGGTCTTGGCGACCACCAGGTCCTTCAGCCCGGAGACGACCCAGGCACGCCGCTCGGGACCGCGGCCCTCCACCGTGACCACCGTGGTCCGCGTCTCGCCACCGTTGCGGACGAATGCATGATCATGCTCGGCGCCGTCGATCGCGATGCGGTCCCAGAGGTACTCCTCGATCTCGATCCGGGCACCCGACGCCTTCGGCGTGTGGCCGATCAGGTGATCGCCGAGCGTCAGCCCGAAGTCCTCGATGGCGGCGACACCCTTCTCCTTCGCCAGCGCGAACACCGTGTTCTTCTGCGTGTCGGTGGGCAGGACCGCGTCCTGATTGCCGGTGATGTGGGCGTCCCGGAAGTCTCCGCGCAGGGAGGTGGACACGTTGAGATCGCGGAACTCGTGACGGGGGGTGTCACGGCGGACACGGACGAGCCGGTTCTCCGCCTTGCCGTACTGGTTGGGTCCCAGGATGATCGCCATCGCTTCAACTCCTTGAACGGGCCGGATGGAACAGGACCTCGGCTGGACCGGAACATGCTCGCGCCGAGCGCACGCGGCGCCGGCATCGGGTCACACTGACGGTGGAGCAGAGGGTGAATGACGGGTGCTCGTCATGCAGCAGCGGAGCGCCGCACTGGTGGAGCTGCCCGGGTGGGGCGAGGGTGCGGGGCGGTTCTCACCCTGAGCGCGTCCGCGGCCGGTCGATCGCGGGCGACTCCTCCGTCCGGACCCCCAACGGCGGCTCCGGGCGGACAGGCAAAGAGCACGTCGGCACCGATAGGACCTGTGCGCCAACGGGTTCTGCGCACAGGCGGCTGGTGGTACGTCGCGTTCGCACGCCGACCGGGGCGGTGGACGACGCCGCTGCCGACATGTGATCCGCTCCTCGTTGAGCCTCGATTTCGGAACTTCTTTTCCGCAGGTCGAAATATAGGACTGGGTGTGACGTACGTCAAGTGCCTGTCGACGGCGTCCGGAAACGCCGCCCAGTCGCCGCCGAGCCGACCATCCGGCCGCGCACCCCCTCCCCGCCCGCAGGTGTCCCGACCGCTCCGCGGCGGTCGCACGCCCTCCCCGGTCGCCGGGGCGGTCAGTGCTTGCCGGCGTGGGGACCCCAGGTGGTCAGGACCGCGGCTTCGACGATGGTCGCCACGGCATACAGCACGATGGAACTCATGACGGCGAAGACCACGATCGTCCAGACCCCGCCGTAGTTTCCCGAGCCCTTGTAGCCACTGAGCACGCCGCCCATGCCGTCGAACCCGACCAGCCACTCCGCCAGCATGGCCCCGACGATCGAGCCCGGCACGGAGATCCGCACCGAGGCGAAGAACTGGGGCAGCGCCGACGGGATCCGCACCTTCGTCAGCTGGGTGACCGCCGAACCGCCGTTGACCCGGATCAGGTCCAGCGCCTGCGGCGACGCGGAACGCAGGCCGACCACGATGTTGACCAGCGCGGGGAACAGCACGACGATCGCCGCGATCACCGCGATGCCCAGGTTGCCCTGCCCGAACATCAGCAGCAGCACCGGAGCCATGGCCACCAGTGGCACGCTGCGGAGCAGCATCGCGATCGGCATGAACGCGAACTCGAACGGCCGGAACAGCACGAACCCGATCGCCACAGCCGTGGCCGTGACCATGCCGGCGACGAAGCCGATGGCCGCATCGACCAGCGTGGTTCCCAGCGCCGTCAAGGCCTCCGATCGGGCGTCCTGCGCGGTGAGCGATGACGGCCGCACGCCCCTCGGGGGTCCGTCGGCGAACAGGTAGTTCCACACGTCCAGCGGCGTCTTGCCGACGAACGTGGACACGTCGAAGACCCGCAGCAGCGCCGCCCACAGCAGTACCAGGACGACCATGGCGACCACGACGGTGGCCACCGCCGTCACGATGCGGCGGCCGACGATCGACCGTCCCGAACCGGCCACCGGCTCCACCCCGGCGGTCTCCACGCGGGTGAGCACGGCCGTCATGCGGTCGCTCCCGGCGCGTCGGAACCCGACGTCCACGGGGTGACGATCCGCGCCACCACGCCGACCAGGAGGTACCCGGCGCCGGCGATCGCTCCGGACACCAGCGCCAGGTACCACAGCTGCGGGGCGTCCGACTGGGTCTGGGCCGCGATGAGCGCGCGGCCGATCGTCGAGTCGCCGCCGCTGCCCAGATACTCGGCCAGCACCGCGCCGAGAAATGCTGCGGGGGCGGCGATTTTCAGTGCAGCGAACAGGCTGGGCAGCGCGGCGATCAGCTGCACCTTGCGCAGCATCGTCCATTTCGAGCCGCCGTAGGCGAGCACCAGGTCCAGGCTGGTGCGGTGCGCGGCGCGCAGGCCCAGCAGACACCCGACGACGGTGGTGAAGAAGACGCTCAGCGCCGCCAGTGCCACCGAGGCGCCGTTCGGCGAGGAGCGGCCCGCGACGATCACCAGGATGGGCCCGATCGCCACCAGCGGGATGCAGTAGGTGACGATCGCGATCTGGTTGACGATCTCGGCCAGGAACGGGAGCAACAGCACGACCACCGACAGGGCGATCGCGGCGAGATTGCCGATGGCGTACCCCCTCAGCGCCGCCGATACGGTGGACGACGCGTTGTTCCGGGTGGTCTGCCACTGCTGCGGGTCCAGCAGCAGCGAGAAGACCTGTCCGGGACTGGGTATGGCCTGGCTGTCCTGGTACAGCGTCTGTGAGGCGATCCACCAGACAACGACCATGACGCCGGTGCCGATCAGCCCGCCGACCCAGGCGGGCGCGCCGTCCCACCATCGTTTGCGGGCAGTCTCCGGGTGCGCGGTGACGGTGCCGGCGGTGAACGCACGCGCCCCCAGCAGCGCCCTGTCCTGCTCGACGTCGATGTCCTCGTCGAGATCGCCCAGGGCATGCCGGTCGGACATCACGATGCGGCACCGGCTTTCGCGGGGTGACCGAAGAGGATTTCGGACAGCCGGTCCGCGTAGGAGTGGAACTCGGGTGAGCGCATCATGTCCGGGGTTCTGGGTCGGGGCAGTCCGATGTGCACCACTTCGGTGACCCGACCGGGTCGTGGGCTCATCACGGCGACGACGTCGGAGAGGAACACCGCCTCGGAAATGCCGTGGGTGACCATCAACGTCGTCGCCGGTTTCTCCGTCCAGATCCGCAGCAGCTCGATGTTCAGCCGCTGCCGCGTCATGTCGTCGAGGGCACCGAACGGCTCGTCCAGCAGCATGACGGTGGGCTTGACGACCAGGCAGCGCGCGATCGCCACCCGCTGGCGCATGCCACCGGAGAGCTGCGCGGGCTTGGCCTTCTCGAAGCCGGTCAATCCGACCAGAGCGATGAGATCCTCGATCAGCCCCGGTTCGGGTTTGATGCCGGCCACCTCCAGCGGCAGCCTGATGTTGCTGGTGACCGTCCGCCACGGCAGCAGTGCCGCCTCCTGGAACGCGATGCCCAGTTCGTGGTTGCGTTGGATCTGCAGGGTGGATTGCCCGTTGATCAGCGCGCGACCGGAGGTCGGCGTTTCCAGCCCGGCGAGAATCCGCAGGATGGTGGACTTTCCGCACCCGGACGGCCCGAGCAGCGACAGGAAGGAATTGCGCTGGGTACCCAGACTGGTGTCCGACAGTGCCGTGACGGTGCTGCGGCCGAGCCGGAACTCCTTGCTCAGCCCCTGGATGTCGATACCCGTCGCCGCCCATGGCTGCTCGGCGGGATCGGTGGTGGACAGCACCGATCGGTCGATGCGTTGCGGTGCAACGTCTTCGGCCGGCTGCCGCACCGCGCCGTTGGCCACGGTCTGCGCGGTCAAGGTCTCGCTCGTCGATTCGGTCATCGACTCATCCGGTGATCAGACCGGGATTGTCCCGGTAGATCTCGTCCAGCAGGGACAGGTCGAACAGATCGCCGGCGGCAATGGTGATCCCGATGTTGCCCAGCGCCGCGATGATCTGGCTCTGCAGCTGCTCGGTGAGGGTGAACAACCCGTTCTTCTTCGTGTCGGCGGAGACGATCAGCTCGTTCTGCGCGACCGCCTGCTCGGTCTGCCCGGCCAGGTCGAGGCTGAGGTCCTTGCCGTACTTGGTCACCGCGAGCTTCGCCGCCCCGGCCGGGTCGGCGACGGCATCGGTCCAGCCGAGGATCTCGGCGACCAGGAACGCCTTGAGCATGTCCCGTTTCGTGTCGATGGTGTCCTGCAGCACGGTGAAGGTCTCCGATGACAGCGGGAGGCCGTTCTCCGCGAAGGAGAGCGTCACGGGCGTGAACCCCTGGTTCTTGACCAGGAACGGTTCGTTGGTCAGGAAGGCCATGAAGCCGTCGACCTTGTTCTCGGTCAGCGGCGTCGGCTCGTACTGGACCACCACCTGGGTCAGGGATGCCGGGTCGACGTTGTTCGCCGTCAGGAACCCGTCGAAGATCTGCTGATTGGTGCCGGCCTGGATGCCGATCTTCTTGCCCGCCAGGTCGGCGACCGTCGTGATCGGCTTGCCCTCCTCCAGGCTGAGGATGCAGAACGGATTCTTCTGGAACGTGCTGCCGATGATCTTGAGCGGTGCGCCCTGCTCGCTGATGAACCGCGCCGTGGCATCCGGAGCCGAGATGCCGACGGTGATGTTACCCGCCGCGACCAGGGCGTCGGCGCTGTCGACCGGGCCGCTGACCAGGTCGACGGAGCTGAAACCGGCCTGCTGGTAATAGCCGTTCGTGTCGGCGAAGTACTCTCCGCCGAATTCGATGTTCTTGATCCAGGACAGCTGAACCGAGATGTCGCCGTTCGACCCGGGGGCGATGGCGGTCGACACCGCCGATCCCATGGCTGCTGCGCTGGATCCCGGGGCGCTGGATCCCGGGGCGCTGGATCCCGAGGCGCCGGATCCGGCGGCGGATGCCGCGCTGCCGGCGGCTGGTGCCGTGGAAGTGCTTGCGCTGGTGGCATCGGATCCGCAGGCCGCCAGCCCGACACCTGCGACACCCAGGCCCGCCAACCGCAGGAACGACCGGCGGCTTGCCAGGCGGGCGATCTGCCGTACGGACTGCGGGTCGGCTGGGGTCATGAAGGAGGCTCCTGCTCTCGGACTGCGTGGCGCGGCGATGCCCGCGGCGGGCCGGTCAGTCGTGAATGTAGGGAGCGGGATGACCGTCGGGATGACTGTCGGGTTAAAAGATCATTGCGCGCGAAACTTCGCCGCGCGACGCATGTTTCTCTGCGGTGCTGTTGGCATCCGGTGACGCTGCTTGCGTGCGGGAGTGGACGGCCGGCGGTTCCGGCTCGCCGGGCCCGTGGTGGGCGGCGGTCGCTCTTGCCGCCCAGGCCGCCATCACCGCGGGCAGCGGTGAATCGGCATAACTGGTGGTGAGGCAGCGGGCCAGGGTGCCCGGCCCGTCGAGGTCGAAACGCAGACCGGCGGCGAGCCCGGGCACGGCCGGCGCCCGGTCTCCCAGCAGGCTGACGGTGTCGATCACCGTTGCGGCGCCGACGATCCCGGGCAACTCGCGGGTCCGCTTATCGGACAGGTCGAGGGTATCGGCCAGCAACAGCGCTCCCGCGCGGTGCGCCGACAACGTCGAGACCACGCTGCCGCCGACCTCCCCGCTGCGGCCCAGGACGACCGTGTCGCGCAGGCAGGCCACCGCACCGGCGGCGAGCTGCACGATGCTTTGCCGGTGCACGTTCGACCCGGCGGCGACGACGAACGGCTCACCGGCCCAGACCAGCGCCCCGTTCTCGGCGATGTCGATCCGCACCGTCCAGGACGACGAAGCCCCGTCCGCGTCGTAGGCGACGGTGCCCGCGGTCTCCACCACCTCCAGCCAGGCCCCCGGACCCACCTCGACCTGGATCTCGATGTGATCACCACCCAGCAGCAGCGCGGTGGTCGCGACGAGACCGACCCGGGCGCCCCGGGCATCGGTGTGCAGGACCCGCACACCGATCGGCCCGTCGGTCAGCCGCAGGCGCGCCCGGCCCGGCGCGGCATGGACGGCGATCCGGGTCACGCCCGGCCGGCGCCCTGGTGATCCGTCGGGCCCTCGAGATCTTCGCTCGACAGAGCGGTTTCGGCGTGGGCCTTCTCCGTGGTGGCCTGGGTTTCCCGGATGGGCTGGGTGACCGCGTCGCCGCGGGCACCGTTCTGATGATGGGTGTACTCGCCACGGGCAAGCGCGGCAGTGCCCGCGTGCGGGTGGTCGTGGGCACCGCCGTGGGTGTGCCCGGGCGGGCCGTCGTAGCTGTGCCCGGGCGGGCCGTCGTGGGTGTGCCCGGGCGGGCCATCGTGGCTGTGCCCGGGCGGGCCGTCGTGGCTGTGCCCGGGCGGGCCGTCGTGGGTGTGCCCGGGCGGGCCGTCGTGGGTGTGCACCGTCGCCGCGCCGCCGTCCTCGGCGTGGCTGTGCGGCGCCATCGGGCCCGGGTCGACCGCGACGTGCGCCCCCGACCGGAACGACGCGAGCACCTCCCGCACCCAGCCGGTGAGCTGGTCGATGGAGTCGCGGTCCAGCCGCGACAGGCCGATCACCGGCCGCCCGTGCCGCGCGGCGCGCCCGTCGGCGACCATCTGCTCGACGTCCACGCCGACGTACTGGCCGAGGTCGGTCTTGTTGACCACCAACAGGTCCGCCCGGCCGATTCCAGGCCCGCCCTTGCGCGCGACGTCCCCGCCGCCGGCCACGTCGAGCACGAAGATCTGCGCGTCGACCAGAGCCGGGGAGAAGGTGGCCGTCAGGTTGTCCCCACCGGATTCCACCAGCACGACGTCGAGCGGGGCGAAGTCGGACTCCAGGTCCTCCACGGCCAGCAGGTTGGCCGTCACGTCGTCCCGGATTGCGGTGTGCGGGCAGGCACCTGTCTCGACGGCCCGGATACGTTCGGGCGCAAGGACTCCCGCCGACCGCAGGAAACGGGCGTCCTCGTCGGTGTAGATGTCGTTGGTGATGACGCCGAGGCTCAGCTCTCCGGCGAGCTCGCGGCAGATCATCGCGATGAGCGACGACTTGCCGGTACCGACCGGTCCGGCGATCCCGAGGCGGAGCGTGCTGCGACCGGCGTCGGTCCGAGGGGATGCGGCTTGCGGGGTGTCAGGCACGGAACAACCTCTGGCTCGTCGTGGCATGGACTTGTGCCCACCGCTCGATCAGCGGCGCGCTGGACGCAGGGATCTGCTCGAGACTGTCGATGGGGGCGAGATCGTCGACCAGGCGGTCGATGTCCGGCGCGGTCGCCATCACCCAACCCGTGGTGACGGCAGGGTCGAGGGGCTCCAGCTTGAGCGTTGCCGCGGAGACCGTCTGCGCGTCGTCATACCCGATCAGCCGGACGAGCTGCGCCGCGGACAACCCCGCCAGCGCCGCGGTCACCCCCAGGACCACCGCCCGCCCGGGCCGGTCGACGACCAACAGCGCCTGGGTGGCGGGTGAATCCGGCCAGAGGCGACGGACAAGCCGCGCGTACCCGCGGGCCAGCAACACCGACGTTTCCCGCAGCTCAGGGCTGACGGTTCGCGCTCGCCACGCCGCGTCCACCGCGGCGAGCTCCCGCGCGAGCGCCGCAACAAGGGCCGGCCCAGCACCGGAGCGAGCCGATGCGGCGGCGGCTGATCCGGTGATCGCTGGTTCGGGCACGGCCCCTGATGCCGGGGCCGCGCGGTGCGCGGGGATGTTCGGAGCTGCCGGGGTCGGGGTCAGTGCCTCGACGGTGCGCGCCCGGGCGACGACGGCCGCCCCCGCCTCCACCGCGGTCACCGTCCGGAGCCGCGCCGTGATGTACCGCGGCACATCCCCCGGCGACATTCCGCCCCGCAGAGCCGGTTCCAGCCCAGCCGACTGGGTGTGCGCCCCGGTGGGCAGCCGGGCGTCCGCGAGCAGCATCATCATCACCTCGGCCGAGCCGATCATCGAGTCGCCGGTTCCGTGCCTTTCGAGCGCCTTGATGGGCCCGGAACTGGCGACTCGCTCAGCCATGCCAGCCCGCTGCGCGGAGCGCCCGACCGATCCGGGCCAGGCAGGCCTCCCGCTCGGTGAAGAAGGAGCGTCCCAGCACCCGCACGACGGTCCACCCCGCGGCTGCGAACCCCTCGAGTCGCACGACGTCGCGGTCGAACTGCCGGGTGGACGTCCGGTGCTGATCGCCGTCGTACTCGACGATGACCCGCCAGCGCCGGTACACCAGGTCCGCCCGGCCGAGGAAGCGCCCATGGGCGTCACCAATCTCGACGTTGACCTCGGGCTCGGGCAGGCCGGCGTCGAGCATCGCCAGCCGCAGCAACGTCTCCGGGCGGGATTCAGCGCCCGGACGGATCAGGGTGACGGCCACGCTCGCCCTCCGTTTCCCGCGTCCACGGAACAACTCCACCCGGTCCAGCAGATGAGTCATTGACAACCACGGTCGCTCTTCCCACGGGTCCGGATACACCGGCGCCAGAATCAGGGCGTCTCCGACAGCTACCAGGTCATGCAGCGAGAGCTGAGTCGACAGCTGACAGAACAGCGTCGCCGGATCGGCCACCGGCAGGCCCGCTCGCCACACGACCCCCACCCGCAGGTCCTTGACCAGGTGGCCCGCGACGCCCGCGCGCCGCGGAGCCCGGTCGGGCGGCCGCACGCTGATGTGAACGGGCTCGTCGGCGACCGATCGGGGAAGGGGCAGCGGCCAGAGCTGCGCCGCAGTCCGATGGCTGATGTGAGCCGATGACGGCATGGCCACCAGCAAGGCAGCGCAGCGGTCGGCCAGCTCGAGTGGGCTGCCGGCGCTGCTGGACGCGTGGCGGACGCCGGGTTGGATCGCCCGGTCCGGCTCAGCCTTCGGTGACCCGGCCGGGTCGGATGGGACGGCCGTGCGGATTCCGTGGAACGGGCGAACCAGGTCGGTTCCGCGCAGGCGGGTCTGTCCGAGGCCCATCGAACGACCCTGCGCGACGGTGAAAGGGACTGCTCGCAGCACGGCGGGCAGCGGCCGGCGGGGCGTTGGCATGCGACATGGTCGCCGCGCCGAGGTCGGGCGCGGCGGGGTTATCCCCAGCGGGCAGATCGAGTCGCCAGTTCCGGGCCCTTCGAGGGCGCTGGACGGCACGGAATGGGCGACTCGATTGCTAGAACAGGGCATAGAGCTGAGCCAGGGGAAGCCACTCGGCGGGGGCCGGGACGACCAGGTCGCCGTCGATGCGGATCTCGAAGGTCTCGGGCCTGATGTCGATGTCGGGCAGGGCGTCGTTGTTGATCATCTGCGCCTTCCCCACCTCGCGGGTCGGTTTCACGGCCGACAGCTTCCGCTTCAAACCCAGCCGGGACACCAGGCCGTCCTCGATCGCGAACGGCGAGACGAACGACAGCGACAGCTCGGCGCCGATCGTGTCGGTCAGCGCCGGCCGCATCAGCACCGGCTGGGGCGTCGGGATGGAGGCGTTCGGATCCCCCAGCGCCCCCCAGACGAGCCCCCCGCCCTTGAGCACGACGGCCGGCCGGATGCCGAAGAACTTCGGCTCCCACAGCACCAGGTCGGCGAGCTTGCCCGGCTCGACGGAACCGATCTCGTCGTCGATGCCGTGCGAGATCGCGGCGTTGATGGTGTATTTCGCGATGTACCGCTTGGCGCGGAAGTTGTCGGCGGGCATGCCGCCGCCGATATCGCCGCGGCGGGCCTTCATCACGTGCGCGACCTGCCAGGTCCGGCAGATCACCTCGCCGATCCGGCCCATCGCCTGCGCGTCGGAGGAGGTCAGCGAGATCGCCCCCATGTCGTGCAGGATGTCCTCTGCCGCAATGGTTGTCGCCCTGATGCGGGACTCGGCGAACGCGAGGTCCTCGGGCACGGCCGGGTTCAGATGGTGGCAGACCATCAGCATGTCGAGGTGCTCGGCGACGGTGTTCACGGTGTGCGGCAGGGTCGGGTTCGTGGACCCTGGGATGACGTTGGGCAGCCCGGCCAGCGTCAGGATGTCCGGGGAATGCCCGCCACCGGCGCCCTCGACGTGGAATGCGCTGATCGACCGGTTCGCGATCGCCGCGATGGTGGAAGCGACATAACCCGCCTCGTTGAGTGAATCCGAGTGCAGCGCGACCTGCAGGCCCCATTCGTCGGCAGCTCGCAGTGCGGCGTCGATCGCCGCCGGTGTGGACCCCCAGTCCTCGTGCACCTTGTAGCCGCCGGCACCGGCGAGTGCTTGCTCGCGGAGCCCGTCCATCGACACCGTGTTGCCCTTGCCGAGCAGCAGCAGGTTGATCGGGTACGGGTCGATGGACCGGTGGATCTTCTCCAGGTGCCAGCCGCCGGGCGTCACGGTGGTCGCCTTGGTGCCCTCGGACGGTCCGGTGCCGCCGCCGGCCAACGTCGTCAGCCCGGTCGCCAACGCCTCGACGATCTGCGACGGCGAGATCAGGTGCACGTGGTCGTCGATGCCGCCCGCGGTGAGGATCTTGCCTTCGCCGGAGATCACGTCGGTGGACGGCCCGATCTGCAGCAGTGGGTGCACCCCGTCGGCGACGTCCGGGTTGCCGGCGCGGCCGAGGGCGACGATCCGGCCGTTCCGGATGCCGACATCGGCGCGGACGATGCCCCAGTGGTCCAGCACGATCGCGTTCGTGATGACGGTGTCCGGGGCACCGTCGGCGCGGGTGGTGCTGCCCTGTCCCATCGACTCGCGGATCGACTTGCCGCCGCCGAACACCGCCTCCTCGCCACCGGCGGTGAGGTCCTGCTCGACCTCGATCCACAGGTCGGTGTCGCCGAGGCGGACCTGGTCGCCGACCGTCGGGCCGTAGAGGGCGGCGTACTCGGAACGCGGTATCTGCACCATTTACAGCTCCTGCTCGGCGGCCGGCTTGATCTGGATACCCGGGATGCGGCGGTGGCCCCGGAACGCGACGGCGGCGACCTGCCTGGAGGCGCCGGGTTCGAACCGCCTGGAGGTGCCGGACGGGATGTCCAGCCGGAATCCGCGCGCGGCGACGCGATCGAAGTCCAGCGCGGTGTTCGCGTCGGGGAGGTGCAGGTGCGAGCCGATCTGGATGGGCCGGTCACCGGTGTTGACGATGAGCAACTCGATGCGCTCGGCGTCAGTGCGGTCGGCATTGAGCTCGATGGTGCCGGGAGCGGTGCGGATGGCGCCCGGCCCACTCGATGACGTTGCTGCCACGAAAACCTCCTTCTCATCGATGCGGCGAGTGGCCTCGCGGGGGCGACCGCCGTGCGAACCACCGGGCGCCGGCCGCTCAGTGCGCTCAGGCGATCGGCTGATGAATGGTGACCAGCTTGCGGCCGTCCGGGAATGTTGCCTCGACCTGGACGTCCGGCAGCATCTCGGCGACGCCGTCCATCACCTGATCCCTGGCCAACACTTCGCGCCCGCCGGTCATCAGGGCGGCAACGCTGCGACCCTCGCGGGCCCGCTCGATCACCCAGGTGGACAGCAGCGCGACGGTCTCCGGGTAGTTCAGCTTGACGCCGCGGGCCAGCCGGTCCCGGGCCACCATGCCGGCGACCGCCAGCAGAAGTTTCTCGGTATCGGCGGGGGTCAGGTGCACGGTTGTGCCTCCTCGTCGGAGCCTGGCTGGGTCGAATGTGCTTGCCAATGGTTCGTCCGACCGGCCGGCCGTCGTGCCCGGAAAGCGATGGAACGAACAGCGCGGCACCGGTCCGGGAGATTGTGCATCAGCCATGTGTCCATTACGTGTCGGCGGTGTCCGGCGCATTCGGTGCGCGGCACCACCAGGGGATCGGGAAATCACCGGACGGCCGACCGGCCGCAGGCGTACTGTCGCCCGCTGGCCGGCGCTGCAGTGCCGGCAGCACCGCGCGCCCAGCAGAACCGCAGAACCGCAGAACCGCAGAACCGCAGAACCGCAGAACCGCAGAACCAGGAGAGGCAGCACACCATGAGACCCGCCAGCCAGTCGGACGTCCGATCGGCCATGATCAACAGCTCCCGCGGCGAGGCGGCCCGGATGAACTTCCTCGCCGGGTACGACGACATCGCCTGGGCGGACCTCGAGTACCTGGGCTGGCGCGATCCCAAGGCACCGCAACGCGGCTACATGGTGGCGTGGCAGGACGAACGCCTCACCGGGGTCGCGCTGCGCGCACCAGAGGGAGTCAGCAACAAGACGGTCATGTGTGCCCTGTGCCGGTCCACCCACTCCGGGGGCGGTGTCGCGCTGTTCGTGGCCCGACGAGCGGGAGCGGCCGGCCGCAACGACAACACCGTCGGGACGTACATCTGCGCGGATCTGGCGTGCTCGCGGTACGCCCGGCTTGCCGCTCCCACGGCGGCGGTCTGGCCGGCGCCCGGCATCGATGTCGACCAGCGACTGGTGGATCTGCAGCGGCGGACCGGGATGTTCTTCGACCGGGTTCGCGGCTGAGAAGACGCGAGGTGACCGGCGGCCAGGCGCCCGCGCCCGGCATCGACGTCGACCAGCGGCCGTCGGCCGGCGACCGGCGACCGGCGGATCTTCACCGGCGGACCGGGGCGTTCTCCGACCTCGTTGGCGGCTGGCAAGACCGCGCTGAGTCCGCGCTGACTTGATGTGGAAAAGTCATCACCAAAGCCATCAACCAACTCCGGGCAGCAGGAATCTCCGTCACCTTCACAAGCCCTGGGACCGCCGTGGTCACCTAACTTCCACATCAGGTGGCAAGACCGCGCTGAGTCCGCGCGGACGGGGCCGGCCGTACGCAGGCAGCGCGCAGCGAGCCGCGACCGACCGAATGGGCCCTCACTCCACGACGTGATGCAGGAACCGTGCCGGTTCGTCCAGGAAGGACCGCCAGTTCCGGACCAGCTCGAGGTCGTCCCAGGCCGTGTTGCGGATCCCGTGTTCGCCCAGCTCCAACACGGTGGCCCCCGGAACCGATGCGACCAGCGGAAAGTGCGTCGCCACAATTGCCTGAGCGTGTCCGGCGACGGTCAGCCGGTGCAGCAGGCCGACGAGGGCAAGGCATCCGGAAAACGACAGCGCCGACTCCGGTTCGTCGAGCAGGAAGAGTCCGCGGTCGGCGAACCGGTCGGAGGCCAGCAGGGCGAGAAAGGATTCGCCGTGCGACATCTGGTGAAACGCAGGTTCGGGCACCTTCCCCGGGTGCTGCTCGAGGTAGGAGTAGAAGCCGTGCATCGTCTCGGCGCGGAGGTGCAATCCCCACCGCGACGCACCGGCACCCCGCGTCAGGCGGAGGTCCCGCCACAGTTCCGACTCGGTTTCCCGGGTGGTTTGCCGCGCACCGGTGGAGCCACCTTCGCGAGACATGCCGTACGCCATGGCGACCGCCTCGACCAGCGTCGACTTGCCCGATCCGTTCTCGCCGACGAGCACCGTCAGCGGGCCGAGGTCGAGTCCGGTGCTGCCGAGCGCGGCGACCGTCGGCATCGTCCACGGCCATTCGTCACCGCTGCCCGGACCGTCGAGGTCGATGCATCGAACGGGCAACGTGCTTGAATGACCGTGGCGCCACGTCGGCGCCTCAGTCGCCGTCGGTGCCCGGGACGAGCCCGTTCCAGGACCACTCCGGCATCGGCAACCCGTCGGGGACGTCATCGGCGGACCGGTGGTAGCGATTCATCGTCGTCGTGGTCGCCCAGGCGAAATAGTCGTGCAAAGCCCGGCGCAGCGGGCCTTCGCCGATGCCCACATCGCCGAGGGCCCGGTCGAAACACGCGATGGCCCTGGTGTTCATCTCATCGTGCTCGCCGTTGCCGCTGTGGACGCGCACCACGGACGTTTCGTCGCCGTACCGACCGGTGTACTCCGCCGGCCCACCCAGTGACTCCCCCCAGTAGGCCGCCAGCCGCTGCGTGTGGTGCGGGTCGAAGCCGTGACCGAAGGCGTGGCTGACCACCTCGTCCGCCAACACCCGCTCGTGCCAGGCGGACGCCAACCGCACCATCCCGTCGGCGCGGCCGGCCGCGTCGTAGAGCGTCTGCATGGCTCAAGATGGCAAGAACCGGAGTCGTTCGCAGTGCGGAAGAACCGACCGGGATTCGGCGTGGCGCCACGTCAGCGCCCCGGCGGGTGCCGGGACCGGGATGATGCGGCGACCGAGATCTGCGGCGCCGGCAGGAAAATCTGCCCGAAGAGCTGGTCGGCGCCTGATCCACTGTCAGCACGTCGTTGCCCTGGCCACCGAAGAGTCGGCCCCGGCAGGCTACGTTGCTCTCGTTTCCGGAACAGCGGTACGGAGCGAGTATCGGGACGGTTCTCCACATCGGTGAGAGTTGTCAGGGCAGCAGTTCGTACGCGGGCAGCGTGAGGAAGTCGACGAACCGGTCCTCGGTGCACAGGTCGAACAACAGGTTCCGGGCGTTGGCGAGCAGTTCGCGGCCTCCCGGCAGCTCTGACCATTCGTCGGCCAGCCGCTCGGTGGCGGCGTCCAGCAGCATGGTGATCATCTGCGCGGTCACCTGTCGTCCGTTGTCCAGGACCACTCTGTTACGCCGCCACTGCCATACCTGGCACCGCGAGATCTCCGCGGTGGCAGCGTCTTCCATCATGTTGTTGATCGCGACGGCGCCGTTGCCGGCCAGCCAGTTGACGACGTACTCGAGCGCGACGTCGATGTTGGTGCGCAATCCCTGTTTGGTGACAATCAGCGGCAGCGAACTGATGTCGAGCAGGTCCTTCGCGGTGACGTCGACGGACGGCGGCGGCTTGTCGCGTTGATCGGTGCGATCGCCCAGCGCTGCGTCGAAGGCCTCCTGGCAGATCGGGACGAGGTCGGGATGCGCCACCCACGACCCCTGGTAGCCGGCGGCGGCCTCGCGCGTCTTGTCCGCGCGAACCTTGGCGAAGGCGGCGGCGTTGATCCCCGGATCCCGACGGGACGGGATGAACGCCGCCATGCCGCCGATCGCGGAGGCGCGCCGCCGGTGGCAGGTGGCCACCAGCAGGTCCGAATAGGCGCTCATGAACGGTGCCGCCATGGTGATCGAGTTGCGGTCCGGCAGCACGAAATCCTCGCCGGCCTCACGGAACGTCTTCACCAGGGAGAAGAGGTAATCCCAGCGGCCCGCATTGAGACCGGCGGCATGGTCCCGCAATTCGTAGAGGATCTCGTCCATCTCGAAGGCGGCCCAGATGGTTTCGATCAGCACCGTCGCCCTGATCGTGCCGCGTGGTATCCCCATTGAGTTCTCGGAGAAGGTGAACACGTCTGCCCACAGCCGGGCCTCGACATGCGACTCCATTTTCGGCAGGTAAAACGCCGGGCCGGCGCCCCGTGAGACCAGTTCTTCGGCGTTGTGGAAGAAGTACAGGCCGAAATCGACCAGCGCGCCCGCCAGTGGGACATCGTCGACGGTCAGGTGCTTCTCGGGTAGATGCCAACCGCGCGGCCTCGGCATGATGACCGGCAGATTCCCGTCGGTGCGCAGCCGGTACGACTTGCCGCCCTGCTCCAGGGACACGGTGCCACGAACGGCGTCCCGCAGATTGATCTGTCCGGAAATGACGTTGTGCCATGCCGGTGTGTTGGCGTCCTCCAGGTCCGCGAGCCAAACCTTTGCGCCGGAATTGAGCGCATTGATCGTCATCTTGCGATCGGTGGGTCCGGTGATCTCCACCCGGCGGTCGGCCAGGTATTCCGGCACGGGTGCGACGGTCCAGTCGGCTGCCCGGATGGCCGCAGTGGCGGCGAGGAAGTCCAACGGTTCGCCGACCGCCACGCCGTCCCGGCGACTCTGCCGCAGCGCGAGCAAGTCGTCGCGGCGGCCGGCGAACCGTTCGTGCAGGTCGGCCAGGAAGGTCAGGGCCGCGGCGCTGAGTACGTCTTCGCTGCCGTCCACCGGTGGACCGGACACGGTGATTCCACAGGCCACGCTGCTCCCTCCGTCGGGCACGTCCCTCCGTCCTGCGCGACGTCGATCGGCACACCGCCGGCAGTTCCCAGCACTGTGGCCCGCCGGGGTTGCCGGGGCGGGCCAATCCTGTGAACGAGACGTAACGCCGCGCGGCACCGCAACGCCGGCAGGACGCCATCAGTCCGCCGGCCAACGGCGATACCGGGCCGGGAAGGGGGCCGGGGCGGGGCGGGCACTTCACGCCGGGACGGGGCGGGGCGGGGCAGTGCCACGCCGGGACGGGACGGGG
Organism: uncultured Actinomycetota bacterium; assembly: GCA_963785455.1. GTDB lineage: Bacteria > Actinomycetota > Actinomycetes > Mycobacteriales > Nakamurellaceae > Nakamurella. Next base: position 105,676 of record CAWAVL010000022.1, read on the forward strand.
CGGGGCGGTGCCACCCCAGGGCGGGCCGGGTGGCAGGCCGGGCAGTGCCACCCCAGGGCGGGCCGGGCCGGGCATTGCTACGCCAGGTCCGGACGGGACGGGTGCCGGGCCGGGCAGTGCCACGCGCCGGGAGGGATCGCGGCGGTGTCCGGCCGGGCAGTGCTGCCCCGGGGCGGGCAGTGCAACGCTGGGCCGGGCGAGACCGGAGGGTCGGGAGCACGACGGTCCGCCGTCAGCTCCCGAGATACGTTGTGTACGAGTAGGTGCTGGCCAGCACGGCGATGTGGTAGTGCACCCGGTCGCCGGGCAGCACGAACTGCACCGCGATGGTCGGGTAGAACACCGCCGCGTGGTGCTCCTGGAAATAGCCCCCGGCGCTGAGGGTGATCCGATATTCACCCGCAGGCAGGTTCCGGTCGTTCAACCGGGTCACCCGGCCGTCGTCGTCGGTCGCGCCGTGCCCGACGTCGGTGACGGTGCCGTCCGGGCCGAGCATCTCCAGCACTGCGGGGATGCCCTGGGCGGGTCTGCCGAGCACGGCATCGAGCACGTGCGTGCTGATCCGGGTGATCGGCGCGGTCACGGCCGAAGCGCCGTGGTCAGCCCGGCCCCCCGAGGCGGCCCCGCCGCCCGACACAGCCCCACCGTCCGACGCAGCCCCACAGTCCGACGCAGCCCCACCGTCCGAGGCAGCCGCATTAACCGAGGCTGCCGCATTGCCCGACGCAGCCCCACCGCCCGACGCAGCCCCACCGCCCGACGCAGCCGCACCGTCCGGCGCATTCCTACCGGCGTGCGCAGCCCTGCCGTCGTGCGCGGTATCGCCATGACCGCCACCGTTCCTTTCCCTCGTTGCTGGTCATCCGCGTGCCGCTGGGGCCGGCCTTGCGGACGGGATTCAGTGTGGCCGACAGCCGTCGTCGGCCCGCTCCGGGGCCCCGCACGACCAGCGCCACAGCACCAACCAGGGCCACCGCACCGACCAGGAGCCCGCGCCGCGCCCACGCGCCGCGCCCGCCGGCCGACACCCGCCGGCCGACACCCGGCGGCCGCAGCCCACCGGGGCGGACCGCCGCAAGGGCTACCGCCCCGGGTCGTCGTTGCTCAACAGCCGCCCGACGGGTTCGTCCCCGGTCAGTTCCATGCCCCGCAACCACCGGCTCCGCACGACGCCGGTCAGCTCACGGTCGAGATACGGCGTGATGGGGTGCCGGTGCCGGACCAGATCCGTTGTCACGGTGAACGTCTCGGCGTCGGCCAGGGCCACGAGGTCGGCGTCGGCACCCACCTCGATGCGACCCTTGTGTTGCAGTCCCACCAGGTCGGCCGGTCCACGGGACATCCAGCCCAGCACGGTGGGGAGCGGGACGCCGCGCCTCCGGGCCTCGTGCCACACGGCGGCGAAGCCGAACTGCAGCGACGCGACGCCGCCCCACGCGCTTGAAAGGTCACCCACCTCCAGTTGCTTGCGCTCCGGCGTGCTCGGGGAGTGGTCGGTGACGACGATGTCGATGGTGCCGTCGGCGAGTGCCGCCCAGAGCGCTTCCCGGTCGGCGGCGCCGCGGATCGGCGGGCAGCACTTGTACTGCGGTGCACCGTCGGGAATGGTCTCCGCCGCGAGGGTCAGGTAGTGCGGGCAGGTCTCCGCGGTGATCGGAACCCCCGCAGCCTTGGCCCGGCGGATCACGTCCGCGCCGGCGGCACTGGAGACATGGACGATGTGCACCCGGCAACCGGTCGCAGCCGCAGCATCGACACATGCTGCGACGGCGCGGGTTTCGGCTTCGGCCGGGCGGGAGGCGACGAACGCGGAGTAGCTGGCGCCGCTGGGCGCGGGGGCGCCGTCCAGGACGCCGGGATCCTCCGCATGTACCAGCAGCAGTCCACCGAGACCGGCGATCACTGTCATGGCCGAACGCATCTCGTCGACCGTCACCGGCGGGAATTCCGGCACTCCGGAGTCCTGCAGGAAGCATTTGACGCCGAACACACCGGCCGCGAACAGCTCCGGCAGGTCGCCGCGATTGGCCGGGACGCTGCCACCCCAGAACCCCACATCGACCCGGCAGCGCCCGCGGGCCGCTGCCCGCTTGACGGCGAGCGCCTGCGCCGTCAGGGTCGGCGGCAGGGAATTGAGCGGCATGTCGATCAGCGTCGTCACACCGGCCGCGGCGGCGGCCAGGGTGGCGGACTCGAAGCCCTCCCACTCCGTGCGGCCGGGCTCGTTGATGTGCACATGCGTGTCGATCAGTCCGGGAATCAGCACCTCGTCGTCGGACAGGGTCGCCACCCGGGTGGCCGGTGTGGCGGCGTCGTAAGGCTCGACGCCGACGATGCGGCCCATCCTGATGAACACGCTGGCGCTCTGCTCGGCGCCGTCGAGGATCACTCTGGGCGCGTGGATCACCGCATCGACCGGGTGGCGCCGACGGACGTGGGCCTGCGTCATCGGCCGAGAGTAGAACTCCCGTCACCGAGTTGGCGATCCGCACCTTGGCCGATGTTGCGCACCCGGCATGCGAGGCGAACCGGGCCGGTGTTGCGCACCCGGCATGCGAGCGAACCGGGCCGGTGTCAGACCGGTTCGAGAACCTCCCGGCCGCCCAGCCCCGGCTGCAGCGCCGCCGGCACCCGTACGGAGCCGTCCGGCTGCTGATGGTTCTCCAGAATCGCGACGAGCCACCGGGTGGTGGCCAGTGTTCCGTTCAGGGTGGCGGCGATCTGCGGCTTGCCGTCGGCGTCCCGGTACCGCACGCCGAGCCGGCGGGCCTGGAACGTGGTGCAGTTCGAGGTGGACGTCAGCTCCCGGTACGCCTGCTGAGTCGGCACCCACGCCTCGCAGTCGAACTTCCGCGCCGCCGAGGTGCCGAGATCGCCGGCCGCGACATCGATCACGCGGTAGGGGATCTCCATCGCGGCGAGCATCTCCTCCTCGAACCCGAGCAGCCGCTGGTGCTCGTCGGCGGCATCCTCGGGCCGGCAGTAGGAGAACATCTCGACCTTCTCGAACTGGTGCACCCGGATGATGCCCCTGGTGTCCTTCCCGTAGGAGCCCGCCTCACGGCGGAAACAGGACGACCACCCGACGTACCTCGCTGCACCGCCGCCCAGGTCGAGGATTTCGTTGGAGTGGTACGCGGCGAGCGGCACCTCGGAGGTGCCGACGAGGTAGAGATCGTCGGCCGCGAGCCGGTACACCTCGTCGGCGTGCTCACCGAGAAAACCGGTGCCCTCCATGGATTCCGGCTTCACCAGCACCGGCGGCACCATCGGGATGAACCCGTTGGCGATGGCCTTGCCGACCGCGAGGTTGAGCATCGCCCATTGCAGCTGCGCACCGACGCCGCGCAGGAAGTAGAACCGGGCACCCGACACCTTGGCGCCGCGTTCGATGTCGATGGCGGCCAGGCCCTCGCCGAGGGCCAGGTGATCACGCGGCTGGAAATCGAAGGCGGTGGGCTCCCCGACGTGCCGCAGCACGATGTAGTCCTGCTCGCCGCCGGGCGGTGCGCCTTCGATGACGTTGGGCAGGGCCAGTTGCGCGGCGGTCAGCTCCTGGTTCGCCGCCAGTTCTCCTGCTTCTGCGAGCTTGACGCCCGCGGACAGCTCCTTGCCGCGCTCGAGCAGGGCCGGCCGCTCCGCCGGGGACGCCTTGCCGATGGTGCGGCCGAAGTTCTTCTGCTCCGCGCGCAGGGTGTCCCCCGCCGACACCGCGGCGCGCCGCGCGACGTCCGCGACGATCAACCGGTCGACCGCTGCCGGGTCCGCCCCTCGCGCGCGCTGGGAGGCCCGCAGGCGCTCGGGGTCGTCACGGACGAGGCGCAGGTCGATCACGTCGGAGAGCTTAGTGGTGGTGCTGAGCGGTCCCCGTCGGCGAACGGAGCGCCGCTCGACCCGCGACCGGTGGCAGGCGGCGCAGTCCACTCCGTCGCATCCACGACGACCCGCCGCACCGCGGGCGGTGGGCCGGCACGGCGGCGCAGCACGAACGCGTCGTACAACAGGTCGAGCTCGTTGAAGCCCAGTGATGCCCGCAGCCCGGTGATGCCGGTCGTCCTGGCGTTGACCTCGAAGAAGCGCACCCCGCGCTCGGTCATCCGTCCCTGGAAGTTCCAGCAACCGGTCGCGCTCACGCCGTGCACGGCCGGCAGAAGCTTCGCGAGCAAACCCTTCTCGACGGCGTGGTCGAGCACTTCCACCTGCACCGGTCGACCGTCGGACAGCGTGTGACGCCCAGCGAAGCACCCGGCGAGCCGCGAGTCCGGGCCCAGCACCAGCTGCAGCGAGTACTCGCCGTCCTGTCCGGCAACGTCGCTGCCGTCCCACGGGCGGCGATCGCAGTCGAGCAGCGGAAGGAACTCCTGCGCGACGTCCGCCGCCGTCATGCTCGCCGACAGCTCGGACGCCCCGGCAACCAGCCGGACACCCATGGACGCCGAACCACACCGCGGTTTGACCACCAGCGGCCAACCGGTCCGCGCGGCGATCCGGAGCGCACCGCCGACGGTCGTCGCCGTCGGGACGAAGAGATCGCCGAGACGCAGACCTGTTGCGGAACGGGATTTGTCGATGCTCGCGGTTACGGCCGGCAGTGGCCCGGACGGGAAGGTGGCGCCGCAGCGGGCAAGGTCGGGTGCCAGATCGGCCAGCGCCTGGACGTCGGGATCCCGACCCGGCAGGACCAACGACGGTGGGGCATCCCGGGCCACCGCTGTGACGGCGGATGCGAACTCGGCACGACAGTGCGTCGGCGGCACCCGGATCATGGCGTCGTCCGCTGCCCCCGCGTCCATGCCGATCAGCCGGTAGGTGTGCCGGCTGAGCCGCGCCGCGTCCGCCAGCGCCCGGCCGACGCCACTGCGCGCACTGGTCACCAGCACCGTTCGGACTTCGGCCACCCCCACCCCCGGTCGAGCGTCGGCGGCCACTGCTGCGTGCAACGCCGGTCGATTCGGGCCGCGATGTCCGGATGATAAGGGGAGCCCTCCGCGAACCACCGCGCCGGGCGCGGCGACCGGCGCAGGCAGAATGGGTGAATGCCGGTGGTCATGTCGCGGGACGAGTTCGAGGAACTGGTGGCCGAGGCACTCGACCTCATCCCGCCCGAGTTCACCAAGGCCATGGACAACGTCGTGGTCCTGGTCGAGGACCGGCACCCCACGCAGAACCTGTACGGCCTGTACCACGGGGTGGCGCTGACCGCCCGGACATCCCATTACGCCGGCTACCTGCCGGACACCATCACCATCTACCGGCAGCCGATCCTGGCCCATGCCATCGACGTCGAATCGGCCCGGGAGCAGGTGGCGACCACCGTGATCCACGAGGTGGCACATCACTTCGGCATCGACGACGACCGGCTCGCCGAGCTGGGCTGGGCCTGACCACCGAGGGCGCCGCGGCGACCACCCAAGGGGCCGGTCGACGGCACGGATTACGCTTCGCGGGCCCGACGCCGGCCGTTCGCGTGCCGCGTCGCGGGCGAGCAGACAAGGAGCCAGCATGCCCACCATCGCCGTTGTCGGTGAGGTCGTCGCCGATGCCGTCCTGCCGCCCGGCGGCATCGTCAACGGGGCAGCGCACCTGACCGTCCACCCCGGCGGCGGACCCGCGAACACCGCGGTGGCGTTGTCCCGGTTGGGCACGACCGCGCGGTTCGCCGGGCGACTCTCGGGCGGCGCGCTGGGTGCCCTGTGCCGGGCCAAGCTGGAGGAATCGCTGGTCGACCTGTCCGCCGCGGAGAACGCCACCGAGCCCGCCACCCTGGCGATCGCCCGGCTCGACGCCTCGGGCGCCGCGTCGTACGAGTTCTACACCGACGGCACAGCGGACTGGGCATGGACCGATGAGTCGCTGGCCCCGCTGATCGACGGTCCGTTCATCACCGGGAGCGCGCCGGTGGCCGTCCACACCGGCTCCCTCGCCCTGGCGCTGCAGCCGTCGGGTCAGGTGATCGAGACCCTGCTGGCCCGCGCCCGGCCGCGGATGACCGTCTCCGTCGACCCGAACCTGCGCACCCTGCTCGTGCCGGTCACCTCGTACCGGCTGTGGATCGACCGGTGGGCCCGCTTGGCGGACATCGTGCGGCTGTCCGAGGAGGACCTGGAGCAGTTGTGGCCGGGGTGGACTCCGGAGCAGGCGGCGGTGCACCTGCACGCCTGCGGGGTGCCGCTGGCCGTGGTCAGCCTGGGCGCCGCCGGGGCGTTCGCCTCGCTGCGCGGTGACCGGGTGCGTACCCCGATCGCACCCACCACCCTGGTCGACACCGTCGGCGCCGGTGACTCCTTCCACGGCGGGCTGCTGCACTACCTGGCCGAGGCCGGCTACCTCGGCGGGCGACTGGAGTCGCTGACCGTCGACGGCCTTCAGGCGGCGTTGACGTTCGCATCCCAGGTATCCGCGATCACCTGCTCGCGGGCCGGCGCGAACCCGCCGTGGGCCGCCGAGCTCGTCGGCTGAGCCGGCCAACCCCCTCCGCGGCGGCGAAAACGGGCGGGCAAGGCGAAAGCACCAGGCCGGATCCGGTGTTGTAACGCGCCGTTCGCGCTGATGCCACACAGCCGTCGCCGGGGCGAATAGCGTCCCCGCTGACGACGGTCGCCAGGGCCGTCCCGGGGTCACGCCGGTGGGCGTGGAGAGGTCGAGAAGATGGCCATCGGTTGGAAACTCGTCGGTGACGGCAAGCCGCTCCCCGTTGGCGCCGTGGTCAGGCCCAACGAGCGCCTCTCGTGGCCCAAGACGTTCGGTGTCGGGGCCCAGCACGTCGTCGCGATGTTCGGCGCGACGTTCGTCTTCCCGATCATCATGGGGCTGGACCCGAACCTGGCGATCATGATGTCCGGCCTCTGCACGGTGATGTTCCTGCTGATCGTCGCCAACAAGATCCCCTCCTACCTGGGCACCTCGGCGTCGTTCGTCGGTGCCGTCGTCGCGATCCGGGCCGCGGGCGGCACATCGGCGTCGGTGACCGGGGCGATCCTGGTGGCCGGGCTGACGCTGGCCGCGGTCGGCATCCTGGTGCACTTCGTCGGCGGGCGGGCGCTGCGCAAGGCGCTGCCGCCGGTGGTGAGCGGGGCCGTCGTCATGCTGATCGGGTTCAACCTGGCGCCGGTGGTGGCCGGGGTGTACTGGCCGCAGGACCCGGGTGTGGCGTTCACCGTCATGACGTTCACCGTCGTCGCGGCCGTCGCATTCCGCGGCTTCTGGTCCCGGATCGCCATCTTCCTGGCCCTGATCTTCGGCTACCTGCTGTCCTGGGCGCTGGACGTGCTGCTGGGTGCGATCACCGCGCCGGACGGAACGGGCACCGTCACCACCCACATGCGGGTGGACCTGAGCGGAGTCTCCGACGCGCCGTGGTTCGGATTCCCGCCGTTGCACGCCCCGGAATTCCAGCTGAATTTCATCCTGCTGGCCCTCCCCGGCGTGATCGCATTGATCGCCGAGAACACCGGCCACGTCAGGGCGGTCGCGGAGATGACCAACACCGATCTCGATCCGTACATGGGTCGGGCATTGTTCGCCGACGGATTCGGTACCGCGGTGGCGTCGTCGATCGGTGGCTCGCCGACCACCACCTACGCCGAGAACATCGGGGTGATGGCAGCGACCCGGGTGTATTCGACGGCCGCCTATTACGTCGCAGCCGCAGTGGCCATTCTGCTGGGCCTGGTCCCCAAATTCGGCGCGGCGGTCAGCGCGACACCCGGCGGTGTGCTCGGCGGGATCACCGTCGTGCTGTACGGCATGATCGGCCTGCTCGGCGCGAAGATCTGGATCGAGAACCGGGTCAATTTCGCCAATCCGGTCAATCTGGTACCCATCGCGGCGGGCATCATCATCGGTATCGGAAATGTGACCATGACGTTCGGCGACAGCTTCGAATTGTCCGGCATTGCACTGGGTTCGATCGTCGCGATTCTCGGGTACCACATCGCCAGGCTGCTCGCGCCGAGCCAGTTGCGGGAACCGCTGCTGCCCGACCGCGCGTATGTCGGCGGTGCGGCCCTGTCGACGGGCACCGTCAGCGCCGAAGACGGTGGGCCACCGCCGTTCCGTGAGCGCTCGCCGTCCGACTGACCCCGGGGGCGCGGTGCCGATTCGCCGTCCGACTGACCCCGGGGGCGCGGTGCCGATTGATCCGGCCGAACGGCGTCCTCCTCCCGGGGGCGCAGCGCCGAATTGATCCGGCCGAACGGCGTCCTCCTCTCGGGGGCGGACGACATCGCTGAGGGTGATCAAGAAATCGGCGCACATTCCGGTGTCCACTCCGAAGTGGTACCCGCGGATCATCAGAATGTGGCGAATGGACGCATCGTGGTCTCGTGGACACGCGTAGGATTTCGCGAGCCGATAGGCTGATCTGCGCGCGGCAACCGACCTGGCGTTTCCGGTGGTGGCGCCGTCGCAGGCACCCCCGGGGGGAAACGAATGGCACGCGGCAGTGCATCCAAAGCCCATGCGGGCGACAAGAAGGTGCGGGACGCCCGTTCGGGCGTCACCACCATCGGCCGCCGCCGGATGAAGCCGTCGTCGCCGATGAACAACGGCAAACTGCAGGAATCGCGCTGGTCGTGGATGATCGACCTGCATTCCGTTTTCCTGTGGAGCAGCTCGGACTGCTACCCACTGCTCGGGTACCGCCCCGAAGAACTGATCGGCAACAGTGTCGGCAAGGTGATGGACGTGCGCGAACTCGCGCGCGCCGAATCGATGGTGAACGCCGTCGGGATCCCCGCGGAGGGCCTGTCCAACCTGATCGTCTCGGCGACCCATCGCGACGGTTCACCGCAGTGGTTCGAGGTGTCCATCCAACCGGCCACGGACGCACGCGGCGAGGTCGTCGGCATCCGCGGGGTGACCCGCTACATCGGCCCGGACGCCGCCCGGGTCCTGGCCACCCAACGGGCCCGTCGACGCATCGAGCACATCATCCACAACGAGCTGCTGATGACCGCCTTCCAGCCCATCGTCGATGTGCAGTCCTCCGCCATCGTCGGTGTCGAGGCGTTGAGCCGGTTCATCGAGGATCCGGGTGCAGCGCCGGACCTCTGGTTCGCCGAGGCCAGCGCCATCGGCCTGGGCAGCGAGCTGGAACTGCGGGCACTGCGGACGGCGCTGACCGCGGCCCAGGCCCTGCCACCGCACCTGTACATCTCGGTGAACGTGGCGCCGACGACGTGCCTGGAGCCGACACTCGGCCAGGTCATCGCGGAGTCGGGCATCGACCCCCGTCGGCTGATCCTGGAGGTCACCGAACACAGCCCGGTCGCCGACTACGAACCGCTGACCGCGGTGCTCACCGAGCTGCGCGCGGATGGCATCCGGATCGCCGTCGACGACGCCGGTGCGGGCTTCGCTTCCGGGCAGCACATCCTGCGGATCAGGCCGGATGTGATCAAGCTGGATCGCGGCATCGTCACGGCCATCGACAGCGAGCCCGGGCAGCGGGCCCTCGCGGCAGGAATGATCGCGTTCGCGGCGAACATCGGTGCGCAGGTCACCGCGGAAGGTGTTGAGACGCTGCGGGAGTCGGCCTGCGTCCGGGAGCTCGGCGTGGACTGCGTGCAGGGTTTCCTCTACGGCCGGCCGACGGTGGAACGGCGGGAGTGGGCCACCTGGACCGCCCCTGCGCAGGCGCCGCCGATCCCGCCCGGGCAACCGGTCGCCATCGCGCCGAGGACTGTGGCCGACCTCGACCCCCGGGTTCTCGCGGCGAAAGCAGAACCGCCCCGGTACGGGGCGTTCGCGGTGTCGGTGCTCGATGCACTGCCCGATCCGACGGCCGTGCTCGACAACACCGGCGTCATCGTCGCCGTCAACCGGGCCTGGCGGATGGTGACCGTGGACGGCGGTGGAATGCTCGATGCCACGGGCGTCGGCGTCAGCTACCTCGAGGTGTGCGCGCGGTCGGCGGCGGCCGGCTCGGCGGATGCGCTCGATGCCCTCGGCGGCCTGCAGGCGGTGCTGTCCGGGGAGATCCGGGTCAGGGAGCGGGAGTACTCCTGCACGACCTCGGGCGGCGTCCGCTGGTTCGTCTCCCGGGTCACCGCCATCGACGGGCACGGCGCCGGCGCGGTCGTCGCACACGTCGACATCACCCGCCGCAAACGGTCGGAAGAGGAACTGGCGCACCGCGCCTCGCATGATCCGCTGACCGGGTTGGCCAACCGGTTGCTGTTCGGACAGCGCCTGGGTGAGGCCCTTCGGCGGCGCCCGATGCGGATCACGCCCAACACCGTCGGAGTGCTGTCCATCGACATCGACGGGTGCACGCCGGTCAACGACTCGTTCGGGTTTGCCGCCGGTGAAGAGCTGCTCGGCCTCGTCGGGCAGCGGCTCCGCGAGCAGGTCCGCTCGTCGGACACCGTGGCGAGGATGGGCGGTGACGAGTTCGCCGTCTGCACACCGGGTATCGGCGACGAGGGCCTGGCCGCCATGGCGCAGCGGATCGGGGTGACGCTGGAGTTGCCGTACCGGGTGCGCGGACGGGACCTGCACATCTCCGTCGGCGTCGGCAGGCATGTGGCGGTGGCCGGCGACGATGCGGACGCCGCGCTGCACGCCGCCCATCAGGACGTGTGTCGGGCCAAGGGCACCGACATTCCTCGGGGACCGGCCCTGAAGGCCTGATCCCGGCGCCCCCGGGGCAGCAGCGTCAGAACCAGTGCGCGAAGACGTTCTGCCGGGGATGACGGATCGTCACCGAACCGGCCTTCTTGACCCCGGTCAGCAGCAGCGTCATCCCACCGGAACCGGATCGCGGGTCGACCTTGTTGTGCAGGTGGCCGCCGCGCATCTGCAGGCGGTCGACGCGCACCACCGCGCCGCGCGGCACGACGAGTTCGGCCGATCCGCCGTAGTTCGACCGGAACTCCACGGTGACGGTGGGGGCGGTGAGTTGCGCCGCGGTGAAGTCGAGCCGGGTGCTGGCCCCGGTGCCGCCGATGACGATCCGCGGCGGGACCGTCCAGAATCCACGGAAGGTCCTCGACCCCCAGCCCGTCAGCTCGAGGACTGCGTCGGGCCGCGCCGCCTGCACCGCCCCCGAGTAGCCGGGCGTCACGGGCGGCGGCGGCGCGACCGCGCGGTTGGCCGCCTCGACCGAGCGGCCGGCGATCTCCAGTCCGGGCAGGTCGAGCAGCACCGCGTTGAGATCCCGGCGGGTGCGGGCGGCGATCACCTGGGCGCTGCGTTCGGTGTACTCACCGAGATCGATCAGGCCGCGGCCGGTCGCCTTCTCCAGCAGTGCCAGCACATGCGAGCGTTCGTCGTCGGACACCCGCAGATCGCGCGGGTCGATCGGCGAACCAGGCATGCGGCCAGGATAGTTGCCCGGCGTCAGCCGGGGACCCCGTCGACGGCGGCGGCACCGGCCGGTGTCTGGACCACGGGAGCGTCGGTCCCGAACGCGGTGCCGGAATCCGAACCGGTGGGCCCGTCGGCCCCGGCGTCGTCCAGGGCGGGGCCGCCGATCGCCCGTCCCGCCCAGTTCAGCACCCGCCAGGCACGACCGGGTCGCCCGCCGGGCAGCGACTCGACGACGATCATCCCGGTGTTGTGCAGGGTGTGCCGGCGGCCGAGCGCATCCTCGACGGAGGCGAGATCCCAGGCCCGGACCGTGGCCCACAACCTCAGCATCGCCCCGTGCGACACGAGGACCGCGCAGCCGTTCTCGCCGACGTCCCGGCGGAGCCGCTGCGTGACCTCCTCCACCACTGCGTCGAACCGGTCCAGCACGTCGCTGCCCACCGGTCCGCCGGGCATCGCGACGCCGACGGCACCGGACATCCAGTCGTGCACCACCTGCTGGTAGGTGCGGGTGGCGGGCTCGTCGGCGCGCATCTCCAGCGCACCGGCGCTGACCTCCCGAAGGCCGCCGCGAACCTGTACCGGCAGGGCGCGGGCCGCAGCCAGCGGGGCCGCGGTCAGTTGTGCGCGCACCTGGGTGGAGGCGTAGATCGCGTCGATCCGGTAGCCGCGCAGCGTCGTCGGCAGGGCGGCGGCCTGCTCGTGCCCGAGCTCGGTGAGACCGGGCCCGGGCACGCCGGTGTCCAGCAGGCCCCGCAGGTTGGACGGCGTCTGGCCGTGCCGGATCAGCAGCAATCGCATCAGGACCAGTCCCCCCGCCGCCACCGCTGCAGCAGCGCGTCCGCCGCCGCGTACGCCCGTTCGGTGGCGAACTCGGCGGGCGGAACGTTGCTGCCCGCCGCGCGCGGGTAGGACCCCAGCCAGCGCAGCAAGACCGACCGCCGGCTGAGCGCGCCGAGGACGTCCGCCATCGCCGGCTCGGTCAGGTGACCGTCGGCGTCGACGAGGAACACGTACTCGCCCATCTTCGATCGGGTCGGCCGCGATTCCAGCCTGGTCAGGTTGATGCCCCTGGCGGCGAACTCGGTCAACACCGCGAGCAGCGAACCGGGGTGGTTGCCCACCGACAGCACCAGCGACGTCCGGTCGTTGCCGGTCGGTGCGGGCGGCCGTCCCGGGCGCCGGAGCAGCACGAAACGGGTGACGGCGTCCCGGACCTCGCCGATGTCGGCGGCCAGCGTCACCAGGCCGTACTGCGGGCCGGCGACCGGGGCGGCGGCCGCGGCGTCGAGCTTGCCCGCGGCGACGGCCTCCGCGGCGGCGGCGTTGGACGGCGACATCACGGCCTCCGCGTCCGGGAGAGTGCCGGCCAGCCAACCGCGGATCTGGGCGTGCCCGTGCGGATGCGCGCCGACCGTGGCGACGCCGGCCAGTGCGGTGCCGGGCCGGACCAGCAGGTCGAACGTGATCGGCACATAGGTCTCGGCGGTGATCAGCAGCGGGTCGCCGCGGGTCAACTCGTCCTGGGTGAGCGGCACCGCCCCCTCCACCGAGCTCTCCATGGGGATACACGCGGCGTCCGCGGACCCGTCGCGCACCGCGGCCAGGGCCTGGGAGACCCCGATGTGCGGGTCGAGCGATACGGCGCCGCCTGGGGCGTCGACGGTGGTGCGACCCGCCAGGTCGGCGAGGGAGCGCGCGGCCTGCTCGGTGAACGTGCCGGCCGGACCCAGGTACGCCCACAGCTCGGCACCACCGGTGCTATCCGACCCGCGCGAATCCGACATCCTCACCTTGTCACAGTAAGTGGTCCGTCAGTCCGCCCCGGACGGCCGACACGGCGGCTGGTCACGGCCCGCCCCGGGCGGCTGGTCACGGCCCACCACGGCGGCTCGTCACGGCCCGCCCCGGGCGGCTGGTCACGGCCCACCACGGCGGCTCGTCACGGCCCGCCCCGGGCGGCTGGTCACGGCCCGCCACGGCGGCGGGGATGCGGCCATGACGACGATCAGCGACGAGTACCTGCACCCCTGACAGAGGCGAAGCCGTACCCGGGCCGCTGCTGCGCAAGGGCCCGAACCACGCAGCGGCCGACGCCCGCGCGGTGATCCGGGACCACGGCCGCCGGAACATGCGACTGCGGGCCGACGGGGTGCTGCCCATCGTCTGCCCGGTGACCGACGACAGCGCCGCCGCCGCGTCGGCCCGGCCGGTTGCGTCAGCTGCGCGGACCCGTTTCCGGCGGCAGGTCCTGGAGCTTGGCGAGCACAGCCGGGTCCTGCGCCTCCATCCAGGCGATGACGTCGCGGAACGGCACACAGTAGGTGTCCGGCTGCCCGCACTTGTCCAGGACGAACCCGGTCAGCGCCTTTTCGTACGCATTGTTGTTCCATGCGTTGAAATGGTTCCCCAGAATGAGGGGCGCCCGGTTGCCGTTGTACGTGGCGTTGTACATGTCGTCGTACGTCGCCTTGACCTGTGCCGAATCGGCATCGGATTCGGCCTGCGTCACGCCGTCGCTGGAGGCCTGCCGCTGCGTGTAGTAGAAGTTGTAGTCCATGGTGATCTGCTGCTTGCCCGTGCCGTGGATCGGGAACGTGGCCATGCCCATGGCCCAGATCCCGTACTGCGGCGACTTCTTCGGCCACCCGATCCCCGTGCGGGTGAACGACGAGTCGTAGGTCATGTTGTGCGCGATCAGCGCCGGGAACAGCTCCTCCGCATGCCCCTCCAGGCACGGCGTCCGCTCACCCTTGATCACCGAACCGTCGAACGCCAGGTCCGGCATCTGCACGCCGGGATTGTTGGCCTTGACGTTCTTGATGAGCGCGAAGAACTGGTCGAGTTCGGTGTTCCAGTCGGCGGTCGTCCACTGATTTCCGCTCGGCTCCGCGCCGGCGCAGAAATGCCCGTTGAAGTGCGAGCCGATCTCGTTGCCGGACTTGTAGGCCTCGTTGAGGTCGGCGATCTCCACCGGGAGATCTGAGGCGGAATTCCAGTTGATCGACGACTTACCCCGGCTGTGACCGGGCCCCTGATACGCCATCTTGGTCTCGTCGGACAGCATGTAGGTGCCGGACAGGAACCCGGTGAACTTGAACGGGACCTTCCTGGCGACGTCGAACCAGTGCTGCCACTTCTCGTGCCAGCCGACGCCGTCGAAGCTGACGACGATGAACTGCGGCGGCTTCTCGCCCGGCTTGAGCTTGGTCGGCACGAATCCATCGGGCTGCGCGGCACCCGACGGGTCGGCCGAGGAGGCTGCACTGCTGGCCGGCGCGCTGCTGGCGGCCGCACTGCTCGACGCGGCCGCCGATGGCGACGCGGCATCACCCGACGCCGGCGGGGTGGACGCCGAGGCGGACCCGGTAGCCGAACCCGGTGCGGCGGACGCGGGACCGGCCGTCACGAAACTGGTCACGGTCTGGTCGGCGACCTGTCCGCCCGACCCGCAGGCGGACAGCAATACAAGACCCGACAGCAAAGCGGCGACCAACCGGCCACGTCGCACGCGCATCTACATCCTCCGTTGACGGAACTGGTCGACCCGGACGCGGCGGCCCTGGATCGTGACGACACCATGCGTGGCGACAACGGCACGCACGGCGCAAAGAACCTTCACCCTACTGTCGGTGACGGGGTGTTCATTCCGTGTGAGCACGGCTGCGTGGCTAACCACACTGCCCGCCGCGGGTCCCCAACCCCTGGCGAGCTGCCGGGTCACACCGATATCCCGCGGTCCGCACACCGATCTCGGATGCGGATGCGGCCACTGGCGGTGTCCGCGCGCCTAAGCTCGCGAACCGTGACCAGCGCAGACCCTTCCCCCGCGTCGCCCGCGGGCGACCCGGACGGGCCGGCCGCTCCGGTCGCCCGGCCGTACAGCGCGCGGTCGATGACCGTCGAGATCGTCATCGTGTTCCTCATCACGCTGGGCATGAGCGGCCTGTTCTCGCTGACGAGCCTGATCGACGCGCTGCTTGCCCCGGCACCGCTGGCGTCACAGACGGTCTCCATCCTGGTGCCGCAGGCGCAGGCGTCCCTGCTCGATCTGGTCAAGCAGCTGCTGTCGATCCTGCGCGGGTTCGCATGGGGCGCGCTCGGGTTGTACCTGCTGTGGCGCAGCGGCGTGAGCCTGAGTCGTCGGCTGGGACTGGACCTGCGGCGGCCGTGGGCTGACCTGGGGGTCGGCGTCGCCCTGGCCGCGGTCATCGGGATCCCCGGGTTGCTCTTCTACCTGCTCGCCGTTCAGCTGGGCATCAACCTGACCGTCGCGCCGACCACGCTGAACGACGTCTGGTGGCGCCTTCCGGTGCTGATCCTGGCGGCCGTGGAGAACGGCTTCCTGGAGGAGGTACTGGTCGTCGGGTACCTGCTGACCAGGCTGGAGCAGCTGAAGGTTCCGGCACCCATCGCCATCGCCATCAGTGCCGTCCTGCGCGGCTCTTACCACCTGTACCAGGGCTTCGGCGGGTTCCTGGGCAACGCCGCGATGGGCGTCGTGTTCGCCTGGTGGTTCCGGCGCACCCGACGGCTCTGGCCGCTGGTGATCGCGCATTCGCTGCTCGACATCGCGGTGTTCGTGGGTTACTCGGCGCTGCGCGGCACCGTCAGCTGGTTGCCCTGAGCGTGGCGTTCAGCACAGCGCGCGGTCAGCGCAGCGTGAACTGGCGGCCCAGGATGCCGTCCCTGGCCCGCCGCTCCGCGTCGGTCAGCGGCGTCTCGTCGGCGAGTGCGGCGGCCAACCGGTCGGCGAACGCCAGCGTCGGGGCGTCCCACTCGCTGGGGTGCGCGTCGCGGTCCAGGTCCCAAACCGGCACCAGCCGGCCGTGCGCCCGGAACGAACCGACGTACCGGGAACCCTCGCCGAGGCCGAGTTCGTCGGCGACGGCAAGCCGGGCCAGCGCCGCCATCAGCGGCTGCTCGTCCTCGGGCCGCACCCACCGCAGATGGGCGCGGTCGCCGGCGTCCACCCAGTAGGCGCCCCGCAGACCGGCGACCCGGGCCGTCGGCATGATCGCGGCGTTGGCCCGTTCCAACGACAGCGCCACCTCGCTGCCGGGTTCCGCTTCCTCCTCGAGCCACCAGCTGAAGTCGTCGTGCACCGTCACGTCGATCGGCTCGTCGACGATGAGGTCCGCGTACCGCGGTCCGATGCTGGCGCGCCCGACGACCGACAACACCGACGACGGTTCCGCGGCCAGCGCCCACTCCAGCGATGCGGCCAGATCCCGGGACAGGTCACCGGTGTGGGTCTGCACCTGCATGCCGAGCAGGATCGCGCCGTCGGAGCGGGTGAGAGCGGCCGCGGCGCCGGGCAGCACGCTGGCCAGCGTCACCGACGGCACGTTCTCCACCGGGTCGATCAGGGTGAGCGGCGCGCTGGCCGACGGCACGAACTCCCGCAGCGCGATCAGTTCGGTCTCCGCGGCCAGCCCGGCGAACGGCCGGGTGACGATCATGTCGGCAGCGTCGGCCGACCCGTGGCATGCCTTGTAGCGGCGGCCGGAGCCGCACGGGCAGGGCCGGCGGGGGTTCTCGGTCGGACGGTCGGCGGTCGCGGTTGCGGCACCGGCTGCACGGCGCTGGGTCTTCTTGGACACCCGGCCACGGTAGCCGACCGCGGGAGGACGCCCGGCCGACCGCGTCACCGCTCCGGGTCGCCTCCGGTCGGTTCGGCGGGTTCGTGGGTGACGGCGGCCGGTGCGGCGGACCGGGTCGCGGCGGGTGTCCCGTCGGGCTCTGCCGTTGCCGCCGGTATCGCGGCGGGCTCTGCGGTTGCCGCGGGTTTCGCTGCGGGCTCTGCCGGTGCCGCGGGCTTCGCAGTGGGCTCTGCCGGTGCCGCGGGCTTCGCAGTGGGCTCTGCCGGTGCCGCGGACCGGGTCGCGGCGGGTGTCCCGTCGGGCTCTGCGGTTGCCGCGGACCGTGTCGCGGCGGGCAGCGGACGGGTCGGCGCTGGCGGCCGGACCACCCACCCGCTCAGCGGGTTTCGCCGCCCAGCGAGCAGCGTCGCGAAACGCCGGAACATCAGCGCGGTCAGCACCGCGACCACGACCGCGACGAAATCGAGCGCGATGTGCAACTCCACCGTGTCGGCGATGGCCTGCAGACTGTCCCCGAGGCCCCTGGCCAGCGTGACGCACACCAGCACCGACGACACCACCCACGCCGACCACCACAGCGGCGTCACCCGCGATGTCCGCTGATCGCGCTCCTCCGCCGGCAGGCCGCTGAGCAGCATCCGGTCGATCTCCACGGCGATCTGCCCGGCCCCGTACACATTCCAGACGGGCACCAGCAACCGCACGGCGACGGCGGCGGGCGACCTGGACGGCGCTCGACCGGCACGGTGGGCGGCCAACCGGTGCGCACGGATCAGCGCCGGAACGGCCACCACGGCGGTGGCCAGCGCGGCCACGACGACGGCGAGTCCCATGGCGGCGACGAGCACGTCGCTGCTCAGCACGGCCGTCCCGGACAGAACCTCGGTGCGTCCCCGCAGCATCAGCACGAACCGCCAGATCTCGGCGCCCGCGGCACCGGCGGCCGCGACCGCGGTGACCACCGCCAGCCAGGCGGCACGGCGCAGGGCCGGCACCGGGCTGCGCGGCTGCTCCACCGGTGGCTCGGGCAGTTCCTTCCACACCACCGGCGGGAACGACCAACGCGGATGACCTCCGCGGTACGACGGCGGCCCGAGGTACGGCAGCGACGAACGCGGTGTGGCCACGGTCCGGTTGGTGCGGGCCGGACCGGCGACCGGGGGCGGGTGGGCAACCCAGCGTTGCAGCGGCGCACCGCACGACACGCAGCGGGACGGTCCCACCGACGCCACCGGTTGCGGCATGCCGCAGTGCAGGCAGCGCAGGTAACGCGGAGCGGCGTACCGGGACGGGCCGGCGTGACCGTTGCCTGCCGCCGCGTTGCTCGTCGTCATCGGTCTTCGTCGCCGACCGAAGGCGGGGCGGCGCGCATCAGTGCTCCGCCGGGGGGAGCACTGTCGTCACGACCGCTGGAGCGAGGCGCGGGCACCTCAGAGGACCTGGGGCACGCCGTCACCGTCGGCCACCATCGGCCGGCCGGCCGAAGCCCAGCTGCCCATCCCGCCGCTCACGTTGACCGATTCCCAGCCCTGCGCGTTCAGGTACGCGGTGACCCGCGCCGAGCGGTTGCCCGACCGGCAGATGACATAGATCGGGTCGCCGTCCGGGATCTCATCCAGACGGCCGGCGAGCTCGGTCATCGGCAGGTGCACGGCGCCGGGTGCACGTCCTGCCGCCCACTCGTCGTCCTCCCGGACATCGAGGAGCACGGCGTCGGCCGGAACGTCACTGACAGGGACTTCGGGAACGGAAGGCATCACCGGTCCATCCTTCCACCGGCCGGTCGCGGTCGTTGTTTGCTGTGCCAACGGTGCATCTCAGGCCCATCCGGGTGACGCTCCGCTTCGAGCCGAAGACCTGGGCGGATTTGGTTGAACACACAATGATAGTCACTCATCGTCACGACATCAGCACCCGAAGGCACAATGGCGAGCCGAGAACTGCCCCGGTGTCACAAGTTTGATCCCCAAAAGGGTCCCAGTGTCCTCTTTCGAGTGGTTGCGGTCGCATACTGATGACGGAACGTGCCCACTTCCTGTTCACTGTTCGTAGTTGCAGAAACAGGGCCGAATGAGCCAAGTGACCGCGACTAATGATCAGAAAGTTCACGCTACGTGCATCCGCCGGGTGCACTTCACCACCAGCCCTTTACTCCCGAAGGACTACTCCCGATGACGATGACCCTCGCCACCCGCCCCCGTCCGAGAACCGACAACTATGCCGATCCCAAGGCCGATCCCAAGGTCGATCCGAAGGTCGATCCTGATGTCGATCCTGATGTCGATCCCGACGTCATCGACGGCACGGTGCTCGATTCCGGCAGCTTCACCACGATCTTCGACGCCGGCGTCAACACCTTGCAGCAGGCCCAGCAGACGGCGAAGAAGTCGCTGCTGAGCATCTTCAAGCGCAAGCCCGCCCGGCGCGAACTCGCCCGCACCGCAAAGATTCTCGCGCTGGTCCCGGCGCACAACGAAGAGGCGGACATCGCCCGCACCGTCGAGGCGCTGCTGTCCCAGACCCGGCCGATCGACCGCATCGTGATCATCCTGGACAACTGCACGGACAACACCGAGGCGATCGTCCGCCGCTACAAGGGCATCACGGTGCAGAGGACGGTCGGCAACGTCGACAAGAAGGTGGGCGCACTCACCCAGGGCTGGCAGCGATGGGCCGCCGGCTACGACTTCGTCCTGGGTGTCGACGGCGACACCGTGCTGGCCAAGGACGCCCTCGAACTGCTGGAAGCCGAGATGCTGCGGGTTCCGTCCGCCGCCGGCGTGATGTGCCGCTACACGTTCGACATCAACCTGGGCACAACTTTTTTCGCCCGCCAGCTGATCCGCGCGCAGCGGATGGACTTCGCGTCCTGGCTGACCGACATCATGGCGCGCAACCGTTCCACCTACGTACTCGGCGGTCAGGCGACGCTGTTCCGGATCAAGCACCTGCAGGACGTGATCGACGTCCACGAGCGGAACTCGCCGTGGGATCCGGACGCCCAGGTGGAGGACATGGAGCTGACCTGGCGGCTGCACGAGGCCGGCCGCAAGACGCTGGTGTCCGCCACCGCCCGCGCGTACGCCGGCCCGATGGTGACGGTCAAGGGCCTGATGGGCCAGCGCCGCAAGTGGGACGAGGGCATGGCCGCCCTGCTGTGGCGGAACAAGATGCCGGACAAGAACACGATCATCCCGTGGAAGCAGCAGTTCTCGATGCTCGCCAACGGTCTCGTCCGGGTGCTGTTCCTGGTCATGCTGTTGCTGGCGATCAGCGTCGACCAGTTCAAGTGGTCGCCGATCTGGTTGATCCCGATCGCCGTCGGCGTCGCCCTCAACCTCAAGGTGGCCTGGCGGGTGCCGGACCGCACGCCCTCGGACATCGTCTACGCGTTGCTGGTGGTCCCCGCGGAGTTGTGGCTGATCGGGCGGATGTGGTCGACGTTGGTGTCGTGGCTGAACATCTGGTTCGGCGCCAGGCGTGACGGCTGGGCGGCGCAGGCGGCGGCCGAATCCGGCAAGGGCGGCTCGGGCGTGGTCGGCAAGTTCCTGCTGTGGGCGATCTTCGGCGGCCTGTCCATCGCGGTCGGCGTGTGGTTCTGGATCACCAAGGCGACGCCGGCCTTCCAGGAGACCGTGCTGACCACCGGCTGGAGCGTGATCACGGTGATCACCGTGGTGCTGACCGGCTTCGCGCTGATCCGGTTGCTCAAGCCGACCCGGGGCTACCGCCCCTGACGAAAACGTCAAGCGCTGACGAGGGGTGAGCGCTTGATCAAAGCGGTACCGGCGGGTTGCCGGGAGTCCTCCCGCCGGTACCCCCAATCCCGGATCCGGCTCGGTCACCAGACCGAGCCGGATTCGGCCGTTGTGTGCCGGATCGACCATTGTGTGCCGGATTGACCATTGTGTGCCGGGGAAAAGGGGCGGATTCACGCGACCGACTTGTACCCTGCGATCGGGGGAAGGACGGCGGCGAGTCGGCCGGTCCGTCACTGCGGCGGGTGAGCAGAAGGAACGGTGTTGCCATGTCGGCGTTTCGCGTGCTGATGGTGTGCACCGCCAACCACTGCCGATCCCCCATGGCCCAGCAACTGCTCACGCACGAGGCCGCCGCGCACTTCGGCTCTGCCGATTCCTGGACGGTCGACTCCGCGGGCACCGACGTCCGCGCCCCCTGGCCGATGCACGACCACGCGCACACGGTGCTGGCCGAGCGGCTGGCGCGAGGTGGCGCCGCACCACTCCAACGACCTGATCCCGGCGGCGATCAACCGGGCGGATCTGGTGCTGACCGCCGCCCGCCGGCATCGCAGCAGCGTGGTCAGCATGGTTCCATCCGCGCTGGGCCGGACGTTCACGATTCTGCAGTTCGCGCGGCTGTGCGCGCAGGTCGCGCCGATCGTCGCCGACGATCCGGGTGAGCTGGGCCGGCAACTGGTGGTTCAGGCGAAGCTGGCCCGCTCGTCGCTGCAGCCGGTGCCGGTGGAACTGGACGATCTCGCCGATCCGATGGGCCGCGGCGTCGAGGACTTCCGGGTGTGCGCGGACGAGCTGCAGGTGGCGATCGAGCAGATCCTGCGGCCACTCGAACTGGAGCTGCCGGTCTCCGCGGCACCCACCGCTGCTGCGGTGGTGCGCGTTCCGGCCGGCGCCGTCAGCACGCCGCGACCCGTCGCGCCCAGTCCCCGCCGGTTGGGCCGGCCCCGCGCGGCCCGCTGACGCTATTTGACCAACCGGGAGCGGCGGCGGTCGGCGAGCAACCGGCCGCCGGTCTGACAGGTCGGGCAGTACTGGAACGACCGGTCGGCGAACGACACCTCGGCGATGACGTCACCGCAGACCGGGCAGGGCAGGCCGGTGCGGGCGTGCACGCGTAGGCCGGTGCGTTTCTCCCCCTTGAGCCTGGCCGCCTCTGCGCCGACCGACCGTTCCACCGCCGAGGTCAACACCGCGTGCATGGCGTACGCCAGCCGGTCGACCTCGTCCTGGCTGAGTCTCCCGGCGGTGGCGAACGGCGAAAGCCTTGCGCTGTGGAGGATCTCGTCCGAGTACGCGTTGCCGATACCGGCCATCACAGTCTGGTCGGTGATCACGTTCTTCAACCGGCCGGTGCTGCGGGCGAGCACCGCGGCCAGCGCCGGTGGATCCAGCGTCAGTGCGTCCGGGCCGAGCCGGGCGACCCCGGGGACCGCGGCCGGATCGCGCACGATGGCAGCGGCCACCGACTTCTTGGTACCGGCCTCGGTGATGTCGAATCCCACGCCGCCGGCCAGCCGGATCCGCAGGGCGATGGGTCCGCCCATCTTCGGCGGGGTGGCGGACAGCGCGTCCGACCAGCGGAGCCAGCCGGCGCGGGCCAGGTGCACGATCAGGTGCAGATCCTCCGGGATCACGCCGCCAGGCCCGCCGTCCGGATCGGCCGCGGTGACGATGTCGAGGAACTTCCCGTGCCGGCCGGCTCCGGTGATGACCCGCCCGACCAGCGCCGATGCCGGCGGGTCGTAGGTGGTCAGGACGTTGAGCGAGGCCACCGTCACGGCCGCGACCGGTCGCCCGGTGGCGTGCTCGGTGAGAAACGCGGCCAGCGCGGTGACCTCGGGCAGCTCGGGCATGCGGACAGTCTGCACGGCAGCACGGCCCTCGCGCCGGAAATGTGGACAACTCAGCCGCAGCCCGCGCTACCCGGCTACCGTGCCGCCGGTGACCTCCGGAGAATTCCGCCGCGCCCCGCCGGACGCGCCTGCACCGGCAGCGACGGGCGCGCGCGGACCGCAGGCGGACCGTGACCTGCTGGCGCTCCACGCGCTTCGCCAGCGCCAGCTGCGGACGGCGTTCCTGCACGGCGCTCGCCGCAACTGGCGGGACACCGGACGCATCTGGCCGGCAGTGGTGGTCGCGACGGTGATCATCGGGCTCGCCGTGGCGGCCATCAGCCTGATGGCCGCCTTCCGGCCGTAGGCACCCTCAGCGGTCACCTCGGTGACTGGCGGCGGTGTCGAGGACCCAGCCTTCGCTCGAGCAGTCCGCCGGCATGGGCGGGAACCGATTGCCCTTGACGTCGGTGGACTCGAACCGATGGCCGTGGGACTCATCGGTGCAGCCGTAGATGCCGCTGACCGGGACGATCTGACCGGGATGGAAGACCTGCGTTGGCTGGCTCATGACGGACCGGTATCCCCGACGCAGGAAGCGCAAACCACGTCGCTCCGCGAGCGGCGGTCGGACCGGTGACCGGCGCAGAACTGCCTGTCGGCCGGTGGAATCGGGAGATACCGTCCACACCGTGCCTGGAGGAACGGACGACGGTGCACTGCCGCCGCGCACCGTGGTGCTCGTCGAGGGCCGGAGTGACCAACGGGCGGTCACGGCGCTCGCCGCGCGACTCGGCCGGGACCTGGCGGCGGAGCGGGTCGCGGTCCTTGCCATGCACGGCGCCACCAACATCGGTCACTTCCTGCAGCGGTACGGGCCACCCGGACTGAACCTGCGGCTGGCCGGACTGTGTGACGCGGCCGAGGTGCGGTTCTTCCAGAAGGGTTTCGCGCGAGCGGGTCTGGGTCCGGCGTCCACGCGCGCCGAGCTCGCAGCCCGGCACTTCTTCGTCTGCGACGCCGACCTCGAGGACGAACTGGTCCGCGCGCTGGGACCGGCCGCGGTCGAGCGGGTGCTCGCCGAGCACGGCGACCTGAGGTCGTTCCGGACGCTGCAGCAACAGCCCGCCCAACGCGGCAGGTCCGACCAGGCGCGGCTGCGGCGCTTTCTGGGCAGCCGCGGCGGCCGCAAGATCCACTACGCTCCCATCCTGGTGTCCGCGCTGCCGATGACCGCCGTCCCGAAGCCGTTGAGCCACCTGCTTTCCGTCATCTGATTCAGTCCATCTGTCAGTTCCGGACCGAGGCTGCCGATGGCGGGAGCCCGACGTCGCCCGACGGCTGCCGGCGACCGACACCTCCGCTCAGCCCAGGACCGACAGTGCCCAGTGCGCGAGCCCCAGTTCGCCGGCCGTGCCGAGCAGCACGGCGAGAACGAGCAGCCACTCTGCGACGTCGAGCGCCCGCTCGACCCGGGCCGCGGTGACCGGCCCGGTGGGATCCCTACCCGCCGACGACTGCGCCATCAGCAGGGCAATGAGTGCGGCGAGCGTGCCGAGCACCAGCTCCGCCCGCGACGACGGCGCATCCCGAAACCCGGCCCACCACACCGCCGCGAGCACGAGCATTCCGCCCACCCGCGGACCGATGCCGTGGCAGACCAGGGTGAAAGCCCTCGCCCGCAGGAGCATCAGGCAGCCGACCCCCGCGACCAGCAGATGCAGTGCGCGGTCGGAAACTGCCACGGCGGGCAGGACACCGGCCAGGGCGGCGCCGGCGGCGCCGATGAGGCAGCCGGTGAGCCACCGCTCCGCGCGCGCCAGTCTCGCGGCGACACGCTCGTCGGCATCGGCGTGGGACAGTCCGGACGCCGCCAGCACCGCGCGCGGCAGCCCGCCCATCAGCAGGACCACGACCACTGCCATGACCAGTGCGGCCGTGACACCGTCGACTCCCGACGACCTCATCAGCGCCACGGCCGCCGCAGGAATCAGCGCGGTCCCGACGGCAACCGTCGCCACCACAGCGGGCCGCCACCACACCGCAGCGACAGCCGTCGTGACAAGCGCGCAGCACAGCGCCGGCACGGCGAGCACGTCAGGCGGACCGGCATCACCCAGCCACCACTGCCGCACCCCCACGATGCCCGTCACCGCGGCATACACCCCAGCGGTGACGACACCCGTTGCAGCGCAGACCGACTCACCGGTGCGGCCGGCCTGCACCGCCAGCATCACGGCGATCACGGCGCTGCAGGCAGCCATGAACGCACCGACCGGGATCGGCAGGGCAGTCACGGGGATCAGCAGGCCGAGCAATGCGAGCACCACCGCCCAGCGGGCCCACTGCCCGCGCGTGCCGGAATCCCAGACCGCATAAGCGGTTTCCACCCCGTGCTCGACCGCATCATGAACCGTGCGCATCACCGGTGCCGGAGTCTGGTCGGTGTCGTCGAGCAACATCAGCACATCACCATCGAGAACACCTGCCGCGTCGAGGCTCTCGGCGAGCACCAACGGCGGCCGGCCGATCGGCGTCAGGCGCCAACCGGGAGTGGTCGCGGCCTCCGCGCCTTCGGCGGGCGACGGAACACCGACCGGCACCAGCAGCCGCACGATGCCCGGCAGCAGGTCGGCAACCGGAAACGCCGCCGGTACGGCGAGATCGGCGCACCGGGAACCGGCGACGACCGTGACGCAGCGATAGGCCGCGGTGGGCGCGGCGGCATCGTCGGTCACCTTTTCCCCCATGGTTTTTCACCCCCACGCCGCATTCCGCGCCTCGCCACCCGCCTGTGGACAACTCGGCGGCGGCGGGCGCGGCGGATCGTAACCTTCGCCGGGCACCCCGTTCGGTAGTTGTCCCCAGCGCATTCGCCCCGGGGCCGATCGCAGACACCGCACAGGATCTGGGTGCGAAGGGAGCGGGCTCATGACGCGATCGCTGACCGGGACGTCCCCGGCCACAGAGCAGGCCGCCTTCCACCTGCACCCTGCGCCGAACCGCGCCGAGCCGGCCGCCCTCGGCGGATCACTCGGCATGATGCTGATGCCGGCCGCATCCGGAGTGGGTGCGGTGGTGCTGGCCGTCTCGTCCCAGGGACGACCGGTGATGGCGGTGCTGGCAGCGGTCGTGCTGGTTGCCTCCGTCACCGTCGCTCTGGCGATGGCGGTCAGCCTCCGATCCGGCGGGCGGCGCCGAACGCGGCGGGTCCGCGAGCGCTACCTCGACCATGTGGAGCACGTCCGGCAACGGGCCCGGCACGCCGCCGTGCGCCAGCACCGTCGATCCGCTCGCGACCACCCCGATCCGCACCGCGTTGCAGCACAAGCCCTCTCCAGATCAGCTGGGTCACCACGCGGGGACCTGACCGTGCGGGTCGGCGTGGGCACCGTCCCGCTCGATCGGCCGGTGCTGGCCGCTCCGGACGACGCGACCCCGTTGTCGGACGTCGACCCTGCGTGCGCAGCGGCAGCGGCAGCGGCGGTCACCCAGTACACGACTCTGTCCGGACAGCCCGTGGTGGTCGATCTGTGGCCGGGCTGCACCGTGCTCATTCGCGGGTCGGCCGACCGGGTGCTGGCCCTGACCCGGGCGATGCTGACCCAACTCGTCGCGCACCATCGGCCGACGGAACTGGCCATCCTCGTCGTGCAGTACCGATGCGGCGGAATGGGAATGGCTGAAGTGGTTGCCGCACCATCGATCGCAAGCCGCGCGCGACGGCCCGTTGCCGGCCCGCCTGATTGCGGAGACCACCGATGGGGCTGCCGAACTGCTGCATGCCGAGTCGTCGCGGGCGTCGCCGACCGGGCACCCTTCCCGGCGTCTGGTGGTCGTGGTCGACTCACTCGCCCCGAGGTTCGGATCGGGCGGGACGGTGACCGCAGCTGCCGCGGCCGCGGGCGCGGTGATCATTCATCTCGCCGACCACGCGCCCGTTCGAGGGCGCCGCCGATCACCGCATCGTTCTGGGCGCACGGCACGGAACTGCGGGTGCCGATCACCACGAGACGGCGGACGTACTCGCGCGCGGCGATCGCGTCTCGGGCGGCAGCACGGACGTCGCCTGCGTGGTCGACGCCTTGAGCCTGGCCGAGGCGCGGATGGCCGCACGGGCCGTCGGCGCAGGATCTGCCGTCCCGTCGCAGCAGGCATCTGCGGGGCGGCCGGCTGACCCACCCGCGGACCCCACCACCTACGACGTCGCCGACGGGTGGGTCCGGCGACCCGTGCGCGACGACCTGTGTGCGCCCGTCGGCACCGCCGACGACGGATCGTTGATCAGCCTCGACCTCAAGGAGGCCGCACACGGTGGGGTCGGGCCGCACGGGCTGGTGGTCGGGGCGACCGGTTCGGGAAAGTCCGAGCTGCTCCGCACCCTGCTGCTGGCCCTGGCGATGGGACATCCGCCGGATGAGTTGGCCTTCCTGCTGGCCGACTTCAAGGGCGGCGCCACCTTCGCCCCGTTGGCGCGGCTGCCGCATGTCGCCGGGGTGGTCACGAACCTCGACGCCGACGCCACGCTGATCGACCGTTTCCGGGACGCGCTGGCCGGCGAGGTGCAGGCGCGCCAGGAGCTGTTCGCGGCGGCGGGGGTCAGTGCGTTGCACGACTACGGCGCGGCCGCCGAGCGGGCAGGATTGCGACCCCTACCGCGGCTGCTCGTCGTCGTCGACGAGTTCTCCGAGTTGTTGCTCGCGCGCCCGGATCTGACCGAGTTGTTCGCCACCATCGGCAGGGTCGGCAGGTCGATCGGTGTGTTCCTGCTGCTCGCCACCCAGCGCCTGGACACCGGCCGCCTGCGCGGGTTGGAGTCGCACCTTTCGTACCGGGTCTGCCTGCGCACCTTTTCCGAGGCCGAATCCAGGGAGGCGATGGGCACGACGGAGGCGTTCCGGTTGCCCAGGGAGCCCGGCTGGGCGTACCTGGTGACCGGTGAGCGGCATCCGCGGCGCTTCCGGGCCGCAACGGTGACCCGCTCCCGGCCCGTTTCGGCGTCGCCGGTTGCCGCAGACCCCCTGCCGGTGCTGCCCTTTCACGAACGCAACGGGGTCGCCCAACGCCTCACCGAACTCGATCGGCGCTCCCGATCCGGCGGCACGCTCGACGCCGCGCCGAACGCCGGCAACGACTCGCCCGCCCGCACAGTGCTGGACATCGCCGTCGAGCGGTTGTGCACCGGAGCGGCGCGGCATCCCGCCGGTCGACCGGTGCGCCCCATCTGGTTGCCGCCGCTGCCCGACCAGCTGACCCTGGCCCCGGTGTTCACGCTGGCCGAACGGACGCCCGATCCGTCCGGCGTCGCGGTGCCGTTCGGGGTGATCGACGTGCCGCAGCGGCAGCGGCAGGACGTGCTGCGCTGGGACCCCACGATCGGCAACGGCAACCTGCTGATCGTGGGCGCGGGGCGGTCCGGCAAGTCGACCGCCCTTGCCGCACTGATCACGTCCGTCGCGTTCCATGTCCCGCCGGTGGACATGACGATGTTGTGTGTCGGCCTGGACGGCGGCTGTGCCGCCTCGGTCGCGGATCTGCCGCACGTTGCCGCCGTCGCGTCGCGCTCGGATCCCGAACTGGTGCAACGAATCCTCACCCACACCACCGCCATCATCGATGGCCGGCGCCCGGGTGGCGGACGGCACGGCCGGCTGCTGCTGGTCATCGACGGCTGGGCCGACGCGCTGGATGCGGCACCGACCCTGCAGGAGCGGCTGGCGCCGATCCTCACCCACGGGCCGGCGGCCGGCGTGCACGTGGCGCTGACCGCCGGGTCACCGCTGCAGCTGCGCGGCGGGTTGTCGGCCGGGTTCTCGTCCCGGATCGAGTTGCGGCTGGCGGATCCGTTCGACTCCGCGGTGGACCGGCGGCTCGCCGCTGCGGTGCGCGCCGACCGGCCGGGTCGGGCCGCTGGTCGCGGGTGGTCACTTCGCGCAGATCGCCTTGCCGACGCTGCACCGGGCCACCCCCGGTTCCGCCGCAAGCGGAGCAAGAACTACGGCCGAACCTGGAGGGGAACCCACCCGACGGGACACCCAGGTCCCCGCCGAGACCGTGTCGGAGATCCGGCGCCGCTGGCCCGGCCAACGCGTCGCCCGCATCGGCACCCTGCCTCGCCGCGTCATGCTCGCCGACATCGCAGCGCTCGATCCCGATTCCGACGCCAACGGGGTCGTGCTGGGGCTTGCCGAGGACGACCAGCGACCGGTTCGGCACGACCTGCGTAACGCCGGCCCGCACCTGGCGATCTACGGGGACGCCGGGGCCGGTAAGTCGACGGCCCTGCGCACCGTTCTCGCCCAGGTCGGCAGAGACCCCGGCAGAGCGCAGGTGGCGGTCATCGACTACCGCCGAGACCTGCTGCCGCCCGGTGGGCCCAACGTGCCGTGGCGGGTCGCGAACGACCCGGAGGCGGCGGGCGTGCTGTGCCGGGACCTCGCCGCGACGCTGACCGACCGGCTGCGTGCCGCCCGTTCCGGGCCGGGCAGCTCCGGTTCGATCGCGGAGATCTACCTCGCCGTGGACGATGTGGAGCTGGTCACCACCGCCGCCGGCAACCCGCTGCTGCCAGTGCTGCCGTTCCTTCCGCTCGGTAGGGACCTCCGGTTTCACCTGCTGGTGGCCAGGAGGGTGGGCGGCATCGCGCGGGCGCAGTACGAGCCGCTGCTGCAGGCGCTGGGTGACCTCGGCACGCCGGTGCTGTTGCTGTCCGGGCCGGCCGCCGAGGGCCGGCTGAGCCACGGACTGGTGCCCCGACCGTTGCCGGCGGGCCGCGCGCAGTGGGCGACCCGCGGCGGTCACCGGGTGCTGCAGGTCGCCACACCGCCCCGGGATGATGCTGGTGGCGACGCGGCCGACCCACCGCCGTGACGGCACCGCAAACACGACACGGTCCCGCCGAGGCGCTGCGAAGCGGACGCGACTACCCCACAATCCACAGCATGGACAGCTACCGGCGAACCGCGGACCCGACCCGATGACGACCGTCGCCGATCTGCCGCTGCGCCGGCAGCCCCGGGTCGCCGTGATCGGCGCCGGTTCCTGGGGCACCGCCGTCGCGGCGATCATCGCCCGGAAGCTGCCGACCGTCATCTGGGCACGGTCCACCGAGGTGGCCGGGCAGATCAACGAGAACTCACAGAACGAGCGGTACCTGCCGGGTTACGCACTGCCGGAGACGTTGAGCGCGACGGCGGATCTGCAGGAGGCCGTCGAACCCAGCGATGTGATCGTCATGGCGGTGCCGTCACACGGGTTCCGTGGCGCGCTCACCGATCTCGCGCCCTATCTGCGGCCGTGGGCGCCGGTGGTCAGCCTGGTCAAGGGTCTGGAACAGGTCACCCACAACCGGATGACGGAGATCGTCGACGAGGTGCTGCCCGGGCATCCGGCGGGCGTGCTGGCCGGCCCGAACATCGCCCGGGAGGTCGTCGCCGGGTACGCCGCGGCGGCGGTGATCGCGATGCCCGACCAGCACCTGGCGGCGCAGCTCGGCGAGTTGTTCCGCACCAAGCTGTTCCGGATCTACTCGAGCTCCGACGTGGTGGGCGTGGAGATCGCCGGCGCCTTGAAGAATGTGTTCGCCATTGCCGTCGGGATGGGCGACGGGGTCGGCAGCGGCGACAACACCCGCGCCGCCGTCATCACCCGCTCCCTGCGGGAGATGTCGCGCCTGGGCGAGCGGATCGGCGGGGACCGGGACACCTTCTCCGGCCTCGCCGGGCTCGGCGACCTCGTGGTCACCTGCACCAGCCCGCACAGCCGCAACCGCCACGTCGGCGAAATGCTGGGCCGCGGGCAGAGCATCGACGAGATCCTGGCCGGGATGAAGCAGGTGGCCGAGGGCGTCAAGTCGGCGTCGACGGTGATGAAGCTGGCGGCCGAGTACGGCATCGAGATGCCGATCGCCCGGGAGGTCGACGCCGTCGTCAACCACGGTTCCACGCCGATGCAGGCCTATCGCGGGCTGATCAACGTGGCGCCGGGCCACGAGGTGCACGGCGAGGGCTGGTGACG